>NZ_JAFFZN010000014.1 GCF_017676385.1 Streptomyces spirodelae
ACGGTGGCGGGCCCCTCAATGGTGGCGGTCTCAGCTTTGGGCGGCGGCCCTCGCTTCGCGTCGGTTGTCCCGAAACGCGTTCACCCTCCGCGCAGTGGCGAACAGCGGAATCACCGCCCCGAGAACAACCTGCAACGCACACCCGGTCTGCAGCAGCAGCTCGCCTCCAGGGGCGTCGAACGCCCAAGAGGCCAGCATCCCCATGCTGAGCACGATCCAGCACAGCATGGCCACCGCCAGCCGCCCCCGCGGCTTCGGGTACTCCACGCGGCTGACCATCAGCCACGCGACCCCGAGAATGCCCAGCGCGGTCGGCACGAAGGGGAGTCCCAGCAGCACGATGGAGATGACGGTCAGGGCGCCAAAAGGACCTGGCATGCCCTGGAACATCCCGTTCCGCATGGGCACACAGGAGAACCGCGCAAGCCGCAGCACCACCGCCAGCAGCACCACAACCGCGGCGACCACGGAGATCCGCTGGTGTGCGTCGTCGGCGACCATTCCCCAGACCGCGACGAAATAGGCGGGCGCCAGCCCGAAGCTGATCAGGTCGGAGAGATTGTCCAGCTCGGCCCCCATGGCCGAGCTGCGCAGCTTCCGAGCGACCAGTCCGTCGAAGAGGTCGAAGACCGCGGCCATCAGCATCAGCACCACGGCGGTGGCGGCGCTGTGCCGGGCCATGCCGCCGTCCTCGCTGCCGGTCAGATGCGGGATGAGGACGCCGGTGGTGGTGAAGTACACCGCCATGAAGCCGCAGGTCGCGTTGCCGAGCGTCAGAGTGTCCGCGATCGACAGCCGGGTCGACAGCGGCATCTCGTCGTCGGTGTCGTCGGCGTACTCGTCGAACTCGTTGTAGTCCCCGTCCGCGTACTCCGCGTAGTCGGCCTGGCGGTCCTTGGCTGGGGCCCAGGCCGCGGCCTTCGCATCGGGATCAATCACGGTCAAGGCGAGTCACCCCCGCTGTCGTGGTCTGACCGACCTCCACGGCCGTCTCGACACCCTCGGGGAGGTAGACGTCCACCCGGGAGCCGAACCTGATCAGCCCGAGGCGCTCACCCTGTTCGACCTTGGCACCACTGGGCACATACGGCACGATCCGCCGGGCCACGGCACCGGCGATCTGGACCATCTCGATATCGCCCAGCTCGGTGTCGAAGTGCCAGACGACGCGCTCGTTGTTCTCGCTCTCCTTGTTGAACGCGGGAACGTAGCCGCCGGGGATGTGCTCGACGGACGTCACCGTGCCCGCCATCGGGGCGCGGTTGACGTGGACGTTCAGCGGGCTCATGAAGATGGCGACGCGGGTGCGGCCGTCCTGCCACGGCATGATGCTCTGCACCACGCCGTCAGCCGGGGAGATCACCCGGCCCTGGCCGATTTCCCGCTCCGGGTCCCGGAAGAACCACAGCATCCCGGCGGCGAGCGCGGTCGCGGGTACGGCGACCAGCGCGGCGCGCTTCGACTTGCGGGCGCGGGCCAGGCTGAGCGCTGCCGTCGCGACGGTCGGTGCGAGCCACGGCGAGGCTCCGCGTGCGAGGCGCACGCGAGGGGCGCGGGGTGCGCCGGAGCCGGGGCCGTCAGCGCCGGACGAGGGAGAGCCGCTGGGTGCTGTGGATGGACTGTGGGGCATGAATGACCTTCGTAGCGGAGGGAGCCGCGTAGGTGACAGGGGGACGGCGGCTTTCCCGGGATGCTATCGGTTTCTGACGGCAACTGGGCAAGCCAGCGGGCCAGTCAGTGGCCGAAGTCCCGGTTCGGGGTGTGATCTGGAATCCCATGAAAACACCCCGAAAGGGACATTCAGCCCTGGCTGCGGTACTCCTCGAGGAGCCGCCGGCCCACGATCATTTTCTGGATCTCTGCGGTTCCTTCGCCGATCAGCAGCATCGGCGCCTCCCGGTAGAGCCGCTCGATCTCGTACTCCTTGCTGAAACCGTACCCGCCGTGGATGCGGAAGGAGTCCTCCACGACCTCCTTGCAGTACTCGGAAGCGAGATATTTGGCCATTCCCGCCTCCAGGTCGTTGCGCTGGCCGGAGTCTTTCTTGCGGGCCGCGCCCACCATCAGGGCGTGCGCTGCCTCGACCTTCGTGGCCATTTCGGCCAGCTTGAACTGAATGGCCTGATGCCCCGAGATGGGCTTGCCAAACGTGTGACGCTGCTGGGCGTAGTCGATTCCGAGCTCGAAAGCACGCTGTGCGACACCGCAGCCACGCGCTGCGACATTCACCCGGCCGACCTCGACCCCGTCCATCATTTGGTAAAAACCGCGGCCCGTCGCGCCGCCGAGTACGCGGTCGGCCGGAATCCGCAGATCGTCCATGATCAGTTCGGTGGTGTCGACCCCCTTGTAGCCCATTTTGTCGATCTTTCCGGGGATGGTGAGCCCCGGCCTGACCTGGCCGAAACCGGGCTCCTTCTCCACCAGGAACGTCGTCATCGACTTGTGCGGAGCCGTGCCCTCCGGGTGCCCCTCGTCCGTGCGGCACAGCACCGCCACGAGCGTGGAGGAGCCTCCATTGGTCAGCCACATCTTCTGCCCGTTGAGCAGGAAGTCGCCGGAACCGTCGGCAGCGCGCACGCCCTTGGAGGTGATGGCCGACACATCCGAGCCCAGCCCGGGCTCCGACATCGAGAACGCGCCACGGATCTCGCCCGCTGCCATCTTGGGCAGGAAGTGGTCCTTCTGCTCCCGCGTGCCGTGCTGCTTGAGCATGTACGCCACGATGAAATGCGTGTTGATGATGCCGGAGACGCTCATCCAGCCGCGGGCGATCTCCTCCACGCACAGCGCGTAGGTGAGCAGCGACTCACCCAGCCCCCCGTACTCCTCCGGGATCATCAGCCCGAAGATCCCCAGCTCCTTGAGGCCCTCGACGATCTCGGTGGGGTACTCGTCCTTGTGCTCCAGCTCCGTGGCGACCGGGAGAATCTCCTTGTCGACGAAGTTCCGCACCGTGGTGAGGATTTCCCGCTGTATCTCCGTCAGACCCTCGGTCTGTGCCAGCCGGCCCATCTCACTTACCGCCCTTCGGCGCCGGCTCGCGCAGCTCGGGCCGGCCCGGCTGTTCCCCGCCGCGCTCCTTGACGTAGGTCTCGGTCGGCACCATCACCTTGCGCCGGAAGACGCACACCAGGGTGCCGTCCTGCTTGTAGCCCTTGGTCTCGACGTGCACGATCCCGCGGTCGCTCTTCGACTTGGAGGGGACCTTGTCCAGCACCGTCGTCTCGCCGTAGACGGTGTCGCCGTGGAAGGTCGGCGCCACGTGCTTGAGCGACTCGATCTCCAGGTTGGCAATGGCCTTCCCCGAGACGTCCGGGACCGACATCCCCAGCAGCAGCGAGTAGATGTAGTTGCCCACCACCACGTTCTTGCCGAAGTCGGTCGTCGACTCGGCGTAGTTGCTGTCCATGTGCAGCGGGTGGTGGTTCATGGTCAGCAGGCAGAACAGGTGGTCGTCGTACTCGGTGACGGTCTTGCCCGGCCAGTGCTTGTACGTATCGCCGACGGTGAACTCTTCATAGGTGCGTCCGAACTGCATGGCTCAGCCCTCCGGAGGAGTGAAGGTCGAGGTCCGCTTCATCCCCGCGGCGCGGCCCTTGCCGGAGATGACCAGCGCCATCTTGCGGCTGGCCTCGTCGATCATCTCGTCGCCGAGCATCGCCGAGCCCTTCTTGCCGCCCGCCTCGGAGGTGTAGTACTCGTACGCGTCCAGGATCAGCTCGGCGTGGTCGTAGTCCTCCTGGGAGGGCGAGAAGACCTCGTTGGAGACCTCGACCTGGCCCGGGTGCAGCACCCACTTGCCGTCGAAGCCGAGCGCGGCGGCCCGCTGGGCCACCTTCCGGTAGCCCTCCACATCGCGGATCTGCAGATAGGGCCCGTCGATCGCCTGGAGGTCGTGGGTACGCGCCGCCATCAGAATCCGCATCAGGATGTAGTGGTAGGCGTCGGCCGGGTAGCCGGGCGGCTGTTCGCCGACCACCAGCGACTTCATGTTGATGGACGCCATGAAGTCGGCAGGGCCGAAGACGATGGTCTCCATCCGGGGCGAGGCGGCGGCGATCTCGTCGACGTTCACCAGGCCCTTGGCGTTCTCGATCTGCGCCTCGATGCCGATCCGGCCGACGTCGAGGCCCATCGTCTTCTCGATCTGGGTCAGCAGCATGTCCAGCGCCCGCACCTGGGCCGCGTCCTGCACCTTCGGCAGCATGACGCAGTCCAGGTTGGCCCCGGCGCCCTCCACGACGGTGACCACGTCGCGGTAGGTCCACTCGGTGGTCCAGTCGTTGACCCGCACGACGCGGGTCTTGCCACTCCAGTCGCCCTCGTTGAGGAACTTCACAATGGTGTGCCGCGCCTCCGGCTTGGCCAGCGGGGCGCAGGCGTCCTCCAGGTCGAGGAAGACCTGGTCGGCGGGGAGGCCCTGCGCCTTCTCCAGAAACCGCGGATTGCTGCCCGGCACGGCCAGGCAGGAACGGCGCGGACGGAGCGCACGCTGCCGGTTGTCGCTGTTCACGAGGTGACCTCCAGTGGTTCTCGCTGATCGCGCTCGCTGTGCTCATCGCCTGTGGCGAGCTTGTGCTGAGTCCGGATCTCGTCGACGATACGGCCGATGATCCGGGTGATCCCGAAGTCCTTCGGGGTGAAGACGGCGGCGACCCCCGCCTCGCGCAGCGCCCGTGCGTCCGCAGACGGGATGATCCCGCCCACGATCACGGGGACGTCACTCGCGCCCGCCTCCCGCATCCGCTCCAGCACGTCGGGCACCAGTTCGGCGTGCGAGCCGGAGAGGATGGACAGGCCCACACAGTGCACGTCCTCGGCGAGCGCCGCCGAGACGATCTCCTCCGGGGTGAGTCTGATGCCCTGGTAGACCACCTCGAAGCCCGCGTCCCGGGCCCGAACGGCGATCTGTTCGGCGCCGTTGCTGTGCCCGTCGAGGCCCGGCTTGCCCACCAGCAGCCGCAGCTTGCCGACGCCCAGCTCGATGGCGGTGCGCTCCACGTGCCGCCGCACCTCGGCCAGCTCCGAGCTCGCCTCGGCGCTCACCGCAACCGGGGCCGAACTCACCCCGGTCGGCGCGCGGAACTCGCCGAAGACCTCGCGCAGCGCGCCCGCCCACTCCCCGGTGGTGACCCCGGCGCGGGCGCACTCCAGCGTGGCCTCCATCAGATTGGTGTCGCCCGCCGCCGCCTCGCGCAGCGCGGCGAGGGCCTGCTCGGCGCTCGGGTGCAGCCCCGGCTCCCGGGTGCCCTCCCGCCAGAACGGCTCGTCGCGGGTTTCCCGCCAGCGCTTGACGGCCTCCACGGTCGCCGCCTCACCCGCGGGGTCGACCGTCAGGATCGCGGTGTCCAGATCCGCGGTGAGCGGGCTCGGCTCGGTCCCCTCGAAGCAGTTGACACCGACGATCTTCTCCTCGCCCGACTCGATCCGGGCGCGCCGCTCGGCGTGCGAGGCGACGAGCTGCGACTTCAGATAGCCGGACTCGACGGCCGCCATCACCCCGCCCATCTCCTCGATCCGGGCCATCTCCGCCAGCGACTCGGTCACCAGCGCGTCCACCTTGGCCTCGATGACGTGCGAGCCGGCGAAGATGTCCGCGTACTCCAGCAGGTCGCTCTCGTACGCCAGCACCTGCTGGATACGCAGCGACCACTGCTGGTCCCAGGGGCGGGGCAGACCCAGCGCCTCGTTCCAGGCGGGGAGCTGTACGGCGCGGGCCCGCGCGTCCTTGGAGAGGGTGACCGCCAGCATCTCCAGCACGATGCGCTGCACGTTGTTCTCCGGCTGCGCCTCGGTCAGCCCGAGCGAGTTGACCTGCACCCCGTAGCGGAAGCGGCGCTGCTTGGCGTCGGTGATGCCGTAGCGCTCACCGGTGACGCGGTCCCAGATGCGGGTGAAGGCCCGCATCTTGCACATCTCCTCGACGAAGCGGACCCCGGCGTTGACGAAGAACGAGATCCGCGCCACCACCCGGCCGAACTCCTCGGGCGGCACCTGTCCGCTGTCCCGTACGGCATCCAGCACCGCGATCGCCGTCGCCATCGCGTAGGAGATCTCCTGCACCGGTGTGGCCCCGGCCTCCTGCAGGTGGTAGCTGCAGATGTTGACCGGGTTCCACTTGGGCAGCTGGGCGACCGTGTAGGCGATCATGTCGGTGGTCAGCCGCAGCGAGGGCCCCGGCGGGAAGACGTGCGTCCCGCGCGAGAGGTACTCCTTGACGATGTCGTTCTGGGTGGTGCCCGACAGCTGGGATATGTCGGCGCCCTGCTCCTCAGCGACCACCTGGTAGAGCGCCAGCAGCCACATGGCGGTGGCGTTGATGGTCATGGAGGTGTTCATCTTCTCCAGCGGGATGCCGTCGAAGAGCCTGCGCATGTCACCCAGATGGGAGACGGGGACCCCGACCCGGCCCACCTCGCCGCGGGCGAGGACATGGTCGGGGTCGTAGCCGGTCTGGGTGGGCAGATCGAAGGCGACCGACAGCCCGGTCTGGCCCTTGGCGAGGTTGCGCCGGTACAGCTCGTTGGACGCCTCGGCGGTGGAGTGACCCGCGTAGGTCCGCATCAGCCAGGGGCGGTCCTTGGCAGTCATCAAACGTTCCTGAACCTGTTGATGGCGTCGAGGTGCTTCGCCCGCTTCTCCGTGTCGCGCACGCCGAGGCCCTCCTCGGGGGCCAGGCACAGCACGCCGACCTTGCCCTGGTGGACGTTGCGGTGCACGTCGTGCGCTGCCTGGCCGGTCTCCTCCAGCGGGTACGACTTCGAGAGCGTCGGGTGGATCTTGCCCTTGGCTATCAGCCGGTTGGCCTCCCACGCCTCGCGGTAGTTGGCGAAGTGCGAGCCGACGATCCGCTTCAGCGACATCCACAGGTAGCGGTTGTCGTAGCTGTGCTCGTAGCCGGAGGTGGAGGCGCAGGTGACGATGGTGCCGCCCTTGCGGGTGACGTAGACGCTCGCGCCGAACGTCTCGCGCCCCGGGTGCTCGAAGACGATGTCCACGTCCTCACCGCCGGTCAGCTCGCGGATGCGCTTGCCGAAGCGCTTCCACTCCTTGGGGTCCTGGTTGTGCTCGTCCTTCCAGAACCGGTAGCCCTCGGCCCTGCGGTCGATGATGGCCTCGGCGCCCATGCGGCGGCAGATCTCGGCCTTCTCCTCGCTGGAGACGACACAGATCGGGTTGGCCCCGCCGGCCAGCGCGAACTGCGTGGCGTAGGAGCCGAGCCCGCCGCTGGCGCCCCAGATGAGCACGTTGTCGCCCTGCTTCATCCCGGCGCCGTTCTGTGAGACCAGCTGCCGGTAGGCGGTGGAGTTGACCAGCCCGGGGGCCGCCGCCTCCTCCCAGCTGAGGTGGTCCGGCTTGGGCATCAGCTGGTTGGACTTGACCAGCGCGATCTCCGCGAGTCCGCCGAAGTTGGTCTCGAAGCCCCAGATCCGCTGCTCCGGGTCGAGCATGGTGTCGTTGTGCCCATCGGCGGACTCCAGTTCGACGGAGAGGCAGTGCGCGACCACCTCGTCGCCCGGCTTCCAGGAGTTGACGCCCACGCCGGTGCGCAGCACGACGCCCGCCAGGTCGGAGCCGATGATGTGGTACGGCAGGTCGTGCCGCTTGGTCAGCGGCGAGAGGCGGCCGTAACGCTCCAGGAAGCCGAAGGTGGACAGCGGTTCGAAGATCGAGGTCCACACGGAGTTGTAGTTGACCGAGGAGGCCATCACGGCCACCAGGGCCTCGCCCGGGCCGAGTTCGGGCAGCGGCACCTCGTCGAGGTGCAGAGACTTGCGCGGGTCCTTGTCCCGGGTCTCCAGCCCTTCGAACATGTCCACCTCGTCCTTGTGCACCGTCACGGCGCGGTAGGACTCGGGCAGCGGGAGGGCGGCGAAGTCCTCCGGCGAGGTGTCGGACGCGAGGATCGCGTCGAGGATCTGGTTCACGGTATGCCTCCGGCGGAGCGCGAAGTTACAAGATCGCTTGAGGGACGTCGGTGGTGAGGCAGTGCCGTCGGTTCGGCTCGTGCGGTGTGCGCGGGTGTGCGCGGCTCGCTTGTGACGCCAAGCGTTCCGGGGCACACGGGTTTCACCGTGGGGACAGCGCCCGGACTGAGGCCAAGTTATGACACCCAGTGCCAGAGCACAAGACACTGCGTGCCGCGGAATCTCACATGGCGCGATCCGTACTCATTTGAGCGATGATCGATCAATGACGTCCGCGCCGGCACGGGCTGGCCAAGCCTCGCGGGCAGCCATTCAGGGGCGCGGGGCCGTGTTGACATGCGGCTCCGTCGCTAGGCGCGACCCGCCACTACGCACCCGCAGCCCGCTGCGGTGAAACGGGGGCACCCCGATCCCCAGCAGCCCCGCCAAGCCTCACGGCACGTGGTGCGGCACCGGTTCCTCGCCTCTCCGCAACCGGCTACGGCGCCGCCCGTACCCCGCGTACAGCACCGCCCCCAGCGCCATCCACGCCGCGAACCGTGCCCATGTCTCACTCGGCAGATTCAGCATCAGCCACAGCGAGGCCAGCACCGAGGCGATCGGCAGCGCCGGCACCAGCGGCGTACGAAAGGCACGCGGCAGATCCGGCCGCGTCCGCCGCAGAATGATCACGCCCAGCGCGACCACCGCGAAAGCGAACAGCGTGCCGATATTGACCAGCTCGGCCAGCTCGGAGAGGCTCACGAAGCCCGCGATGACGGAGACCAGTACGCCGAGCAGGATGGTCGAGCGGTACGGCGTGCCGAATCGCGGATGCACCTGGGCGAACAGCCGCGGCAGCAGCCCGTCCCGGCTCATCGCGAAGAACACCCGGGACTGTCCCAGCAGCAGGATCATGCACACGGTCGTCAGTCCGACCGCGGCGCCGAAGCTGATCAGCCCGGCCCAGAACGGCTCGCCGACGGCCTTGAAGGCATCCGCCAGCGGAGCGTCCACGGTCAGCTCCGTGTACTTGCGCATCCCGGTGACCACGATGGAGACCGCGACGTACAGCACCGTGCAGATGATCAGGGAGCCGAGAATGCCCCGCGGCATGTCGCGCTGCGGGTTGTGGGTCTCCTCGGCGGCCGTTGCCACCACGTCGAAGCCGATGAACGCGAAGAAGACGATGGCGGCGCCGGTGAAGATGCCCATGACGCCGAACGTGGTCGGTTCGTATCCGGACAGCAGCTGGATCAGCGGTGCCGCGAACCCGGAGGTGGAGTCCACGGCGCCCTGCGCAGGCGGGACGAACGGGTCGTAGTTGTCGGCGGTGATGAAGAAGGCCCCCGCGACGATCACCAGCAGCACCACGCCCACCTTGATCGCCACGACGACCGAAGTGACCCGGGCCGACAGCTTCATGCCGACCACCAGGATGACCGTCAGCAGCAGGACAAGCGCACAGGCCAGCAGGTCGAAACCGAACCCGTTGGCGTCGCTGGTGCCCGAGAGCCAGTCCGGCAGGTTCCAGCCGATGCTGTCCAGCAGCGAACGCACGTACCCCGACCAGCCGACGGCAACCACCGCGCAGCCCAGCGCCAGCTCCAGCACCAGGTCCCAGCCGATGATCCAGGCGGGCAGCTCACCGAGCGACGCGTACGCGAAGGTGTAGGCGGAGCCGGCCACCGGGACGGTCGAGGCGAATTCCGCGTAGCACAGCGCGGCCAGCGTGCACACCACGCCCGCGGCCGCGAACGAGATGGCCACCGCCGGGCCCGCCGTCGACTTGGCGACCTGGCCGGTCAGGACGAAGATCCCGGTGCCGATGATCACACCGACGCCGAAGACCGTCAGATCGAGTGCCGAGAGCGACTTGCGCAGCCCGCCCTCGGGGTCGTCGGTGTCGAGGATCGACTCCTCCACCGACTTGGTCCGCAACCACGGCCTCGATCTCCTGGCCTTGTGCCTGGGGCCCTTCGCCCCGCCCGGCGCAACCGACACTGCCGCACCTCCACGTCGCCTTCGCGCCATGGTTTCCGCTCGCCGGGCCGCAGGCGGGTACGCGGGGCGGGACTCGGGCGCAATTCACCCGACTCCCTCGTAAGGGGGCTCTCCCGGCGCTCAGTCCTTGGACAGCGCCCGTTCGATGGTGGACATGATCTCGCCCAGCGGTGCGTCGGTACGGGCGACGGTCACCAGCACCTCGTCCCGGCGGGCCACGGAGGCCGCGGGCTGCTCGGCGCTGGGGCGGTGCGCGCCGAAGCCGGTGCCGAACGTGCGCCGCACGATGGCGAAGGCGTGGTCGAGCTGCGCCATCACATCGCCCGCGGCACCCGAGCGCAGCCAGCGCCGCAGCACATGGTTGTGCGCCGTCACCACGGCCGAGGCGGCGACCTCGGCCAGCAGCGGCTCGTCGTAGCCGCTGACACCGTCGCGGTGTGCCTCCTCGTCGAAGTGGCCCAGCAGATAGCGGGTGAACAGCCGCTCGTAGCGGGCCACCGAGGCGATCTCCCGCTCCCGGAGCGCCGGCACCTCGCGGGTGAGCTTGTACCGCTCCACGCTGCCCTTGGGGGAGGCGGCGTACATCTTCATGACTTCCTTGATGCCCCGGCACACGGTGTCCAGCGGGTGCTCGTGCGCGGGCGCTGCCTCCAGCACGGCCTGGGCGCGGACGAGGGTGTCGTCGTGGTCGGGGAAAATCGCTTCTTCCTTGGAGCGGAAGTGCCGGAAGAAGGTGCGCCGCGCGACGCCCGCGGCGGCGGCGATCTCATCCACCGTCGTCGCTTCGTAACCCTTCGTGGCGAAGAGCTCCATGGCAGCTGCGGCCAACTCGCGGCGCACCCTGAGTCGCTGGGTGGCGGCACCGTTCGCACGCTGGCTGGTCGTACGGGAGTTCTTCTCGGGCTCTGGCATGTGGTGAACGTTACACGCCGTGACGGGGTCGGGGGGCGGGCTGTGTGCCGGGCTGCCTGCCGCCGGCTCCAACAGCCCGCCCCACCCGGCGATGCCGCCGGTCACCGGCGTGCGTACTCACGGAAGCCGCGCCCCGTCTTCCTGCCCAGACAGCCCGCGGCCACCAGGTGTTCCAGCAGCGGGGCCGGTGCCAGTCCCGGGTCGCGGAACTCCTCGTGCAGCACCCGCTCGATGGCGAGCGAGACGTCCAATCCCACCACGTCCAGCAGTTCGAAGGGGCCCATCGGGTAGCCGCCGCCGAGCCTCATCGCGGCGTCGATGTCGTCCAGCGAGGCGTAGTGCTCCTGGACCATCTTCACGGCGTTGTTCAGGTACGGGAAGAGCAGCGCGTTGACGATGAAGCCCGCGCGGTCGCCGCAGTCCACCGGATGCTTGCGGATCCTCGCGCAGATCTCGCGGACGGTGGCATGCGCCTCCCGGTCGGTCAGCACCGTGGTCACCACCTCCACCAGTTTCATGGCGGGCGCCGGGTTGAAGAAGTGCATGCCGATCACGTCCTGCGGCCGGGAGGTGGCACGCGCGCAGGCGACCACCGGCAGCGAGGAGGTGGTGGTGGCCAGCACGGCCCCCTGCTTGCAGACCGCGTCCAGGCGCTGGAACAACTCCCGCTTGACGTCGAGGTCCTCGGCCACCGCCTCGACCACCAGATCCACCTCGCGCAGCGCGTCCAGCGACCCGGCGGGGCTGATCCGGGCCAGTGCGGCGTCCCGGTCCTCGGCCGTCATCCGGCCTTTGTCCACCGAGCGGTCCAGCGACCGCGCGACGCGTTCCTTGGCCGTGGCCGCCTTCTGCTCGCTCCGCGCGGCCAGCACCGTCGGGTAGCCGGCCTTCGCGAAGACCTCCGCGATACCGCCGGCCATCGTCCCCGAGCCCACGACACCCACCGCGGTCACCGGACGGCCGGTTCCGCGGGACGCGGCCGGGTCGGGGGTGAGCGCGTCGGGCACCACTTCACAGCTGCCGGGCGCCGCGTAGGTGTAGAAGCCGCGGCCCGACTTGCGGCCCGTCAGCCCCGCCTCGCTCAACTGCCGCAGGATCGGCGCGGGAGCGTGCAGCCGGTCGTGCGACTGCTCGTACATCGCCGCGAGTACGGTGCGTGCCGTGTCGATCCCGATCAGATCGAGGAGGGCCAGCGGGCCCATCGGCAGACCGCACCCCAGTTTCATGGCGGAGTCGATGTCCTCGCGAGTGGCGTAGCGGGACTCGTACATCGCGGCCGCCTGGTTCAGATATCCGAACAGCAGCCCGTCCGCGACGAACCCCGGACGGTCACCGACCGCGATCGGATCCTTGCCCAGCTCCCGGGCCAGCTCGGTGACGGCGGCCACTGCCTGCGGCGAGGTGAGCACCGAGGAGACGATCTCCACCAGCTTCATGGCGGGCGCCGGGTTGAAGAAGTGCAGCCCCAGCACGCGCTCGGGCCGGTCGGAGTCGGCGGCCAGCCGGGTCACGGACAACGCGTTGGTGCCGGTGGCCAGGATGGTGCCGGGCTTGACGACGGTGTCCAGTTCGGCGAAGACCCGGCACTTGGTGTCGTAGTCCTCTGGCACCACCTCGATGACCAGATCGGCCTCGGCCGCGGCGTCCAGACCGGTGAAGGTGCGCAGCCGCGCCAGCACGTCCCGGCGCTCGCTCTGTGTCATCCGCTCGCGCTCGACCGAGCGCGCGGTGGAGGACTCGAGTGCGGCAACGGCCTGCCGCGCGGCTGCTTCGTTCGTGTCGATGCCGATGACCTCACGCCCGGCGCGGGCGAGAATATCGGCGATGCCGGTACCCATCGTGCCGAGGCCGACGACGGCGATCGTGCGCAGGGGAGGACGGTCCATCAGGGGACTCCAGAGGGTGTGACACAGGCCCCCGGCCAGGGGGCGCGATTGATGAGGGTGAGGGTTTCGTGCACTACCGGGCGCGCGGGCGTACGCACGCGCAGGGCAGGGGAGTTACCGGTCACGCCCCGCTGCGCGGCCCTGTCCCGGGGCCCGGTCGCGAGGCGGTCCATACGGGTCCGACGCGCCTGGGCGCGTACCGGGCCCGCTGCCGAACCGACGTCACTCTCGGCGGCTGCGTCACCAAACCGCCTGAGCGGGGATACCGCTCTGATGAGCACCTTAACTCGTGGGTAACCATAAAGCCAGGGGTAGGAACACTTCCACCGCTGTGGAACTCAGCACGTGAGGGGGAGCCGGAGTGGGCGACGCGTTCCGAGCGCTGATCGACCGAGTGCGGCCCGAGGCCGAGCCCGTCGAGTACGCACGTCTGGTCACGCTGGCCAGGCAGCGCAGCACGGAGGCGCGCGACCAGCTCGCCGCCGTGCTCGTGGAGACCGAACGGCCGCTGTGGGCCCGGGAGATCGCGGCCTTCGCACTGGGCAGCGCCGGAGACAGGAGGGCCTTCGAGACCCTCATCTTCATGCTGAACTACCGCGATCCGGTCTGCTGTGCCAGCGCGGCGCAGGCCCTGGAGCGGCTGCGCGACCCCCGGACGGCCAAGGCGGCAGCGGCCCTGGCCACCAACGAACTGCGCACTGCCTACGCGCTCTACCCCGTCCGGCTCCTGACAGCCCTCCGCGCCCCGGAATCGGTACCCACCCTCATCAACGTCCTCCAGCGCCTGCTGATCGGCCCGCTGCACTACTGGCCCATCGCCGAGGCGTGCGTCGTCGGCCTCGGCGCCCTCGGCGACAAACGCGCCATCCCGGTCCTCGACGCGGCGGCCGAACACCACCGCCTCTCGCCCTCCGCGAAGGCCGCACTGGCCCGCATCCCTCATCAGCCCCGGCGCGGCGAGACCGAGGAGACCGGGCGGCGCCGGGATACCGGACAGAAGATGTCGGGTTAGCGCCGCACGCTGTCCGTATGACGACGGAGAACGTGACTGCGCCGAACACTGTCGGCTGGAGTGGGTTCCGGGAGGCGGAGCCGGGGTTCGCAAAGGTGGTCGAGCAGCGGTTCGCGAAGTACACCCACCATGTGCTGGCCACGCTGCGCAAGGACGGGTCGCCGCGGCTGACCGGTCTCGAGGCGGACTTCCGGGCGGGGCAGCTGTGGCTGGGGATGATGCCGAACTCGCTCAAGGCGCTGGACCTGCGCCGGGACAACCGGTTCGCGCTGTACGCCAATCCGGGTCCCGGCAGCGAGATGGACGGGGGAGACGTACGGGTCTCGGGCCGCGCGCTGGAGGTGACGGACCCCGCTCAGATCGAGGAGTGGGCGGCCGGCACACCGGACGGCGGGCTTCCCGAGGTCTTCCACCTCTTCCGGGTGGCCGTGGAGGAGGTGGTGCGGGTCACCATCGAGGGTGAGGAGATCGTCTTCCGCACATGGCGGCCCGGCGGACCGCTGCGCACCATCCGGCGCGGCAACGACGACGCGCCGCCGCGCGAGGACCCGCTGGACTGACGACTACTGTGCGGGTCCCGCCTGCTGCCCTGTCTGCTGCCCCGGCTGACCGGCCCGGGCGCCGGAGCGGCCGATCGTGTGGACGAACAGCTCCTTGCGGCCGGGCGCTCCGCGGCGCTCGGGCACGGGAAGCTCGTACTTGACCGGGCGCGCGTGGTCGGCGAACTGCCGGTCCGCGTTGTAGACGCGGCCGAACTTCCACAGCATGCGGGCGAAGTTCGTCTGCCCGTGTGCCAGATTACGGCCGAGCACCCGCATGGCGCCGATGGCCGTGCGCAGCCCCAGGTGCTTGCGGTTGATGACGGCCTGGGTGCGCACCAGCTCCCGGTAGAACTGCTCCAGCGGCAGCCGGGTGGGTACCACGGCGTGCTGGATGTCGAAGAGCCGGTAGTCGCGTGTGGTCAGCTGGCGGGCCTCGGTGTGCCAGACCTCCGTACCGGGGTAGGGCGTCATCACGGTCAGGTGGACGATCTCCGGCACGGCCAGGGCGAACTCGCGTACCAGGCGGAACTGTTCCTCGTCCCACCCCGGGTCGACGATGAGGTTGATCGCCACGCTGATGCCCATCCGCCGCGCTGTCTCCAGCGCCTTGAAGTTCTCGTCCGGGCTGATGCGCTTGCGGAACTGGTCGAGCCCGTCGGCGTCCAGCGCTTCCATGCCGAGGAACATGTACTTCAGTCCCAGCCGGGTCCAGCGTTCGAAGACCTCCTCGTTGCGCAGCAGCACGTCCGCACGGGTCTCCAGGTAGTACCGCTTGCGGATGTCGCGCCGTTCCAGCTCGGCCGCGATTCCGTGCCCGTGGTCGGGTTTGATGAAGGCGACGTCGTCGACGATGAAGACGTTGGGCTCACGGATGGACGCCATCTCCTCGGCTGCCGCCTCCGGAGCTGCCCGCCGGTAGCTGCGGCCGTAGAAGGTCCAGGCGGAGCAGAAGGAGCAGTCCCATGGGCAGCCGCGGGTGAACTCGATGGAGGCGCAGGGGTCGAGCTCGCCGATGAAGTAGCGGTTGCGGCGGCGCATCAGGTCCCGCGCCGGGCGCGGCCCGTCGATGCTCTCCAGCATCTTGGGCGCCGGGCCGCGCCCGTCGGCCGTCACCACACCCGGCACGGTGTGCGCGGCCCTGTCCCGTACGGCGTCCAGCAGCGGGACGATCACGGTCTCGCCCTCCCCCCTGGCGATGGCGTCCACCGCGCCCTCGGCCTGCTCCAGCACATGGTCGCCGATGAAGGAGACGCTGTGACCACCGAAGAAGACGAAGCACCCGGGGGCCGCCGCCTTGGCGCTGTGCGCGATCTCCAGGGCCTCGGGGATGTTGGCCAGGTAGTTGAGCGAGATGCCCAGCGCCTCCGGCTGGTAGGAGCGCAACTCCCTCTCCAGCAGCTTCCGGTCGAGAACCTGGAGGTCCACCACGCGCACCTGGTGGCCCGCTTCCCTGGCGGCGGCGGCCACGCGTTCGAGTCCGAGCGGCTCCAGGCGGAGGAAGATCTCGGAGTACATCAGCGCACTCGGGTGGACCAGCATCAGGCGCATACGGGCGCTCCACATCTCCAGGGCAAGGCGGTCGGCGTGCGGACGTGGCCGGGGAGCGATGGCCAGGGACATGCCCCTTCGACGCAAATTATCCGTTAACCGCTCTTACGTCCCGGGACACGCCGGTCGGCACGCGTATGCCCGAGTCACCCGGTCGCGGGCTGGTCCGGCGCTGTCAAGGCGAACGCCTCGATCAGCCGTTGCCGGGTGCGAGAGCTGCGGGCGCTGCGATGTGGGTGAGTGGCGATGGCATGCGGCGCATGCTCTCAGAGCAGGGTGAGCTGTGTGCAGTGGTTTTCCCGTGCGTCGCCGAGCTCCGCGCCGCCCGGTCCGGCGTCCCAGGGCCCGCCGCTTTCGAACCCGTCGTCGGGCTCGGTGCCGGTCGGGGCGGCCGGTGTGGCCGGTGTGGCCGGATCGATCCGCCGGGCCTGTCCGGACGTCGAAGGGCCCACGCCGTACTCGGCGGCCAGTTCGTGCACCTGCCGCGTGATGCGCCGCTGATACCACTTGGGCGCGTAGGCGCCGGCCGCGTAGAGCGCCTCGTAGTGCCGCACCAGCCGCGGATGGTGCTGGTGCAGCCAGCGGAAGTACCACTCGCGTGCGCCCGGCCGCAGATGCAGCGCCAGCGGTGTGACGGACGTGGCTCCGGCCGCGGCGATGGCCCGGACAGTGGTGCGCAGCTGCGCCGGCGAGTCCCCAAGGAAGGGGATCACCGGGGCCATCAGCACCCCGCACGGGATGCCGTGCGCCGTGAGTGTTCGTACGACATCCAGCCGCCGCTGCGGCGCGGGCGTGCCCGGCTCGACGGTGCGCCACAGCTCCTCGTCGGTGAAGCCGACGGACACCGAGACCCCGACGTCGGTGATGGCCGCGGCCGAGCGCAGCAGATCGAGGTCGCGGAGGATGAGAGTGCCCTTGGTGAGGAGGGAGAACGGGTTCGCGTAGTCGCGCAGGGCGGTCAGAATCCCCGGCATCAACCGGTACCGCCCTTCCGCTCGCTGGTAGCAGTCGACGTTCGTCCCCATGGCGATGTGCTGACCGTGCCAGCGCGGGCTGCTCAGCTCCTTGCGCAGCAGCTCGGGCGCGTTCACCTTGACCACGATCTGGGTGTCGAAGCCCGCCCCGGTGTCCAGGTCCAGATAGCTGTGCGTCCTGCGTGCGAAGCAGTACACGCACGCGTGGGAGCAGCCCCGGTAGGGGTTCACCGTCCATTCGAACGGCATCCGGGACGCGCCCGGCACCCTGTTCACCAGCGAGCGGGCGCGTACCTCGTGGAAGGTCATGCCGCGGAACTCAGGGGTGTCGAACGTCCGCGTAGTAACCGCCGACGTGGCGAAGAGGGCGGGCGCCGAGGTCCGGCTGTGTTCATCGGCGTCCCTGAGCTCGTCCCAGCGCATCCTCGGCCTCCTCGGTAGTGGTGTCGCGTCCCTCTGGCGGCACTGTCGCTTTCCGCTGCCAGAATAGAACACTCGTTCGCATCGAACGTGTCAAGGCGGATTTGGGGAGCCGAC
Organism: Streptomyces spirodelae; assembly: GCF_017676385.1. Lineage (GTDB taxonomy): Bacteria > Actinomycetota > Actinomycetes > Streptomycetales > Streptomycetaceae > Streptomyces > Streptomyces spirodelae. Next base: position 17,326 of record NZ_JAFFZN010000014.1, read on the forward strand.
CGGAGGGTGATTGGCTGGCCACCCCGTCAACACAGGCCGTCCAATCACAGGAGGAGTCATGGCGCAGGTCGAGGCGACCACGCAGCGGGAGATCGCCGCCGGGCCCGATGAGGTGTTCGACGCGCTGGCCGACTACAGCGGGACCCGGGCCGAGCTGCTCCCCGCGCACTTCAGCGAGTACGAGGTCAGGGAGGGCGGCGACGGCGAGGGCACGGTCGTGCACTGGAGGCTCCAGGCGACCAGCAAGCGCGTCCGCGACTGCCTGCTGGATGTCACCGAACCCGCCGACGGCGAACTGGTCGAGAAGGACCGCAACTCCTCCATGGTCACCACCTGGCGGGTCACCCCCGGCAGCAAGGAGAAGACGGCCCGGGTCACCGTGACGTCGGTCTGGAACGGCGCCGGCGGCATCGGCGGCTTCTTCGAGCGCACCTTCGCACCCAAGGGGCTCGCACGGATCTACGACGAGGTCCTCGAGCGGCTGGCAGCCAAGATGGAACAGGGCGGCTGACCACCCCCGCTTCCCCGGCGCGGCGCACCCTCACCGGATCGGGTGGTTTCCGCCGCAGGGTGCTGCCGCGCCGCTGATCTCTCCCGTTGGCGAAAACCCCTGTTCGCCAGGGTGACAGGCGCCTCGGGCAACCGAATCGCGCCCCAGTGGCCCCACGCCGCGCACACGAACCGTGCTTGAACGCTCTTGTCGTGCAATGCGAGAAATACTCCCCCACGAGCAGCGGCAAGGGGAGTGCGATGGGCGGGACCGGCGGGACGATCCTCCACGGCAGGGACGATGGGAATCCCGTACCGGTAGCGGGACTTCGCACATCCGTGACCGAACAACCGGCGGCGGCCGGGCAGAGCCCGGCCGCGGTCGAGGTCACCGTGGAACTGCCCGGCCAGCGCGCGGTTCCGCTCGCGGAAGCGAGGGCGGGGGAGTACGCGTCGGCCTCCCCCGCGCCGGGCGTGACCTCCCGGCCCTCCACGGCACGGCCGTCGCCCGGGCCCGAGTCGGCCTCCGGCGGGGGACCGGCGTCAGGCCCCGCGCCCGGTGGGGCCGCGAGCGGGGGCGGTCAGGGCGGGCCGCCGGCGGAGACCGGTCCGCAGCCGGAGGTCTCCCTCTCGCCGCGCCGTCTCAGGCTGGTGTTCGGGGCGCTGCTGCTCTCCCTCCTGTTGGCCGCGCTCGAACAGACCATCGTCGCAACGGCGCTCCCCAAGATCGTCGGCGAACTCGACGGCCTGCGGCAGATGTCCTGGGCCGTCACCGCCTACCTGCTCGCGGCGACCATCGGACTGCCCGTATACGGCAAGCTCGGTGACCTGTTCGGCCGCAAGGGGGTCTTCCTGTTCGCCATCGGGGTCTTCACCGTCGGCTCGGCTCTCGCGGGATGGGCCGGATCGATGGAGGAGCTGATCGTCTACCGCGCGGTGCAGGGCACGGGCGCCGGCGGCCTCATGATCGGCGTGCAGGCGATCATCGCGGACGTCGTACCGGCGCGCGAGCGCGGGCGCTACATGGGGCTGATCGGCGCCGCCTTCGGACTGGCCTCCGTCGCCGGACCGCTGCTGGGCGGCTGGTTCACCGACGATCTGTCCTGGCGCTGGTGTTTCTGGTTCAACGTGCCGGTCGGCCTGCTCGCGCTGCTGGTCACCTCCTTCGCGCTGAAGCTCCCGCGCCCCCGCGTGCGCCCCCGGCTCGATCTCCTCGGCGCGCTGCTGATCGCGGTGTTCTCCACCTGCCTCGTCCTGCTCACCAGCTGGGGCGGTACCACCTACCCGTGGGGCGACCGCGTCATCCTCGGCCTGGCCGCAGGGGCGCTGGTCAGCGGGGTGCTCTTCCTCCTCGCCGAGCGCTTCGCGCCCGAACCCGTGCTGCCGCTGCGGCTGTTCCGGGACTCCGTCTTCAACGTGACCGGACTCGTGGGCGCGGCCATCGGCATCGCGCTGTTCGGCGCCGCCAGCTATCTGCCGAGCTTCCTGCAGATGGTCGAGGGCGTCAGCGCCACCTCCTCCGGGCTGCTGATGCTGCCGCTGATGTGCGGGGTCGTCGTCTCCTCGCTCCTGTCGGGTCAGCTCATCTCCCGTACCGGGCACTACAAGATCTATCCCATCCTCGGCTGCGCCCTGTCGGCCGAAGGCATGTGGTTGCTCTCCAAACTGGAGGCGGACACCTCGCGCACGGTCTTCGGCGTCTGGTCGGGCATCCTCGGCCTGGGCATCGGATTCGTGCTGCCGGTGCTGATCCTGGCGGTGCAGAACTCCGTGCGCCCCGCCGACCTCGGGGCCGCCACCAGCGCCCACAACTATTTCCGGCAGATCGGCGGCAGCGTCGGTGCCGCGCTCTTCGGGACCCTCCTGGCACACCGGCTCGCGGATGCCCTCGCCCGTGAACTGCCCCGTGGCCGGGGCGAGGTGCCCGACCCCGACTCCCTCACCCCGCAGCTCGTGCGCGCACTGCCGGCGCCGCTGCGCGACGGCTATGTCAGCGCGTACGCGGACGCGATGCCGCGGATCTTCCTCTACCTCGTTCCGGTGCTCGTCCTCGGGCTGGCACTTTCCCTCTTCCTCAAGGAGAAACCCCTGGTGTCCCAGCACACGCCCGTGCCCCCGGCCCGTATCGCCGAAGCACCCACAGCGTCCGCCACCGAGGCCGACGGCGCGGCACCGCACCCCCAGGCGCAGTACCCGCCCTGCGCCGCGGGCGTTCCGGTCTGCGGGGCCGTGCGGCACCACGACGGCAGTTCCGTCCCCCGCGCGGCGCTCACCCTCGTCGACACGGCCGGCCGGCAGATCGGGCGCGGCGCCACTGGGGACGACGGGCGGTATGCGCTCAGCACACCGGGGGAGGGCTCGTATGTGCTGATCGCGGCCGCGTCCGGGCACCAGCCGCGCGCGGTCAGCGTCACCGTGGGCGAACGTCCGGTCGACCTCGACGTGGTGCTCGGAGGTGCGGGACGGCTTGCGGGCAGCGTGCTGACGGCCGACGGCAACCCGGTCAGGGACGCCATCGTCACGCTCACGGATGTGCGCGGCGAGGTCGTCGCCACCACCCGCAGCGGCCGCGAGGGCAACTACGTCATCACCGAGCTGGTCGCGGGCGAGTACACGCTGGCCGCCAGCGCCCCCGTCTACCGCCCGGCGGCTCTCCCCGTCTCCGTACAGGCGTCCCGCGAGACTTGGCAGGACATCGAACTCGCCGGCGGCGCGGTGCTGCGCGGCACCGTACGCGCCACCGGCGGACGGCCCGTCGAGGACGCGAGGGTCACGCTGCTGGACGCGGCAGGCAATGTCGTCGACACGGCGACGACCGGGGCCGACGGTGTCTTCCGGTTCGTCGACCTGGCCTCGGGCGAGTACACAGTGGTCGCCGCCGGATATCCGCCGGTCGCCACTGTCCTGCAGATCGCCGGGGGCGGGCGCACGGAGCGCGACCTGCAACTGGGGCACGAGGACTGAGCGCGGTCCCCGGCGCTCGGACGGCGTACGGGCCGGGCGCTTCCCGCGGCGTAGGAGCGCCGGACACCACCCCCGGCGCCTCCCCCCTCCGTTCGTGACTTCCCTCTTCGTCCCCCTCCGGCTCCACGGTGATGAGTACCCGTGCCCCCTCGCGGCCGGGCCGGCCGTCACCGGAAGAGAGGACTCGAGGCGATGGGAAGCGAGCCGCACGCCGACCGAGGGGCGTGTGCCGCCGAGCGTGCGGCCCGGACGGCGGACACCCTCGGGAGGGGCGAGACGCCGGTCGCCGTGCGCGGCTGCCTCCCGGCCGCCGCCGTAGCCGTCGACGCGGAGGTGCACCGTTTCTTCGCCCCGCACGATCCCGCGCTCACGGCGCTGAACGTGCAGGTCAGCGACGGGTGCGCAGAAGTTCCTCACCCGCTGGGGTGAAAACGAGTGGTGTGGACCAGTGGAGTTATCCACAGGGGTGTCCTGGCGGTTGGCTACCGCGTAACGTGCCGGGCATGAAGATCCTCATCAGCGCCGACATGGAGGGCGCAACGGGAGTCACCTGGCCGGCGGACGTCCTGCCGGGCACGCCGCAGTGGGAGCGCTGCCGGTCGCTGTTCACCTCCGACGTGGACGCCGCCGTCCGGGGCTTCTTCGAAGCGGGCGCTGACGAGGTCCTCATCAACGAGGCGCACTGGACGATGCGTAACCTCCTGCTGGAGAAGCTGGACGAGCGGGCCGAGATGATCACCGGCAGGCACAAGTCCCTCTCCATGGTCGAGGGCATCCAGCACGGCGACGTGGACGGCATCGCCTATATCGGCTACCACACCGGCGCGGGCACCGAAGGCGTCCTCGCGCACACCTACCTCGCCAACTCCCTGACAGGCGTGTGGGCCGACGGCGTGCGGGCCAGCGAAGGATGCCTCAACTCGTTGGTGGCCGCCGAGTTCGGGGTCCCCGTCGTGCTGGTGACCGGCGACGACCGCACCGTCGAGGACGCCAAGGGGTACGCGCCCGACGCCGTGGGCGTCGCCGTCAAGGACTATGTGTCGCGGTACGCCGCGGTCTGCCGGCCCCCGGCCCGCACCGCGGCCGACATCCGGGACGCAGCCCGCCGCGCCGCCCCGCTGGCCGAGCGCCGTACCCCGCCCGAGCCCGAATCCCACACCATCGAGATCGAGTTCGACGCCGAACACCTGGTGGGCGCCGCCACCGTGGTGCCCGGCGTGGAGCGGACGGGTGAGCGCCGCGTGGCCTACACCTCGCCCAGCGCCTATGAGGCGATCCGCTGCTTCAAGGCCGTCACGACCGTCGTCTCCTCCGCGGTGGAGGAGCAGTATGGCTGAGCTGACAGGACACGCTGTGCGTACCGGAGAGGCCGCGCCTACAGGAGAGAAGGGGAGCACGATGACGCCTTCGCCACGGCAGGGCCACCTCGACGCGCAGGTCTTCGACGAAGTGGTGCGGGCGACCTCCGAGCTGATCCGCCTGGACACCACCAACCGGGGCGGCGGCGAGGGCAACGAGCGCCCGGCCGCCGAATATGTGGCCGCGGGGCTCGCCGACGTGGGCATCGAGCCGCGGCTGCTGGAGAAGAAGTCCGGCCGCACCAACGTCGTCGCCAGGATCGAGGGCACCGACCCCGGCGCCGGGGCGCTGCTGCTCCACGGCCACCTCGACGTCGTCCCGGCCGAGGCCGCCGACTGGACCGTGCACCCCTTCTCCGGCGAGGTGCGGGACGGCGTGGTGTGGGGCCGCGGCGCCATCGACATGAAGAACGCCGACGCCATGGCCCTGTCGCTGGCCCGCGCCTGGGCCCGCGCCGGGGTGCGCCCGCCGCGCGACATCGTCCTCGCCTTCACCGCCGACGAGGAGGACAGCGCCGAGTTCGGCTCCGACTTCCTGGTGCGGGAGCACCCGGAGCTGTTCGAGGGCTGCACCGAGGGCATCAGCGAGTCCGGGGCCTTCACCTTCCACGCCGGGCCCGACCGTCGGCTCTACCCCGTGGGGGCTGGGGAGCGCGGCACGGCCTGGCTGAAGCTGACCGCGCACGGCAGGGCGGGCCACGGCTCCAAGGTCAACCACTCCAACGCCGTCAGCCGCCTCGCTGCCGCCGTCCACCGCATCGGAGAGTACGAATGGCCGGTGCGGCTCACCCCCACCGTGCGGGCGGCGCTGGCCCGCCTCGCCGAGCTGCACGGGCTGCGGCCGCTCGGTCCTGACGCGCAGGACGCCGAGGTGGACGCGCTGCTCGCCCAGCTCGGCCCAGCCGCCGCACTGGTCGAGGCGACCGTGCGCAACAGCGCCAACCCGACGGTGCTGGAGGCCGGTTACAAGGTCAATGTGATTCCGGGAACGGCGACGGCCCGGGTCGACGGCCGGATGCTGCCCGGCGCCGAGGAGGAGTTCCACGCCACCCTCGACGCCCTGACCGGCCCTGACGTGCGCTGGGAGTTCCAACACCGCGAGGTCCCGCTCCAGGCGCCGGTGGACTCGCCGCTGTTCGCCGCCATGAGCGAGGCGCTCGAACACTTCGATCCCGGCGCGCACGCGGTGCCTTACTGCATGTCCGGCGGCACCGACGCCAAGCAGTTCTCCCGGCTCGGCATCATGGGCTACGGCTTCACACCGCTCAAGCTGCCCGAGGGCTTCGACTACCAGGCGCTGTTCCACGGCGTGGACGAGCGCGTGCCCGTCGAAGCACTGCACTTCGGCCTCCGCGTGCTGGACCGCACCCTCCTCGGCGGTGCCACCGCCGCCTCCGCTTCCACCACCCGCGACGCGACCGTCCCGTCAGGAGGCTGACCTCTCATGTCCGTCCAGGCCCCCTACGGAACCTGGCCCTCACCGATCGACGCCGGCATGGTCGCCGCGCACGACGGACGGCCCGAGTTCCTCGGCTCCGTCGGCGAGGAGCTGTGGTGGACCGAACCCCGCCCCGAGGAGGGCGGACGCCGCGCCCTGCTGCGGCTCGCGGCCGACGGGCAGCGCCCCCCGGTCAGCGTGCTGCCCCCACCGTGGAACGTACGCAACCGCGTCATCGAATACGGCGGACTGCCCTGGGCCGGCGCGCCCCGCGCCGAGGGCGGACCGCTGATCGTCTTCACCCACTTCGCCGACCAGCGGCTCTACGCGCTGGAGCCCGACGCGCCGGACGCCGCGCCCCGGCCGCTGACACCGCTCTCCGAGATCACCGACGGCGGGCTGCGCTGGTGCGATCCGGTGGTGCTGCCCGAGCGCGCAGAAGCGTGGTGTGTGCTGGAGGAGTTCACCGGCGAGGGGCCCACCGACGTGCGCCGGGTACTCGCCGCCGTCCCGCTGGACGGCTCGGCCGCCGAGGACCGGGGACGGGTGCGGGAACTGACCGGCGACGGCGACCGGTTCCTGACCGGCCCGCGGCTCTCCCCTGACGGCCGCCGCCTGGCCTGGCTGGCCTGGGACCACCCGGCCATGCCATGGGACGGCACCCGCGTCATGACGGCGCCGATCGCCGACGACGGGACGCTGGGCACGCCCCGCGCGGTCGCGGGCGGGCCCGAAGAGGCCGTTGCCCAGGCCGAGTTCGGGACGGACGGCGCACTGCTGATCGCCTCGGACGCGAGCGGCTGGTGGAACCTCCAGCGAGTGGACGTCGAAGCAGCCGAGACGGCTGAGGCGGCAGAGCCGGGACGAGGCCCCACCGTACCCAGGGTGCCGCTGTGCCCGCGCGAGGAGGAGTTCGCAGGCGCCGCATGGAAGATCGGCCAACGCTGGTTCGCCCCGCTGCCCGGCGGGCTGGTGGCCACCCTCCACGGCCGCGGCGCCCAGCGACTGGGCGTGCTCGACCCGGAGACCGGCGAACTGGTCGACGCGGCCGGCCCCTGGACCGAGTGGGCGGCCTCGCTCGCGGTCATCGACTCGCGCGTCACAGGTATCGCGGCCAGCCCCCGCACCTCGTTCGAGATCGTCGAGCTGGACACCCGCACCGGCCACACCGTGGTGCTGGCCTCGCACCACGAGGACCATGTGGACCCGGCCTACTACCCGGAACCGCAGATCCGCACCTTCACCGGTCCCGACGGGCGCGACATCCACGCCCACATCTATCCGCCGCACCACCCCGACCACGCCGCTCCGGCCGGCGAGCTGCCGCCGTACGTGGTGTGGGTGCACGGCGGGCCGACCAGCCGCGCCCCCCTGGTGCTCGACCTGGAGATCGCTTACTTCACCTCGCGCGGCATCGGCGTGGCGGAGGTCAACTACGGCGGCTCGACCGGTTACGGAAGGGAGTACCGCAACCGGCTGCGGCAGCAGTGGGGCGTGGTGGACGTGGAGGACTGCGCCGCGGTGGCCCGCACCCTCGCCCGGGAGGGCACCGCCGACCCGGCACGGCTCGCCATCCGGGGCGGCAGCGCGGGCGGCTGGACCAGCGCCGCCTCGCTCACCTCCACCCTGACGGAGGGCCTGTACGCCTGCGGGACCGTGACCTACCCCATCCTCGACCTGACGGGCTGGGCCACCGGTGAGACCCACGACTTCGAGTCGCAGTATCTGGAATCCCTGGTCGGCCCCCTCTCGGAGGTCCCCGGCAGGTACCGCGAGCGCTCCCCGCTGCACCGGGCCCAACGGATCTCCGTGCCCTTCCTGCTGCTCCAGGGGCTGGACGACGTGATCTGCCCGCCCATCCAGTGCGAGCGCTTCCTGGAACAGGTCAAGGGCAGGGGCATCCCACACGCCTACCTCGCCTTCGAAGGAGAGGGACACGGCTTCCGCAGGGCCGACACCATGGTGAGCGCGGTGGAGGCCGAACTGTCGCTGTACTCCCAGACGTTCGGGCTGGAGCGCGCCGACATCCCCCCGCTGGAGCTGCGCACATGAGCGTCCCGCCGCTCCCGGAGGGAGAGCCCGCACCGACTCTGGCCGACCCGCACCACCTGCTGGAGGGCTATCTCGACTACTACCGCAACACCCTGCTCCGGAAGGCTTCGGCTCTCCCCGAGGAAGAGCTCAGGGCCCCCAGGCTGCCCTCGGGCTGGACTCCGCTGGAGCTGATCCGCCACCTTCAGTACGTCGAACAGCGCTGGCTGAGCTGGGGCTTCGCCGCCGAGCAGGTGCCCGACCCATGGGGCGACCGAGGCTCAGGGCGCGCGGAGGACCGCTGGCAGGTCCCGGCCGGGACGAGTACCCAGCAGGTGCTGGACGCCTTCGCCGGGCAGTGCGAGCGATCGCGGCGGATCACGGCCGCCGCGCAACTCGGCCAGCGAGCAGCGAGAGGCGGCCGCTTCGGCACCGAGGAAGAGGCGCCGACCCTGGCCTGGATCCTCTTCCATCTCCTCCAGGAGTACGCGCGCCATGTCGGGCAGCTCGATGTGGTGGTGGAGCTGGCGGGGTATGGAACGGGGGAGTAGGCGGCACAGCGTGGGGTGGGGCAGTGGCTGCACAGCCGTCTTCCGCAGCGGGGGCAGCAACAGCGTGTGCGGTCCCGTGGGGGAGTCGCCCGGCAAGGTGGACGGCGCGGTGGTGGTCCAAGTGGCGTCGGGAGCGGACGGCACCGCGGTCCTGCGACTCGTCTCGGACTGACCAGGCCAGTCCTGCCGGCCGACGGACCCGCGGCCTCCGGACCTGCTCCGGACCCGCTCCGGACCCGCTCCGGACCCGCTCCGGGGCCGACAGCCCGGCGACGTCCGCGAGGTCACGGGCCTGCCGCAGCAGGGTGATGCTGTCCTCCAGACCGTCGTCGTCGCCCACCGACCACAGCGCGTACTCCACATGGCGTGTCGAAGGCGGGGTCGCCCGTCATCGGCTCGGGGCCGATGGCCGGCCATGGGGCGCGCCGCGCCGACAGCAGGTCCCGGTACGGCCAAGGGGCGGTGGGCCTTTGGGCGCCGGACGCACTCAAGCGTGGCCCTCGCTCGTTCGGGTACGGTCGCGGCATGACGAGCGCCGCACTCGATATCGGTGACCCAGCCCGCTCTCCGGCCGTCCGGGTGGTCCGCGTCTCCGAGCACGCGGCCGCTACCAGGGTTCCCGGAGCCCTCGCGCCGCTCTCGGCACACGAGCGGGAGCGTGCGGCGGCGTTTGTGCGCCAGGCCGACCGTGACCGCTATGTGGTGGCGCACCTGGCGCTGCGCAGGGAACTGGGGGCGCTGCTGCGACTGGAGCCGTCCGAGGTGCGGTTGACCCGGGCCGACTGCCCCGTGTGCGGGGGCCCGCACGGCAGACCCACCGTGCTCGGCGACCCGGTGCACTTCTCGCTCTCGCACGCGGGGGACGTGGTGATGATGGCGTTCGCGGCCGTGCCGGTGGGGGTCGACGTCGAGGAGTACCCCCGTGTCGCCTCGGCGCGCGAGACGATGAGCGCGCTGCACCCGCGCGAGCAGGCCGAGTTGGCGGCCGTCGAGGACGCCGAGGCGCTGCCTGCTGTGTTCGCCCGCTGCTGGACGCGCAAGGAGGCGTATTTGAAGGGGACGGGCTCCGGGCTCGGCGAGGATCTCTCCGTCACCTACGTCAGCGCGCTCGACGACCCGGCGCCGGTCCCCGGCTGGCAGCTCACCGATCTTCCCGCTCCGTCCGGTTACGCCGCCGCCTGGGCGCTGCGGCAGCCCACCGCGCACGAGGTCCGGGGGGCCTGAGCGCCGAACGCACGGGGTGGCCGGTCGTCGGCGGCCGGGGGTGAGGTTTTCCGCAGGGTGCGGACTGCGGAAAGCCGCACAGGCTCGGACGGCAACCCTCATACCGGCGTTGAACTGCGGTTTCTAGCGTTGAGGGCGATCGGGGGAGCAACCCCCACGACCGACCGACAGCGTGGAGACCCCTATGCATCTCTCGTCCTCCGGGCCCCTCACGTCCTTGGCCCTGCCGCAGGAGCCCACCGGCGGCGTCGCGGGCTGGGCAGCCGACCTCGTGGACACCATGGGCGGTCCGGGGGCCGGGCTGGCCATCGCGCTGGAGAACCTCTTCCCGCCGCTGCCGAGCGAGGTGATACTGCCGCTGACCGGTTTCGCCGCCGGACAGGGCGTTCTCTCGCTCGCCTCCGCGCTGTTGTGGACCACGCTGGGCTCGGTGGCGGGTGCCGTCGTCCTCTACTGGATCGGCAGGCTCTTCGGCCGGGACCGGATGCACGCGATCTGGGCGCGGCTGCCGCTGGTGAAGGCGGGCGATCTGGTGCGTACGGAGGAGTGGTTCGCCAAGCACGGTACCAAGGCGGTGTTCTTCGGCCGTATGGTGCCGATCTTCCGCAGCCTCGTCTCCGTACCGGCCGGGGTTGAGCGGATGCAGCTCCCGGCGTTCGTGGCGCTGACCACGCTGGGCAGTCTGGTCTGGAACTCCGCACTGGTGCTGGCCGGTTACTGGCTGGGCGACAAGTGGGAGTCGGTGGGGGCGTATGTCGGGCTGCTCTCCAAGGCGGTGCTGGTCCTGGTGGTGCTCGCGCTCGCCGGGTACGTCGCGGTTCGGCTGCGCGGCAACGGCCGGGCCAAGCACCGTCGCGCCGGATGACCGGCCCCGCACTTGAGCGATCTTGTTCCGGTCGTGGGCCCGTATTAGGCTCCGACGCTGTGCGAGGTGCCCGTGCCCGCGGCGAGAGCGGCACAGCGAGAGCCGGAGACGAGAACCGCGACGTGGCATCCTGGCCGCCGCCTGCTCGGCCCGTCCGCGGCCTCGGCTTGCTCCTCGGCTGCGCCACGGCGCTGCTCGGCTTCCTCCACCTCGTCCTCGTGGGTGCCGCCCTCGGCCCCCTTCTGCTGTGGCCGCTGACCCGCGGCGGTGCGCTGCGCCTTCTCATGGCGGGAGTGCGGGTGCTGACGGCGCTGGAACGCAGGCGCCGGTCCGCCTTCTTCGGCGACCGCTTCCCCGAGCACTACAAGGCGTCCGACCAGAAGCTGCTGCGCTATCTGGCGGTCCGCTGCTGCACGGGGCTGCTGACCCTCGTTGTACTGGGGCTGCTGGGCTTCGGCGCCATCCTGGCAGGGCTGGTGGCGGTGAGAACCGTGCAGGGGGCCTTCGCCTGGGACGACTGGCTGGCGCAGCTGCTGCTCGGCGGGGTGCTGCTCTTCCTCGACCTCCAGGGGCTGCACTCGCTCGCCGGGCTGGACGAGCGCAGCGCCCGGGAGTGCTTCGGCCTCTCCGAACGGGAGCTGCTCCAGCGGCGTATCGACGAACTCGCCACCAGCCGGGCGGCGGTCGTGCACGCGGTGGACGCCGAGCGCCGGCGGATCGAGCGGGACCTGCACGACGGGATGCAGCAGCGTCTGGTGGCGCTCGCGATGGTGCTCGGCAGGGTCCGCAGGGGGCGCGATCCCGGCCGGGCGGAGGCGTTGCTGCGTCAGGCGCACCAGGAGGCCCAGGACATCGTCACCGAACTGCGCGAGGTGGCCTGGCGGATCTACCCCTCGGCGCTGGACAGCCTGGGGCTGCGGGAGGCGCTGGGCGGGGTGGCCGAGCGCAGTGCCGTTCCGGTGCGTACCGAGTTCGAGGTCGCCGAACCGCTGCCGCAGCCCGTCGAGACGGCGGCGTACTTCGTGGTGTCGGAGTCGGTGACCAACGCGGCGAAGCACTCCGGCGCCACCTCCGTACGGGTGGCGCTCCGCACGGCCGGCGGCGCTCCCGGCGGCCCGGGGAAGGTGCTCGTGGTGCGTGTGCGGGACGACGGGAAGGGCGGTGCCGATCCGGCGGGCAGCGGGCTGAGTGGGCTGCGCGGCCGGGTGGCGGCGCTGGACGGCGCACTGCGTATCGACAGCCCCCCTGGGGGACCGACCACCATCACAGCGGAGCTGCCGTGCGTGTACTGATCGCCGAGGACTCGACCCTGTTGCGGGAGGGGCTGGTGCGGTTGCTGGCCGAGGAGGGGTACGAGGTGCCCGCCTCGTTCGGGGACGCGGTCTCCCTGCTGACGGAGATGGCCGAGCGGCAGCCGGATGTCGTCGTCCTCGACATCCGGATGCCTCCCACTCATACCGACGAGGGGCTGCGGGCCGCGCTGGAGATCCGGGAACGCTGGCCGCATGTCGGCGTCCTGGTGCTGTCCCAGCACATCGAGCGCAACTACGCGGCCCAGCTGCTGGCCTCCGACGCGCGAGGGGTGGGATACCTCCTCAAGGACCGCGTCGCGCAGGTCGAGGAGTTCCTGGAAGCCCTGGAGCGCGTCCGGGCCGGTGGCGCCGTCATCGACCCGGAGGTGGTACGGCAGTTGGTCTTTCGTACCACGCACGCGGACCCGCTGGCCCGCCTCACGCCCAGGGAGCGCAGCGTGCTGGAGGCCCTGGCGCAGGGGCACACCAACACGGCCATCGGGCAGAAGCTGCACATCTCGCTGAGCGCGGTGGAGAAGAACCTGGCCGCCGTCTTCGACAAGCTCGAACTGTCGCACACCACCGGCTACAGCCGGCGCATCCTGGCCGTCCTGAGGTACCTGGAGTCCTAGCCGCCCAACGGCCCTGTCCACGCGGGGAAAAGGATCTGGCGCGGGGGCAGTGGAGCGTGTTCCATGGTCATCGGGGGGTCCCGGTCAGGCGGTGGCGCCCGCGGACGACGTATGGATGAAGCGAGGTTGCCGTGGCCACGACCGTACGACGCAGCACCCGGACCCTGCCCGCCGCGCCGCTCGGCCCGGAGAATCCGCTGCCCGCGCTGCTGCCGCCGGACGAGGCCCACGTCCTCACCGACGCGGACCGCGCCGCGCTGCCGGCCCGGATGGCGCGGCAGGTCGGCTACGCCCCGCTGCGCTCCGTGCTGCCCACCCGCGTCCTGGACGGCTACGGGCGGCAGCGCACCCCCACCCGGCTCGACACGCTCGTGCTGGAGAACGACCGGCTGCGCGCGACCGTCCATCCCGGCCTCGGTGGCCGTCTCGCCTCGCTCTTCCACAAGCCGACCGGGCGGGAGCTGCTGTATGTCAACCCGGTCTTCCAGCCCGCGGACTTCGCCCTCAACGGCGCCTGGTTCTCCGGTGGCGTCGAATGGAACATCGGCGCCACGGGGCATACGGCGCTCTCCTGCGCGCCGTTGCACGCGGCGCGGGTGCCGGCGCCGGGCGGGGACGGGGTGATGGTGCGGCTGTGGGAGTGGGAGCGGCTGCGTGACACCCCCTTCCAGGTGGACCTGTGGCTGCCCGAGAACTCGGACTTCCTGTATGTGGGGGCGCGTATCCGCAACCCGCACCACCGCACCGTTCCGGTGTACTGGTGGTCCAACATCGCGGTGCCCGAGGACCCGGGCACGCGGGTGCTCGCGCCCGCCGAGGAGACCTGGTACTTCGCCTACGAGCGCAGGCTGCGGCGGATACCCGTACCCGAGTGGGAGGGCACCGACCTGACCTACCCGCTGCACAGCCGGTTCCCGGCGGACTACTTCTACGAGGTGCCCGACGGCTCCCGGAAATGGATCACCGCGCTGGACGAGAAGGGGCACGGTCTCGTCCAGACCTCCACGGACCTGCTCAGCGGCCGCAAGCTGTTCGTCTGGGGCGCGGGGCCGGGCGGCCGACGCTGGCAGCAGTGGCTGACCGAACCGGGCACCCCCGGTTATGTGGAGATCCAGGCGGGTCTCGCCCGCACCCAGCTCGAACACCTGCCGCTGGAGGCGGGCGGCGAGCTCGCCTGGCTGGAGGCGTACGGACCGCTGAGCGCCGACCCCGGGACGGTGCACGGCGGGGACTGGCCTGCCGCGCGCGCCCATACGGAGCAGCGGCTGGAGGCGGCGCTGCCGCGCGGAACGGTGGAGGCCGCCTACGCGGCATGGCGGTCGCAGGCGGACGTCGAGCCGGAGGGCGGGCCGGGGGACGGGTGGCTGTCGACGGGGTCGGGGTGGGGAGCGCTGGAGACCGAGCGCGGCGGTTTCACTCTTCCGGGTACGCCGTTCCCGCCGGAGACGCTGGGGCCCGAGCAGCGGCCGTGGCGGGAGCTGCTGCACACCGGCACCCTGCCCTGCGGCCCCCACGACGTGCCGCCGGGGCCCACGCTGGTGGCTGACCAGTGGCGGGAGCTGCTGGAGTCGGCGGACGCCGACCCGGACGCCGAGGCGTCCGGCAGGGTCTTGCGGTGGGAACTGGACTACCACCTGGGCGTGGCGCAGTGGCACGCCGGTGACCGGTCCCAGGCGGTACGGAGCTGGGAGCGGTCCCTGGCGGCGGGCGGGCGCTGGCCGGTGCTGCGCTGCCTCGCCGTCGCGGATCAGCAGGACGGCAACGCCGCCCGCGCCGCCGAGCGGTTGCTGGCAGCCGTGCGGGACGCCGGTGAACGGCTGGAAGGCCGCGACCCGCTGGCAGCGGCCGCACTCGGCGTGCTGGCCCGGGAGACGGCCGAGGCGCTGCTGGCCGTGGACCGCGCTCAGGAGGCCGAAGGCGTGCTGGACGGGCTGCCCGAGGAGCAGCGGCAGCGTGGCCGCTGCCAACTGCTGCGTGCCCGGGCGCTGCTGGCGAAGGGGGACGTCAAGGGCGCCCGGGCGCTCTTCGACGCGGGGTTCGAGGTGGAGGACCTGCGGGAGGGCGAAGAGGTGCTGAGCGACACCTGGTCGGCGCTGACCGCCGACCCCCTCCCGCCCCACTACGACTTCCGGATGCGGCCCTGAGCCACGGGACGAGAGGAGGGGCTACTGCTCGGTGGCCCCCTGCTTCCGGTCCACGTACTCGAAGACGCTGCCGTCCGGGTGGCGGGCGACCAGGTTGCGACCGATCGGGGTGGGCTTGGGGCCCGCGATGACCTGCGCCCCCACGGTGTGCAGGTCGGCCAGCGCGTCGTCCACGTCCTGTACCGCGAGCGTCGCCTTGACCTTGCTGAGCACGTTGAGGTGTTCCTCGGGGCCGCTCATCAGGAAGAACGGACCGACGGCGGCGACCTCGACCGGACCGTTCTGGAAGCGCATCGCCTCCGCGCTGGCCAGCCGTTCGTACACCGGCACGGCGGCGTCCAGATCGTCGACACAGATACGCAGCGAGGTCCCCAGAATATCCATGGCACCACCCTAGAGGGGGCCGCGCGCTGTGCCGAACCACGGTCGCTGGGTGTGCAGTTGCGCCGGTGAGCGAGGTGGTGTCCGAGGGCGCCGCGGGGTGCATCCGGTCAGGCGCGGCAGAGGATCTCGCCGTGTACGACGGTGAACCAGCCGTCCTCCTGTTCGCCCCAGGCCCGCCACGCCTCGGAGATCCGGCGCAGGTCGTCGTGGGTGGCCAGGCCGCCCTCGACAGCGACCGCGGCGAAGTGGGAGGCCACGGTGCGCTCCGCCCACAGCCCGCTCCACCAGGCGCGCTCCTCGGGCGTACTGAAGCACCAGGTGCCCGTGGAGACCGTGACGTCCGTGAAGCCGGCCTGACGTGCCCACGCGTGCAGCCGCCGCCCGGCGTCCGGAACGCCCCCGTTGGCTTCGGCGACCCGGCGGTAGAGGCCAAGCCAGTCGTCCATGCCGGGCGCTTCCGGGTACCAGAACATGCCACCGTAGTCGGCGTCCCGGACAGCCACCACCCCGCCGGATGCGCACACCCGCCGCATCTCGCGCAGTGCTCCCACCGGGTCGCCCACATGCTGGAGGGTCTGGTGCGCGTGCACGACGTCGAAGGAGCCGTCCGCGAAGTGGAGTGCGTGCACGTCGCCGCTGGTGAACTCGGCGTTGGTCACGCCGCGTTCCGCCGCGGTCGCCCGAGCCTGTTCCAGCACTTCCTGCGCCGCGTCCAGCCCGGTGACCGAGCCCTGGGGCACCAGTGCCGCGAGGTCGGCCGTGATGGTGCCGGGGCCGCAGCCGATGTCCAGGACGCGGTGGTCAGGGCGCAGCCGGTCGAGCAGGTATCCGGCCGAGTTCGCTGCGGTGCGCCAGCGGTGCGAGCGCAGGACTGAGTCGTGGTGGCCGTGGGTGTACACGGCGGTCTCGTGTGCCATTCGCGCACTGTAGCCGGGCGTCTTGCCATGCGAGCAAGAATGTTCCGCAATATGGACAGCGAGCAGTGGCGCGACGCGCTACGGCGCGCGTGGAACGGGAGGAAGGGGAGGCGGCAGCGGGCAGCGGGAGATGGCCCGTGCGGGCTGGTCACCGCCGGCCGGTCGGGCCCTCCTCGGACCAGGTGTCCGGCGCCGCCCTGCTGATATCGGCCAGCGCCGAGTCGGGGTCGCTCTCCTGCACCAGGTCGCCGATACTGACCATCCCCGCCAGCCGGCCGCCCTCCAGTACCGGCAGCCTGCGCACCGCGTGCGTGCGCATCAGTTCGATCGCGGCCCCGACCTCCGTGTCGGGGGAGACGGTCACCGGGTCGGGCGTACAGGCGGACGCGCAGTTCGCGCTCAACGGGTCCACCCCGTCCGCGACCGCGCGCAGGGTGATGTCCCGGTCGGTGAGCAACCCGAGCAGCTTGCTGTCCTTGACGACCAGTACGTCGCCGATCTCCTGGGCGCGCATCAGCTGCGCGGCCTCCACCAGCGACGCCTCGGGACGTACGGTCGTCGCCGCCGGTGTCATGACGTCTCTGACCGGCCGCGCCATTCTCCTCGCCGCTTCTCCCGGCATCATCGTCCTCGTCTCGTCGTCGCCGTCTCGTCGTCTTCGGCTCGGTCGGACAGCACGACGTACCCGCTGCGTGGCCCCCGACACCCGTGCGCCGCAAGGGAGTTGGTCCGCAGGAGGGAGCGGGAAGCCGCTGCGAAGGTCCGGTGGAGTTCGCGTGGACGGTCGGTCGCGGCCCGGTTTGCCGATCGGCACGTCGGGCACCCGCACTCCTGTGCTTCGGAAAGAAGGCACGTCCGCGGGAGCGACCTGTGCGCTTCGGTCCCCGGCCCATGCCTTCGCTGCCGCGGTGACCGTCTGACGACGCGACCGTTACGGGAGCACAGCCGATGACCGTCCGTATGACACGCTCCAGGCACCCCCACGACGACGCCCCCGACACCACCGCCGAGTTCCGCCGCATCGCCGAACTGCCCGAAGGGCCCGAGAAGGAAGAACTCCGCCAGCGCGTGGTGCGGGCCTGGATGCCCATGGCGGGGCGGCTGGCCAGGCACTTCCGCAACCGCGGCGAGGCTCTGGAGGACCTCGAACAGGTGGCCGCGCTCGGTCTGGTGAAGGCCGTCGCACGCTACGACATCTCGCGGGGCTGCGCCTTCGAGAGCTTCGCGGTGCCGACCATCGTCGGCGAGGTGAAACGGCACTTCCGCGATCACATGTGGGGCCTGCACGTGCCCCGGCGGGTCCAGGAACTCCGCAACCGGGTGCGCAGCAGCCAGCGGGAACTGAGCCACACCCTGGACGGGCGCAGCCCGTCGGTGCGGCGGATCGCCGAGCACTGCGGCCTCAGCGAGGAGGACGTACTGCTGGGCCTGGAGGCGCTGGAGAGCTACAACACGCTGTCCCTGGACGCCGAATTCCCCGGCGCCGACGACGGTTACTCCCTGGCCGACACCCTCGGGGACGCCGAGCCCGGCTTCGACAAGGTCGTCTACCGCGAGGCCGTCAAGCCGCGGCTGGCCCGGCTGCCCGAGCGGGAACGGCGCATCCTGTACATGCGGTTCTTCTGCGACATGACCCAGAGCCGGATCGCCGAGCAGCTGGGTATCTCCCAGATGCACGTCTCCCGGCTCATCAGCCGGACGTGCCGCCGCATCCACCACGAGGTCGAAGCCGACCGGCGCCTCGACCGCGAGATCTCCCCAGGCGAGCGTGCGTCCACACAGCACGAGGCGGCACGCCAGGAGAGCGCCCGCCAGGAGAGCGCCCGCCAGGAGAGCGCCCGCCAGGAGAGCGCACGGCATGAGCCGGCACGGCATGAGCCGGCACGGCATGAGCCGGCGCGGCGCGAGCCGGCACGGCCAGGTGCCGTACGGCGCGGAGCGCACAGCCGCGAGGCCACCCGTGCGCACCGCGCACACCGTGCGCACACCGGCCGCGCCGCCGCCTGACCAGCAGCCCGTGCCGGTGCGCGGACCGGCACGGGGACGATTGCCGTGAGCGCCGTATGGCACGTGTCGCCGCTGCCGGTGTGACCCCCGTCTGCCAAGGTGTACGCAAGAAAGGTTGTCCGATAAGCGGCGGAGGCGGGAACTGATGCGGCGCACGGACCAGGGTGACGGAGGGCACGCGAGCCCGCTCGCGGACCGGTCCGCGGCCGCCGTGCGCGAGGCGGCGTGCGGCTACTGGCACCGGCGCGGCCTGTCGGCCGAACCGGCGCGGGTCGCCGTCGCGCCCGGTGTTCCCCTGCTGCTGCTCGCCGTGCTCGCGGCCGCGGGCGCAGGAGAACCCGGGCGCGGCAGCGTGCTGCTCCCGCACCCGTGTACGCGCTGGTACGCGCAGCAGGCGCGGCTGC
Source organism: Streptomyces spirodelae (assembly GCF_017676385.1). GTDB lineage: Bacteria > Actinomycetota > Actinomycetes > Streptomycetales > Streptomycetaceae > Streptomyces > Streptomyces spirodelae. The sequence continues at coordinate 36,026 of NZ_JAFFZN010000014.1, forward strand.
TCGGCCGGGCGGTGCACACGGTGCCGGTCCCCGCGGAGAGCGGCGGCATCCCTGACCCGTTCGCGCTGCTGGAGGCCGTGCGCAGGACCCGTGACGCGGGCGAAGTGCCGCAGGCCCTGGTGGTCTCCGTGGCCGACGACGTCACCGGGACGGCCCCGCCGCCCGAACTGCTGCACGAGGTGTGCGAGGCCGCCGTCGCCGAGGGCTTGCTGATCGTCAGTGACGAGACGTGGCGCGACACCTCGCACGACCCGCACGACACCGTCATCGTCAGCCCGGCCGAGATCCTCGCCGAGGCGGGCAGGGCCGACCAGGTCGTGGTGCTCGCCGGTCTCGACGCCGCGTTCGAGGCGGAGTCCGGGGCCCCGTCCGGCGGCGCCCGCGGCGCCGCTCCGCACCGGCCGGGACCGGCTCCCGGCATCGCACGGTTCCCCGCCACGGGCCGCGGCCGGCTGCTGGGCGAACGGGCGCAAGAGGTGCTGGACACGCTCCGTGCCGACCTGCCCGACCCGCTCGCCCAGACGGCTGCCGAGGCGCTGCGGGAGCCCGCCGAGCTGCTCTCCCGCCGCGCCACCGCGGCCCGGTGGTACGGCGGCCTGGCCCGTGCCCTGCACCGGGCGGTCACCGACGCCGGAGCGCTGTGCCGGCCCCCGCATCTGGGACGCCACCTGTACGCCGACCTCGACCCGTTCCGGCCCCGCCTGGCCGCGCGCGGTATCACCGACGCGCCGGGGCTGGAGGCCGAACTGGTGCGTCGGCTCGGCCCCTACGCGCTGGGCGGGCACCGCTTCGGTGACGATCCGCGCGAGCTGCGGGTCCAGCTGACCACGGAGCTGCCCGCCGCCGCCCTCCCGCGCTCCGGCCGGGGCCGGAGCGCAGGTCAGGCGGTCGATGAGGGAGGCACGGAGGTGGCTGCCGCGACGGCCCCGGGGGAATTGCCAGGCGTGGCCGAGACGTTGGCACGGGTGCAGTCGGTGCTGGTCGACCTCACGGATGGGAGTCCTCAGTAGATGACCGAACGGACCGGGCAGCCCTCCGAGCGCTCATCCCTGCCCGAGGGAGCCGCCGCCTCGGAAACCCCCGAGACGGCCGAGACCCCGTCGGCCGGTACGAGCCCTGACGGCGCAGGCTCCGACGGCGCGGGCTCCGACAGCGCGAACGCCATCGGGACGAGCCCCAACGGGACGAGCCCCAGCGGGACGGACGCCAACGGGACGAGCGCCACCGGGCGGGCACCGACATCCCACGGCGCGGGTGCCTCCTGCTGTGCCGGGGGCGGTGGCCCCGCCGGTCCCACCGACGTGCTGCTCCAGCCCCCGCCGCCCGCGCTCTCCCCGCCACGTCCGGTCGGTGCCCGCCGGATCTGGCCCCGCTCGTTCGCCGACCGGCTCACCTCGCCCCTGCCGGGGGTCCGTGCGATGGCCCGGCTCGCCCGCGAGGGCGCCATGCGGCCGATCGGCACCGCGCTCGCCGAGGAGATCCCCAAGCTCCCCTTCGAGCCCGGACCCATCCCCGACCCTGGGTCCGACGGCGTCTCCGTCACCTGGGCGGGGCACGCGAGCTGGGTGGTGAGGATCGGCGGTCTGACGGTGCTGACCGACCCGGTCTGGTCGCGGAAGATCCTCGGCACCCCGGCGCGCATCACGCCCGTCGGGGTGGCCTGGCAGGATCTGCCGAGGGTCGACGCCGTCGTCATCTCGCACAACCACTACGACCATCTCGACGTCCCCACCCTGCGCAGACTCCCGCGCTCCACCCCGCTGTTCGTACCGGCCGGGCTCGGCGCCTGGTGCCGCAAGCGCGGCTTCACCACCGTCACCGAGCTCGACTGGTGGGAGGGCGCCCAGCTGCCGACGCCCGAGGGGGAGCGGGTCCGCTTCGACTTCGTGCCCGCGCACCACTGGTCCAAGCGCACCCTCACCGACACCTGCCGCTCCCTGTGGGGCGGCTGGGTGCTGACGGACCGGCACGGGCAGCGCGTCTACTTCGCGGGCGACACCGGATACGGGCACTGGTTCGGCGAGATCGGCCGCCGCTACCCCGGCATCGACCTGGCCCTGCTGCCCATCGGCGCCTACGACCCGCGCTGGATGCTGCGCCCCGTGCACACCGACCCGGAAGAAGCCGTCGTGGCCTGTCAGGACCTGGGCGCGCGCCGGATGGCGCCGATGCACTGGTCCACGTTCCTGCTCTCGGCCGAGCCGCCGCTGGAGCCGCTCACCAGGGTGCGGGCCGCGTGGCGAAAGTCCGAACGCCCCCGCGAGGACCTGTGGGACCTCCCGGTGGGCGCCTCCCGCGTGCTGGAGCCGGCGTAACTGCACTCACGCCGCGTCAGGCCGCGATCCGCGCACCCGGCGCCACACCGACGGAGCGGCGCTCACCACCAGCGTCAGCGCGACGGCGGCGGCGATGCCCTCCCAGGGCCGGGGGAAGAGTGAGCCGCCCGCGACGCCGATGAGCTGGTAGACGGCGGCCCACGCGAGGCACGCCAGCACATCGCCGCGCGCGAACTCCCGCATCCGCATACGTGCCAGCAGACAGGCGAGCATCACCGGGATGCGCCCGGCCGGGATCAGCCGGGAGACCACCAGCACCGCCACCCCGTGCTCGCGCAGTCGCGCGTCGGCCTGCGCGAGCCGCTCCGGCGCGGCCCGCTCGCGCAGCGCCGTCAGCCAGCGCGAGCCGTTCTTGGAGCCGATTCCGCGCCTGCCAAGCCAGTACAGGCCCAGGTCGCCGAGGAAGGCGGCCAGGGAAGCGATACCGAAGACGGAGAGCAGGGCGAACACCGGCAGGTTCTGGTGCAGCGCCACCACGGCGGCGCCGCTCACCAGCGCCCCGGTCGGCACGACGGGCACCAGCGAACCGAGCACCACCAGCAGGAACAACGAGGGGTAGCCCAGCGCCTGGGGGTCCCACCCGGCCGGAGTCCCCCAGCTACCGCTGGGAGGTGCCCCCAGGGGGAGGGTGGACATGGGCGGGGGCACCACCGTCTCGGAGACGGTGTGGGCGACCGCGCCCAGACCGCCCGAGAGCGTACCGCTCACCTGTTCGCCTCCAGCCGCACGCTCTGACCGTGCTCCAGCAGATGCACGGTGACCTCGGGGGCCGGCCGCGCCGCCAGCCGCTTGAACTCGGTGCCGGGGGAGTGGAACTCGTGCGGCCTGACCGCGTCGAGGCCGACCGGCCAGTAGGTGCCGAAGTGCACCGGTACCGCGCTGCGCGGCCGCAACCGGGCCAGCGCCTCGGCGGCCCGCCGCGCGTCCAGATGGCCCTCGCCGAGGAAGGGGCCCCAGCCGCCGACCGGGAGCAGCGCCGTGTCCACCTCGCCGACCACCTCCGCCATCCCGTCGAACAGCCCGGTGTCACCGGCGAAGTAGGTGCGCTCCTCACCGGTCACGACGAAGCCCAGCGCGGGCGATATGTGCGGCCCCACGGGCAGCCGCCGCCCGTCGTGCGCGGCGGGCACGGCGCGTACGGTGACCGGCCCCTCGGCGATCTCGTCGCCGGGGGCCGCCTCGATCAGCTCCAGCGGTGGCGCCAGCCGCCGCAGCCCCGGCACCGCGCGCGGCGCGCCGCGCGGTACGACGACGCGGGTGCCGGGCGCCAGCTTGGCCAGCGACCCCAGGTGCAGGTGGTCGGCGTGCAGATGCGAGACGAGCACCAGGTCGGCGCGGGCCACCTCGGGCGGCGGCAGCGCGCCGCGACGGCGCCGCAGGTGGGCGAGGCGGCGCACCAGCAGCGGGTCGGTCAGCACCGTGACCCCCGAGTCCCGCACGGTGGCGGTGGCGTGCCCCCACCAGGTGACCTCGACCGGCACGTGCTCTCCTTCCCCGGGTCATCCGCACTGGTACGGCATCCACGAGCCTATGCCTTCGCCTGCCGGCCTGGAGGACCGCGCCCCGTCAGGGCGCGGGCTGCACCCCTTTCCCGCCCCCCGGAGGCGGACGCGGAGACGGACGAGGCTGTGCAAAAGTGGAGGTTGTCCCATCAGCCGTGCGGGAGGTGACCTGACGGACGTGCACGTCTCACGCATACCGTGGCGCCGCCTCGGAGCCACTGCGCTGCGCGTCGGCGCCGTCTGGCTGGCCAGCACCCTCACGATGCTCGTACTCGCCGGGGTGCTGCCGGACTTCGGACTCCAGTCCGCCGGCGGCGACAGCGCCACCGTCATCGGTGTCACCGCGGCAGCCGGCGCCGGCGCCTTCGGGCTGCTGAGCGCCCTGGTGTGGCCGCTGCTGGTGCGCGCCTTCCTGCTGGTGCCGGCGCTGGTCCTCGGGCTGCTGGTCTTCTTCCTCAACGGGTCCCTGCTGTGGCTCGCCCTCTCCCTGATCCCCTACGGCCGGGGCAGCGCGGATCCGACGATGGCCGTCGTGGTGGCCGCCGCCATGTCCGCGGCCTCCTCGGCGACCAACGCGTTCCTGGCCGTACGGGACGACCGCGCCTACCGCCACCGGCTCGCCCGGATAGCGGGCCGCAGAAGGCGCAGGGAGGGCCAGGGCGCACCGCCCACCACGCCGGGCACGGTCTTCCTCCAGCTCGACGGGCTCGGGTACGCGGTGCTCAGGGAGGCGCTGGCAGCGCCGGAGGGCGGGGAGCCGCTGATGCCCGCCGTCGCCGCGCTGTGCGGGCGCACCCACCGGCTCACCCGCTGGCGCACCGACTGGTCCAGCCAGACCGGCGCCAGCCAGCTCGGCATCCTGCACGGCAGCAACGAGGACGTGCCCGCCTTCCGCTGGTACGAGAAGGAGACCGGCGAGATCGTCGTCAGCAACCGGCCCACCAGCGCCGTCGAACTCCAGCGCCGCGCTGTCGAGCGCACCGGCGATCTCGGGCTGCTGGCGCGGGACGGCGCCAGCCGCGGCAATCTGTTCACCGGCGGCGCCCGGCAGAACGCGCTGGTCCTCTCCGTCTCGGCACGCCGCGGCAAGGAGACCCGCTCGCGCGCCGGGTACTTCGCCTACTTCTCCGACCCCGCCAACGCCACCAGGACCGTCGTCTCCTTCGTCGCGGAGGTGGTCCGCGAGATCGTCCAGTCCACCCGGGCGCTGCTGCGCCGCGAACGGCCGCGGGTGGGCCGGGGCGGGCTGTACCCGTTCGTCCGCGCTTTCGCCACCGTCGTCGAACGGGACGTGGTGGTGGCCGCCGTCCTCGGCGACATGCTCAGCTGCCGTACCGCCGTCTACGCCGACCTGGTCGGCTACGACGAGGTGGCGCACCACTCGGGGCCGCGCGGCCGGGACACCCGGCAGGTGCTGCGCCGGCTGGACCGGTCGGTGCAGTTGATCGCCAAGGTCGCCGAGCGCGCCCCGCGCCGGTACCGTCTCGTGCTCTTGTCCGATCACGGCCAGAGCCCCGGTGAGAGCTTCGAGGATGCCTACGGGCTGACGCTGGAGGACCTGGTGCGCGCCGGCAGCGGCCTCCGGGTGCCGCGCCGCGCCGGGCGCACCGTCAGCGGCTCGGAGGCGCGTACGGCGGCGCGTGCCGCACTGCGCCGCCCCGAGGACTCGGGTCAGGAGGGGCCGCGTACGCCGCGGCGCGACACCGGCCCCGTCGTACTGGCCTCCGGCAACCTGGGCCTGATCTCCTTCCCCGACCAGTCCGGGCGGCTGACCCGCGAACGCATCGACGAGCTGCGCCCGGCGCTGCTGCCCACGCTCGCCGAGCACCCGGGCATCGGCTTCGTCCTGGTGCACAGCGCCGAGCACGGGCCCGTGGCGCTGGGCGCGGGCGGCTGTGAGCACCGGCTGGAGACCGGGGAGGTGGTCGGGCCACGGGACCCGCTGGCCGTGTTCGGCCCGGGTGCGGCCGAGGCGGTGCTGCGTACGGCGCGGTTCCCGCACGCGGCGGACATCATGGTCAACTCCGCGTTCGATCCGCTCACCGGGGCCGTGCACGCCTTCGAGGAGCAGATCGGCTCGCACGGCGGGCTGGGCGGCGAACAGAGCGAGGCGTTCCTGCTGTCGCCGCTGGAGCTGTCGCCGCCGGTGGAGCCGGGCCGGGAGCTGGTCGGCGCTGAGGCCGTGCACCGGGTGCTGCGGCGCTGGCTCGCCGAGTCGGCCGAGCCCGGCCTGCCGGAAGGAGTGGAAGGGCCGGAGGGACCGGAGGGGACCGCCCGCGTCCCGACCCCGCACACCCCGCACACCCCGCACGCGCCGGACTCGCTGCCGGTGGTCCCCCGCGCCTGAGGTGCTCCTGCCCGAGGTGCCCTTCCCGGAGGGGCGCCCTTCCCGAAGGTGCCCCTCCCGGAGACGCCCCTCAAGCGGACCGGGAGTCCTCACGGAGCGGGGCGCCCACCTCGCGCAGGTGGGTCAGGGCTTCGCGCCACGAGGCGATCAGCCCCGTCTCGTGGTACGGGACGCCGATCTCCGCGCAGTAGTCGCGCACCAGCGGCCGCGCCTTGCGCAGATGCGGGGTCGGCATGCTGGGGAAGAGGTGGTGCTCGATCTGGTAGTTGAGGCCGCCGAGAGCCAGGTCGGTGAGGAGTCCGCCGCGCACATTGCGCGAGGTGAGGACCTGGCGGCGCAGAAAGTCCGGCCGCTCGTCGCCCTTGAGGGTGGGCATGCCCTTGTGGTTGGGCGCGAAGATGCTGCCCAGGTAGACGCCGAAGACGGCGTGGTGGACGAAGAGCACCGCGAAGGCCATACCGACCGGCAGTGCCCAGAACAGCGCACCCAGATACGCGGCGGTGTGCACCAGCAGCAGCCCGCCCTCCAGCCACCTGCGCTTCATGTGCGGCCGGCCCAGCGCGCGGAAGCTGGAGACGTGCAGGTTGAACCCTTCCAGCGTCAGCAGCGGGAAGAACAGCGCGGCCTGGTGGCGCCCGATGAACCGGGGCAGCCCACGTGCCTCGGCCGCCTGCTCCCGCGACCAGACCAGGATGTCGGGCGCGACGTCGGGGTCCAGGTCCTCGTGGTTGGGGTTGGCGTGGTGCCGCGTGTGCTTGTTCATCCACCAGCCGTACGACATCCCTATGCACAGGTTGCCGACCGCGCGGCCGAACACCTCGCCGGCCCGGCGGCCGCGGAATACCTGGCGGTGCGCCAGATCGTGGGCGACCAGCGCGAGCTGGCCGTAGACCACGCCCAGGTACGCGGCGACGGCGAGCTGCCACCAGGAGGTGCCCACGGTGAACAGGGCCACCCATCCGGCGGCGAACGCCAGCCCGACGAGGGTGAGGCGTACGGCGTAGTAGAGGGGCCTGCGGTTCATCAGCCCGGCCGCCGAGATCCGGGCGGAGAGCCGCGAGAAGTCGCTGCCCTGCCGCCGGGCGTCCGGTGTGCGGCCGTGGCCGGGCGCTGTCCGCGACTGCGGTGCGTCGATGGCTGTCGTCATGCCCTCGAGCCTTCCGGTTGCGGGCTGCGGCCGACATCCGCGCAGCACGCCTATCGGAGCGGGTGTCTGGCCTCCCGTCCGGGGTGTAGCCAGCTACACCAGGTCTCCGGGACATCCCTGAGGGCCGCCTGGGGGACAGCCCTCAAGGGGTCAGTAGTCCTGGTCGGAGGCGCTCTCGCCGAGGGTGGAGCCCCGCACCTTCTGCAGGTGGACATGGCGGCCGAGCCGGATCACGGGACGGATCATCAGCTCGACGCTGCCGAAGACGAAGCACCAGGTACCGGTGCGGGTCCACTCCGGTGAGAAGAACATGACGCTGCCGATGAGGAACCAGACGGCGATCAGTATGTCGTTGGCGATGCTGGCCGCCTCATAGCGCTGCCGTACGACAAGTTCCTCCTTGCCGAGGTGCAGGGTGAAGCTCTCGGTATCGCGGTGCGGGCGCGGCGCTTTGTCGGACACGGGGCAGGACGCTAGTGGATCAGTCGGTCCGGTGCAGCGCCTTGGCGGTCGCCGGGTCGGCCGGGAGGAAGGTCTCCACGGCGAGCTCGGAGACGGTCACATCCAGGGGGGTGTTGAACGTGGCGATGGTGGAGAGGAACGAGAGGATCTGCCCGCCCTGCTCGATGACCATCGGGAGGGCGAAGCGCGTCTCATCGGTGGGGGACTGGGCCAGGGGCTCGCCCCCGGGCACCGGATAGGCGGCGACCTCGTCGTGCAGAGCGCGCAGCGCGGGCGAACGGTGCAGCGCCAGCTGCCGGCTCATCTGGTCCAGCAGATGGCCCCGCCACTCGGCGAGGTTGCGGATGCGGGGCGCCAGGCCCTCGGGGTGGAGGGTGATGCGCATGGCGTTCAGCGGTGGCTCCAGCAGGTGCGGGGCCACCCCGTCCAGCAGCGCCGCGATGCCCTGGTTGGCGGCCACCACCGTGTAGCAGCCGTCCAGCACCAGCGCGGGGTAGGGATCGTAGGCGGCGACCATCCGTTCGAGCGCCCCGCGCACCTGATCGAGGGCCGGGTCGTCCAGCGGAGTCGCGGCGAAAGCGGGAGCGTAGCCCGCTGACAGCAGCAGGGTGTTGCGTTCCCGCACCGGGACATCCAGCGTGGCGGCCAGCTTGAGCACCATCTCGCGGCTGGGTGCGGTGCGTCCCGTCTCGATGAAGCTGATGTGGCGCGCGGAGGAGTCGGCGCGCAGTGCCAGTTCCAGCTGGCTGAGCCCGGCGCGTTCGCGCCACTCGCGCAGCAGCATGCCGATGGTGGGCGCGCTCGCGGGCCCTTCGGTGACAGCGGTCATGGACCAGACGGTAACCGAACCCGCGTGGCAGGCTGGCTGGAGAAGCAGCACCCGAGGAAGGGAACTCCATGGCGCCCCAGCCGCTGACCCCCGAGGAGACCGAGCAGGCGCTGGCCGGTCTTCCGCACTGGACGACCGACGGCGAGAGCGTCGCGCGCTCCTACTCGCTGGCCGGTCATCTTCCGGCGGCGGCGATGGCCCTGCACATCGCCGCGATCCAGGAGGAGCTGAACCACCATTCCGAGCTGACGCTGGGCTACAACTCCCTTTCGGTCACCGTCAACACGCACAGTGTCGGCGGCCGGATCACCGAGCTGGACATCGCCCTGGCCCGGCGGATCGAGGAGATCGCGCCGGGCCACGGGGCGAGCTGACCGAGGGAGCCCGCCCTGGGCTGGAGGGCCGCTCGGGGAGGGCGCCCCAGGGGCTAGTCGCCCAGCCAGTTCATGGTGTCCGGGTCGGGGCCGATCCGGGTGTCGGTGTTCAGCTCGGCGATCCGGGCCAGGTCCTCGCCGCTCAGCTCGAAGTCGAGGATGTCGATGTTCTCCCGGACCCGGGACGGGGTGACCGACTTGGGGATCACCACGTTGCCCAGCTGGAGGTGCCAGCGCAGCACCACCTGGGCGACGGTCTTGCCGTGCCTGGCGGCGATCTCGCCCAGCGTCGGGTCGTCGAGCAGATCGCCGCCCTGGCCGAGCGGCGACCATGCCTCGGTGGCGATGCCGTGGTCGGCGTGGAAGGCGCGCGGCACGGACTGCTGGAGCCGGGGGTGGAGCTCGATCTGGTTGACGGCGGGCACGGTGCCGCCGAGCTGGATGAGCCGGTTGAGGTGCGTCGGCTGGAAGTTGGAGACGCCGATGGCGCGGGCGCGCCCGTCGGCGTAGATCTTCTCGAACGCGCGCCAGCTGTCCTCGTACTTGTCGACGTCCGGCATCGGCCAGTGGATCAGGTACAGGTCCACATGGTCGAGGCCGAGGCGTTCCAGGGAGGTGTCGAAGGCGCGCAGAGCCGTGTCGTACCCCTGGTCGGAGTTCCACAGCTTGGTGGTGACGAACAGTTCGTCGCGGGGCAGCCCTGAGGCGGCGATGGCGCGGCCGACGCCCTCCTCGTTCGCGTACGCCGCAGCCGTGTCGATGCTGCGGTAGCCGGACTCCAGCGCCGTGGTCACCGCCGTCGCCGCCTCGTCGGCCGGCACCTGCCAGACGCCGAAGCCGAGCTGCGGCATCGTGACGCCGTTGTTGAGCGTGATGGTGGGAACGTTGCTCACGCGATGGGTCCTTACGTTCGGTGTTGTGCGTTGCCAGCGTTTGTCCCGCCCCAGGGGGAACGACCAGCGCCGGAATTCTGTTCCTTGTCGAATCTGAGTTCGATGATGTGCGTCGCTGCCCCGCGTGTGGTCCCGGGCTCCGGCGCCGCGTGGCCTCAGCCCCGGTAGAGGGCCTCGATCTCGGAGGCGTAGGCCGCCTCGATCGCCCCCCTGCGCAGCTTCAGCGACGGGGTCAGCAGCCCGTCCTCCTCGGTGAACGGCGTCGCCAGGATACGGAAGGTGCGGATGGACTCGGCCTGGGAGACCTGCGTGTTGGCGGCGACGACCGCTCTGCGCATCTCCGTCTCCAGATCCTCGTCCCGCAGCAGTTCGGCGGGGTCCAGCTCCGGTTTGTCCCGCATGGTGAGCCAGTGCTGCACGGCGTCCGGGTCGAGGGTCAGCAGCGCGGAGATGTAGGGCCGGTCGTTGCCCAGCACGATGCACTGGCCGACGAGCGGATGCTCGCGGACCCGCTCCTCCAGCTGGCCGGGGGAGACACTCTTGCCGCTGGAGGTGACCAGGATCTCCTTCTTGCGGCCGGTGATCGTCAGATATCCGTCGTCGTCCAGGGCGCCGAGGTCACCGGTGGCGAGCCAGCCGTCCCGCAGCGCGGCCTGGGTGGCGCGCGCGTTGTTCAGATAGCCGCCGAAGATCTGCCCGCCGCTCAGCAGGACCTCCCCGTCCTCGGCGATCCGCACGGTGGTGCCGGGGACCGGCTGGCCGACCGTGCCGAAGCGGGGCCGCTCGGGCGGATTGGCGACGGCGGCCGCCGTCGTCTCCGTCAGCCCGTACCCCTCGAAGATCCGCATCCCGGCTCCGTCGAAGAACAGCCCCAGGCGCCGTTCCATGGCCGAACCGCCCGACATCGCGTACCGGCACCTGCCGCCCATGGCCTCCCGCAGCTTGCCGTAGACCAGTTTCTCGTAGAGCTGGTGCTGCATACGCAGCGAGGCACCGGGCCCCGGACCGGTGCCGAACGCCTTGTGCTCGACCGCCTCGGCGTACCGGACAGCCACGTCGACGGCCTTCTCGAACGGGCCCAGCCTGCCCTGGGACTCGGCCTTGCGGCGCGCGCTGTGGAAGATCTTCTCGAACAGATGCGGCACCGCCTGGACGAAGGTGGGGCGGAACGCCGCCAGGTCGGGCAGCAGCGCGCGCGCCGTCATCTGCGGCTGGTGCCCCAGCTTGAGTCCGGCCCGTACCGCGGCCACCTCCACCATTCGGCCGAATACGTGGGCCAGCGGCAGGAACAGCAGCAGCGAGCCCTGCTCCCCGGCCTTGGCACTGAAGACCCGGTCGTAGCGGGCGATGATGTTGTCGGTCTCGGCCAGGAAGTTGGCGTGTGTGATCACGCACCCCTTGGGGCGCCCCGTGGTGCCCGAGGTGTAGATGACGGTGGCGACCGTGTCCGGGGTGAGCGCCAGCCGGTGCCGGTGCACGACCTCGTCCTCCAGATGCGCGCCCGCGGCCATCAGCTCGTGGACGGCGCCCGCGTCCAGCTGCCACAGCTTCTTCAGCCGCGGAAGCCGGCCGACCACCGAGCCGACGGTCATCGCGTGGTCCTCGTGCTCGACCACCGCGGCCGTCACCTCGGCGTCGTACAACATCCAGGCGACCTGCTCGGCCGAGGAGGTCGGATAGACGGGGACGCTCTGGGCGCCCACCGACCACAGCGCGAAGTCCAGCAGCGTCCACTCGTAGCGCGTACGCGACATCAGGGCCACCCGGTCGCCGAACCGGACCCCCTGGGCCAGCAGCCCCTTCGCGACCGCCACGACCTCATCCCGGAACCGCGCCGCCGGGACGTCCTGCCAGGTGCCGTCGGCCTCCTTGCGGGCCAGCAACGGCAGCTTCGGGGTCTGCTCGGCGTGCGCGAAGACGGCATCTGCCACTCCGCCGACCTGAGGTGCCGTCGCCAGGGCCGGAACGGTGAACTCGCGCAAAGACTCTGCTCCTCGACTGCACAGTGACATGCGACACTGCGCGAGTGACCGTATCCGATCGGGCAGGTTGATCGGGAGGGGTGTCGGCGCAGGTCAGTCGGTCAATTGGGACAGTTCGCCGAGGTGTCGGCAGGTGCTCGCGAGGCCGTTTCCCGACCCGCCGGATTTCTGCACCGAACCTTCGCAACCTGAATCGGACTGTTTGCGGGACAGGCGAGTTACTGGGGGTAGGTGTGACAGAAGGGGCACCGCGCTCGCCGCCTCGCGGGCTCCCTACCGCGGGAGGTTCAGGCGGTGCGGGGCCGTGTAGATGTTCATCGAGGTGCCGCGCAGGAAGCCCACCAGGGTCAGGCCCGTCTCCTCCGCCAGGTCGACGGCGAGTGACGAGGGAGCCGAGACGGCGGCCAGCAGCGGAATGCCCGCCATCACCGCCTTCTGCACCAGTTCGAACGAGGCGCGGCCCGAGACCATCAGCAGCGCGTCGCGCAGCGGCAGCGCGCCCTGCTGCGCGGCGCGGCCCACCACCTTGTCCACGGCGTTGTGCCGTCCCACGTCCTCGCACACGTCCAGCAGCTCGCCGGTGGGGGAGAACAGCGCGGCCGCGTGGAGGCCGCCCGTACGCGCGAACACCCGCTGGGCGGCGCGCAGCCGGTCCGGCAGCCCGGCCAGCAGCTCGGTGCTGACGTCACGCGGCCGGTCGCCGTCCAGCTTCCAGCGCGCTGTGGTGCGAACCGCCTCCAGGCTGGCCTTGCCGCACAGTCCGCACGAGGACGTGGTGTAGACGTTGCGCTCCAGTGTGGGCAGGTCGGGGAGCGGCACGTGCGGGGCCAGGCGTACGTCCACGGTGTTGTAGGTGCTGGCACCGTCCTCGTCGCGGGCGCTGCCGCAGTAGACGATGGAGGCGAGGTCGTCCGCCGCCGAGGCGATGACGCCCTCGCTGACGAGGAAGCCGGCCGCCAGGGCGAAGTCGTCGCCCGGGGTGCGCATGGTGACCGCCAGCGGCTTCCCGTCGAGGCGGATCTCCAGCGGCTCCTCGGCCACGAGGGTGTCAGGCCGTGTGCTGACGGCTCCGTCGCGGATGCGGACGACGGGGCGTCGCGCCGTGACCCTGCCCATGTGCCCTCACCTCCCGTTCGCTCCGACCCTAAGGGAACCGGTCGCGCGCTGTGAGCCCCCGGCTTTGTCCACTCACGGGAAGAAGTCGAACCAGTTCGTGCACAACTTCTTCCCAACCCGGGTCGCCGCTGCTACGTTCCCCGTGCATTCCCGGACGCGACGCCGACACATACGGCTGGAGGGGTAGCGGTGAGGCGCATGACTGCACGGCCCGCGAACGCGCACCAGGCGCGCCTGCTCCGCCTGCTGCGTGACGGCGGTCCGCGGTCGCGCGCCGAACTCGGGGACCGGGTCGACCTGTCCCGCTCCAAACTGGCCGTCGAGGTCGACCGGCTGCTGGAGACGGGGCTGGTCGTCGCGGACGGCCTCGCCGCCTCGCGCGGCGGGCGCCGCTCGCACAACATCCGGCTGGCGCCGGGGCTCCGCTTCCTGGGCGTCGACATCGGCGCCACCTCCATCGACGTCGCCGTCACCAACCCCGAGCTGGAGATCCTCGGCCACCTCAACCAGCCGATGGATGTGCGCGAGGGCCCGGTCGCTGTCTTCGACCAGGTGCTGGCGATGGTGGCGAAGCTGCGGGACAGCGGAGTCGCCGAAGGGTTCGACGGCGCCGGCATCGGAGTGCCTGGACCCGTGCGCTTCCCGGAGGGCGTGCCGGTCGCGCCGCCGATCATGCCCGGCTGGGACGGCTTCCCGGTACGGGAGGCGCTCAGCCAGGAACTGGGCTGCCCGGTGATGGTCGACAACGACGTGAACCTGATGGCCATGGGCGAGATGCAGGCCGGGGTCGCGCGCTCGGTGCGGGACTTCTTCTGCGTCAAGATCGGCACCGGAATCGGCTGCGGCATCGTGGCGGGCGGCGAGGTGCACCGGGGCACCACCGGCAGCGCGGGCGACATCGGGCACATCCAGGTCGAGCCCGACGGCCGCCAGTGCGCCTGCGGCAACCGGGGCTGTCTGGAGGCGTACTTCGGCGGTGCCGCGCTGGCCAGGGACGCCGAGGAGGCGGCCCGCGAGGGCCGCTCGGCCGAGCTGGCCCGGCTGCTGGAGGAGAACGGCCGTCTCAGCGCGGCCGACGTGTCCACCGCAGCTTCGGCGGGGGACGGCACCTGTCTCGATCTCATCCGCGACGGCGGGGCCCGGGTGGGCCAGGTCATCGCCGGCCTCGTCAGCTTCTTCAACCCCGGTCTCGTGGTCATCGGCGGCGGGGTCACCGGCCTCGGCCACACCCTGCTGGCCAGCATCCGCACCCAGGTCTACCGCCAGTCGCTGCCCTTGGCGACCGGCAACCTTCCCATCGTCCTGGGCGAGCTGGGACAGGTCGCGGGGGTGACGGGCGCGGCCCGCCTCACCAGCGACCACCTGTTCTCGCCCGCGTAGCACCGCCGTCCCCCGCAACAGCACGAAGGCATCACCGCACCAAGCCACCACGGCACCAAGCCACCACGGCACCAAGCCACCACGGCACGGTACGGCACAGCACGACAGCACAGCTCAACAGCACGGCACAGCAATTCGCGCAGCTCAGCAACCCCGCACCGCACAGCGAACCCCGTACGGCCACTGGGTCGGAGGTCCCGCATGCCCCTGCTGACGATGTCCGGAACAACCAAATCCTTCCCAGGTGTCCGTGCGCTCGACGGTGTCGACCTCGATGTCGAGGAAGGCGAGGTGCACTGCCTGCTGGGTCAGAACGGGGCGGGCAAGTCCACCCTCATCAAGGTGCTCGCCGGCGCCCACCAGCCCGACAGCGGCCACATCACCTGGCGGGGCAAGCGGGTGCGGCTGCCCACCCCCGTCTCCGCGATGCGGCTGGGCATCGCCACCATCTACCAGGAACTCGACCTGGTGGAGCACGTGTCCGTGGCCGAGAACGTCTTCCTGGGCCACGAGATCGCCACCCGCGGCATCGTCCGGCCCCGCGAGGCACGGGCGCGGACGGCGGAGCTGCTGGCCCGGCTCGGGCACCCCGAGATCGACCCCGCGGCGCCGGTGAGCTCCCTGTCCGCCGCCGGGGCGCAGGTCGTCTCCATGGCACGGGCCCTCTCGCACGACGTACGGCTGATCATCATGGACGAGCCGTCGGCGGCGCTCGACCCCGACGAGGTCGACAACCTCTTCCGCATCGTCGGGGACCTGACCGAACAGGGCGTCGCCGTCGTCTACATCTCGCACCGGCTGGAGGAGATCCGCCGTATCGGTGACCGCGTCTCCGTTCTCAAGGACGGCCGGGTCGCAGCGCGCGACCTGCCCGCGCGCACCACCCCGACCGACGAGCTCGTCGCCCGGATGACGGGCCGCGATGTGCAGTACGCCTTCCCCGAGAAGACGGCTGCCGACGCGCCGCGCGCCGAGCCGGTGCTGGTTGCCGAAGGGCTGGCGCGCCAGGGCGAGTTCGAGTCGGTCGACCTGGAGCTGCGGCCGGGCGAGATCGTCGGCCTGGCGGGCCTGGTGGGGTCGGGGCGCTCGGAGCTGCTGGAGACGCTGTACGGCGCGCGCCGCCCCACCGCCGGGCGCATCCTGGTGGACGGCAAGCCGCTGCGGCCCGGCAGCATCGTCGCCGCCGTACGCGCCGGCATCGGCCTGGCACCCGAGGAGCGCAAGTCGCAGGCGCTGCTGATGCTGGAGTCGGTCACCCGTAATGTCTCCGTCTCCGCGCTGCCCCGCTTCTCGCGCGGCGGCTGGCTCGACCGGGCGCGGGAGAGGGCCGAGGCCCGCCGTCACACCCGCGAGTTGGGGCTCAGCCCCGACGAACCCGACCGCCCAGTACGTACCTTCTCCGGAGGCAATCAGCAAAAGGCCGTCCTCGCCCGCTGGCTGCTGCGCGGCTGCCGAGTGCTGCTGCTGGACGAGCCGACGCGCGGCGTCGACGTCGGTGCGCGCGCCGAGCTGTACGCCGTCATCCGGCGGCTCGCCGATACGGGGGTGTGCGTGCTGCTCGTCTCCAGCGAGCTGCCGGAGGTTCTCGGGCTCGCCGACCGGGTGCTGGTGCTCCGTGAGGGCCGCGTCGTGCATTCGGCTCCCTCCCATGAGCTGGACGAGCACCGGGTGCTCGATCTCGTGATGCGGAGTCCCGCATGAGCACTTCCGCACCCGTCCACCGGACCCCCTCCCGTCGAAGGTGACCTCTCATGAACTCACCAGCAAGCGTGGCCAGCAAGCCGGTGCCGCCCCCGGCGAAGGAGGGCTCGGCGAGCCGCCGTCTGCCGTTCGACATGCGGCAGCTCTCCCTCGTCGGCGTGCTGCTCGCGCTGGCCGTGGTCGGTGCGATCACCAAGCCCGACGAATTCCTCGCGGCGGAGAACCTCCGCCTCATCCTCACCCAGGCGTCCGTCATCGGGGTCGTGACCGTCGGCGTCACGTTCGTCATCATCGGCGGCGGTATCGATCTCTCCGTGGGCGCGATCGTCGCGCTGGCCTCCGTATGGGCGACAACGGTGGCCACCCAGGACTTCGGCCTCGGCGGCATGCTGCTGTGCAGCGTGCTGGTCGGCGTCGGCTGCGGCCTGGTCAACGGGGTGCTGGTCGCCTACGGGCCGATGGTGCCGTTCATCGCCACCCTGGCCATGCTGGCCTCGGCACGCGGCCTGGCGCTGCAGATCAGTGACGGCAAGACGCAGGTCGTCACCGTCGACGCCGTCCTGGACCTGGGCATCAAGGACTCCTACGTACTGGGCGTGCCGCCCATCGTGATCGTCTTCGCCGTCGTCGGTGTCCTGGGCTGGCTGCTGCTCAACCGGACGACGTTCGGGCGGCGCACGGTGGCGGTCGGTGGCAATCCGGAGGCTTCCCGGCTGGCCGGTATCGCCGTCAAGCGGCAGCGGCTGCTGCTCTATCTGCTCTCCGGGCTGTGCTGCGGCATCGCCGCGTTCATGCTGATCGTCCTCACCGGCTCGGGCCAGAACACCAACGGCAACCTCTACGAACTCGACGCCATCGCCGCGGCGATCATCGGCGGCACCCTGCTCAGCGGGGGCCGCGGCACCATCCTCGGCTCGGTGCTCGGCGTCCTGGTCTTCACCACCATCACCAATCTGTTCGCCCTCAACAACCTCCAGACGGACATCCAGCAGATCGCCAAGGGCGCGATCATCGTCGCGGCCGTCCTGGTCCAGAAGGGTCGTTCCTCGTCATGACCGACATCCCACGCGCACCTCGTACCCCGACCAGCCGCAGAAGCATGCTCTTCGGCACCGCGGCAGCGGGCGCTGCCCTGCTGGCAGCGGGCTGCACCAGCAACGAGAACAACGACGGCGACGGCAAGGAGTCGGCCGGCGCCGAAGTGGCCGACTCCAAGCCGGGCAAGAAGGTCACCATCGGCTTCGCGGGCCCGCAGGCCGACCACGGCTGGCTCAACGCCATCACCACCCAGGCCAAGAACCGGGCCAAGAAATACCAGGACGTCACCCTGGAGGCCACCGAGGGCTCCAACGACAACGCCACCCAGGTCGGCCAGGTCGAGACGCTCATCAACAAGAAGGTCGACGTGCTGGTCGTGCTGCCGGCCGACGGCAAGGCACTCACCCAGGTCGGCCTCAAAGCGATGCGCGCCGGGATACCCGTCGTCAACCTCGACCGGATCTTCTCCTCGCAACAGGCATACCGCTGCTGGATCGGCGGCGACAACTACGGAATGGGCCTCAACGCGGGGCACTACATCGGCGAACAGCTCAAGGACAAGAAGAACGCCGAAGTCGTCGAGCTGGCCGGGATCGACAGCCTGGAGCTGACCCGCGAGCGCACCAAGGGGTTCGACGACGCGCTCAAGAACTACCCCAACATCAAGAAGGTCGCCCGGCAGGCCGCCGAGTTCACCGTCGAGTCCGGACAGCAGAAGATGTCCCAACTCCTCCAGGCACAGAAGAGCTTCGACGCGCTGTGGAACCACGACGACGACCAGGGTGTCGGCGCCGAACGCGCCATCAAGCAGGCCGGCCGGGACGAGTTCCTGATGGTCGGCGGTGCCGGGTCCAAGCGCGTGATGCAGGCCATCAAGGACGATGACAGCGTCATCAAGGCGACCGTCCTCTACCCGCCCACCATGGCGGCCTCCGCCATCGACCTGGCCCGCGCCCTCGGCCAGGGCAAGGGCATCGCCGGAATGGCCGAGTACGAGATCCCGGCCCACGTCACCCTCTACTCCGCGGTGGTGACCAAGAAGAACGTCGACGAGTACCTCCCGATCGGCTTCACCTGACAGGCCGTTCGTCCGCTGAAGCAGATCTGGAGAACCTCCCGGCCCGACGCCGCCGGAGGAATCCCCGAGAGGGAGGACCGCAATGCCGTACGACAGCACCGCGCCCGCCGCCGCGCCGCCCCTGGGTGTGGGAATGGTCGGATACGCCTTCATGGGCCAGGCGCACTCGCAGGGCTGGCGCACCGTCGGGCGGGTCTTCGACCTGCCGTTGAGCCCTCAGCTGGCCGCCGTGTGCGGGCGTGACCCGGCGGCCGTGCGCGCCGCGGCCGGACGGCTGGGCTGGTCCGCGGCCGAGACCGACTGGCGGGCCCTGATCGCACGCGCGGACGTCCAGCTGGTCGACATCTGCACCCCCGGCGACAGCCACGCCGAGATCGCCGTCGCCGCGTTGCAGGCCGGCAAGCACGTGCTGTGCGAGAAGCCGCTGGCCAACACGGTCGAGGAGGCCGAGGCCATGGCGGAGGCGGCCCGTGCGGCGCGGGCCCGCGGCCAGGTCGCCATGGTCGGCTTCAACTACCGCCGCACACCCGCGCTGGCGCTGGCCCGCCGCATGGTCGCGGACGGCAGGCTGGGCGAGCTGCGGCACGTACGGGTCAGCTATCTGCAGGACTGGCTGGTGGACCCGGCCTTTCCGCTCGCCTGGCGGCTCCGCAAGGAGGCCGCGGGCTCCGGCGCGCTCGGCGACCTGGGGGCGCACGCCGTCGACCTCGCCCAGCACCTGGCTGGGTCCCCGCTGGCGGGTGTCTCCGCGCAGACCGAGACGTTCGTGAGGGAGCGTCCGCTGCGCGAGGGCGAGCCGGACGGCGAACTGGGCGAGGTCACCGTGGACGACGCGGCGGTCTTCACCGGGCGGTTCGGCTCGGGAGCGCTCGCCTCGTTCGAGGTCACCCGGGTCGCCGCGGGCCGCAAGAACGCGCTGCGGGTGGAGTTGAACGGCACGCTCGGGTCGCTGGCCTTCGATCTGGAGCGGCTCAACGAGCTGCACTTCCATGACCACACGCAGGCTGCGGATGAGGCCGGGTTCCGCCGCATCCTCGTCACCGAGCAGGATCACCCGTACCTGGAGGGGTGGTGGCCGCCGGGCCACGGGCTGGGCTACGAGCACACTTTCACGCACCAGGCCCGCGACCTGGTGCGGGCCATCGCCGCCGGCACGCAGCCTGAGCCCTCGTTCGATGACGGGTTGCAGGTGCAGCGGGTGCTGGCCGCGGTCGAGGAGAGCGCGGCGAGGGACTCCGTTTATACGCCGGTTCAGGCTGGGGCGTTGCGGTGATTGCCCCTGTCCGCCGTCTGCGGCCTGCGGGCGCGATGTGGTTGCGCGCGCAGTTCCCCGCGCCCCTGGAATGGTCCGCCCGCGAAGCTTGGGCAGTCTGCTCCCCCAGCCTCCGGCCGGGAGGTGCCCCCAGGGCGCAGGGTGGGCAAGCGCAGCCCACGTTCCCGGGTACGCACCATTCGCCGGGTGCCCCTGACAAACGTAGGAGATCTCACCATGCCACGTAAGTTCACATTGTTCACCGGTCAGTGGGCGGACCTTCCGCTGGAAGAGGTCTGCCGGCTGGCCCGGGAGTTCGGTTATGACGGGTTGGAACTCGCCTGCTGGGGCGACCACTTCGAGGTGGACAAGGCGCTGCACGAGCCCGGTTACGTGGACGGCAGGCGGCAACTGCTGGAGAAGTACGGGCTGGAGTGCTGGGCCATCTCCAACCATCTGACCGGCCAGGCCGTCTGCGACAGCCCCATCGACGAGCGCCACAAGGCCATCGTCGCGCCGCGCATCTGGGGCGACGGCGACCCCGAGGGCGTGCGCCGCAGGGCCGCAGAGGAGATGAAGGACACCGCGCGGGCAGCGGCCGCGCTCGGCGTACGGACCGTCATCGGCTTCACGGGCTCCTCCATCTGGCATCTGGTGGCCATGTTCCCGCCCACGCCGCCGGAGATGGTCGAGCGTGGCTACACGGACTTCGCCGAGCGGTGGAACCCCATCCTCGACGTCTTCGACGCGGAGGGCGTGCGCTTCGCACACGAGGTGCACCCCAGCGAGATCGCCTACGACTACTGGACCACGCAGCGCGCCCTGGAGGCGGTCGAGCACCGGCCCGCCTTCGGCCTCAACTTCGACCCCTCGCACTTCGTGTGGCAGGACCTCGACCCGGTCGGGTTCCTCTACGACTACCGGGATCGGATCTACCACGTCGACTGCAAGGAGGCCCGCCGGCGGCTGGACGGCCGCAACGGCAGGCTGGGCTCCCACCTGCCGTGGGGCGACCCGCGCCGGGGCTGGGACTTCGTCTCCGCCGGGCACGGCGACGTCGCCTGGGAGGACGTCTTCCGCATGCTGCGGGCCATCGGTTACGACGGCCCTGTCTCCGTCGAGTGGGAGGACGCCGGGATGGACCGGCTCGCCGGAGCGCCGGAGGCGCTGGCGCGGCTGCGGGCCTACGACTACGACCCGCCGAGCGCCTCCTTCGACGCGGCCTTCGGCAACTGAGCCCTGCGGCGGGTCCGTTGCCCCTGACTTTGTCCTGACTGAGGACAAAATCCCACCGAGGAATGTCAAAGGGGTTCACGCCCCAAACAAACGCCGCTACCGTCCTTGAGGCGTAAGGGACAACAGCGCGGCCCCCAGAGCGCAGCCGCAGCGCCCAGCACAGCACAAGCACAGCCCGGCACCGGCACGGCACCGCAGATGACGGCATCCACCCCGTTACCTCCCAGGAGGAACCGCTGTGCACAAAAGACACCGCAGACTCCGCACCCGCGTCACAGCCCTGGCGAGCGCCCTCCTCTTCAGCGGCGCCACCATCGCGGTGGCCCAGGCGGCGCCCGGCCCCTCAGCCGCCGACAGCCCTGGCAAGCAGCCGGCGGCAGCCGAGTTCCAGCAGGTCACCCTCGCCAAGGGGGTGGCGGAGACCGGCGAGCCGATGACGATGGCGATCCTCCCCGACCGCTCCGTATTGCACACCTCGCGCGAGGGCACCCTCCGGCTGACCGACGCCAAGGGCAACACCAAGGTCGCCGGACAACTCGACGTCTACAGCCACGACGAGGAGGGGCTGCAGGGCGTCGGCGTCGACCCGCGCTTCTCCAAGAACCGTTTCGTCTACCTCTACTACGCGCCGCCGCTCGACACCCCTGAGGGCGACGCCCCGGACACCGGAACCGAGGCCGACTTCAAGAAGTTCGACGGCGTCAACCGGCTCGCCCGCTTCGTACTCAAGAAGGACGGCACGCTCGACAAGAGCAGCGAGAAGAAGATCCTCGACGTGCCCGCCAACCGGGGCACCTGCTGCCACGTGGGCGGCGACATCGCCTTCGACTCCAAGGGCAACCTCCTGCTGTCCACAGGGGACGACTCCAACCCGTTCCAGTCGGACGGCTTCACCCCCATCGACGAGCGCGCGAACCGCAACCCGGCCTTCGACGCACAGCGTTCGGCGGGCAACACCAACGACCTGCGCGGCAAGATCCTGCGGATCAAGGTGAAGAAGGACGGGTCGTACAAGATCCCGCGCGGAAACCTCTTCAGGCCGGGGACGAAGAAGACCCGGCCCGAGATCTACGCCATGGGCTTCCGCAACCCGTTCCGGATGAACGTCGACAAGAAGACCGACACCGTCTACGTGGGCGACTACGGGCCCGACGCGGGCGCCGCCGACCCGAAACGCGGTCCGGCGGGTCAGGTCGAGTTCGCCCGGGTGACCAAGCCGGGCAACTACGGCTGGCCGTACTGCACCGGCAAGAACGACCCCTATGTCGACTACGACTTCGCCACCGGAGAATCCGGGGAGAAGTTCGACTGCGCCGCACCGCGGAACACCTCGCCGCGCAACACCGGCCTGACGAAGCTGCCCGCTGCGAAGCCCGCGTGGATTCCTTACGACGGCGCCTCCGTACCCGAGTTCGGCGACGGCTCGGAGTCCCCGATGGGCGGCCCCGTCTACCGCTACGACAGGAAGTCCGACTCCCCGGTGGCGTTCCCCAAGAGCTACGACGGCGACTTCTTCGCCGGTGAGTTCGGCCGTCGCTGGATCAAGCGCATCGAGCAGGACCGCGACGGCGGCAATCTGAAGATCAACGACTTCCCGTGGTCCGGCACCCAGGTCATGGACATGGACTTCGGCCCCGACGGCGCGCTGTACGTCCTCGACTACGGCCTCAACTGGTTCGGCGGCGACGAGAACTCGGCGCTGTACCGCATCGAGAACGCCACCGAGGGCCACAGCCCCGTCGTCGAGGCCAGCAGCGACGTGAGCGACGGGCAGGCACCGCTGAAGATCGCCTTCTCCGCGGAGGCGACCGACGAGGACGGCGACGAGCTGGAGCTGAGCTGGGACTTCGGCGACGGTGCGACCTCCACCGAGGCGAACCCGACCCACACCTACCAGGCGAACGGCACCTACACAGCCACCGTCACCGCCGAGGACCCCTCCGGGCGTACCGGATCGGCGAGCGTGCACGTCACTGTCGGCAACACCGCACCCAAGGTCCAACTGAAGCTGCCGGCGGACGGCCAGCCGTTCTCCTTCGGCGACGAGATCCCCTTCGAGGTGCAGGTCACCGACCCCGAGGAGCCGCAGATCGACTGCTCCAGGGTCGAGGTCGCCTACATCCTCGGCCACGACAGCCACGGCCACCCGCTGACCTCCGCCAAGGGGTGCAAGGGCACCATCAAGACGCAGGCCGACGGTGAACACGACCCGAACGCCAACATCTTCGGTGTCTTCGACGCCTCCTACACCGACAGCGGTGCCAATGGCCAGCCCCCGCTGACCAGCCACGGACAGAGCATCCTCCAGCCCAAGCACCGCCAGGCCGAGCACTACTCGACCGCCGCGGACGGAGTGACCAAGGGCGAGGCGGCCGGAGCCGAGGGCGGCAAGGCCGTCACCGGCGCCGAGAACGGGCAGTGGATCTCCTACGACCCCTACCGGACCGGCGGCGTCACCAAGCTCACCGCCAGGGTCGCCGGAAAGGCACAGGGCGCCATCGAGGTCCGCGCGGGCGCTCCGGATGGACCGCTCCTGGGCACCGCACAGGTCACAGCGACGGACGGCTGGAGCGAGGTGAGCACCGGCATCGCGGGCGCGCCCGACGGCGCGGACAAGCTCTACCTCGTCTTCACGGGCGGCGACGGAGCCCTCTTCGACCTGGACAGCTTCACGGTGACGACCGGATGAGGGGAGGAGCCATGACCTCGGCACACCGCCGCCGCACCGCGCTCACCGCGGCAGCCGCCGCCCTGCTGGCGGGAGCCTTCGCGCTGCCGAGCCAGGCGGCGGAGCCCCAGCTGCCAGAGCGCGCTGACAGCAAGGTACTGGTCTTCTCCAAGACCGCCGGATTCCGGCACGACTCCATTCCCGACGGAATCGAAGCCATCCGGCAACTCGGCGCCGAGCACGGCTTCGCCGTCGACGCGACGGAGGACGCCGCCGCTTTCACACCGAAGAAGCTGGCCCGGTACGACGCGGTCGTCTTCCTGTCCACCACTGGCGATGTGCTCGACCAGCGCGGGCAGCGCGCCTTCGAGAGGTACATCCGCAAGGGCGGCGGCTATGTGGGCGTGCACGCCGCCGCCGACACCGAGTACGACTGGAAGTGGTACGGCGGACTCGTCGGTGCCTACTTCCAGTCGCACCCGGCGATCCAGCCCGCGCGGATGAAGATCGAGGACCGCGGCCACCCGGCCACCGCTCACCTGGGCGAGAGCTGGAACCGCACCGACGAGTGGTACAACTACCGCTCCAACCCGCGCGAGCGGGCCCACATCCTGGCCACCCTGGACGAGGGCTCCTACAGCGGGGGCACCATGGGCGACGACCACCCGCTGGCCTGGTGCCAGAAGTACGCGGGCGGCCGCGCCTTCTACACCGGCGCGGGCCACACCAAGGAGTCCTACGCCGACCCCGCCTTCCGCAAGCACCTGCTGGGCGGCATCCGGTACGCGACGGGTGCCGCACAGGCCGACTGCCGCCCGGAGAACGGGTACACCCCGCTGTACGACGGGACCGCCGACGGGCCCGGCCTCGAAGGCTGGAAACAGGCCGGCCCCGGCTCGTTCGAGGAGAGCCCGGACGGCACGCTCACCACGCGCGGCGGTATGGGACTGCTGTGGTACGCGGCGCGCGAGTTCACCTCCTCGTACTCGCTCAAGCTCGACTGGAAGATGGCGAGCGCCGACGGCGACGACAACTCCGGTGTCTTCGTCGGCTTCCCCGCCTCCGACGATCCCTGGTCGGCGGTCGAGAAGGGGTACGAGATCCAGATCGACGCCACCGATGCGGACGAGAAGACCACGGGCGCCGTCTACGGGTTCCAGTCGGCGGACCTCGCGGCGCGGGACGCGGCACTGAACCCGCCGGGGGAGTGGAACACCTACGAGATCCGGGTCGAGGGCGAACGGCTGCGGGTCCACCTCAACGGCGTACTGATCAACGACTACACCAACACCGACCCGGCCAGAAGCCTCACCGACGGCTATGTGGGCCTCCAGAACCACGGAGAGGAGGACAAGGTCGCCTTCCGCAACGTCCGCATCCGCGAGCTGCGCTGACCAACCCGCCCGCCCACCCGTGACGGCACCAACCCCCGGTTGTGGGGGGGCGTTCCGCAGGGCGGAACGGGCGGGGACGGGGGCAGCCCGCCGCAGGCGCCCACATGGCACCGCAAGAGGGAGGAAACC
Source organism: Streptomyces spirodelae (assembly GCF_017676385.1). Classification (GTDB taxonomy): domain Bacteria; phylum Actinomycetota; class Actinomycetes; order Streptomycetales; family Streptomycetaceae; genus Streptomyces; species Streptomyces spirodelae. Next base: position 60,890 of record NZ_JAFFZN010000014.1, read on the forward strand.
GTGACCCACCACAACCCGAGCCCCGCCGGCCAGGCGCCCCGCACCGGGGTGTGGCTCATCGGCGCCCGCGGCTCCGTAGCGACGACCACCATCACCGGCGCCGCAGCCCTCGCCGCCGGCCTGCACCCACCCACCGGCATGGTCACCGAGACCGCCCCGTTCGCCCACTCCTCCCTCCCACCCCTCGACTCACTCGTCTTCGGCGGGCACGACACCGCCTCCTGCCCGCTCCCCAAGCGGGCGGAAGCCCTCGCGGAGGCGGGTGTCGTCCCGCACGGCCTGCCCGGCGCGCTACGCGCCGAGCTCGCGGCGGCCGACGCGGAGATCCGCCCCGGCGCCCCCGCCGTGGAGGACGACTCCGCGGCGGAGGAGCTGGTCTCCCGATACGCGGCGGACATCACGGAGTTCACCCGCACCCACGGCCTCGCCCGTACCGTCGTCGTCAACGTCGCCAGCACCGAACCCGACGTGCCGGAGGCACCGGAGACGGCCCAGCGTCCCCTCCCGCCCAGCTCCCTCTACGCGGCTGCGGCGCTGCGCGCGGGGTGCCCGTATGTGAACTTCACACCGTCGGCGGGGCTGCACCATCCCCGGCTGACCGAAGCGGCACGCAGCGCCGCGGTGCCCCACGCGGGCCGCGACGGCAAGACAGGTCAGACGCTGCTCCGCTCCGTGCTGGCACCGATGTTCGCGCAGCGCGCGCTGACCGTACGGGCTTGGTCCGGCACCAATCTGCTGGGCGGCGGGGACGGTGCAGCCCTCGCCGACCCGGCCGCGGCCGCGGCCAAGAACGCGGGCAAGGCCCGGGTGCTCGCCGACAACCTCGGCGAACTCCCCGAGGGCGAGGTGCACATCGACGACGTACCGGCGATGGGGGACTGGAAGACCGCCTGGGACCACATCGCCTTCGACGGCTTCCTCGGCTCCCGCATGGTCCTGCAGACCACCTGGCAGGGCTGCGACTCGGCCCTCGCGGCGCCTCTCGTGCTCGACCTGGCCCGCCTTCTGGCCCGCGCCGCCGGACTGGGCCTCACGGGCCCGCTGGCGGGGCTCGGTTTCTACTTCAAGGACCCCGACAACGGCCCCGCCGACCTGCCGGGCCAGTGGCGTGCCCTGCTGGACCTCGCCTCCCGTCTCGCCGGGTCCCCCCGATGACGGGCGGCGTGAAGACGGGCGGTCCGAAGACAGGCCGCCCCCTCGCGGCCTGGGCGCAGCTGCTGCGGATCTCGGCACTGTCGAGCGTGCCAGGTGACGCGCTGGTGGGCGCCGCGGCGGCCGGCCGCGCCCCTGGGCGGGGAACGGCGCTGGCGGCGGGCGCTTCCCTGTGCCTGTACGAGGCGGGCATGGCGCTCAACGACTGGGCGGACCGGGAGGACGACGCCCGCGAGCGCCCCGAACGGCCCCTGCCCTCGGGCCGTATCAGCGCCACGGCCGCGCTGGCGGCGGCCACCGGGCTGACGGCAGCCGGGCTGGTGTGCGCAGCCCGCGCCGGGCGGCTGCCGCTGGCCACGGCCACCGCGCTCGCCGCCACCGTCTGGGCGTACGACCTGCGGCTCAAGCACACCCCTGCGGGACCGGTGGCCATGGCGGCCGCCCGCTCGCTCGACGTGCTGCTGGGCGCGACGGCGACGGCCGCGAACGACGACGGACCGCCCGCACCCGTCCACGGCCCCGCACGCCCCCTCGGCGCAGCCGCGGTCATGGGCGCGCACACCCTCGCCGTGACCGCCGTCTCACGGCGGGAGGCGGAGGGCGGGGCTCCGGCCGTGCCGCTTCTTGCGCTGGGGGCCGTCGGCACGATCGCCGGGCTGCTGGCGCGGCAGCATACGCCGCTGACGGTGGCCGCGAGCGCCACGTACGCCGGGACGGCGGCCCGTCCGCTGGCGCACGCCGCGCTCAACCCCTCGCCGCCGCTGCTGCAGCGCGCGGTGGGCGGTGGCATCCGCGCCATGCTCCCGCTCCAGGCCGCACTCGCCGCCCGCGCCGCCCCCACAGCCGCAGCCGGTGCGGACGCCCCTCGCCAGGGACGGAGCCGGGCCGCCGGTTCCACCTCGGCGCTCGTGCTGCTCGGTCTGCTGCCCGTCGCCCGGCGCCTCTCCCGGAAGGTCAGCCCCACATGACCCCGACCCGGCACGACTCCCCGCTCCGCTACGCCTACGGCACCAACGGCCTGGCCGACCTCCGGCTCGACGACGCCCTCGCGCTCCTCGCCGACCTCGGCTACGCGGGCGTCGGGCTGACGCTCGACCATATGCACCTCGACCCGTTCGCGCCCGACCTGGCGGCCCGAACCGCGAACGTGGGCCGCGCGCTGGAGCGGTACGGGCTGACGGTCACCGTCGAGACGGGGGCGCGCTATGTGCTCGACGCGCGCCGCAAGCACCACCCCACGCTGCTCGACCCGGACGCCGAGGCCCGCGCCGCGCGTACGGACCTGCTGCTGAAGGCTATACGGGTGGCCGCCGACCTGGGCGCGCACGCGGTGCACTGCTTCAGCGGGCAACTCCCGCCCGGCACCGCGCCGAAGGCGGGCTGGAGGCGGCTGGCCGACGGCATCGGCTCCGTACTGGAGAGCGCCACAGCGGCCGGCGTACCGCTGGCGGTCGAGCCGGAGCCGGGCCATCTGCTGGCGGACCTCGCAGGCTTCCACCGGCTGCGTACCGCGCTCGGCAGCCCCGCGCAGCTCGGGCTCACCCTCGACATCGGGCACTGCCAGTGCCTGGAGCCCAGGGCACCGGCCGACTGCGTGCGGGAGTCCGCGCCATGGCTGCGGCACGTACAGATCGAGGACATGCGGCGCGGCGTCCATACGCATCTGCCGTTCGGCGAAGGGGAGATCGACTTCCCGCCGGTGCTGGCCGCACTGCGCGAGGCCGGTTACGACGGGCTGGTCACGGTGGAGCTGCCGCGCGATTCGCACGCCGGTCCCGAGCGCGCCGCCGCCTCCCTCGACTTCCTGACCACCGCCGAGGCCAAGGCCGCCGCAATGCCGCAGGAGGACGCCCCATGCTGACCCCGCTCGCCTCCCTCCGCACCGGTCTGGAACTGTGCCTGAGCGCCGAGTCCCGCGCCTGGCTGCACCGGGCACTGGCCGAAGCGGCGGACGCGCACACGGGCACGAGTGGACACGGCGCGCACACGGGCACGAGTGGACACGGCGCGCACACGGACACGGGTGGGCACGGCGCGCACACGGACACGGGTGTGCATGGCGCACCTACAGGCACGAGCGGGTCCACCGGCACGGCAGCGCAGGCGGACCCGGCTCCGGACCCCTCCCGCCCCGGCGCCGCGCCCGGGCTCCCGCGCTGGGAGCTGCACTTCGTCACCGCGGGCCGCAAATGCCACCCGGCGCCCAGGGACAGCGCAGCCACGGCGACCGTGCCCGACCCGGTCGACGCCGCCCGCGTGCTCATCCTGCACGCCGCAGCACCCGATACCGGCACCCTCGCCCGTCTCTACACCCGCGGCACCGCGGACGAGCGGCGCGCCGTGCTGCTGGCGCTGCCGCATCTGGACCCGCCACCGGACACGGCAGGCGCCCTCGCCCTCGTCGAGGACGCGTTGCGGGCCAACGACACCCGGCTGATCGCTGCCGCGCTCGGCCCGTACGCCGCCGCTCACCTGGACGCGCACCAATGGCGGCAGGGCGTGCTCAAGTGCCTGTTCACCGGAGTGCCGTTGGCCGTCGTGGCCGGGCTGGAACACCGTGCGGCGGGGGACGACGAGCTCGTCCGGATGCTGGAGGACTACGCGCGCGAGCGCACCGCCGCGGGCCGCACCGTGCCCGAGGACCTCGGACACCTGCTGGAACTGGCCCGGTTCACAAAGACCGAGGAGCGTGAAGCCCGATGACGAGGCAGCAGCCGACGCCGACCCGCCGCATCTTCGACCCGCACATCCATATGACGTCCCGCACCACCGACGACTACGCCGCGATGCACGCGGCCGGGGTCCGCGCGCTGGTCGAGCCGTCCTTCTGGCTGGGCCAGCCCCGCACCTCGCCCGAGACGTTCTTCGACTACTTCGACTCGCTGCTGGGCTGGGAGCCCTACCGCGCGGCCCAGTACGGCATCGTCCACCACTGCACCCTGGCGCTCAACCCGAAAGAGGCCAACGACCCGCGCTGCACGCCCGTACTGGACGAGCTGCCGCGCTACCTCCTCAAGGACGGGGTCGTGGCGGTCGGTGAGGTCGGCTACGACTCGATGACACCGGCCGAGGACACCGCGCTCGCAGCGCAGCTCCAGCTCGCCCTCGACCACGAGCTGCCCGCTCTCGTGCACACCCCGCACCGCGACAAGGCGGCCGGACTGGCCCGCACACTCGACGTGCTCCGGGAGTCGGGGCTGCCGCCCGAGCGCGTGGTGCTCGACCACCTGAACGAGACCACGGTCGGCGCGGCGGCCGACAGCGGCTGCTGGCTCGGCTTCTCCATCTACCCCGACACCAAGATGGACCCCGACCGGATGGTCCGCATCCTGCGGGTCCACGGCACCGAGCGGGTGCTGGTCAACTCCGCCGCCGACTGGGGGCACAGCGACCCGCTCAAGACCAGCCATGTCGCCGACGCGATGCTCGCCGCCGGCTTCGACGAGAACGACGTCGAGAAGGTGCTGTGGCACAACCCCGTCGCCTTCTACGGCCAGAGCGGACGGCTCGATCTCGACCTCGCCCTCGACCGCGTATCGCCGGGCGAGCACGAACAGCAGCTGTACCAGGGCAACTCCATTCTGCGCGGCGGAGAGTGAGGAGAGCGCGGCCATGCGATTCCGGCACCCCGACGGCACCACGGTCCACCTCGCCTACTGCACCAACGTCCACGCCGCGGAGCAGCTCGACGGCGTACTGCGACAGCTGACCGAGTACGCGGAGCCGGTACGCCGCAGGCTGCACCGGGACCGGCTCGGCATCGGCCTGTGGCTGGCCCGCGACGCGGCCCGTACCCTCACCGACGACCCGGCGGCCGTCCGCCGGCTGCGCTCGGGGCTCGACCAGGCGGGCCTCGAAGTCGTCACGCTGAACGGCTTCCCGTACCAGGGCTTCGGCGACGAGCACGTCAAATACCGCGTCTACCGGCCCGACTGGACCGACGACGCGCGCCTGGACCACACCACCGACCTCGCCCGGCTGCTGGCCGCGCTGCTGCCCGACGACGTACGAGAGGGCAGCATCTCCACACTGCCGCTCGCCTGGCGCACCGGCTTCGACGCCGAGGCCCGGCACCGTGCGCTGACCCGGCTGCACACCCTGGCAGCGCGGCTGGACGCGCTGGAGGAGCTGACCGGCCGCTCCATCCGCGTCGGTCTCGAACCCGAGCCCGGCTGCATCGTGGAGACCACGGCCGACGCCGTCGAGGCGCTCAGCGGCGAGGACGGCCCGCCCGCACACCGGATCGGCGTCTGCGTGGACACCTGCCACCTGGCCACCGCCTTCGAGAACCCGGCCAAGGCGCTGGCCGCGCTCAGCGAGGCGGGCCTGTCGGTGGTCAAGTCCCAGCTGTCCGCCGCGCTGCACGCGGCACACCCCGAAGACCCCCGAGTGCGCGCGGCGCTGGCCGAGTTCGCCGAGCCGCGCTTCCTGCACCAGACCCGTGCCCGCACCCCGGAAGGCACCCTGCGCGCCACCGACGACCTCGACCGCGCGCTGTCCCCCGGAGCACTGCCCACCACCGGGCCGTGGCGCTCCCACTTCCACGTCCCGCTGCACGCGCCGCTCAGCCCACCGCTGACGGCCACCACCGGGGTGCTCGGTGAGACGCTCAGCCACCTGGTCGGCGGCCCGGCCCCGCTGACCCGGCACCTGGAGGTGGAGACCTACACCTGGCAGGCCCTCCCGCCCGCACTGCGCCCCACCACCCGCGCACAGCTCGCTGACGGTCTGGCAGCCGAGCTGTCGACCGCGCGCGACCTGCTCACCGACCTCGGCCTCAAGGAGCTGCCGTGAGCGCCCCCTTGCTGGTCATCGACGTGGTGGGGCTGACCCCTGCCCTGCTGGACCAGATGCCGAACCTGCGCGCCCTGGCCGACAGCGGCTCCCAGGCCCCCCTCCGCACCGTCCTCCCCGCCGTCACTTGCGCGGCCCAGTCCACCTTCCTCACCGGCGAACTCCCCTCGAGGCACGGCATCGTCGGCAACGGCTGGTACTTCCGCGAACTCGGCGACGTGCTGCTGTGGCGCCAGCACAACGCGCTGGTCGGCGGCGAGAAGCTGTGGCACGCGGCGCGCGCCCGGCAGCCGGGCTACACAGTGGCGAACATCTGCTGGTGGTACGCGATGGGCGCGGACACCGACTGGACGGTCACCCCGCGCCCCATCTACTACGCGGACGGCCGCAAGGAGCCGGACTGCTACACCCGGCCGCCGTCCCTCCACGACGAACTGGTCGCCGAACTGGGCGACTTCCCCCTGTTCACCTTCTGGGGCCCCGGCGCGAACCTCACCTCCTCGCAGTGGATCATCAACGCCACCCGCCACATCCTGCGCACCCGCCACCCCGACCTCGCCCTGTGCTACGTCCCCCACCTCGACTACGACCTCCAGCGCTACGGCCCCGACGACCCCCGGGCCCACCGCGCCGCCGCCGACGTGGACGCCGCACTCGCCCCGCTGCTGGCTGACGCGCGCGCCGAGGGCCGCACCGTTGTCGCCCTCTCCGAGTACGGCATCACCCGCGTACGCCGCCACATCGACATCAACCGCGCGCTGCGCCGCGCCGGACTGCTGGAGGTCCACACCCAGGACGTCATGGAGTACCTGGACCCGTGGGCCTCCCGCGCCTTCGCCGTCGCCGACCACCAGCTCGCCCACGTCTACGTACGCGACCGGGCCGACCTGCCCGCCACCCGAGAGGCACTGGCCGAACTCCCCGGCCTGGACCGGCTCCTGGACGAGACGGACAAGAAGGAGGCGGGCCTGGACCACCCGCGCTCCGGCGAACTCGTCGCCGTCGCCGAACCCGACGCCTGGTTCACCTACTACTACTGGCTCGACGACCGCCGCGCCCCCGACTTCGCGCAGCTCGTGGAGATCCACCGGAAGCCCGGCTACGACCCGGTCGAGCTCTTCATGGACCCGAACGACCCCTACGTCAAGCTGCGCGCCGCCGCGGCCCTGGCCCGCAAGAAGGCCGGCATGCGCTACCGGATGTCCGTCGTCCCCCTCGACCCCACCCCGATCCGCGGCAGCCACGGACGGCTGCCGGACCGGCCCGAGGAGGGCCCGATGCTCCTGTGCTCCCGCGCCGGGGCCCTCGGCGAACACGGACCGTCAGCCGGCGGCCGGCCCTTCCCCGCCACCGAAGTGAAACGCCTGCTTCTCGACCTCGCACTGGGAGACCCCTCATGACCAGCAGACACTCCACCGAGCACACCGACGAGCACACGGAGCTGGACCGCAAGCTGCGCCGCCGCGGCTTCCTGGGCGTGGCGGCAGGCGCCACGGCGGCCACGCTCCTGAGCAGCCGGCCGGCCTCGGCAGCCGCCCCGGGGACCGACCGGCACGGCTGCCGCCCGATCGTCCCGCGCGGCAAGCTCGGCATCCAGCTGTACACCGTCCGTGACCAGATACAGACGCTCGGCTTCAGCGCCGTCTTCAAGGAGCTGGAGCGCTACGGCTACGACTCGGTCGAGTTCGCCGGCTACACCCAGGGCACCGGCGACATCACTCTCCGGCGGCTCAAGCGCCTGCTGCGCGACCACGGGCTGCGCGGCATCGGCAGCCACGTCGGCTACTACTCCCACGATCCCGCCGCCTACACCTTCGCCACCCAGCTGGAGAAGGTCCTCGACGACGCGGCGGCCCTCGGCGTCCCCCATGTGGGAACGGCGTCGAGCCCCGACCGCTACGGCCGGACCGTCGACGGCTGGAAGCGCGCGGCGGAGGACTTCAACACCTACGGCGCGGCGGCGCGCGCCCGCGGCCTGAAGTTCTACCAGCACAACCACCAGATGGAGTTCGGCTTCGCCGAGGACAAGCCGAACGTGCGCCTCTACGACGTGCTGCTCGCCGAGACCGACCCCGAACTGGTCTACCTGGAGATGGACATCTACTGGGCGTTCGCCGGCAAGTACCGCTTCAGCGTGCGCCCCGACGGCACCCCGGCCCCCTTCGACCCGGTCGACTACGTACTGGCGGCGCCGCACCGCTACCCCCTCTTCCACGTCAAGGACGGCGAACACGACGAGGCTTCCCCGGACGGCTACCACATGGTCGACGTCGGCGACGGCGACATCGACTACGAGCATTTCATCGGCACCGTCCTCAAGCGCGGCCGCCACCGGGGCCGCCCCGCCGACCACCACTGGCTCATGGAGCGCGACGACGCGGTCGACCCCGACGCCAACCCCGCCGGCTCCCTCTCCTCGGCGCGCCGCTCCGCCGCCTACCTGCGCGGCAGGCGCCACCCCTAGCACCCCACCCGAAGGGAAGAAAGTCGTACAAACATCACAAATGGGGCAACCCACCAGGAAACCCAGGTGAGAAGCACTCCCAACCCTTGGTATCGTTACGGCCGTCGCCACGGCACATCACCGTGGCACGGCCCAGTCCGGGTGGCGGAATGGTAGACGCGCTAGCTTGAGGTGCTAGTGCCCTTTATCGGGCGTGGGGGTTCGAGTCCCCCCTCGGACACGTACCTTCTGCACGTCGTGTGCGGATGCTCTCTGGCCGTGACTCAACAGTCACGGCCTTTTTGCTGTGGTCGTAGGTGAGCGTGAGCCCGAAGGCCGCGTAGAGCGGTGCTTTGCGTTCGGGGCGGCCTGCTGGAGCCGGTCGGTAAGGTCCCCGAGGTCCTTGGTGAGCTGGGCGATCTCCTCCTTGGTGAGGGGAGTGGGCTGCCCCCCTGGGGGGCGGTGATCTGGCGTTGGGCCGCGTCCCGAGCTGGACACTGCGGAGGCTGATCCAGGCAGTGCGCATTGGCTGGTGGAGGCCGCGAAGGCCCCCTTCTTCGGCTGGGGGTAGCGGGTCTTGTCTCTCTGGTGACAGTGGTTTCGCTGAGCAGGCATAAGGTTGGTGATTGCGGGTGCTGTGCGTATGCCCAGGTCCGCCCTTCTCCCTCGCCCCGACGGCGCCACACATGCCCGCCGCTCGATCGAGAGCGGGGAGACGTTGCTCAGGTCAGCGTCTTGTGCGACGCCGCTGGGGGCCTGCCGGAGCGTGGCCCTGCGGCTACGAATCGGCCATGTTCAGCGTCCCGTCCGCCACCAGTGCGTGCGTATGGTTCGAAGCTCTCCCACCTGCCGTCGTCGCCCGATGCCGATCCCGATCGTTGGGTCGCGGCGGCGTCCAACGAATCCTGGGAGCCGGTCGGGCCGGCTCGGGTGACTCACCAGTGCACGCTCAGTGAATGACAGGTGCGTCTTTATCGCCCGCTATGGGGTGCTACGTAACCCGAGGAGTGGCCGTTGCACTGTTGTCAGAGTGACCGTGTGATTACACTTGAGTGTTTTTGGCGCACGGGGGGTCGAGCGCGATCCGGACCGACTGGGTCGCAAAGCTAATGCGTCATGGTGGAGTTGAAGTCGATGAGCAAGCGAAGCGTCCGTCATGCCTCGTTCTCTGCGACGGCCGTCACTGCCTCGCTCGGCCTGTCAGCCTGCGGCAGTGACGACGGCCAGAAACCCGGCAGTATCGCGAGGACCTGGAGAAGGTCGAGGTCGGCTACCAGGTCGATTCGAAGGGCGCCAACTGCAACATCCGCTACAAGCGGGCCTCTGGGAATGGCGGCGAGCACGGCACGTACCCGTTCAAAGCCTCCCTGGTGTGGGACGTGACCTGGACCGACTCCGCCGATCCCGACGGCCCGCCAGCTGGCGACCCAGCCCTTCCGAACGGGCAGTCCACCTACGAGCAGGACATCACCCTCGAGGAGATCCAGTCCATCGTCCGCGACTGACCACGCGGTCGACCGTATCGACTGAGCAGTGCAGGAGGTTGCCATGACTCACCCCAACGTGTCCCCGCGGATGCAGTTGAACCATGCCACGACTCCCGACTACGGACCTGGTGCGGGCAAGGGTGGTGAGGTGCTGGGGATCGGGGTGCCGGAGCTGAAGCTCGCGGCACCGGTCTTCGGTGAGCAGAGCCGGAAGTTGAGCCGGGCGCTGACCACGTTGATCACCACGCTGGACGGTCTGGGGGAGCCGTGGGGCGATGACCCTACGGGTGAGAACTTCGCGAAGGAATACAAGTCGAGCCAGCGCTCCATCGAGCAGGCGGCGGGGGTGCTGGTGCTCGGTCTGGTGAGCATTCATGAGGCGCTCGACGACATGAAGGACGGGCACGTCGACAACGAGGAATTGATCAAGGGCATGTTCACCAGAGTCGCCCGCGAGCACGGCGACCGCGACGAGCACGGCAAGTAGGGCGACAGGGGGGCGGCGGCGCGTGAGTGCCCTGGAGAAGGCATGGGAGATCCCTCGAGAAGATGGGCCTGATCTGGCCTGACGGGGATGAGGGCAAGCTCCGGGAGGCGGCGAAGGCATGGCGGGCGTTCGCGAAGGATGCCGAGGAGGTGCGGGGGGACACCAACAACTCGGCGCAAAGGATCCTGGAGGTCAACAGCGGCGAGGCCATCGACGCGTTCGACAAGTTCTGGTCCCGCTATGTCGGCGGGGGAGAGAAGGGCTGGCTGCGCGATCTGCCCGAATCTGCCCGGGACATGGCGAAGATGCTCGACGAGCTCGCGGACGACATCGATGGCACGAAGAAGCAGATCCGCAGTGAGATCGTGGGCAGCGCGGCGCTGATCGTGGCCGGGATCGCGCTGACCGGTCCCACGCTCGGGGCTTCTGATGCGGCGGCTGTGGCGGCGGCGACGGGGATCGTCACTCTCAGTATTGAGAAGTCCACCTCTCTGGCGACTCGTGCCGCCGCGATCTTCGCCCGTATCGCGCGAGGTGCCGTGTTCGCCGGGGTGGGGAGCGTCGCCATGGACCTGGCCGTGGCGCAGCCCGCCCGCATCCTGGCCGGGCAGCAGGACGGGTTCAGTCTGGAGGAGGTGAGCAACGCCGCGAAGTACGGCACCCTGACCGGCGCGGTCCTGGGGCCGTTCGCCCCCGGGCCGGGGGCGAGACCACCGATGATGCGCCCGCCGGCCTCGCTGCGCGAAAATCTCATTCCGGGCAAGGCCGCGCGGCCGACCAGCAAGGTGCCCGGTGCCGGGGAGCCGGTTGATGTCGCCACCGGGGCGATGTTCATGGAGCTGACCGATCTGTCACTTCCCGCATCACTGCCACTGGACTTCACCCGTACTCATGTGTCGTCGTACAGGGCCGGGGTGTGCTTCGGCCCGAGCTGGTCCTCCACCCTGGACGAGCAGGTCCAACTCGACCCGCAAGGCGCCATCTTCGCGGCCGCCGACGGCATGCGGCTGGTCTACCCGATCCCGGAGCCGGGCGTACCCGCCCTGCCGGACAAGGGCCCGCGCTGGCCGCTGGAATGGGACGGCAAACCGGACGGAGTGCTCACGGTCACCGACCCGGACAGCGGCGTCACACGCACCTTCGCCCACCCTGGGCCCACCGAGGACGAGACAACCCTCAGGATGCCGGTGGAATCCTGGCAGGACCGCAACGGCGCCCGCATCGAGGTGGACCGCGACGCGGCCGGGATACCCACCGCGCTGCGCCACTCGGGCGGCTATCACCTCGCCGTCGAGACCGAGGGGCAGCGCGTCACCGCCCTGCGGCTGCTGGACGAGGCGCCCTCGGCGTACGAGCGGGAGCAGGCGCCGGCAGCAGGCACGCTCGTGATGCGCTACGGATACGACGAGGCCGGCAATCTGGCCGAGGCGATCAACTCCAGCGGCAAGGCGATGCGCTTCACCTACGACGGTGAGGGCCGCATGCTCTCGTGGACCGACCGCAACGGGGTGTGGTGCCGCTTCACCTACGACGAGGCGGGCCGCACGATCCGCACCGAGGGCACCGACGGCATCTACAACGACACCTTCACCTACGACGACGCCACACGCACCACGACCTACACCGACTCGCACGGCCACAGCACGGTTTTCCGCTACAACGACGACGGTCAGGTCGTCGCCGAGACCGACCCGCTGGGCAACAGCACCTGCACCGAGTGGGACGCACGCGGCCACGACCGCCTCTCCCACACGGACGAGTTGGGCCGCACCACGCGTTACAGCTACGACGAGGACGGCAACCTGGCCGAGGTGCTGCTGCCGGACGGGTCCCGTGTATCCGCGACGTACAACCACCTGCGGCAGCCGACCACCGTGACGGAACCGGGTGGTGCATGCTGGCAGCACTCCTACGACGAACTGGGCAACCTCACGCGCTCGGTGGACCCAGCGGGAGCGGTCAGCCACTACGCATACGACGAGCGGGGCCACCTCACCGCAATCACCGACGCCCTCGACCACACCCGCCGCATCACCCCGACCCCAGCAGGGCTCCCGGCCACAGTGACCGACACCCTGGGCCACACCACCCGCATCAGCCGCGATGCCTTCGGGCGCATCACCGAAATCTCCGACCCCCTCGGACACGTCACGCGCATGGCCTGGACGGTCGAAGGCAAACCGCGCTGGCGCGAAGACGCTGCAGGGGGCCGCGAGAGCTGGACCTGGGACGCGGAAGGCAACCTCCTCACCCACACCGACCCCGCCGGGCACACCAGCCGTCACGCCCCTGGGCCCTGGGACATGCTGGTGTCGCGTACGGACGCGGACGGCGCCACGTACGCCTTCACCTACGACACCACCCTCCGCCTCACCCGGGTGACCAACCCCCAGGGCCTGCACTGGGAATACGAGTACGACGCGGCAGGACGCCTCACCTCCGAGACGGACTTCAACGGCGCGCGCCTGACCTACACGTTGGACGCGTCGGGGCGACTGGTAGCCCGCACGAACGCAGTAGGCCAGACACTGCGCTTCTCCCGCGACGCACTCGGCCGCGTGACCGAGCAGCACGACGAGGATGCGGGCACCGTCACCACCTACACCTACAACGCAACGGGCGACCTGGTCCGCGCCAGTAGCTCGGGTGTTGAGGTCGTCATCCAACGCGACCCGCTGGGCCGCGTGCTGACCGAGACAACCAACGGCCGTACTCTCTCCTACACCTACAATCCGCTCGGCCTGCCGATACAACGGATCACACCCTCCGGCCTCACTTCCACCTGGACCTACGACGCCGACGGCCGACCCGCGGAGCTGGCCACCGACCACGGCACACTGACCTTCACCTACGACGCGGCAGGCCGCGAGACGGAACGCCGAACCGGCGACATCTCCCTCACCCAGCAGTGGGACGCGGCCGACCGCCTCACCACGCAGACTGCGAGATCAGGACCGGAGCTCCTCCAGCACCGCACCTACGCCTACCGCCCCGACGGCTACCTCACCGAGATTCGCGAGCTGGCCACGGGCACCCGCCGCTTCGCCCTCGACCCGGTCGGCCGCGTGACGGGCGTCAGCGCGCACGGCTGGCGGGAGACATACGCCTACGACCCGGCCGGCAACATCACCAGCGCCGAGGCACCCGACCACCCGGCCCCAGGCAAACGCCAGGCCGAAGGAACCCGTCTCCACCGAGCCGGCCACACGTCTTACGGCCACGATGCGGCGGGCCGCCGCACCTCCACAACGCGTCGCCTCCTGAACGGCCAACGCCGCACCTGGACCTACACCTGGAATGCGGAGGACCGCCTTGCCGCCGTCACGACACCGGACGGCGGGGTGTGGACGTATGCCTACGACCCCATGGGCCGCCGGATATCCAAGAGATCTCCGGATGGCGAGGCGACCACCTTCACCTGGGACGACACTCGCCTCGCCGAGCAGACCACGCCCGACGGCAAATCCACCACCTGGGACTACGCCCCCGGCACCCACCGCCCCCTCACCCAAACCGACCACACCCAGCTCGTTCCCGGGCCCGGCACTTCACTCCTCTCAAAACTCACCGAGCCGACGGCAACGCACCCTGCTTTCCACGCGATCGTCACGGATCTGACGGGCACTCCCACGGAACTCATCACGCCCGAGGGGTCACTGGCCTGGCAGAACCGCACCACTTTGTGGGGCACCCCCCTCCCCTCGCCTGACGGCCACGGCGACACCCCCTGCCCACTCCGCTTCCCGGGCCAGTACGCCGACCCGGAATCGGGCCTGCACTACAACTACTTTCGCTACTACGACCCCGAAACAGCTCGTTACCTGACTTCAGACCCTCTCGGCGTGGCGCCAGCACCCAATCCGCACGCCTACGTCAGAAACCCGTTTACTCACGCCGATTACCTTGGGCTAGCACCGGCCAGCGCGCCTTCTGCTGATAAAAAGCCGGGTAGCGGCAAGGAAGTTACGCCGTATAGTCCGACCTTCGCCAACCGTCAGAGGTTGGGCGTCCATGTGCCCGATCTGACGACGCCGAAGGGGAGAACGCTCTCCTCGCACGCGGCGGAACGCGTTGCAGGAACTGGGCCAGGGCGCCCACCGACGACGCTCAACGCCATCGATTACATTCTCGACAAGGGGAACAAGGTAAAATACGATCCAGCGCGTCAAACTATCCAAGTGAGAGCGATGAAGCTTCCCGGAAAACCCTTCGTCGTAGTCAGTTCCACCAATCCGAATCATATTGTGACCGTCATGATTCCAAAGGAATTCGATACCCCGTGAACGCTAAGGCGGAGCTTCTTTCTCTCATTGATGTGTTTCTATCAGGTGAGGATCAATCGATTTCTTTGATCAATAGTATCGAGGGGATCCTGGTGGAGAATTTCCCGGAGTCCCTCGCGTTTGAGGAGCTTGCTGAGCCGCTGTCACTTTTCCGCCCGGGGTGCGGCTCACCTTACTATGATGTTCAGGACATGCGTGAAGCTCTCCAGGAGGCATCAGACAGCCTGAACTATCTTGAGTAACAAATTCTGTAGATATCAGAATGGGTAAGTGGAGAATGCCTGCGCCCTCTCGTTCGAGAGGTCCTCGCGGTAGAGATATAATTTTCCCTTCCTGTCAATCGACACTATAGTGCTTCCCCCTTACGTTGCGTGCCGGGTGCCGTCGGCCCGCGAGCACCCCGCGCCGAACGCGGAGTCGAACGTATCGGGCTGTGTCGTGCCCTGCTCGCGCCTGCACTGTCGGTTCGAGCGGTCGCTGTGTCAACGAACACACGTCTTCGGAAGAAGCCTGCGTATCGTCAGGCCGAGCGAATATCCGCAAGTCGCAGCGGGCGCGGTACAGTCCATGTTTGTGGTTCCCCCGAGGGCTTGAACTACGGTTACGGGGCGCGTAAATCCAGCGGGTCCGCCACCACCGTGTGCGGGTGCTTCAAGCCCCCTTTCGCCACTGACACGTACCCTGACGGCAGCCCACGGCGCCCTACGACAGCACCAGCGTCCCCCTGACCAGCGCCGCGACATCGGGACCATGGCTCCACACCCCCTCCGGGACGTACCAAATCCCCACGGCTTCCCGCATGCCGTGAGGACATGCCGCTTCCGGCGTCGGGGATGAGCTCGGCAAGGACTGGGGCCTCGTTTGCGGCGTGGGTGGGTTGGAGCGCGAGGCCGGGCGCCCCCGGTGCCCTGCTGAAGGGTTCTCAGCTCGTGCAAGCGCCGCGGGTGGGGCCTACGGCCCACCTGGCACGCGGCGCTGCCGTCCGATGCCGTACTGCTTTCAGGCCAGGCCGTGGGCGTGCATCGTGCGGCGCGCGAGCGTGTCGATGATGACAGCGGCGAGCAGGACCACGCCGGTGATCATGAGCTGGACGGCCACCGGAATGCCCAGCAGCGCCATGCCCGAGGCGATCGACTGGATCACCAGGATGCCCAGGAGCGCCGACCAGGTGCGGCCTCGACCGCCGAAGAGGCTGGTACCGCCGATGACGGCTGCGGCGATGGCCTGCATCAGCAGGTTGCCGGAGCTTGCCGTCTCACTGGCGGAGGTGATCCGGGAGGCCAGGAACAGGCCGCCGATCGCGGCCATCGTGCTGGAGATCATGAAGACCGACACCCGTACCGACACCACGGCGATGCCGGCGCGGCGGGCCGGCTCCACGCTACCGCCGAGGGCGAAGATCCGGCGGCCGTAGGTCGTCCGGCGCAGCAGCAGATCGAGGCAGACGAGGAACGTGAGGAAGATCAGCAGTGCGAGAGGCAGGCCCAGGAACTGGTTGAGCGTCCAGGCGGCGGCGAAGGAGACGGCAGCGAGGGCGAGGGTGCGCAGCACGATCTCGCGCGAGCCCTGGGCCGGCAGGGCGCCGATGGCTCTGCGGCGCTGCGCGTTCCGGTAGGACAGCAGAAAGTAGGCGGCCGTACCGAGGGCTGCCAGGCCGTAGGCGACGGCGACGTCGTGGAAGTAGTAGTGGGTGAGTGTGACGACCAGCCCTCCGTCGTCCAGGATGATGGAGCCCTGACCGCCGAAGATGTACAGCGTCAGGCCGTTCCAGCCCAGCAGCCCGGCGAGCGTGACGACGAACGACGGCACGCCCACCCTGGCGACGAGAAAGCCCTGGATGGCGCCGACGGCCGCGCCCGCTGCCAGCGCGAGGAGAACGGCGGGCACCTCCGGGATGCCGTATTGCACATTGCCCGCCGCGAACAGGGCTGCGGCCAGGGCGCTGACCGAAGCGACCGAGAGGTCGATCTCGCCCACCAGCAGCACGAACACGACACCGACGGCGATCAGGCCGGTGCCGACGATGTCCACGCTGAGGTTGGAGAGATTGCGCGGGCTGAGGAAACTGGTGTCGAGGCTCTCGAAGACGGCCCAGATCACCGCCAGGGCGACGATGACGGAGGCCGATCCGAGTTCCCCGGCGCGCAGCCGTCGGCGCACGACCTCCAGGAGGCTGTTCTGTCGGTGCCCGGTCTCTTTGCCGGGTGAGCCGGTGGACCCGGCTGAGCCGGAGGAGTCGGCCGGGGACTGTTCCGTGGATGTCATAGTTCCCACTCCGGTGTCGCACGGCGGGACACGGCGTTGTCGGTGGCACCCGTGATGGAGGAGACGATCTGCTCCTGGGACGTGGTGGTGACGTCGAAGAAGCCGTTGTTCCGTCCCAGCCGCAGCACCACCGCACGATCCGCCACGGCCTTGACGTCGCCGAGGTTGTGGCTGATGAGCATGACGCCGAGTCCGCGTTCCCGCAGGCGTTCGATGTAGTCGAGGACTTGCACGGACTGCTGGACGCCCAGGGCTGCGGTCGGCTCGTCCAGCAGGATCAGCTCGGGCTCGCCGAGGAGGCAGCGGCAGATCGCGATGCCCTGCCGCTGCCCGCTGGAGAGCGTGGCGACGGGGGCGCGCAGGTCGGGGATGTGGAGGGAGAAGGTATTCAGCAGTTCCCTGGTCCACTGCTCCATCGCCACCTCGTTCAGGACGCCCAGCCGGGTGACCTCCCGTCCGAGGAAGAGATTGCCGATCACGTCGAGGTTCTCGCACAGCGCGAGGTCCTGATAGGCGGCGGCGATG
The DNA here is from genome assembly GCF_017676385.1 of Streptomyces spirodelae. Classification (GTDB taxonomy): domain Bacteria; phylum Actinomycetota; class Actinomycetes; order Streptomycetales; family Streptomycetaceae; genus Streptomyces; species Streptomyces spirodelae. The sequence continues at coordinate 78,326 of NZ_JAFFZN010000014.1, forward strand.
CCCAGTTCGCGGGCGTCGCGCGGCTGGAGGATGCGCACTGTGCGGCCCCGCCATTCGATCACGCCGTCGTCGGCCGGCCCGGCGCCGGTGATCACCTTGACGAGTGTGGACTTGCCCGCGCCGTTGTCGCCCACCAGGGCGACGACCTCACCGGCGTGGATCTCCAGGTCGACGTCGAGCAGCGCCTGCACGGCACCGAACCGTTTGGAGATGCCGTGCAGCGCCAGCACGGGGGTGGTCGACACGTGGGCTCTTCCCTTGCCTTGAGTACCTGCCGTCCGGCCGGCGTCTATCCGAGGAGGCCGGCCCTCGCGCAGGCGGAGCGGAATTCGGGGGTGCAGATCTGATCGGTGGTGTACACGCCGTCCTTGATCACGGTTTCGATGTCGGAGGCGGTCAGTGCGACGGGTTCGAGTACGACGGAGGGGATGTCCTGGAGGGAGCTGTTGCTGACCGTCCCGGTGGCGATGTCGGCGATGCTCTTGCCCCGGCCCAGAGCGACGGCCATCTCGGCGGCGGCACGGGCCTCACGGCTGAAGGACTTGTAGACGGTCATGTACTGCTCGCCGGTGATGATGCGCCGCACGGCGTCCAGGTCCGCGTCCTGGCCGGTGACCGGGGGCAGTGGGCGGATGCTGGACGCCTTCATCGCGGCGACGGCTCCGAAGGCGAGGCCGTCGTTGGCGGCATAGACGCCGTCGATGCGGTCGGGTCCGACGGCGGAGATGGCCGCGGCCATGTCGGTGTAGGCGATCGACGGGTTCCAGTTGAGCACGTCGTATTCCTTGGCGATCTTCACCCGGCCCCTGAGGACGGAGAGAGCCCCGTTCTTGAAGTCCGAGGAGTTCGGATCGTTGGGCGAGCCGTTCAGCATGACGATGCTGCGCCGGGGTGCCTCGGGGCCCAGTGCCTTCAGCAACGCCTTGCCCTGGAGCTTGCCGACCTGCTTGCCGCTGAACGAGACGTACCCCGAGATCGGCCCCTCGGCCAACTGGTCGTAGGCGATGACCGGCACCTGCGCTGCTGCCGCCTCCCGGACGGCGGGCCGTGCCGCCCTGGAGTCGACCGAGCCGATGATCAGCACGTCGATACCGCTGGAGAGCAGGGACTGGGCCTGCCGCTGCTGGGCTGCCGCATCCGCGCCGCCCGCGACGTAACGCACTGTGCAGGTGCGGCACAGTGCGTGGACCCTGCTGTTGATCAGCGGCCGGTCGAACTGCTGCCAGCGGGTGGCCTGGCGGGACGGGAGGAGGAGTCCGATGGTGAAGCCCCCGTCGTGGTGGGGCCTGCTCCTGTTCGGCTGCCTGTCGGACAGCTTCGCCTGCCCGCAGGCGGTGAGCACCAGCATCAGCATCGCGCCGGCCAGGAGGGCCCCGGTCCGAGCCGGATGAGGCTTCATCCACGGCACCTCCCTGGCCGGTCCGGCACACCTGTCAGCTCAGAGAAACCATAATGTCCTAGTATTTCCTACTTCGCGGCCGCAGCATCTCCATGGCCGGGTCCGTTCCCCTGTGTGGCCTCCCCCTCCCGGGTGGGCCGGTCGGGTTCGCTCGGCGGCAGGGCGATCTCGCTCCACACCTGTTTGCCGCCGCTGAACGGCACCGACCCCCAGGACTCGGACAGCGCGTCGACGAGGAGGATGCCCCGGCCGCCAGTGGCCTCCCAGTCCATGCTGGCCGCTCGGATGGGCGTACGGGGTGAGGAGTCGCTGACCGCGACGCGCAGCCGGTCGCCGGCCAGCGTGAGATCCAGCCGGACCTCGCCCCGGGTGTGCACCAGCGCGTTGGTCACCAACTCGGAGACGACCAGGAGAACCGTGTCGGACTCCTCCGTCGCGTCCCACTTGCGCAGCGTGCGAGTGGTGAAGCGGCGCGCGTGCACGGCGGCATCGGGCAGCCGCCACACCGCCCAGCCGGCCCGGCGGGGCCTGACCGCCATGCCGTCGTAGCGCAGCAGGAGCAGCGCCACATCGTCGTCGCGGCGCGCGGTGTCCCCGAGCAGGGAATCCGCCGTCCCATCGGGGTCGGACGGGTCCGCGGCTGCCAGGGACGCACCGACGCGGCGCAACCCCTCCTCCACCTCCATGTGCGCGGACTCCACGAGGCCGTCCGTCATCAGGGCCAGGACGGAGCCGGGGGCGAGCGTGGTTGTCGCCATGGTGTACTCCGCTTCCGTGAAGACGCCCAGTGGCGGCCCGATCTCGGCGTGCAGTTCTCTGGTCGTGCCCTCCGGGTCGCGGATGACGGGCGGCGGGTGCCCCGCCCGGACGAACCAGGCGTTTCCCTCCTCCATGTCCAGCGCGACGTAGCAGACGGTGGCGAACAGATCTGTCTCCATGTCGACCAGCAGCCGGTTGGCGTGCGAGACGACCACGTCGGGGGCGTGGCCCTCCACCGCGTAGGCCCTGATCGCCGTGCGCATCTGGCCCATGATGGTCGCGGCGGCGGCGCTGTGGCCCTGCACGTCCCCGATGACGAAGGCGACCTGCCCGTCCGTCAACGGGATCACGTCGTACCAGTCACCGCCCACCTCCAGCCCCGCGGTGGCCGGCAGGTACCGGGCCACGGCGACTCCGCCGGGCAGCGCGGGCAGCCTGCGGGGCAGCAGGCTGCGCTGGAGCATCGTCGCGAGCTCGTGCTCGGCGTCGACCGCACGGGCCCGCACCAGGGCCTGCCCCGCCAGAGAGGCGGTGGCGGTCAGCAGCGAGCGCTCCTCCAAGCCGAACTCGTGCGGCTCGTCCCAGCCGACCATGCACGCGCCGACCACCCGGTCCTCGGCCGGCAGCGGCAGCAGAGCCAGTCCGCCGGGGCCCAGCCGGGCCAGGTCCGGCTGGGTGGCCGTATGCGACGGCCACAGGCGGATGGTCCCCTCACGCAAGACGGCCTCCAGCGTCGGGAGGGAGCTGGAGGGCGCGTCGGGCCATTCCGTGCGCCAGGCAGACCGCCACGCCCGTGGCCAGGCGTTCTGATCCGAAGGTTCCAGAACGGTGACCACGAGCCGGTCACCCACCAGTTCGGCGAGCGCCACCCGGTCGGCTCCCAGCGAGTCGAGCAGGGCGGTGACGACGACGCTGCCCACCTCGCGGATCGTCGTGGCGTCGGCGAGGGCGGTGGCCAGACGCTGGACCCGGGAGACCTCGTGAGCGCTGGGTCGCAGCTGGGAGGCGTCGGCGACGACGCCGAGCAGCTGGTCCGGCCGCCCGGCCGAGGCGAACTGCACCTGGCAGCTCAACGAGAGCCAGCGCAGTTCGCCTGTGCTCAGCCGAACCCTGAATTCCAGGTCCCGGACGTTCGGAGGACGCCGGTCGGGCTCCACGAGGGCCATCATGGAGGGCAGGTCGTCCGGTACAGCGCGGGAGAGCAGTGCCTCGATGCGCCCGTCGAAGCTCTCGGGGGCGATGCCGAACAGCCGGAGCATCTGGCTGTCAGCGTCGATGTCGCCCGTGTCCAGGCCGAGCGTGAAGGCACCCGGACGGATCCGGCGCAGCACTGAGGTCCCCCGGGCACGCTCCCCGCCGGGTTCGGGGCCGGTCAGTGGCAGGCCGTCCGCCTCGAGCCGGATCACGACCTGGGCGGCGTACATCTCCAGCAGGCGCCGCCGAGTGGGGTCGAAGCGGTCCGGACCGTCGGCGACGACCAGCAGGCAGCCGAGCGGTGCGTGCACCATGCCCAGCGGCAGGGCCCCCACGGATACCGCCGGTGTCTCCCCGGCGGTGACCGGGTGAGCCGTGGCCGGCCATACGGACCGGCCGGTGCGGTATGCCTCGGTCACCGGGTGGTGATCACTCAGGGACAGGACCGGTGGCAACTCGTACGGCGTGCTCGTCCGGCCGAGCTGCTCGGTCATCCGCAGCCGGTCGCCGTCCTTCCGGTCGCGCGCATAGACGGCCGCCATCGCCACCCCCGCGAACCCGAATGCCGCCCCCGCGTTCTCCCTCATCTCATCGCCTCCGACCCGGCCGGGTGCGGCCTCTTCCAGAGTAAGGAGAAACGTCCGCACAGCTCGCGCTGGGCAGGCGGTGCAGAGGAGGGGTGCGCAAAGCTTCTGACCCAGACGGGTGACATCTGGAGCAGCCAGGTCACAGCAGCATGGCCGGGGCTTCGTGCGGAGCGGCCGGCTGACGGCTGCCGAGCCGCTCGGCAGCTCGAGTTGTCCGTCGGACGCCCCTCGCCACCCTGGGCGGAGCAGCTTCCCTCTTCACGGACCGGGCGATCAGCTACGGCGCGGAGCGTGGTTTCGGCCGCCTCGATGCGGCGTTGGCCGTTCGGGCTGGGCGAGTCGGTGGTGCCGGGAATCGTGGACCCGGACGAGTAACTGGTGTTCAGCTGCATCGACGCGTTCATGCGCCGAGCTCTCCGGACGCGGTAGTCACCCGCCGGGTTCGACACATTGGAAGCCCCGGCCAGGGCTTCCTGGTCGAGAAGGCAGCTGTTCCGTCGGCGCGCATGGCGTGGTCCCCGGCCAGGGGCCGGGGACCACGGGCGGTGGGCGGTCAGCAGGAGCCGCTCGCACAGGCGTCGAGCCAGGTGTACCAGTCCTGGTCGTAGCGTGTGCCGATGTTCTCTGTCAGGTGCCTGCGTGCCGCGTTCCAGTCGCCGGTGCGGTAGGAGGCGAGCACGGTGGCCACGTCGTCAGGGTGCTTCTCCAGCATGTACCTGACGGCGAGGTAGCCCCACTGGTAGGTGCGGGCCGTATTGGAGTTCTCGTACGTCGTGTCGAACAGCTTGCTCAGCGGATAGGTCTTCTTGCCGGCTGCCTTGATCGCCTCGTCGTAGGGGAGCCCGCGGTACGTGTAGGAGATGTACTCCGCGAAGCCCTCGATCCACCACACCGTAGGGGTCGAGACTCCGGCTTCGAAGTCGCCGTACATGTCGAAACGGCCGTCGAGGTAGTGGGTGTACTCGTGGTTGAGGTTCCAGATCCGGAACTTGTCGCCGTCCGGCCGCTCGAAAGCGATGAAACGGGGGAGGTTGCCCTCGGCCGACGGGTCGCCCTCCAGGTACATGCCGCCGTTGTTCGTGTCGATGTCGTAGATCACCCCGGCGTACGTCCGGTAGGCGATGTCGGAGTCGAAGACGACGACTTCGAGCTGGGTGTTCCTGTCGTCCTTCACCGGGCCGTCGTCCTTGGCGACCTTGTGGAAGAACGCGTCCTGGCCGTTGAGGCTGGTGCAGGTGTCGGCGAAGTTGCTCGCGTCCATGTCCTGAGCGACGACCGAGATGCTGTCGCTGCACGGCTCCTCGGTCTTGAGGACGGCCTTCTTGAGCCGCTCTTCGAGGTCACAGACGCCGTAGTAGTAGCAGTTGTAGTCGTCGAACTCGTCGGCCATCTCCGCGACGCCGACCCACAGCGGGGCCGTCCTCCCGGTCATCGAGCTCATTTTGAGCAGCGCCTTCATCTGCGGGCGCACCTTCGGGTGCAGTCGGCCGTGCTGGACGAAGCGGCCCATCTCCCGCCCCGCGTTGGAGGTGAGGTAGGAGTGCTGCCCGCCGAGCAGATCGAGGTGGTCCTTCGCGAAGGTGTACAGGGTGCGCAGGACGCTGGGGTCGGCCACCACCGCTTTGACGAAGTCCGGCATCTGATGCCCGCGCCACAGCACCGTGTAGACGTTGTTGACCGCGTTGACCATCCACCACTTGTCGTCGTACGAGCTGTCGTAGTCCTCCAGCATCCGCTTGACGATGCCGAGGTAGCGGGCGTTCTCCCCGGCGCTGTCGATCAGGGTGACGGCCTCGGACAGGGTCTCGCCGTTGGCGTCGGTGACATCGTGCGAGTGCTCGGAGCCGAAGAACGCGTCCAGGCCGCGCTGGATCGCCGCCTTGAGTTCCGGCCCGTACTCGCCCACGTCCTGCTCGTGGTTGTACTGCACGTAGTAGCCGGCCCGCAGGAACAGCACGATCTGCGGCATGCCGGTGCCGGCGTCGCCGGGGTAGGTGGCGGAGCCGTCGCGCAGCGCGTCGGCGACAGTGATCATCTGCTCCTCGCGGAACGCGCCCTTGGCGTCCCCGCCGGTGAGGCCGAAGAGGGTGTTGATGCACTCTGTGGTGGACGAGGTGATCTGCTCGACGAGCGCTTTGCCGGTCTGCGCGAAGTCGCCGGGTGAGCAGGCGGCCTTCCCCGTTCCCGGGCCCACGCCCTTCATGGAGGGCCGTTTCTCGGACGGTGACGCCGTCGGGTCGTTGTGGTCGTACTGGAGCGTGTGCTTGGAGGCCGAGGCCGGTGGGCGGTCCTCGGCATGTAGCCGTCTGCCGGGTAGGCGCTTCGGGGTGTGCTCCGGTATGCCCTCCGCTCTGGTGGCGGAGTCCGAAGTGTGGGGCCCCGATCCCTTGTCGCGGTCGAGATCGCGGTCGCGGTCGAGGGCGCGCGGCGCCGCGTGCGCCGCCGCTCCGCCGTCGCCGAACTGGACCGCGCCCATGGCCACGGATACGGCCAGGGCCCCGGCGCACAGGGTGCGGGTGAGGCGTGCGCGTAACGAGCTTCTTCGATCGTTCCGGCTCATCTGTACTCCAGATGTCGTGGAGGGTGCTCGTGTGGGCGCCAGTACAATTTCACACATCACATGTCATGCGAGAGACGTGAACCGGCCGGACTGCTTCCGCAGTTGGCGAGCAGCCACCCGGCATACACTCGGTGTGGATCACACCCGAGGAGCCGCTGCGCGCATGACCGCTGAACGCCCGCTGAAGCTGCCTGCTGTGCCGGACCGGCTCAGCATCCGCGACCATGTCGTGCACGCCCTGCGCGCCGCACTGATCGCAGGAGAACTGCGCCCCGGCGCCGTGTACTCAGCGCCGCAGCTCGCCGCGCAGTTCGGCGTTTCGGCCACGCCCGTGCGCGAGGCGATGCTCGACCTCACCCGCGAGGGCATGGTGGAACCCGTACGGAACAAGGGCTTCCGAGTCACCGAACTCTCCGGGCGTGACCTCGCCGAGTACGTGGAGATCCGAGAGCTGATCGAGGTGCCCACAGTGGGTCGGGTGGCTCGATCCGGCGATCCGGCTCGGCTGGAAGCGCTCCGCCCCGTCGCCCGCGAGATAGTGGCCGCAGCCCGTACGGGCGACCTGATCGGCTTTCTGGAGGCGGACCGTCGCTTCCACCTCGCGCTGCTCGAACTCGCGGGAAACCACCGTCTGGTGGAGGTCGTCGGACAGCTGCGCGGCCACGCCCGGCTCTACGGGCTGGCCGGGCTCGCGGCCAGCGGTCAGCTCATGGAGTCGGCCGAGGAACACGAGGTGCTGCTCGACCTGGTGCTGGCCCGGGACGCGGAGGGAGCCGAGCGGCGGATGCGCATCCACCTGGGCCGTCTGCGTTCCCAGGGGGAGAGCGACGACGAGGCCGAGAGCTAGTGCTGTGCCTGCGGGCTGAGTCCGAGAGCTGCGCTTGACAGCAGAGGTGAGTGCGGCAGTTCCAGCGCGTCGACGGCGCGGATGCGACGGCGGGCTGCGACAGCGCGGAGCGAAGAAGCCTCCGCCCCGGCCTGTCGACAAGGATTATCAGGAAAAGGGTGCACTGGTCCTGGCACCATCAGTGACCAGCACAACCTGGCTCCGGTAACTTGATCGGATTCACGACGATCTCCCTGATCGCCTGCCTTCCCCGGAAGGCCATGCCATCCGGCATGAAAAACCAAGTAATTGATCAAATCGAACAAATCGGCTGAAAATTGATATCTGGACTGCCGGGGATATCCTCGCGCCTCGACCATGGAAAGAAGAGCGCCGCGTGGCGTCGACCAGTGGTCGTACTGGGGGCCGTTGCAGCCCTCGGAATGATCGCCGCCCTGGAGGTCGCCGCGCGTCACTACGGTGCGCCGGGGCCGATCACCACGCAGGCGCGAGAGGTGATACTCACCCCGAAATCGGGGCCGCTGCTGTACGCCTGTCTGGCGCTGATGATGGTGGTGCTCACCTGGCGGCAGCGCTTTGTCGCTGCGGGTGTCGCGATCGGCATCGACCTCGCGTATCTGCCGGTGCGGTGGGCGTTCGATGCGAAGATCTACTTCGGCAACGGTGCGTTGTGGGTGCTTCTGGCATACGCGGTCATCGCTGTCACGCGTCGCACCGGACGGGAACGCGTCCTGCTGCTGAAGGGCGTCGGGCTGGGCCTGCTGCTGTGGGTCGGTCGCAAGACGGGCGACACCTGGCTGCTCATTACATCGAAGACCCGGCATACCGTGCTCGACCCGTATGTGGCAACCGCAGACCACGCCCTGGGTAACCCATCCTGGCTGGTGGGCCGGGTCGTCGAGGCCACCGGTCCGATCGGCACCAGCGTTCTCGACTGGGTCTACGCACAGCTTGCGCTGGGGGCGGTCGTCATCGCGGTGTACCAGCTGCGGAACGTGGCGGTGGAGCGCCGATTCCCCAGTCATCATCTGGTGCGCACATTCCTGGTGATCGGCCTCCTGGGGCCGGCCATCTACATGATCTTCCCGGTGGTCGGACCGATTTTCACCTACGGTGCCGACGGCGGGCACTGGGCACTGGCCAACCTGTGGCCGGACACCCCACCCCCGCTGCTCAACGCCCCGCACCCGATACCACACGACGAGATCACCCCGCGCAACTGCATGCCCAGCCTGCACACAGCGTGGGCCACCGTGATTTTCATTCACTCCCGCAACTGCCCACGCGTTCTGCGACTTCTGGGAACGCTCTGGCTGATCACCACGCTCGGCGCAACGCTGGGGTTCGGCTACCACTATGGCGTCGACATCGTCGCCGGGGTCGTGTTCGCGGTCACGATCGAGGCAGCGATGCGCTGGCTGGCCCGAGGCTGGGACCGGCAAGCAACCCAGATGGTTACCTACGGCACAACGGTCTTCGTCGCGCTCTTGGTGTCGTACCGCTATCTGCCGACGACGCTGGCCGCATATCCGTGGGTGTTCGGACCGCTGCTCATCCTGGCGATGGCCTCGGTCGTGCACCTCTATATCCGGGCCACCAAGCGATGTGAACCAAGGGGTGCGCCGACGCAGCAACCGGCAGCGGTAGCAACTGGGTGACGCTCACGTTCGAGCGGCTTCGGTGAGGGAAGAGGGAGGCTCGGCGGGTGTGCGTCTCACGCCGGGCGCGGGACCTGGACAATTGCGAGGAGGCACGGTGCTCACCTGGCGGCGGGTGTCCGAAAGCGACTTCGGGCTGCTTGGGGCGTGGCTCGCGCAGCCGCACGTGGCCCGGTGGTGGCAACACGACACGTCCGCGGAGGGCATCGAGCGGGACTTCGGGCCGGCTGCGCGCGGCGCGGAGCCGGCCGAAGACCTGCTGGTCATGGAGGACGGCATGCCGGTTGCCCTGGTCCAGCGGTGCCGGTTCGCCGACTACCCCGACTACCACGCTGAGGTGGCCGGCCAGATCGAACTCCCCGATACGGCGATCACGATCGACTACCTGCTCGGTGACCCCAACCGGGTGGGGCAGGGACTGGGCCCGCGCATCGTCCGGGCGATCGTGGCGGCCACATGGACCGACCGTCCGGACGCGTCCGCCGTCGTCGTCCCGGTCCACGCGACCAACCGGGCCTCGTGGCGGGCCCTGGAGAAGGCCGGGTTGCACAGGATCGGTACCGCCGAGCTGATCCCGGACAACCCGGACGACGACCGCACCCATTACGTCTACCGCGTCGACAGGCCCGCTGGTCATCCTCCGCCCCCACCACCCGTGACCGACCACGACTGACGTCCCACAGCCAAGCCGATGACGGGCCCACGGAAACCCCCTTCGGCTATTGCGCCCTTGCAGTCGAGGGAGGGAGAGGGGTGGCTGGACGCCGCGCTCTTACCCCTTGAAGACGATGGAGTCGCAGCCGTGCGGCAGGCCCTCGATCAGTTCGTGCACATCGGCGTCGCGCGCCGTCTCCTTGAGACGGGCTGCGTCCTGGGGGCGAGGGGGGCATCCGCCCCGTCGGCGGCGCATATCCCTTCGCCCCGCAGCGGCACCGCCGCTCAGCAATAAGACCTCGGAAAGTCGGGTTGGTCTGTCGTATCCGGAGATCGGCTCCCCAATCCGTGCAATACACGATAGTCCTGACTGGAGACAGAACGGATTTCCGCTGTTCCCGGGGGCGTCGGAAGTTTCCCAAGTGGCCGCTGTGGCAAGTGTGTTGACGCTCCTCCTGCTGCTCTACTACGTTCCACGAGTCCGGAAAACCGGCGTTCACACGCGTCGATGCCACAGCGAAGCTCGTGCGGACGCGGACCTCTACGCGGAGGGAACAAAATGAACGAAGAACTGCTCGAGGACGAATTCTCTCTCGACCTGCGTGTCAGCCACTCGGAGGTGTCGTCCAGTTCCGCAGCGTCCACGGATTTCGGTTGCGGGACATCGCGCACCTCGGCCTGCACCGACACGCTCAGCGGGTGCTGCTGACACGCCTCGTATGAGGTGACTGCACACCCATGGCGCACCACGCGGAGGGATTTGCGGTCCGAGCACACGGACTCCCTGCCCCTTCCGCGTGGTCGCTTGCCCGGGCAGCCGAGAAGAGGAAGGGCGCCATGGAGCCGCGTTCAGCGGGGACAGTGACCGACGACGAGGTTCTGCGTCTGGCCCGCGAGGTGGCTGACCGGCTCACGGCATCGGCTGGTGGAGCCGGATCGACCGGTGGAGCGGAATCCACCTTTGGAGCCGAGGGGAACGCGGACCTCGCCGACGGCGCCCCCGGCATCGCGCTCGCCCTCCGCTACGCCGCCCAAGTCTTCGGTGAGGACCGCTACTTCAAAGCCGGGCAGCTCCAACTGCGGCGTACGGCCGAGGCGAGTGCCGCCACGCCCGTGCACACGCCCGGGCTCTACCTCGGTACCGCGGGAGTCGTCTGGGCGGTGACCGAGTACGCCCGACTGGAGCCGCGCTACCTCCCGACGCTCGCCACGCTCACCGACCAGCTCGCCCGGCAGACGCTGGCCATCAAGCTACCCACCGCCGCTGGAAGCGTCGCCTCGCACGACTACGACGCCATCGGGGGCGCGGCCGGCTGGCTCGCCGCGCTTCGCAAGGCCGCGGATGTCCTCGGCGGAGCCGCGACGGACGCGGCCGGGGAAGCCGCGGACCGCTTGGTCGCCTACCTGGTGGAGCTGACCCAGGACGACGGCGGCAGGCTCAGATGGTTCTGCGCACCCTCCCACTTCCCCAGCATTCCGGGCCCCGACGGAGAGCCCACGCCCCTTCCGGGATATCTGAAGCAGTTTCCCGACGGCGTCTACAACCTGGGATTCGCCCACGGGCCACCGGGTGTCCTCGCGGCCCTCTGCCGCCCCGACACCGCCCACGCGGCCGGCACCGGGGAGGCAGAAGCACGGTCACGCCAGGTCCGGAAGGCGATCAGCGCCCTCGCCCGGACGCTCGAAGTGCTGCGCATCGACGGCCTCGACCACCCGGCGTGGGCCAACACTCTGCTGCCCCATCCGGACACCGGGCGTCCCGACACCACCGCTCCCCAGACTCCGGCCAGGAGCGCGTGGTGCTACGGCCCGCCCGGCATCGCCGCGTCCCTGCTGCCGGCCTCCGCAGCCTGCGGCGACCCTGAGCCGACCGAACTCGCGGTGGCCACGCTCCTGGGCATCGAACGCACCCCGACCGAGGACCAGCGGCTCAACTCGCCCACGCTGTGCCACGGACTGGCGGGATTGGTGACCATCTACGACCGCGCCGCCGCCCAGACCGGCCTACCGGACCTGTGGCGGCTGCGCGACGACTTCCGGTCGCGACTGTGCGCGCACGCGGACCCGGACCACCCCTACCTCTTCCCGAACTACACCCCGTGGGGCGACCCGGAGCACAACGCCGGTCTGCTGACCGGTGCGGCCGGAGTCCTGCTTGCCCTGCTCGGCACCGTCTCCGACGCGGCGGCCGAGTGGGACGAGCTGCTGTTCCTGACTCCCAGGCCCCCGCGCGGGAGTGGACCGGGAGGCAGCGAGACGGCATCGGGCGGGACGCGAGGAGCGGGGTCGGGCGGGACGCGAGGAGCGGGGGAGAAGTGAGCGGAAGAACCGACGACACCTACCGGGCCTGCGGGTTCTTCATGCTGAGGGCGCCCGCCCTGCCCGCACGCCCGATGCTCGAACTGCTCGCTTCGCTCCCCGTGGCGGCGGACGGCGAAGCGCCGCGCACGGACGCCTGGCAGGACAGCTACACGGACCAGCTCCGCAAACTGTGGTGCACCCCGGGCGTGCCGGAGGCCGTACGGGCCGCCTCGCCTCATCTGGCGGACGCCGTCGAGCGGTTCGACAGCCTCACCGGAAAGAGCCGGCGCAAGGCCGTCCGCGGCCTCAGCCGCTATCTGAACCGGATGAGCTTCCGATCGACGCCGTTCGGCCTCTTCGCGGGCGTGACCACCGGCGTGTTCGGCGCCGAGCAACGGACCCGGCTCGGACACGGCGCCATCGGCACAGCGCGCGCCCGGGCGGATTCCGGATGGGTCATGCACCTGGTGAAGCGTCTCGCCTTCGGCGCGGAGCGCACACGCGAGCTGCGGGTGCGGCGCAACGACCTGCTCCATGTGGCCCGCGGCCGGGTATGGCTGTCCACCGCCGAGGGGTATGGACTCGTCGACGGCGCCGAGATCGCCCACCCTGCCGCGCACGACGACGAGGGGCACGCCAGACCGACCAGGCCCAAAGGCCGACGCTCGGTCAGCGTACGGCTCACCGCGCCGATACGGTCCGTGCTCGACCTCACCCGTACGCCGACGACACTCGGCGACCTCACCGCTGCGCTCACCGAGACCTATCCGGACGCCGGTGCCGAGCGGATCGCCGCCCTGCTCGACGGCCTCTTCGAGAGCGACATCCTCATCACCGCCGAGCGTCCCCGGCTGCTGGTCCCGCCGACCGGTCCGACCACCGGCGACGACTCACTGCTGCGTTCGGTGCTGCCGCCCGTCACCGACCCCGCCGTCGCGCGGACGATCGACGGCGTGGAAGCCGCGATCAGCGCCTTCAACCAAGGCGGGCTCCCGCTACCGGAACTGCTCGAGGCGGCGAGCACGCCGTTGCCCGATGCCGTCGGAGGTCACTCGGGCCCGACCCTGCAGATCGATTCGGCGCTGAACCCCGACGCGCCCGTGGTCCTTCCCCGGCCCGTCGCCGACCTTGCCGAAGAGGCCGCCCACGTGCTGCTGCGGGTGGGCGCGGAAGACCGGTACCCGCCGCATCTCAAGGAGTACGCCGACGCGTTCTCCGAACGGTACGGCCACCGCTCCGAGATCCCCCTGCTGGAGGCACTCACACCGGAGACCGGGCTCGGCCCGCCGCGCAGGTACCGCTCCCCGGGACGGACGTACCCGCTGCCGGGCGGCGTGCAGGAGCCCGAGGACCGGTCGGACCAGCCGGGCGAGAAGTCACGGAAGGCCGTACTGAACCGGATGGTCACCGGGGCGCTGGCCCGCCGGCAGCTGACCGTCCAGCTCGACGACCGGCTGCTCGACGAGCTCGCCGAGGTCTCGGCAGCGCAGGACGACCACCGGCCGCCGATGCCCGTCCTCGATCTGTACCTCGCCCTCCAGGCACCGGGCCCCGGCCGTGAGCACTGGCGCGCGATCTGCGGTACCGCCGGGGTGGTGCCGGGCGGCCGGACCTTCGCACGCTTCCACGACCTCCTGGACGAGAGGACCCGCGCGTCGCTGCGGGAACTGGCCGCCGCCGAGGAGCAGCGCCAGGGCGACGCGGTCTTCGCCGAGCTGTCCTCCCTTCCTCAGGACGCCCGGTCCATCAACGTCACGATCCGCCCCACCGCGCACACGTGGGAACTGCCGGTCAATGTCACGCCCGGCCAGGACGAGGAGCACGTGATCCGGCTGGACGATGTCCTCGTCGGCGTGGCCGACGGAAAGCTCTATCTGCGCAGCCGCTCGCTGGGCCGGCGGCTGCACGTCACCGATCGCACGATGCTCAACTGGACCGGAGCACCGGACCCTTGCCGGTTCCTGCTGGAGGTCTCCCTCGCCCTCTCCAGCACGGTCTCGTGGTTCAGCTGGGAAGGGCTGAACTGGACCATGCCTTTCCTGCCCCGTATCGAGCGGGGCAACCTGGTGCTGCGCCGGGCGCGGTGGCGGCTGCGGCCGGACGACCTCACGCCGCCCGGTAGCCCCTCTGACGGTGACGGCAACCGCGACGGCAACGGCCATGGCGACGGCGCTGTTGCCGGTCCGGGCGCGTTCGCCGACGCCGTCGCCGCCTGGGCCGAGACGTGGATGGTGCCCCGCCTGGTCAACGTCGTCAACAATGACAACACCCTGCTGCTGGACCTCACCAGCGCCGCTTCGCTGCGCGAGCTGCACGACAGCCTGCAACAGGCCCCGGAGGACGGCATCGCTCTGGAGGAGGTCCTGCCCGCACCCGACGAGGGCTTCCTACGGGATGCCGCCGGGGAACCGTACGCCTCCGAGATCGTGGTGCCCCTCGTACGGACGAGCAAGGACCCGGGGCGTGTGGCCCGGCACGTGCGGCCCCGCCCGGTGCGCGACACTGTCGGGGAGTCCGAACGGATCAAGCGGATCGGCAGCGACTGGGCGACCGTGAAGCTCTACGCCGAACCGGACGCACACGACACGCTGCTGGGCGTGGGCCTGGCCGGCCTCACCGGGCGGCTGTCCGGACAGTACGGCGTGGCCGCCCCGTTCTTCCTGCGCTACGGCGACCCGGCTCCCCATCTGCGGGTGCGGTTCTTCGTGCCCGACCAGGCCGTGCGAGGGGACGTCCTGCGTGAGGTGACCGCCTGGGCGTTGGACCTCGCCCGGGGCGGCCACATCGCGGACCACACCTTCGTCAGCTATCCGCGCGAGGTCGAGCGGTACGGCGGCCCCGAACTGATCGCCGAAGCCGAGGAATGGTTCCGCCAGGACAGTGCGGCCGTGGTCCAGCTCCTCCGGCAGCTGCGCGCCTCCGGAACCGGACTGCCGGGTCTGCATGACCTCGGCCTGGACGCCTCCCAGGAACGTGCCGCGCTGGTCGCCCTCACCCTGGACCGGCTGTGCGCCTCCCTGGCCCCCGAGCCCGAGGCGCGCCACGCCCTCGCCCGCGTGGCGGCGTCGAGCAACACCGGAGGCGACCTGTACCGGACGGCCGGACGCGGCCTGTGGTCCGCCCGCTCGGAAGCCGGCCCGACCCGCGAACTGCTCGACCGCGCCGCCGCCGTGTGGCAGCCGGCCGCGGAACGGCTCACCCGCCGGATGGACGAGCTGGAGCGGAGCGGCGAACTCCAAGCAGACCGCGGAGACATCGTCCTGGCCCTGCTCCACATGCACTGCAACCGCATGGGACTGCGCCCCACCGAGGAGGCGACCTCCTACGGGGTGTGGCGTCGCCTGCTCGACCGGGCCACATACGCACCCCGCTGAACCACCGGCCCGAGCATCGCACCGCGCCCGTCGCGTTGCGGCCGGCGCGGGCCGTGTCGCCGTGGCGGCTCGCTGTGCCGCCGGGCTTCCAGCAGCGATCCGTCACCGCAGGCCCCGGCGGGTAAGCTGGGCCGATCAGGTCGGACGCGGTGGTGACGTGGCGTGAGCAGGGGCGAGAAGTCGCAGGACGGTGAAGTGGTGCGGCCGACCTCGCGCGATGTCGCCCGGCTCGCCGGGGTGTCGCACACGGCCGTGTCGTTCGTGTTCAACGGGCGCGCACAGGGCAACCTCTCCGCCGAGACGCAGGAGAAGATCCGCAGGGCCGCCGCTCAGCTCGGCTACCGGCCCAACGCTGTCGCCCGTGGCCTGCGGCGGCGCCGTACGGCCGTGATCGGGCTGGTCACGGACGAGATCGCCACCTCACCGTTCGCCGGCCGGCTGCTGCGCGGCGCCATGGACACCGCGTGGAGCCGCGAGCATCTGGTGCTCACGGTCGATTCCGGGACGGACCCGGACACTGAGGACGCGGCCATCGCCGAGCTGCTCGACCGCCGGGTCGACGGGATCATCTACGCGGCGCTGTCACTGCGCAGGGCCCGCGTTCCGGTCGGCCTGCACCGTACGTTCGCCGTACTCGCCAACTGCCATCCCGAGGACGGATCACTCCCGGCTGTGATCCCCGCCGAGCGGGCGGGCGGCCGTTCGGCAGCGCGGCTGCTGCTGGAGGCCGGGCACCGGAGGGTCGCGCTGGTCGGCGGCCTGGACGACATCGCCTCCGCCGAGCGGCTGCGCGGGTTCCGGGACGCGCTGCGCGCGGTGGGTTCCACGGCACACCGCGAGTGGATCGTCCGCTCGGGAGGGGAGATCTCCTCCGGGTACGAGGGGGCGATGCGGGTGTTGCAGGGCGTGCCCGCGGACCGGCGGCCCACCGGGATCGTCTGTTACAACGACCGGGTGGCCGCCGGTGTGCTGCACGCCGCCGCTCGGCTCGGGCTCGACGTTCCCGCCGATCTCTCGGTCGTGGGCTACGACGACCAGGAGCACATGGCGGCTCACCTCAGCCCGCCCCTGACCACCATCGCCCTTCCACACCGCGCGATGGGTGAGACGGCGGTCCGGCTGCTGCTGGAGGCCATAGAGAGTGGCACCGCTCCGCCGGCCGTCACGCGGAAGCTGGAGTGCCCGGTGGTCACACGGGGCTCGGTCGCACCAGTTCCCAGCCCCTGACCTGGATGTCGCCCTGGCAGACGACGAGTTCGGCCACGTCGTCGGGGCGCCGGTAGACCCGCTCGGTCGCTGTCGCCCTGTCCCCGGCGAAGAGTTCGAGGAGCGATCCGTCGACGAGGACGCGTACGGCCAGTTCCGCGCCTGGGCGCGTACGGAGCACCAGCGGGCCGCTGCCGCCCGGCCGTGCGCGCGGCCACTCCGAGCGGTCCAGCACCACAGTGCCGGCCGCCGGGTCCAGCCGCAGGGTCAGCTCCGCTCCTGCCGCGGACCGCAGCAGCCCCACGGTGCCGGGTGAGCGCGCTGCGATCTCCAGGTCGTAGGCGTCCGGCAGCGGACCGGTGCCGAAGGGTCCGGCCGCGCGCAGCAGGTCGAGCTCCGGTGCCGGGGTGACCCGGAGCGTGCCGTCCGGGTGTACGTCCACTACACGGGGTGCGGTCAGTACCCCCGCCCAGCCCGCCCGGTCCACGTCCTCCTGCGGACGCGCTTCCCACGACCAGCCCCACAGCAACGCCCTGTCCGCCTCGGTGTGCTGGAAGGCAGAGGGCGCGTAGAAGTCACGGCCGTGGTCCAGCGGTCCGCCCGTACGGGGTGAGAAGCTCAGGGTGCCGCTCCGGTCCAGTGCCAGGAGCCCCGTCAGATACGCCGTGGAGCATGGGTCTCCGTCCCACAGCGCCACTGCCAGGACCCAGTCACCGCCCGGGGTCTGCCACAGCTGCGGGCACTCCCATCCGGTCGTTGCCGAGCCCGGGGGAGCGGACCTTCCGGCCGCCGTCCGGGCTGCCACGGGGTGCCGTCCGTCCAGCAGCACGCCGGCGAACCGCCAGGCGTACAGGTCCTCGCAGTCGTAGACCAGTACCGACGGGGTTCCATCCGCGTGTCCGGCCCCGACGAGTGCCCAGCGCCGGCCGCCGAAGCGGAAGACGAACGGGTCGCGGAACATCGTCACGCCCGAACCGGGCGGGGGCCCGGTCAGTACCGGGGCCGGAACCGGTTTCCACTCGATGAGGTCGTCGTCCTCGGCGACGGCCAGGCAGATGCTGCTCAGCCCGGTGTGCTCCCGGTCGATCCCGGAGTACACGGCCGTCGGAACTCCGCCGTCGTCCACCACGCATCCGGACCAGCACCCGGCCTCGTCCGGGCCTCCGGGGGTCGGGGTCAGGGCGACGGGGTGGTGGTCCCAGCGGACGAGGTCGGCGCTGGAGGCGTGGCCCCAGTGGATGTTGGCGTGGACGGGGGCTGCGGGGTTGTACTGGTAGAAGAGGTGGTAGCGGCCCCTTCGGTGGAACGGACCATTGGGATCGTTCATCCAGTTGGCCGGCGGGCGGACGCGGAAGCGCGGGGCGTGCGGGTCGTCGGCCGGGCCGCCGGGAGCGGTCAACGGGTGTACGCGGTTCAACGGTTGACTCCTGCGGATGTGATGCCCTCGCGCAGAGGGCGCTGACCGACGACGAACACGGCGACGGCGGGGATCATGGACAGGACGACTCCGGCCAGTACCACGGAGATCGAGCCGGTGCCGAGATTGCCCTGGAGCGAGACGAGGCCCAGCGGCAGCGTGAGGTTCTCGGTCGAGGTCTCCAGGATCAGCGGCCGGAAGAACTCGTTCCAGTGGTAGTTGAAGGCCAGGACCCCCACGATCGCGAGGCCGGGTGCCGCCAGCGGCGCGTAGACCGAGCGGAAGACCCGCCATGGGCCGGCACCGTCGATCATCGCCGCTTCGCCGAGGTCCTTGGGCATGCCCAGGAAGTACTGGCGCATCAGGAACGTGCCGAAGGCCGTAGGGAAGGCCGGGATGATCAGCGCCAGCAGGGTGTCGGTCAGGCCCAGGACCTTCAGTTCCAGGAAGACAGGGACGATCGTCACCTGCAAGGGAACCATCATCGTGGCAAGGACCAGCGCGAACAGCGGTTTTTTGAAGCGGAAGTCGAGGCGCGCGAACGCGTATCCCGCGAGGCCCGCAGTGATCATCTGGCCGATGGCGATCAGAGCGGTGACCAGCGTGGAGTTCAGCGCGTACAGCCAGATGTCGATCTTGTCGAAGACCGCGCGGTACGCGTCGGCGGAAGGCTCGGTGGGGACGATCTCCGGCGGCAGGTCGGCGGAGTCCGCCGGGGTGCGCAGGGACGTCGAGACGGTCCAGATGACCGGGCCGAGCGTCAGCAGCGCGCACACTGCGATGCCGCAGATCCGCGCCCAGGGCGCCAGACCGTGGCGGACCCGGGAGACGACAGGTTCGAGGACAGTGCTGCTCATCTGACTCACCCGGCTCACTGGTAGTGGACGTAGCGCCGGCTGAGCCGGAACTGTAGGGCGGTGACCGCCATGATCAGGACGAAGAGGAGCACGCCGGTCGCGGACGCCGCGCCGAAGCGGAGCTGTTCGAAGGCCGTTTCGTAGATGACCATCACGACCGTGCGGGTGGAGTCGCCCGGCCCGCCGGCGGTAAGGACATACGGCTGCTCGAAGACCTGGAGAGCGTTGATGATGCCGACGACCGAGGCGACCAGGAGCGTCGGAGAGAGGAGGGGCAGGGTGATGGACAGGTGCTTGCGCAGGCCGGTGGCACCATCCAGCGACGCCGCCTCGTGCACCTCACGCGGGATGTTGTTGAGGCCGCCGACGAAGAGCAGGAACGAGAAGCCGAACTGCTGCCACACATAGGTCAGGATCACGGCAGCCATCGCCCCGCTCTGGGAGGTCAGCCAGGAAACCGGGGCGACACCGACCGTGCCCAGTAGCCAGTTGACGGGGCCGAAACCCTCGTTGAAAAGGTACTTCATCACCACCGAGATGGACGCAGCCGACAGCACCAGCGGGAAGAAGAACGCCGACCGGAACACCGAGCGCAGCCACGTCGGCATCCGCCCGTTGACGGTGATCGCCAGCGTGAGGGCGATCAGCAGTTGCAGGGCGACCGCGAGCACCATGAACACGAGCGTGTTGCGGAAGGACACCAGAACCGTCGAGTCACTGAGGATCTCGCGGTAGTTGGCCGCTCCGGCCCAGCGCGGGGAGTCGATCACATTCCACTGAAAGAGGCTGAGGACGACCGAGCCGAGGATCGGCACGACCGTGAAGACGACGATGCCGACGACGGTGGGTGCGAGGAAGAGCGCGGCCAGGAGGCGGGTGCCCCGGGTGCGCGCTGTGGCGGTGTGCCCGGATGCCTTCGGAGCAGTCCGCGCTGCCGGTCGTGCGGGTCTGGTCCCGGTGGTCGTCATAGCTCACGCTCCATGGCCTTCTCCAGGTCGCCCTGGAGCCTGCGCAGCGCGGGGCGCACCGCACCAGCGCTCGCCAGGGCGGTTCCGGTGTGCTTGATCAGCAGTTGTTCGACCTCGTTGACCTGCGGCGGGGCCGGAATCGGGCCCGTCTCGGGGATCTTGTCGAGGGTGTCGTAGAAGATCTGCCAGTGTGCCGGGCCCGTCTTCCGGTAGCGGGCCGCGTCGACCATGGAGCGGCGGGCCGGGGTGGTCTGGTTGGCCGCGAACAGCTCGGCGAGGGTGTCCTTGCGGATGGTGTACTTGATGAACTCCCACGCCTCGTCCTGCTTCTTCGAGGTACGCAGCACCGCGTAGCCGGCGGCGCCGAACTGATGGCGCCGGGTGCGCCAGCGCGGAAAGTACTGCACGTCGTAGTCGGCCGGTTTCATGCCCGCCAGGTGGAGCCCGCCGGCCCAGAAGCCGCCGGCGGGTGTGGCCCCGACCCGGCCGGAGGAGAAGACACCGACGAGGTTCCGGCCGTCACCACCCTCGGGACGGGTGCACAGACCGTCCTTGACCAGGGAGGCGAGGTAGTCGTAGACCTCCGCGACGCGGTCGGAGTCGGCAGCCGGTGTGGTCCACCGGTAGCCACCACCGCGGCTGTGCCGCGCCTCGGGATAGAACGTCCGCCACAGCCAGTCCCCGCCGGGCGCCTTGGACTCGGTGAGGATGTTCGTACCGTTGGCGAACAGCCAGGGGACGACACCTCCCCACAGCCGGTTGGCCCAGAAGTACGGGATGAACCCGTCGCCGCTGGTGCGCTTCATGGCGCGGAGCAGGTCCGTGAATTCGTCGCGCGTCCAGTCGGCGGCGGGGAAGTCGGCCCCTGCCCGACCGAGGCGGTTCTTGTTGAGGTACATGTCGGCCGCGTTGAACTCGACCGGCAGCTGGTAGAGGCTCCCCTCGTACATCATCGACTCGACCAGCGAGGGATGGACGTCGTTGAAGTACTCGCGCAGTTCGGCCGCGTCCCGCCGCACCCACTTGTCGAAGGGGACACCGAGCCGTTGCGCGAAGAGCTGCACGCCCTCGGTGGCGACGTAGACGACGTCGGGGGCCGTGCCCGCCGCGATCTGCGTGAGGATCTTGGAGAAGAAGTCCGACCAGTCGTACGCCTGCACGGCGTTGATGCGGAGCTTGATGCCGGGGTGGGCCTTCTGGAAGCCGTCCCGCAGTGCGCGCCGGGCCTTGGAGTCGAAGGCGGAGCCGAGGGTGGCGATGACGAGCGAGCCGTCGTCACGCCCGGGGATGTCGGCCGCGGTGAGGCGGTCCCAGCAGGCGGCGACACCGCCGAGGGCCGCGGCCCCGGCGCTGTACGCGCCGTAGCGCACGAGGCCGCGGCGGGAGAGGAGGGGATCGGTCATCGGCGTACCTAACTCGTATTAGCCGAAAGGGTTTCCCGATGATGTAAACCCCGTCACAGGGCTGTCAAGATGCGGGAAAGCTTGACCTTTAACGAGTTAGGCCCCACAGTTCCGAGCCACATGAGCCGTACCGGCCACAGTTCTGACGTCCCGTCAGGGAAGGGAGCACATCATGTGTGCCACATCGGGCAGGCCCCGCAGCCCGGCAAGCGGGGGTTCCACGAGGTCCGGTCCCGGGGTCTCCAGGAGGGCACTGCTGGGCGCTACGGCTGTGGGCCTGGCCGGCGCGTGGCAGTCGGCTCTCGCGCGACCGGCCGCAGCACGGCCCGGAGCCGCCAAGGCCGCGGCCGAGCGGGCCGGCAGCTACCGCGCCGAGTACCACTTCACCGTCCCCGACCAGTGGAAGAACGACCCGCAGCGCCCGCTCTGGATCGATGGCGAGTACCACTACTACTACCTGTACAACGCGGACTATCTGACGGGCGGCACTGCCGCGGGCACCGCCTGGCGCCTGGCCACCAGCACCGACCTGGTGTCCTTCACCGACCGTGGGATCGCCGTACCGAAGGACACCACCCCCAACGGAGATGTCTGGTCCGGCTCGGCGGTGGTCGACACGGACGACACG
The DNA here is from genome assembly GCF_017676385.1 of Streptomyces spirodelae. Lineage (GTDB taxonomy): Bacteria > Actinomycetota > Actinomycetes > Streptomycetales > Streptomycetaceae > Streptomyces > Streptomyces spirodelae. Next base: position 100,138 of record NZ_JAFFZN010000014.1, read on the forward strand.
GCGGGATTCGGCGCCGGTGCCGTGATCGCCCTGGCGACGATGTCGCCCGACGACGGCGCCAACGCCCAGGCGCAGTACCTGTACTACTCGACGGACAACGGCCGTACCTTCACCAACCACGGCACCGATCCCGTGCTGCCCAACCCCGGCGTACGCGACTTCCGCGACCCGAAGGTGCTCCGCGACCAGGAACGCGGCCGGTGGGTCATGGCGCTCGCCGAGAACGACAAGGTCGGCTTCTACCACTCGCCGGACCTGAAGCGGTGGACCTACGTCAGCGGCTTCATCAGGGGCGGGATCGGCGTCTTCGAGTGCCCGGACCTGTTCCGCATCAGGGCGCAGGACGGGACCTGGAAATGGGTCCTGGGCGTGAGCGTCAACGGCAAGAGCTCCGGGCTGCCCCCCACGTACGCGTACTGGACCGGCTCCTTCGACGGGACCTCGTTCACCGCCGACGCCGAGGATCCTGAGTGGCTGGACCACGGCTGGGACTGGTACGCGGCCGTCACCTTCGAGAAACGGGACGAGGACGGCAGGGTCGACCCGTCCGCGCGCTACGCCATCGGCTGGCTCAACCACTGGGACTACGCCAACACCACCCCGACGATCGACCACGACGGCTTCAACGGCACCGACTCGATCGTCCGCGTGGTCACACTGAAGCGCACCCCCGCCGGCACCTACCACCTTGCGTCCGAGCCGGTCGCAGCGCTGGACGCCTACGTCTCCCGCACCGTGCACCTGGGCGACTTGGAGGTGGAAGGCAACCGGCTCCTGGACTACGAAGGCACAGCCTACGAGTTCAGCACGGAGATCACCTGGGACCAGCTCTCGGGCGCGGGAGTGCAGTTGCGCCGCTCCGGCGACGGCAGCCGGCACGTGGACGCGGGTATCTACGGCGACTACAGCTTCGTCAACCGTGCCCAGGCCGAGAACCCCGACACCTCCGGCACCTGGCAGGAGAGTCACGCCCCCTTTGACGCCGCCACCCGGAGGGTGAGGCTGCGCATCCTCGTCGACCGCACCTCGGTGGAGATGTTCGTCGACGACGGCCGGTACACGCACTCCCACGCGACGTTCCCCGATCTCGCCGACACCGGGCTGGCGCTGTTCACGCTCGGCGGCAAGGCGGTCTTCACCAATACGGTCATCAGAGAGTTCACCGTCTGAGGAGCTCTCTTCCGCGCCGCTGGCCGCGTGTACCGCGTCCCTCCCGGGCACCGCGAGGCGGGCCGCCTCGGGAACAGGCGGCACCGGCGGGCGGTGCGGACCGGCCGCCCCGAGCCCGGGGCGACCGGGGCGTCGCGGACGCCGGCCCCCTGTCCAGCAAGGTCCTCCGGACAGTGCCTGGTAACAGCGCCTAGTAGTCGAGGGCGGCGAACCAGTCGTCGCGGCCCTGGCGGGTGAGGTCCAGGATGTGCCAGACGGAGGTGAGCAGATCGATGCCGCGCTGGTCGATGTCGTCGGACATTCTCGGGTGCACCGAGTAGAAGTGGCGTACCGATCCGCCGCTGTCGCGGGTGAACACCGACACCGTCGAGTCCTGTGCGCCGTCGGCGTCCTCGCTGCCCAGATCGTATTTGAAGGTGTTGCCCGCGGCGCTGAGCAGGCGCAGGTGGTGCCACCCGCGGTCCCGGGCGTGCGCGCGCAGGGCGGGCAGGTCTGCCGCGGCGACGACCACGAGGTCGACGTTCTGCGCGATGTGGCGCGCGACGCCGTTGAACCCGTCGATCCACATCGTGCACATCGGGCAGGGCTCGGTCTGCCCCTTTCCGTACATCAGGTGGTAGACGACCAGGTCGCGGTCGGGCCCGGTGAACAGCTCACTCAGCCGGACGGTCCGGGCCGGCGCGTCACCGGCGTCCAGATCCGCGGGGCCCTCCTCGAACTCGTAGTCGTCGACGACGGGGCCCGGCGGCAGCCGACGGCGCAGGTCGGCGACCTGTTCGCGACGGCGCATCAGCTCGATCTCGGCCTGACGCAGCTCCTCCCGGGCACTGACGTAGTCGGCCGACTCCCCGGCCGGTTTCGTCTGGCGCATGACCACCTCCTGGACGAGCTGCCGCCTTGCCGGCAATTGTCTGCTTGCGGACGAGGGCCCGCCAGGCGAGACCGGACGGCCGAGCCGACGGCGCGGAGGGTCAGCTCCGCAGGACCGGGTCCGTGACGCCTCCGGGGCACGCCAGCGCCGCGATGTCCCATCCGGCGCGTTCAGCGCCGGCGCGGTAGGCGCTGTCGTAGAAGGCCAGGACGGCGGCGCGGGGGTCGCTCTCGGCGCGGGCGTCGTCGTAGCGCAGCAGCGCCAGGTGGCTGCCCCCGTGCGCCACCCACCGTGCGGGCGCGGGGCTGAGCTGCTCCTGGTCCAGGCCGGGCGGCTCGGGAGCGGTGTACGAGTAGAACGCGGGCTCGGCGAAGGTGTCGTCGCCGAACCAGAAGCCGAAGCTGATCACTTCCCGGGAGTACGCCTCACGGGTGATGGGGTCGATCTGCGGCGGCTGGTCGATCGGGCGCCCGGAGAACCTGCTGTGCGCGATGTCGAAGGTGTGCCAGAAGTGGTGCACCGGGCTGGCCTTCCCCCAGTAGTCGGCCGCGAACTCCTCCAGTACGGAAGCCACCTGGCTCAGCACGCGCCAGTAGCGGCCCGCGGCCTCCGGGTCGTAGGACGCGTGTTCGGTGTCCGCGGCGAACGGCCGGTCGGCGTCGGGCAGGTCGAACGGGTGCGGAACGGCGAGTTCCACCCGGATTCCCAGCTCGTCCAGGGCTGCCATGGTCGCGTCGTGGAAGGAAGCGACGGACTGCCCCTGTAGCGGGATGGACCGCTGCTCCCCGTCCAGAGTCGTGATCACGAGGTGGTGGTCGACGAAGTCGAAGTCGATGGTGAAGATCGGATTCCCGTCGACCTGACCCATCGGACGCGTCGTGATGCCACGCCCGGTCACATGGAAGGGGACGTTCCACCAGTGGTTGCGCCGAGGGCTCGCCGCCAGGCGGATCTTGCCGACGATCTGCGCGAACCGGTGCAGCGTCTCCTTGGTGGGCCGCCACCAGTCCAGTGGCATCGGCGGGAACAATTCCGTCACGCCTCCACGATGCCCCGCAACCCGGTATCCGGCACCCGGACGGAGAGGGCCAGGCGGCCGAAGGGGCGAACCGGCTCGGGTTCGCCCCTTCGGCGCGGGTCAGCGGGAGGCGCCCACTGCTCACCCCCCTGGTGGACGACCGTGAAGTGGCGGTCGGAGCCGGGGGCTTCCAGCTCGTCGACGGCGGCGACGGCCAGGTCCTCGGCGCTGATCCAGGAGCGCCCGTCGGTGCTGGTGAGCATGGTGTCGGTGCCGCGCCGATAGCGGCCGGTGCGGGCGCCGGGCTCCAGCAGGGCCGGTGGGCTCAGATAGGCCCAGTCGCCGTCGGTACGGTCCTGGCAGGCCCGCAGCTGCGCGACACCCGCGGCGGCGATGCTCTTCAGCTCGGCGGGCACGTACGCGGGGTTGTCGGCCACCAGCAGTCCGGGCTCTTCCGGGCTGCGCAGCGCGCCCGCGCCACCGACCACCAGGACGCGGGCCCCGAGCCGCGCCGCGGCGTCCAGCACCGTGCGGGTGGCGCCGACCAGGAAGTCCTGGTCGACCGGCAGCGTCCGCACGGCCAGTACGACGGCGTCCGCGGCGCCGTACGAGCCCGGGGCCGCGAGCGCCTGGCGTACCGAGCGAGGGTCGTTCACGTCGACCGCGACCGGGGTCACGTCCGGGTCCTCGTTCGCGGGCTTCCGCGAGAGGGCGAGCACCCGGTGGCCGCGTGCGCGGGACTCCTTGGTGACCCGGCTGCCGACCATCCCGGTGGCGCCGAACACAGCGATCGTCATGTTTACCTTCATCGAATCCGTCCTTCTGCCTCTGTTGCGGGTGCGGGTGCGGGTGCGGGTGCGGGTGCGGGTGCGGGTGCGGGTGCGGGTGCGGGTGCGGGCGCGGGTGCGGCCTGTGATGGCGTGGGCGTGGATACGGGCCCGGCCCCGGGCCCGGCCCGCCCGCCGGACAGCCGGCCCGGCAAGCGGGGCGCCGAGAGCTGCGCGGCGAGCATCGCGGCGAGCGCGAGGACGAACCCCAGGGTCTGCAGCGGGCTCAGCGACTCGCCCAGCGCGAGCCCGATGACCGTCGCGACCAGCGGCGACAACAGCACCAGCGGTGCCGAGGCGCCGACCGGCAGTTTTCCGACGCCACGGAACCACAGCGCGTACGCGATCAGTCCGCCCATGCTGCCCAGCCACAGATAGCCGCCGACCGCCGCGGCGTCTATCCGCTGGGGTACCCCTTCGACAGTCAGGGCCAGGGGGAGCAACAGCAGCCCGCCGACCGTCAGTTGCCAGCCTGCCAGCGTCATCGGGCCGACCCCCGCCGGACGGCCCCAGCGCTTGGTGAGGACGACCCCGCCGGCCATCAGGGAGGTGTGGCCGAGACCGGCGAGCACTCCCACGGCGTCCAGCCGGGCCTCGGGGCCGAGGACGACGAGGCCGACACCGAGCACACCGAGCACGCCCCAGGCCAGTCGCCATGCGGTCGGCCGGTCGTGGAGTACGGCGATGGCCAGGCCCGCGACCAGCAGCGGCTGTGCGGCGCCGAGGGTGGCGGCGACGCCGCCGGGGAGCCGTTCGGCGGCCAGGAACAGCAGGGGGAGCCCGCCGATGTTGAGTACGCCGAGGACGATGGCCTTCCACCACCAGTCGCCGCGGGGGAGTACCCGGGTGAGGGCCAGCGCCAGGAGTCCGGCGGGCAGGGCGCGCATCAGCCCGGCGAACAGCGGGTGGCCGGGCGGGAGCAGTTCTGTGGTGACGACGTAGGTGGTGCCCCAGGACGCGGGGGCCAGAGCGGTCAGCGCGACGGTCGCAGCGCGCTGCGCGTTCGAGGGCGGCGGCGGGTCCGGCGACCGCTCGGTCAGGGTGTTCATAAGGGGAGTCTCGGGGGGTACGGAGCATCTATCCAAAGCATGGTTGCAATAGCAGCTATGAAGCAGAACGATGGTCGCCGTGGACCTGCAGCAGCTCAGATACGTGGTCGCCGTCGCCGAGACCCGCAACTTCACCCGTGCCGCCGAGCGCTGCCGCGTGGTGCAGTCGTCGCTCAGCCACCGGATCGCCGGTCTCGAACGGGAGCTGGGGGTCAAGCTCTTCGTACGGTCCAGCCGCCGTACGGAGCTGACCGGCGCCGGAGAGGCGTTTCTGGTCGGTGCGCGCGAGTGTCTGGCCGCCGCCGACCGCGCGGTCGCCGACGCCGCGGCGGCGGCCGGTGTGGTGCGCGGCCGGCTCGTCGTCGGCATGATCAGGACCACGGCCGCCATCGACGTCCCCGAGCTGCTGCAGCGGTACCGCGCCCGGTACCCGGACGTCCGGGTCCGCCTCCGCGCCGGGAGCAGCGACGAACTGGCCGCGGCGATCCGGAACGGCGAACTCGACATCGCCTTTCTCGGCCTGCCGGAGAACGAACGGCCGACCGGTGTGGAGGCACTCGTCCTCGACCGGGACGCACATGTGCTGGTGGTCGCGGCCGGCCACCGGCTCGCCGGGGCCTCCCGGGTCACGCTGTACGACGTCGCCGAGGAGACGTTCGTGGACTTCAGGGACGGGTCACCCGGCCGGGCCCAGTCCGATCAGGCGTTCGCCGCCGCGGGCCTGGCCCGCGATGTCGCGTACGAGGCGGGGGTGGCGGAGCTGATCACCCAGCTCGTCGCGCGGGGGCTGGGCGTCGCGCTGCTGCCGGCGGCGTTCGTCCAGCCGCTGGCCGCCGCAGACCCGCAGCTGGCGCTGGTCCCGGTGGCCGACGGGCCGCGGCGCGTGGAGTACCTGGCATGGAGCAGCTTCAACCCCAGCCCGGCCACCCGGGCGCTGCTCGACGTCCTCGGGGTCAGACCCGGAACGAAGGAGCCGGGCCGGGGGTGATGGCGTCAGCCGGCGCCGTCGGCCGCCTCCAACCGACGGACCGAACGTTCCAACTCGGCGATACGGTCGGCCAGCGCGCTGCTGTCGGCGGTGTCGCGGCTGCGCAGCAGCACCTCGATACGGACCAGCTGCTCGGTGATCCGGTCCAGTTGCCCGGCGCCGCCTTGGCCCGTTGCCGGTGGCCCGCCGTCCGCGTCCAGCAGCCGTCGGAGTTGTTCGGTCTGGACGGCGAGCTGCCGGTTCTTGCGGTCCAGGTCGAGGAACACGTTGACCTTCGTCCGCAGCACCCAGGGGTCGATGGGCTTCGCGAGGAAGTCGGCGGCGCCCAGGGCGTAGCCGCGGTAGGCGTAGTCCCGGTCCACCTCGTTGCCGGTCAGCAGGATGATGGGGACATCCTTGGTCTGGTCGAGACGCTTGATGTTGCTCGCCGTCTCGAAGCCGTCCATCCCGGGCATCAGCACATCGAGCAGGACGAGCGCGAAGTCCTGACGGAGCATCGCCTTGAGTGCCTCCTCGCCCGAGCGCGCTGTCACCAGGTGCTGCTCCAGTGGGCCGAGCACCGCCTGGAGGGCGACGAGGTTCTCCTCCATGTCGTCGACGATCAGAATGCTCGACCTGTCGGGGACCGGCGCGGTCATGGCGTCCGCCCTCGCGATCCGCTGCCGCTGTCGGGCGCCGGCCCCCCGCTGTCCGGGCCCGCACCCTGGCCCGTCCCGGCGTCCGCTCCGGTCTCCGTCGCGGCGTCCGCTTCGGTCTCCGCCGCGGTCTCCGTCCCGGCCCCGGGCCGGGTGTCGGGCGTGTTGAGCAGGTCGTACATGGCCTGCAACAGCTCTTCGAGGTTCACGGGTTTGGTGATGTACCGGTCAGCGCCGCTGTCCAGCGCCTTCTGGCTGTCGCCGGACATCGCCTTGGCGGTCAGCGCGATGACGGGCAGCCCCGCGAGGCGCTGCGTGCGCCGGATGGTCGCGATCGCCTCGTAGCCGTTCATCTCAGGCATCATGATGTCCATCAGGACCAGCGACACCTCGGGTGAACGGTCCAGCATCTCAAGCCCCTCGCGGCCGTTCTCGGCGTACTTCACCGAGATGCCGACGCGGCCCAGCACATGGGTGAGCGCGAAGACGTTGCGGATGTCGTCGTCCACGATGAGTACCGTCTTGCCCGACAGGACCTGGCTCTGCGGTCCGCCGAGCCACTGCTTGAGCTGCGTCGTCTCCGGCCAGGCGTGCTCGTGCGTCTCCCCTTCCTGGTCGGGCGGCCCGGCACCTGGACGTTCCTCGGCCTCGACAGCCCCGACGGCTCGGGCCGCCTCGACGGTTCGGGCCCCCTCAGCGGTCCCGGCGGTCCCGGCGGTCCCGGCATCCTCGACGGGTCCAACGGTCCCGGCAGCCTCGGCCGGCTCCTCGGGCTCGGGCCGGGGCGCGGGTGAAGGCGCCACGGCGGCGGGCCCGGCGGGTTCCGGGCCCTTCCGCTCGGGCACGTCCGCGCCGGGCCGCGCCGCTGCCGACACCGTTGAGGGGGGTGTGCTGCCCGGGTAGACCGACGGGATGGAGAGCGTGAACCGCGAGCCCTCGCCCACCGTGCTCTCGACGTCGATGCGGCCGCCGAGCAGGCCGGCGATCTCGCGGCTGATGGACAGGCCGAGCCCGGTGCCGCCGTACCTGCGGCTGGTCGTGCCGTCGGACTGCTGGAACGCCTCGAAGATCACCGACAGTTTCTCCGGCGGGATGCCGGGGCCGGTGTCCTTCACGGAGAAGGCGACGACGGCCTCGGCGTCGCGCAGCGTCGGCTCGCTGAACTCCGTGCCGGCGGCGCGCTCCACCCGCAGCTCCACACCTCCGGAGGAGGTGAACTTCACGGCGTTGGACAGCAGATTGCGCAGCACCTGCTGGATGCGCTGCTCGTCGGAGTACAGCTCGCGCGGCACGTTCTCGCCCACCACGACGTCGAAGGCCAGACCGCGGTCCGCCGTCACGGGCCGGAACGTCGCTTGCACATAGTCGAGCAGCTTCTTCAGCGGCAGCCGCCTGGTCCTTACGTCCATCCGCCCGGCCTCGACCTTCGAGAGGTCGAGAATGTCGTTGATCAGCTGGAGCAGGTCCGAGCCGGAGCGGTGGATGGTGGTCGCGAAGTCGACCTCCTGCTCGGAGAGCCGTCCGTCGGGGTTGTCGGCCAGCAGCCGCGCCAGGATCAGCAGCGAGTTGAGCGGGGTGCGCAGCTCGTGCGACATGTTCGCCAGGAACTCGGACTTGTACTGGGACGACGTCGCCAGCAGCGCGGCCTTCTCCTCCAGTTCGGCGTTGGTGCGCTGCAGCTCGTCGGAGCGCTGGCGCAGTTCGGAGGTCAGCCGCTGGGATTCCGAGAGCAGCTCCTCGGTGCGGGCGTTGGCCAGGATGGTGTTGATCGAGACACCGATGGTGTGCACGAACTGGTCGATGAACGTCAGATAGACATCGTTGAACTTGCTGAACGACGCCACCTCGATCACACCGAGTGCCCTGTCCTCGAAGAGGATCGGGAGGATCAGGATGTGTGCGGCGGGTGCGGAACCGAGCCCGGATTCCACTTGTACGTAGTCCGGCGGCGCGTTCTCGATGAGGATGCGCTTCTTCTCGGCGACCGCCTGCGCCAGCAGCCCGTGCACCGGGCAGTCGGCATGCGCGCCGGTGTCCTCGCGTCCACTGGTGCCGTATCCCGCGATGAACTCCAGCTCCTCGCCCGGCTGTCCGCTCTCGTCGGGGCCGACCAGGAAGAACGCTCCGGCCTGCGCGTTCACCAGCGGCGTCAGCTCGCGCAGGATCAGATCGGCGACCTCCACCAGATCCCGCTGGCCCTGCATCAGACCGGCGATACGCGTCAGATTGGACTCCAGCCAGTCCTTGGTGCGGGTGGTCTCGCGCAGATTGGCCACCATCACATTGATGTTGTCCTTCAGTTCGGCGACCTCGCCGCGTGCGTCCACCTGGATCGAGCGGGACATATCGCCCTGGGTGACCGCGTCGGCGACCTCGGCGATCGCGCGGACCTGTGTGGTGAGGTTCGAGGCGAGCTCGTTGACGCTGGTCGTGAGGCCCTTCCAGGTGCCGAAGACGCCCTCGACCCGCGCCTGTCCGCCGAGTTGCCCCTCGCTGCCGACCTCGCGTGCGACACGGGTGACCTCAGCGGAGAACGAGGAGAGGGTGTCGACCATGGTGTTGAGGGTGGTCTTCAGCTCCAGGAACTCGCCTCGTGCGTCGACGTCGATCTTCTTGGAGAGGTCACCGCCCGCGACCGCCGTGGCGACCTGGGCGATGTTGCGGACCTGCGAAGTGAGGTTCGTCGTCATGAAGTTGACGTTGTCCGTGAGGTCCTTCCACAGCCCCGAGACCCCGTGCACCTCGGCCCGGCGGCCGCCGAGGTTGCCTTCGGTGCCGACCTCGCGTGCGACGCGGGTGACCTCGTCGGAGAAGGACCGCAGCTGGCGGACCATGGTGTTGACGGTGTCCTTCAGTTCGAGGATCTCGCCGCGTGCGTCGACATCGATCTTCTTGGAGAGGTCACCGTTGGCGACCGCCGTGGTCACCTGGGCGATGCTGCGGACCTGCGAGGTCAGATTCAGCGCCATGGAGTTGACGCTGTCTGTGAGGTCCTTCCACACCCCCGACACGTCCCGGACCTGCGCCTGTCCGCCGAGGTTGCCCTCGGTGCCGACCTCGCGCGCTACGCGGGTGACCTCGTCGGCGAAGCCCGAGAGCTGGTCCACCATCGTGTTGAGGGTGGTCTTCAGCTGGAGGATCTCGCCCTTGGCGTCGACGTCGATCTTCTTGGACAGGTCACCCTCGGCGACGGCGGTGGCGACCTGGGCGATGTTGCGTACCTGCATCGTCAGGTTGGAGGCCATGAGGTTGACGTTGTCGGTCAGGTCTCGCCATACGCCGGACACCCCCCGGACGTGTGCCTGTCCGCCGAGGTTGCCCTCGGTGCCGACCTCGCGTGCGACGCGGGTGACCTCGTCGGCGAACGCGGACAGTTGGTCGACCGTCGCGTTGACCGCGCTCATCAGCTGGAGGATCTCGCCCTTCGCCTCGACGGTGATCTTCTGGCTGAGGTCACCCTGTGCGACGGCCGTGGAGACCTGGGCGATATTGCGTACCTGCGAGGTCAGATTGGAGGCCATCAGGTTGACGTTGTCGGTCAGGCTGCGCCACACGCCTGACAGCCCCCGCACCTCCGCCTGTCCGCCGAGGTTGCCCTCGGTGCCGACCTCGCGTGCGACGCGGGTGACCTCGTCCGCGAACGCCGACAGCTGGTCGACCATGGTGTTCACGGTGAGCTTCAGCTGTAGCAGCTCGCCGGAGGTCTCGGCCGTCACCTTCTGGGTCAGGTCTCCGTTGGCGACCGCTGTCGTCACTCCGGCGATGTCACGGACCTGGCCGGTGAGCCGTTCCGCCATGGTGTTGATGGCCTCGGTCACCCGCCGCCAGTCGCCGGAGAGCTCCCCCACGGCCGCGCGCCCGCCGAGGTTGCCCTCGGTGCCGACCTCGCGTGCGACGCGTACGACTTCCCCGGTGAACATGGACAGCTGGTCCACCAGGCGGTTGACGCCGCTCTCCAGGCGTCCGAGATCGCCGTGGAGCCACTGCTGGGACCCCGAGCGCTCCAGGTGGTGGGCCAGGTCTCCGTCCGCGATGGACTCCAGCACGTGGGTCGCCCTGGTCACCGGGGTGGCCAGGGCCTCGATCAGTCGGTTGGCCTCGTCGACGCTGGTGGACCACTCGCCCTGGCCCGGGCTGGCGGTGACCCGCTCGTCGAGCCGCCCGCCCTGGGCCACCTCCCGGCGAACCCGCCCGAGCTCCGAGGCCAGGTGTGCATTGCGGGCGGCGATCTGGTTGAACGTCCCGGCCAGCTCGCCCAGGACGCCTTCGCTCTCGTTTTCGACACGTACCGAGAAGTCCCCGTCGCTCAGCGCTCTCATCGCTCCGAGCAGCGGACGAAGGTCCCTCTCCCGCACACATATGCCCTGAGGGTCGTCCATGGAGCCCTCCATGGCAGCACGTTCCCAGCCTCCGGTATATACACTCATATCCTAATATAAGGAGTTCGACGCTGGGTGTCCGCAAGGGCATCAGCGCTGGTCAGCCGAGTAGGAGAGCCTGTGCGACTGCCGTCCGTCGGTCCGAGCGGCTCCGTGTCGCGGAGGGCCCTGCCCGCGAGTCAGCTCGCGCCCTCCGCAGCCCGTGCGCTCGTGCGCGCCCAGATCGGCAAGCACAGCCGCGCCGGCGCGACCCCTCAGCCGCAGCTCGCACGGCTGACCGAGGAGGCTGAACTGCTGGTCAGCGAACTGGTCACCAATGCGCTCGTGCACGCCGGGACGCGGATCGAGGTGGCCTGCGACGTGGAGACCTGCGAGCCGGAGACCCGACCCGGCGCCCCGCGCGGCGCCACCTCGCCGGACGCCGCCCCGGCCGGAAGCGGGAGCGCCGAAAGCGGGAGCGCCGAAAGCGGGGGAGCCGAAAGCGGGGGCACCGGACGCGCGGCCGTCACGGGCGCCGCTGCCACGGGCGCCGCTGCCACGGGCGCGGCCGCCGTCGGGCGCCCGGTGGGGATCGAGGCCGTCCGGGTCGAGGTGACCGACGCGCAGCCTGCGGGGCGCATCAGCAGCGACCCGGTCGGCCGACGGGGCGCCGGGCGGGGCCTGGGCCTCCAGCTGGTCGGCGCGCTGGCCGAGTCCTGGGGCGTGACCTACCGGCGCACCGAGAAGGCCGTCTGGTTCCGCGTCGCCGTCTCCGCGCTGCAGCCCAGGCCCTCCGGGTCGCTCAACGAGGCCATGCACCGGGAGCTGGTCGCCGCCGAGATCTTCTCCGCCTCCCGGCAGGCGGACGAGCGCCGTACGGCCGGATGGACCGACCCGGGAGGGGCCTTCCTGGCCGAGGCCGGCGAGCTCCTCGCCGGACAGCTGGACGAGGACATGGTCGCGGCCCTGGTGGGACAGCTGCTGGTGCCACGGCTGGCCGACTGGTGCGCCGTCTGGCTGACGGAGGACACCGGAGGGATGCGGCTCTCCCGCGTCTGGCACTCCGAGGAGCGGAAGGTCCGGGCGCTGCGGCTCGCCCTGGAGCCGGACCCTCCCCCGGCCGACCTGCGGACCGTCGGCATCCCCTGGCCCTGGCCCGGCGAGGCATCGGGGCCCGGGCGAACCGGCTCGGCGCTGGCCTTCTCCCTGGTCGCGGGCGGTACCTGTCTGGGCTCGCTGGTGATCGGCAGATCCGGTGCGACGGAGATGACCAGCTCCGTCGCCCGGACCGTCGAGGACGTCGCGCGCCGGGTGGCACAGGCCGTCTTCACCGCCCGCCAGTACACCCGGCAGACCAGCATCAGCAACGCGCTGCAGCGCAAACAGCTCCCGCGGTCGCTCGCCGACATCCCGGGGGTGGAGGCGGCGATCGTCTACGAGCCGCACGCGGTGGGCCAGACCGTCGGTGGCGACTTCTACGATCTGTTTCCGCTGGGCGGCAACCGCTGGTCCTTCATGCTCGGCGACGTCCAGGGCAAGGACCCCGAGGCGATGTCCGTCACCGGGCTCACCCGGCACCTGGTGCGGCTGCTCGCCCGCGAGGGACACGGCGTCGCCTCCGTGCTCCGCAAGCTGAACGCCACCATGGCGGAGGAGAGCGCGGAGGCGGTGGCCGTGGCTGGAGAGGGCGCCAGACCGCGCTTCCTGAGCGTGGTGTACGGGGAGCTGGAGGCCGACGGGCGGGCGGAAGGGGCCCACTGCACCGTCGCCAGCGCCGGACACCCTCCTCCGCTGAAGCTCTCCCCGGATGGCGGCGTGGTCCCCGTGGTGGAGCCACAACTGCTGCTCGGCATCGACGAGTCCGCCGACTTCGTGGCCTACCCCTTCGACCTCGCCCCGGGCCAGTCGCTGCTGTGCGTGACCGACGGGGTGACGGAACGCCGCAACCGAGCCCGGCAGTTGGACGACGACGACGGACTGGCCCGGATCTTCGCAGACTGCGCCGGCATGGGCGCCGCAGCGGTCGCGGAACGAGTGCGTCAGGCCACCCACGACTTCGGCCCGGAACCGCTCGACGACGACCTGGCCATCCTCGTACTGCACGCGACAGCCGACTGAGCCCGCCCGCCCCGCCGCCGGCCCGACCCTGCCCGGTGCTCCGCGAAGTGGCAGCGCGAACCCTCCGGCAAGTGCCGGCGGGCACTGCACCGGTCAGTGGTCGAAGACCTCACCGAAGTTGAGTCCGGTGTTCCGGGTGAAACCGAAGTCGGACCCGTTGAACGAGGCGACCTTGCTGGTCGTCAGGCCGGACGAGGTGCCGCGCAGCACCCAGACCGCTCCGGCGTCCGCGACGGTGCCGATGTCCTCGCTGTCGGCGGCGAGGGCGGTCAGGGTCGCGGCGGTGACGAGTGTGCGGTTGCGCATATGTGTCCTCTTCTCCTCTTCGCTCTTTGTTCCTTCGCTCTCTGTCCGCTGCCTTCTGCGGCTGGTTCGGGGACTCAGACGGACTGTCCGGCCGAATGGTTGTGCCTGCTGGGGGAGTTGAGTTCGGGAGCGACACTTTCCGCGCGGCCGCAGGGAAGCCCGGCGTCACCGGAACTCTCGCCATGGACGCGGCGGGCCACCCGGGCGCACACAGCTCGTCGACCGTCTCACCGTGAGTCCGGAGACGGTCAAGAGGACTATGTCGCCGTCGCCCAGGAGTAGCGGTGTTCGGGCCGGCCGGTGTCGCCGTACTTGAGGGTGAGACTGATGCGGCCCTCGCCTTCGAGGTATTTGAGGTACCGCTGCGCGGTGGAGCGGCTGATACCGGTGCGGGCCGCTATCTCGTGTGCGGACAGCGGGTGCGGGGCGTCGCCCAGGGCGCGGCGGATGAGGTCGACCGTCGGCGCGGAGTGGCCCTTGGGCAGCTCGGTGTGGGAGGGGCCGGTCCTGAAGGCGCTGAAGATGCGATCGACCTGTTCCTGGCCTGCTTCGCCGCGCCCGCCCACGCCCTCCAGGGTGCGGCGCAGTTCGGCGTAGCGCTCCAGCTTCGACTGCAGGCCCGCGAAGTTGAACGGCTTGACCAGGTACTGGAGCGCGCCGCAGCGCATGGCCGCCTGGACGGTGGCGACATCCCGGGCGGCCGTCACCATGATCACGTCCATGAAGTGGCCGAGCTGCCGCATCCGCCGCACCAGGGTCACACCGGTCTCGTCGGGTAGATAGTGGTCGAGGAGGACGAGGTCGATGTGGGTGCGCTCCAGCATCGCCAGGGCCTGCGCCGCAGTGTGGGCGCGGGCCGCGACCCGGAAACCGGGCACCCGCGCCACATAGGCGGCGTTGATCTCGGCGACGTGGAAGTCGTCGTCGACGACGAGGACATCGATCATCGGGACTCTCCTTCGGCGGTCAGCAGGCGGTCGGGGGCGCGCTCCACGCTCAGCGCCTCGGGCAGTACGACCGTGAAGACGGCTCCGCCGCCCGCACGCGCGGAGACGCGGGCCATGCCGCCGTACCGCTCGGCGAGCCGCCGGATCATGGCCAGGCCCAGACCACGGCCGCGCGGCACGGCGACGGGCCGGGCGCTGCCGGGCGTGGCCGCCGGGGCGGCAGCCGGCGTGGACGAGCCGCCGGGCGGTTCCTTGGTGGACCACCCCTCCTCGAAGACACGCTCGCGCAGCTCGGGCGGGACTCCCGGGCCGGTGTCGGAGACCTGGAGCACGACGGTGGTGTGCTCGGTCCGCAGCTCGATCTCGATGAAGGCGTCGGCGCGGCGATGGGCCGTGACGGCTTCCAGCGCGTTGTCGATGAGGTTGCCCAGTACGGTGACCAGATCGCGCGGGTCGACCACCCGGTCGGGCAGCAGCGTGTCGGTGGACAGGCGCAGGGCGACGCCGCGTTCGGCGGCGATGGTGGTCTTGCCGACGATCAGCGCCGCGAGCAGCGGATCGTGCACCCGCTCGGCGATCTGGTCGACGGATGCGCTGTGCGCGTCGGTGACCTCGGCGACGAACTCCATTGCCCTCTCGTGCCGGCCCAGTTCGAGCAGCCCGAGCACCGTGTGCAGGCGGTTGGCGTGCTCGTGATCCTTGGCGCGCAGTACGTCCAGCAGCCCATGAGTGCTGTCCAGCTCGCGGCCGAGCAGCTCCAGCTCGGTCCGGTCGCGCAGGGTCGCCACCGCTCCGCCGTCCCTGGTCGGCATCCGGTTGACGACCAGCACCCGGCCGCTGCTGATGGTCAGCAGATCGGCCCCGGCCACCCGACCCGTCAGCACGTCGGCCGTACGCCCCGGGGGCAGCAGCTCGTCCAGCGGCCTCCCCGCGTCCTGCGGGCCCAGACCCAGCAGCCGCTGCGCCTCGTCGTTGACCATCCGCACCCTGCCGTGCCGGTCCACGGCGACCACGCCCTCCCGGATGCCGTGCAGCATCGCCTCGCGCTCGTCCAGCAGCGCCGAGATGTCGGCGAACGCGACCCCGTGCGTACGGCGGCGCAGTCTGCGGGCGACCACCAGCGCCGCCAGCACGCCCGCGCCGAGCGCGATCCCCGCGTAACTCAACAGCCGCGGCACCTCCGCGAACAGCTTCTCCCGCACGCTGCCGTAGGAGATGCCGACCGAGACCGCGCCGACGATCTTCCCCGAGCTGTCGCGCAGTGGCGCCTTGGCGCGTGCGGAACGGCCGAGGGTGCCGGTGTCGATCTGCCGGACCTCCTCACCGGCGAGGGCGCGGCTGGGGTCGGTGGAGACGTGCCGGCCGATACGCGCCGGGTTGGTGTGCGACCAGCGCACCCCGCGGGTGTCCATCACCACGATGTACAGCGCGCCCGTGGCCTTGCGTATCCGCTCGGCGTCGCGCTGCACAGGACCGGTCGGGCTCGGCGCCGTGGTGAGCAGCTCACGTGTGATCTGCGGGTCGGCGGTGGTGGTCCGCGCGATGGCCAGCGCCCTGCTGGTGGCCTGGTCGTCGATCTCCGAGCTGAACGGGGCCAGGAAGAGCCCCGTGGCCAGTGCCGTCACCCCGGTGGTGAGGGCCAGCTGGATGACCAGGACCTGGGCGGAGACACGCGTGGGCCAGCGGATACGCATCGCACTCCCTGCCTTCCGACCCTCCGCCTTCACCCTCACGGGTTGCGGGCGCGTACGCCCCGCACGAAGCGGCTGCCCCCGGCGGAGCGGACGCTGTTGCGAAGCGAAACTTTCACGCCACGCGCGGCCTGAACGTGGTGTGTGAACGCAACGTAAGAGGCGGAAGGCCCGGTGGCCAGTCTTGTGCGCGGTTTTGTTGTCCAGCCATGAGCAGAACGAGCAAAAGAACGCTTAGGCGCAGAAGCGCGAGGAGTGCTCACAAGACTGCCGAGGGTGCCCATGGCGCTCCTAACCTCCCGGCCATGAACAGCCAGACGACCCCAGCCATCGAGCTAAGGGCGACGAGCAAAGCGTTCCGCACACCGTCGGGCCGGCTGCACACCGCTGTCCGTGACCTGGACCTGACCGTTCGGCGAGGCGAGTTCGTCGCGGTGGTCGGCCCGACCGGATGCGGCAAGTCGACGACCCTGACGCTGGTCAGCGGTCTGGAAGAGCCCACGGAGGGCGAGGTGCTGGTGGCCGGGGAGCCGGTACGCGGCATCGGCGACAAGGTCGGCTTCGTCTTCCAGCAGGACGCCGTCTTCCCCTGGCGCACCGTGCTGTCGAACGTGATGGCGGGCCCCCGGTTCCGTGGCGTACCCAAGGCCGAGGCGAGGGAGCGGGCCCGCGAGTGGCTCGACCGCGTGGGCCTGGGGAGCTTCCAGGACCGCTATCCGCACCAGCTCTCCGGCGGCCAGCGCAAGCGGGTGGCGCTCGCGGCGACCTTCGTCAACGACCCGGAGCTGCTGCTGATGGACGAACCCTTCTCGGCGCTGGACGTACAGACCCGCGCGCTGATGTCGGACCAGCTGCTGGAGCTGTGGGCCGGGACCGGCGCCTCGGTCGTCTTCGTCACCCACGACCTGGAGGAGTCCATCGCACTGGCCGACAAGGTCGTGGTCATGACCGCGGGGCCGGCCACCGTCAAGGAGGTCTTCGCCATCGATCTTCCCCGGCCGCGCAAGGTCGAGGAGGTACGGCTGGAGCCGCGGTTCGTCGAGATCTACCGGGAACTGTGGTCCTCGCTCGGCGAAGAGGTCCGCATCACCCGTGAGAGGGGTGCCGCAGATGTCGCCTGAGACCATCGCAGCGCCGGCCGCCGCCGAGGAGCACAAGAGCCCCGGCACCGAGCGCACCCAGGCCAGGGAACGGGCGGCGCGCAACCGCAGGCTCCTGGTGTACAGCACCCGGGTGGTGCTGTTCGTCGCCGTGGTCGGCCTGTGGGAGGTGCTCGCCAGGACCGCCGTCATCGACCCGTTCAACTTCTCCATGCCGTCCAAGATCTGGGACCAGATCCGGCAGTGGGCACTGAACGGCACTCCGCAGGGCCCCCTGTGGGAGCAGATCTGGTACACGCTCTACGAGGCGCTGCTGGGCTGGGTCCTCGGCGTCTTCGGCGGTGTGGTGCTGGGCATCGCGCTCGGCAGGATTCGCTTCCTGGCCGATGTGGTGGGCCCGTACATCAAGGTGCTCAACGCGCTGCCGCGGATCGTCCTCGCGCCGATCTTCCTGATCTGGTTCGGCCTCGGCCCTGCCTCGAAGGTCGCCTCAGCCGTGGTGCTGGTCTTCTTCCCCGTCTTCTTCAACGCCTTCCAGGGCGCGCGGGAGGTCGACCGCAACCTGGTCGACAACTCGCGGATTCTCGGCGCGAGCAACCGGCAGGTCACCCTGCACGTGGTGATCCCCTCCGCCACGTCGTGGATCTTCACCAGCCTGCATGTCAGCTTCGGCTTCGCGCTGATCGGCGCGATCGTCGGCGAGTACATCGGCGCGACCAAGGGCCTCGGCCTGCTGGTCTCCGCCTCGCAGGGCACCTTCAACGCCGCCGGGGTGTACGCCGCGATGGTGATCCTCGCCGTGGTGGCGCTGCTGGCCGAAGGGCTGCTGGCCTTCCTGGAGAAACGGCTCTTCCGCTGGAAGCCGGTCGAGTCCGGCACCGCCCGCTGACCGTCCGACGCTCCCTCCCTCTTCTCCCTCCCTCCTCTTGCTTCCTCCCCTCCCGCATCCCTTCTCCCGCTCCCCGAAGGACTCGTCATGCGCAAGAATGCCAGGCTCGCCGCCGTGTCGGTCGCCGCGACGCTCGCCCTCACCTCCCTCAGCGCCTGCGGAGGCGGCTCCGCCGCCTCCGACGAGGCGAAGAGCGGCGGCAAGGTGAAGATCATGGTGGGCGGCCTCGACAAGGTGATCTACCTGCCCGCGATGCTCACCAAGCGGCTCGGCTACTTCAAGGACGAGGGTGTCGACGTCGAACTGCTCACCGAGCCGGCCGGCGTACAGGCCACCACCTCGCTCGTCTCCGGCGACGTGCAGGGCGTCGTCGGCTTCTACGACCACACCCTCGACCTCCAGGCCAAGGGCAAGCAGGTGGAGTCGGTCGTCCAGCTCTCCCACGCGCCGGGAGAGGTGGAGATGGTCTCCACGAAGGCCGCCGGGGACATCACCTCGCCCAAGGACTTCAAGGGCAAGAAGCTCGGTGTCACCGGCCTGGGGTCCTCGACCGACTTCCTCACCAAGTACCTCGCCGTCCACAACGGGGTGCCGACCAACCAGATCACCCCGGTCGCCGTCGGCGCGGGACAGACCTTCATCTCCGCGCTGAAGAAGGGCTCGATCCAGGGCGGGATGACCACGGAGCCCACCGTCAGTCAGGTGCTCGACAAGAAGCTCGGCAAGGTGCTGGTCGACATGCGCACCCCGGAGGGCTCCAAGAAGGCGCTCGGCGGCACCTATCCCTCCTCCAGCCTGTACATGAACACCGAGTGGGCCAACAGCCACAAGGAGACGGTGCAGAAGCTGGCCAACGCCTTCGTCAAGACGCTCAAGTGGATGTCGAAGCACACGCCCGAAGAGATCGCCGCGAAGATGCCGTCCGACTACGCGCAGGGCGGCAAGGAGCTGTACGCGCAGTCGATCAAGAACACGCTGCCGATGTTCACCACGGACGGAGTCATGCCGGCGGACGGGCCCAGGACAGTCGAGCGCGTGCTGAAGGCGTTCAACCCGAACCTGAAGAACACCACCATCGACCTGAAGAAGACCTACACCACCGAGTTCGTCGAGAAGGCCAAGTGACGGCGGCCGCACTCCGGCCCAGGCTGCGTCCGTGACGTGCGGGTGGGCCCGGCAGCGCTGCCGGGCCCACCCGCACCTCACGCCGTGACCGAAGCGGTCCGGCTCCGCTCAGCCGTCCAGCCAGTCACCGCCGACCGCGGTCGGTGCGAAACCCTGGGCGTTCCACAGGAAGTGGGGGTGCGCGCAGCCGAACATGTAGGCGAGCAGTGCGGTGTCCTCCTTCCAGGTGGGGGGCCTGTGCAGCGTGTGGAACAGCTCGGCGCCCACGCGGCCGGAGTCGGTCTGGACCTCGCGCGCCCCCTCACCGCCCGCCAGCGCCGCCGCGACAGCGGCTATGTAAGTGCGGCGCAGTATCTCCCAGACGATGTCGACGTCACCGTGCCACTCCCCGTGCAGGGCCTCGAACACGGCCAGCTCGCGCTCGAACATCCGCCACACTTGCGGGTGTTGCTCGCGGCAGCGCGCCGCGAGTAACGCCGCGCGTTCACCGAGACGGTCCACAGCGGGGGAGCAGCCGGCGCGCAGGGTGACGCCCGCGGTCAGCAGCCCCGCGCAGGCGTTGGGCTCGATGCCGCACAGCAGACAGCCCTCCAGGGGAGGCAGGCCGCTGGTGATCCCGTCGAACCACAGGGCGTGCCGCCCGGTCAGCCCCTCCCACACCACCGTGGTGCCCATCAGCCAGGTGTTCCACAGCAGGCCGTGCGCCTCCGGCATGCACCCGTACTTGATCAGGGCGACGACGCAGGCCCCGTACATGGCCTTCTCGTGCGTGGACATGGCGCTCAGCCAGAAGTTGCTGGCTTCCCCGGTGACCGCGTCGGCGCGTGCGTCGGTCATGTCGTTGAGCACCCGGCACAGGACCAGGGCGGCGAGGTGCTCCTCCTGCCAGAGCTCGGCGTCCGGGGAGACGTGCCAGAACAGGCAGTCCATGAGCTGGAGCAGGGTGTAGGCCGCCTTGTCCAGCGGTGTCTCCTGCGGGAGCGCGACAGCGCCCGCCACGTGCTGCTTGAGCCAGTACTCGTCGACCGACCGCTTGTAGGCGGCGTAGAGCCCGCAGATCAGGGCGCGCGCCCCGTTGGTCGTACGGTCCTCGGCGAGGCGCTGCCGGACGACCCGCGCGGTCTCGGAGACCTCGATCGCCGCCTCGACGCGCTTGTACTCGTGCAGCACCAGGATGTCGTCCTGGTGCCGGAACCTGAGGCCCAGGTCCCGGTCCGAGTCGTTCATCTTCCGGGTCCACACCCAGCCCCCGGTCAGCACGCTGTCCAATTCTTTCCGGAAGGGCCAGGTCTTGACCGACAGTGGCTGCCCGTCGCTGCGGCGCCAGTCGTAGTCGGCGAGGCTGCGGGTGAGCGGTTTGGGCAAGTGGGCGCAGAGCGTACAGGTGCACGAATCGTCGTAGGTGGTGGTATCCGTACCCAGGGCCCGCTCGCGCCAGGCGCCTTCCAGCAGTTCGCACGAGAGTCGGCACAACCGGACACCGGTCTCGACGCCGGGAAATGCGCGCTGAATGACGGCGAGGCATTCGTCCAGCCTGCGCAGGCGCTCTTTACCGTGCTCATCGGGCCCGGGGAATTGCCGGGGTGCGCGGGCCAGTGCTCCTTCCAGCGGGAATGCCACTGCGGCACGGTGCCGTTCGTCCCGGCAAGCCGATCGGTCCCGGCGGGCGACGCCTGATTCCTCCCGGCGTTTGTACTCTCCCCCGCAACTCCTTACGGCACTTCTGACCATCTCTGCCAGTTCGCCGCTTGTTCCGCTTCGTCGCATCGGTGAGTCCTCCTGCTCTGGTGGGAACGCTCACGTCGGTACTGCGTGCTGGACTGTCATACGCGGTGCGGTGGTGCCTGCGGTGCAGCAGCGTTTCTCGTGTACACGGCCGAACCGCTGGGTGAACATGTCTGCTCGAACTCTCGGAGCAGGTCAAGCAGTAGGCGGCGGCTGGCCGGCCCGCCGGCCGCGAGGTCCGCGGTGCGGTGGGCCCGACGGGGCGCGTGAGGGGGGTGCCGCCGGTTGCTAGGGCCAGTCTCCCCACAATTCGCGGATGCATCCGGGAAGGGGCGCACAACCGGCGTCGGCCGCCCCCAGCCGCTCAAAAACCAGCGGAACCGGTCATAAAAATATCATCGACCAATAAGAAACGGTCGGAAAGCGCTGACTCGGCGGTCAGAACGGATCACCGAACGATCCCGGCTGCCGAGATGGTTCTCCGAGGGGGCCGGGCCTGGGAATCCCGCACGGTATTCGAACGGGAATCCGGAGATGTTTGGCAGAACACGGCATCTCCTGCGGGGCGCCGCCAGTTGTCGCTAAGCTCCCGCACTCCCGGCGAGTTGACGCACTCGCAGGGAGCCGTGGCCTGTCGTCGACAACTCCGTGCCTCCGGTGGAAAAGGAGCCGGACCAGCAGCAGGCCAGATCGGTGAGTGCCGCCTCCCGTAGGGCACCGGCTGTACGGCGAGTGCGTTTCCGACCCGCCCCGCTCGAGCAAATTGGTTGAGGACCCACATGGAACTTGCCACGAATCCACCCGCGGCCCGGCTGCCCGCCGCCTGGTACGCGTGGTGGTCACTGCCCGCAGCGATATGCATGGCCACGGCCGTGGTGATGGCCGTGGGACCGGCCGACGGCCGGCCGGCCGTGCTCCTCGTCGGAGTGGCGGTCACAGCGGCCGCGGCCGTCTGTGTCGAGCGCCTGCTCAACGGCGAACTCCGCGCCCGCCGAGCCGCCCTGGAGCACCAGGCGCAGACCGCGGGGGAAAGGGAGGAGGCCAGGCAGCGGCTGGTGTCGATGGAAGCCCGGCACGCCACCGAGGTCTCCTCGCTGCAAGAGCAGCTCTCCGGGCTGACCGAGCTGCACAAGGCCCTACTCGTGCGCATCGCCGAGGAGTTCCTGCCCAGGGCGGTCGACGACCTGCGCGCCGGTCAGGCCATGGACGACCTGCTGCGCCCGCTGGCCAAGGACCCCGACATCCCCGACGACTTCCGCCCCACGCTCAGGAAGCTGCTGCGGTTCGCCATGCTGGCCATCGAGGAGGAGTTCGACCGCAGCTCCTCCGCGCGGCACTCCGTGGTGAGCATCGGCAGCCGGATGCAGGTGTACACGAGCAAGCTCCGTGCCCAACTGCACGAGATGCAGGGCGTGCACGGCAATCTGCCGACTGTCGCCCAGGACCTGATGGAGCTGGACCAGGAGCTGGGCCCGGCCGACTGTCTGGCGGCCAGCATCGTCGTACTGGGCGGCGCCTCCCGGCCGGGTCGCGCATGGCAGACCCCTCAGCCGCTGATCAGTGTGGTCCGCGGCGGCATGGGGCGGATCAAGGAGTACCGGCGCGTCAAGCTGCGGCGCCTTCCCGAGCTGGCGGTGGACGGCGGTCTGGTCGACCACCTCACGCTGATCCTCGCCCATCTGATGGACAACGGGACGCGGTACTCGCCCCCGGCGGAGACGGTGTTCGTCTCCGCGCGCGAGGTGCCCAACGGGCTGGGCATCGAGGTGCAGGACGCCGGAACGGGGCTCAGGGCGGAGAAGCGGCGCCAGGCCCTGCGACTGCTGAACGGTGTGCCCGTCGGCGCCGGACCCGGCGACCTGGCGGAGGACGCGCAGCTCGGCCTGCGCGTGGTGGGCAACCTCGCCCGCAAGTACGGCATCACGGTGACGTTCGACGACTCGCCCTGGCTCGGGACCGCCGCGGTCGTGGTGGTTCCGAACAAGTACATCAAGCCCCTCGACGGGCCCCGGTACCCCGATCCGCCGTCGGTGCGCGCCGCCATGGCCCGACGACGGGCCCAGGCGGCCAAGCCGGCTCCGTCTCCCAGGCAGATTCCGTCTCCATCCCCGTCCTCGTCTCCCTCACCCTCACCCTCTCCGGCTCCGGAGCCCGCCATCCCCGCACCGTCCGTCGGCCGGGAGTACCGGCCCGTCCTCGACGACGATGACGACGCGCTGGTCTCGGGCACCACGCCGGGCGGCCTGCCCAAGCGGAGCAAGAGCGCCACGGGTTCACCGGGTCCGGGCAACGGCCTGCACACCGGATCGGCCGACACCTCCAGCGTGCCGCCGGAGGAGTCCTTCACCGGGCTGGCCGCCTTCGTGTCCGGCTGCAGCCCGACGAAGGCCCCCGACTCCGCGAACACCTCCGGCTCGGTGAACGCCTCGGGCAACGGTTCGCAGAGCGCTTCCGGCAGCTGCCCGGCGGACCCGTCCGCCCCGAACGCCCGCCCTGACGAGCAACCAGAGAGTGACTAGCCACATGACGCAGTATCAGTCCGACCTGAGCTGGGCGCTCCGCGACCTGGCGGAGAGCATCCAGGAGATCCGCTTCGCACTGGTGGCCTCCTCGGACGGGAAGGCCATCACCTCCTTCGGCGCCGACCCCGACGACACCGACCGGTTCGCCGCCATCGTCGCGGGCCTCCAGTCGCTGGCCCAGCCGGTCGCCGAGAAATTCCCCAACCACAAGGGCCAGTTGCGGCTGGCCGGGATCGAGGTCGACGGTGGACACCTGTTCGTCGTACGCGCCGGTAACGAGACCTACCTGGGAGTGCTGGCCAGGACCGGTATCGACCAGGGGGTGCTCGGGCACCAGATGAGGGACTGCGCCCGCAGGATGGGCGACCTCCTCGGCACCGTTCCCCGCCAGGAGCAGCCTGGATGACAGAGCCGCAAGTGCGCTCGGGACGGCCAGGACTGGAGCGCTACTACATACTCACCGAGGGGCGCGCCGCACCTGTCGGGGACGCGTCGAGCCTGGATGTGGCCACGCTCGTCGTCGCGTGCTCCGCGCCCGAACCGGGGATCGAGCCCGAGCAGGACGCCGTCCTGCGCTGGTGCCGCGACCCGTTGTCGGTGGCCGAACTGGGCGCGCATCTCGAACTGCCCTTCAACATTCTCTCGGTGCTGCTGGCCGACCTGCTGAACAGAGGTCTGGTGCAGGCCCGTGACCCGCTCGCGGGTACGGGCGACCGCGGGCCCGACCTCACGCTCCTCGAGGAGGTACTCAGTGGACTACAACGGCTTTGACCGGCCCGCGCCTCCGCAACGGGCGGAGGCGCTGCACGCGGAGAGCCGGTCGGTCAAAGTGATGGTCGCGGGCGGCTTCGGCACCGGGAAGACGACCATGGTCGGCTCGGTCAGCGAGATCGTGCCGCTCACCACCGAGGAGACTCTCACCCAGGCCAGCGCCGGCGTCGACGACCTGGTCGGTGTCGCGGACAAGAAGAGCACCACCGTCAGCCTCGACTTCGGCCGGATCAGCCTCAACGAGCAGTTGGTGCTCTATCTGTTCGGCACGCCGGGCCAGGAGCGGTTCTGGTTCCTGTGGAACGGCCTGTTCAAGGGCGCTCTCGGCGCGGTCGTCCTGGTGGACACCCGGCGGTTGCAGTCCAGCTTCCGGGCCATCGAGGAGATGGAGAGACTGGATGTGCCGTTCGTCATCGCCCTCAACATCTTCCCTGATGCCCGCGATCACCCTGTCGAGGAGGTGCGCGAGGCGCTGGCCGTCTCGCCGCACACCCCGATCATCAGCTGTGACGCGCGCGACCGGGCGTCGAGCCGCGATGTGCTGATCGCGCTCGTCCGCCATATCAAGGAACGGTCTGCTGCCGCATTGGAGCCCCGATGAATGCCCAGCCTTCCGAAGGCCCGCACCTTGCTGAGCCGGACGTGCCCACGGCCTGCCCTGCGCAGCACGCCGGCGCCACGACGAGGCTGTACGCGACGGAGACCACGAGCGATCCGTACGGAACCTACTCCCGGCTGCGCAAGCAGTACGGGCCGGTGGCCCCCGTCCTGCTGGAGGGCGATGTGCCCGCCTGGCTGGTGCTCGGCTACCGGGAGAACCGGCGGGTGCTGGACAACCCCGGCCAGTTCAGCCGGGACTCGCGCAGATGGCGGGACTGGAAGGAGGGGCGGATCGCGGAGAACTCGCCGCTCATCCCGATGCTGGGCTGGCGCCCCGACTGCCTCTCGCAGGACGGGGAACCCCACCAGCGGCTGCGCCGCGCTGTCACCGACAGCATGGAGACCGTCACGAACCGCGGGATACGCCGTCACGTCGTCCACGTCGCCGACCAGCAGATCGACGCCTTCGCCGACACCGGCCGCGCCGACCTGGTGCTGCAGTACTCCGAGTACCTGCCGATGCTCGTCCTCACCCGGCTCTTCGGGCTGCCGGAGACCGAGGGGGAGAGCCTGGTGACCTCGTGCGCCGGGATGATGCGGGGCGGCGAGGACGCCATCGCCCACAACGACCGGATCGGCCGCGTGCTGGCCGAGCTCACCGCGCACAAACGCGCCGAGCCCGGCCCGGACTTCGCCACCGGGCTGATCCAGCACCCGGCAGGACTGGACGACGACGAGGTGCAGAACCACCTGCGTCTGGTGCTCATCGCGGCCCACACCACCACCAGCAACCTGCTGGCGCGTGTGCTCCAGTCGATCCTCGGCAACGAATCCCGGCTCGGCGAACTGATCAGCGGAGAGATGACCACGACGGCGGTCGTCGAGGAGATGATGTGGAACTCGCCGCCGCTCGCGGTGCTCCCGGGCCGGTTCGCCAACGCCGACTGCGAACTCGGCGGCCAGCGCCTCAGGACCGGGGACCTGCTCATCCTCGGACTGGCCGCGGGCAACCTGGACCCGGAGGTACGCCCGCACACCGGTACAGCGGTCAACGGCAACCAGGCCCATCTGGCCTTCAGCAGCGGCCCGCACCAGTGCCCGGGGCAGGCCCTGGGCCAGGCCATCATCGAGACGGCCGTGGAGGTGCTGATCCAGCGCCTTCCCGGCCTCAGCCTGACCGCCGACCCCGACCAGCTGACGGACACGGCCTCCACCTGGGAGACCCGTCTCGACCACCTCCCGGTCACCTTCCCGGCCTAGGAGCGCGACCGTGCGGGGCCCGGGGCCGGTCCGGCCGGGTCAGCCTATGCGGATGTCCGGGGCCAGGGCTGTGACGTTCAGGCGGCCGTGGTCGACCCAGGTGGGCAGCTTCAGCGTCTTGTGGGTGGTGTTGGCGGGTGGGGTCACCTGGAGGTAGGTGGCGTGGCGGGCGCCGGAGGTGCCGGCGTTGGCGTGGGTCCAGGCGATGACGGCCTCGGCGCTCTGGTTCTTCTTGAGCGTGAGCGTCTTCTTGCCGGGGTCCTTCGCGTACCAGGTGTCGCCCCAGTGGACGGAGGAGCCCAGTGTGCGGTGCTTGGAGTCCTCGAGGCCGAGGCCCGGGTAGCCGCGCAGGGCGCAGGTGTGGCCGCTGGTGTTCTTCAGCTTGAGGACGACGCCCTCGTGGCTCATCCCGCCGCCGAGCTTCTGCCCGAACGAGGCGGTCAGCCCGGAGGTGGTGCAGGTGGGCGTCGATGCCTGGCTGTCGCCGAGCGCCTGTGCCGCACCGGCCCCGGCGAGGCCGAGCCCCGCCGCTGTGGCCACGGCCAGAGCCGCACAGGCGGCACGCTGGACCGCGTGTCCCGGCGCCGTGCTGGTGTTGCGGTGCTGCTCGGTCATCTCGGCTTTCCCCTCTCCAACGGGCGCTTGCGCGCTTTCACGGAAGGATTGATGCGCCGACAGCGCGGAAAGTTCATTCGCGGAACCCAGCGCAGGCTGTGACGCCGGTCACTCCCGTCCCCCTCGGATGCCGCCGTCTGCCGCGTGCACCGCCGCACGAGCCGGCTCCTGGAGGACGGGTGTCCTCCAGGAGCCGGTGTAGTCCCCATGGGCCGCCCGAACCTCCTGCGGCGGCGCGATCCGACGCTGCGCCGGGTCGGGACGGTCAGCTTGGCCGGACAGCTTCGGGAGCCGGGGCAGGGCTTGTGCCCGCCGGTGGCGTCGTGCGCCCGGGGAGCCCGGTTGAGCACCGGGCGTGCCCCTGACCGTCCGGTGCAAGCGGCCAGGGGCACGGTGCCCCGAAAGGTCCCGGCCGGGCCACGGCCGGGTTCGTGCTCTCCGCTGAATTCTCGCCTTTCCGTGAGTTCCGTATTTTCTTCGCTTTCCTTTCTCGAGGACACATGCGGAGTGCGTATATGGAGAACACGTCGGAGGACACGGCGCCGAAGGTGCCCGCCCGCCGGGCCTCCTTCAGCGGAATTCCATTCAGGGGTGGTGCGGCGGCGAAAGCAAGCGAGTGGGCGGCTAACCCCCCGAGGGGACGGCGTGGGAGCGTCGGGGGCGCATGACCTGGGATGGGGGCGCATCGCCCCAGACGCATTCCACGGAAACACGCTGCACATTCCGCATCCTACGAAAGGCGCGAAATGCGAACAAGAGTGGAATGCGAACAGCGGATAATCGACCGCTCGAACAGCGCGCCCGCGCCGGGAAGCGGACTTGCGTGGGAGTGGAACTTCCGCAGGGCCGGTACCTGCGCGGCCGCCCCTGTCGCATCCGGCGCAGCCGGTGGTGCCGCCGGGTGCTTCTGGGCGGGTTCGGCTGTGCCGGGACGGCGCCGGTGGTACGCCTTCGGGGCACACGTGCCAGGGCTGCGCGGGAGGACGGTTGGATCTGGACGCTGTCGCCGACGAGCTGTACGGGGTGCCGCCCGGCGACTTCACCGCCACCCGCGACGCGCGAGCCCAGGAGGCCCGGGACGCGGGGGAGCGGGAGCTGGCCGAGCACATCCGCCGACTGCGCCGCCCCACCATGGCCGCCTGGGCCGGCAACCTGCTCGTGCGCGAGGAGCCCGAGGAGGTGAGGCTGCTGCTGGAGCTCGGGGAGGAGCTGCGCCGGGCCCACCGGGATCTGGACGGCAGGCAGTTGCGCGAGCTGTCAGCGCGGCAGCGGCAGATCACCGCAGCCCTCGCCCGGCAGGCCCGCGAGCTGACGGAGCGGCAGGGCCGGGGGATCAGCGACGAAGCCCAGCGCGAGCTGACCGAGACGCTGCACGCCGCGCTGGCCGACCCGGAGGCGGGACGCGAGTTGGCCGCCGGGCACCTGTCCAGACCCTTGACCGCGCCGGTCGGCTTCGTGGGCGAGGCCGTGCCGGGGGAGGCGGGGCGGGGGAGGGGGTTCAAGGAACCGAAGGAGCCGAAGGAGCGGAAGGAGCCGAAGGAGCGACAGGCCGAGCGGCGGAAGGCGGCCGAGCGCGAGAAGGCCGAGCGGCGGAAGGCGGCCGAGCGGGAGTCGCGTGCCCGCGAGGAGGAACTGACCGCGGCCCAGGGTGCGGCCGAGCGTGCCGACGAGCGGTACCGGCTGGCCGAGCAGCGCGTCTCCCGGGCCCGCGAGCAGTTGCGGGAGGCCGAGCAGGACCAGCGGGCCGCCCGCGCGGAGAGCCGGGCCGCCCAGGACCGGGTACGGCGGGCCGGCCGCGAGGTGGAGAAGGCGCGGCGGCGGGCCGGGTGAGCGGCTCGGGCAGCGCCCCGGCCCCGAGAGTCATTCCGGCCGGCTGCGTGAGGCGTACACCGAACTCCGAGTCGTCAGCTACCGGAGTTCTCGTCGCGCTCTCCCTCGGCCTGCGAGGGTGTCGTGCGCGGGCAGTCCGGGTGCTCGGCCTTGCGGCGCTCCTCGGGCGGGAGGGAACGGGCCTCCGCGAAGCCGTTGTCGCGCTCGCCCTCGGCCTGGGACGGCATGGGTGTCTGGTCACTCATCGTGTTCACTCCTCTCTGACCCACCTTTCCGGGTACCCCGCGCCCCGCGCCGTTTAGCGAAGGGGGTGCCCCTGCCCGCTGTCGGCGGCTGCGGGCGCTTCCCAGGTACCGGGTTCAACGGAGAGTAACCGTGCGGGTGCTCCCGTACGCATGCCGCGTGGTCACTCTGAGCAGGGTGCCGCCCGGCACATGGCTGACCCGCACATCCGGGGCCGACGAGACAGGCCGCAGGCTGCGGCCGTGCAGCAGCAGGGTGAGCCGGTCGCGCCGCATGGTGGGGTCGGAGGCGGCGACGGTCACCTCGCGTGACGTGTGGTGCCGCCGCACCAGGACCGACGCCGGACCGTCGAGACGGAGCCCCGCGACGGTGTGTCGGCCGCGCCCGAAGGAGTTCACGGCCAGCAGCCCGAGACCGGCGTGCCGCACCGCCTGGAGACGGGTGCTGTTGGCAAGGACGGCGAGCGGCCCACCGCCGGCGCCGTAGCCGCGCAACTCCCGCTCACCGACGCCCGGCACCAGCGCGTACGCGTAGGCCCGCTGCGTCGCGCCCGCGTTCTGCCGGAAGGCGGCGTGGAAGACCCGCCGGGTCACGGCGGTGTCCGGGTTCGCGGTGCGCACGGCACGCCGGCTGCGTGTGACGGTCTTCAGCCCGACGGTCACCGGGTGCAGCCGCTCGCCGGGGGAGTCGAGGAAGAGGTAGCCGACAGCGGTCCGCCGCGTCTCGTTGGCGTACCGCAGCCAGCGCAGCCGCCCGGTGCCGTCGCCGGACCAGGCGCCGCCGCCGTCCCGCTCCCCGCTGACCCGCACGGTGTCGTCCGGGTCCGCGATCCGGGCGTCCACGGTGCTGGTCACCGCCCGCCCTGCGCGGTCCTCGACGCCTGCCGCCAGGACCACGATCTCCTCGTCCAGCAGGAACCACGACTTGGTGGCTCTCGCGTTCCGGTACACGGTGAAGTCGTCGGGCAGCCGGTCGCGTTCGGCGTAGGCGACATCGTCGGACTGCACCATCGCGGCGGCGCCGTACGCGTCCAGCACCGCGCCGCCGGAGTGGCGGCCCGTGCCGCGCGGGAAGTAGACGTAGGTGTTCTGCGACTCCGAAGAGGCCGTGAAGTGCAGCGGGTGCTCGGGGTTGTCGTAGTACGGCTTCCCGTACAGCTCCGGGACGGTCTGCCGCCGCTCGTCGGGTGCCGTGACCCCGGCGAGTTCGTAGGGGGAGACGGTGGTGAAGTAGTCGACGCCGAAGGTCTGCCGCTGGTCCTCTCCCGCGAGATAGAGATAGTGGGCGCCGTCGCCCTGGAACCAGGGCATCAGGTTCTCGCCGTTCATGTACTCGTACTTGCTGATCCGCTCCGAACTCCGGGCGAGTGCGAAGGCGTGCCCCGGGCGCCGGTGCACCGTCCGGTCCATGGCGTTGAAGGCGGTGCAGCGGGCCGCGGGGTTGAGGTCGACCGCCGGTACCGAACCGTCCGCCAGGATCGCGGCGTGCCGCACCACGGTGAGCGGGGAGGCGAAGCGGGCCGGGTCGGGCGGGGCGGCCGAGGCCGTGTGCAGATGCTTCACATAGCTCTTGAGCGCCGCGGCCCGCTCGCCGTCCGCGTACGCCGACAGATCGGTGACGGCCTCGGCGACCGCAGCGCTGTCCGCGTAGCCGCCGCCCGTACGCGAGACTGCACGGCCCTTGACGATCTCCATCATCCAGCCCTCGAAGATGACGGGCGCGAAACCGTCCGTCACCCACCGGTGCACCACCGGCACCAGCGCACCGGTGTTGGCGTACCCCGTGCCGTCCAGGTATGTCAGCGTCTGGACGACGCGACTCAGCAGGCCCTTTCCGTACGAACCGGTGTAGGCGACGGAACCGTGCTGGATGAACGACCCGTCCGCGTAGTGGCCGTCGGTGACGCCGTGTGCCAGGCGGTAGGGGTCGATCGTCGCGTACACGGTGAGCTGGTCCTCCAGCGCCTTGCGGATACGGCCCTCATCGGCCAGCAGGGCGCCCTGCAGGATGCGGTTGGTGGTGATGTCGGCCAGATTGGCGCCGGTGTGGAAGCGGGAGTCCAGATCGACGTCCCCGTTCTTGCCGTTGCGCAGATACGCGTCCATGGAGGCGATGTAACGGCGGGTCAGCTCAGGCTGCTGGTCGGCGATCTCCTCGGCGAGCAGTACGAGTGTGGCGGTGACGCTGGTGGAGATGCCGATCTCCCAGTGGTGCCAGTTGCCGTAGTAGCCCTGTGCCTGGTCGCCGTAGTAGCGCTCGTGGAGCGTGACGAGCCCGTCGACGACCCGGCGCCGGGTGGCGTCGTCGCCGGGCGGGGCGCCGGGCGGCAGCCCCGGGGTACGGGAGGCGAGGGCGATCTCGTACAGCCGGCGGAACGACGTGTTGAGGTTGCTGTCGCTGGTGCCCAGCGGCAGCCCGTGGAACAGCTCGTTCTCACCCGCCGCTGCCATCTCCGCCAGGTGGCCGCGGGCTGTCGCGGCGACGGCCGCCAGTCTCGCCGCCGTCTCGGGACGTGAGTTGGACTCGGCGGTTCCGGCGAGCACGGCCCGGGCGTTGCCGAGCAACCGTTCGATCCCGGCGTCGCCGGCACGGGCCCCGCCCGGTGCCGTCGACGCCGCGGCAGCGCCGGAGGCGGGAATCACCGCCGCCAGCCCGGCGGCGGACAGCAGGGACAGTACATGTCTACGCGTGATCTCCATGGGGCCTCCCCGGGGGAGCCGGACCGATGTGGCGCAGCCAACCACGCAGTGAAACAGCAGCCGGGGACCCCGACAAGCGTCCGCGCACAACAGACCGCCGTCCGAACGGTGCTGGCGTGGCATACGGGATGCCGGTCCGGCAGCAGGCACCCTCAAGGGGGCCGAGGTGGGAATCGGGGCGATTGAGTATGCCCCCTAGGGGTACGCCGGGCCAGCAGCGGCACGGACGGTGAAGGGAGCAGACCGGCATGGCGGTACGGCACGAACGGCGCTTGTACACGGCGAGGGGCCGATGAACGGCTTCACCGCGTCGCTGGCGCTGCTGGGCGTCGCCCTGCTCGGCGTCGGTGGCGTCTACGGCGCGGCCCGGGCACTGCGGAGCCCGGCGGAGCCGCTGCCGGCTGGGCCGTTCGAGTCGGGGCTCGAGCCGAGCCAGCACGCGGTCAGCCGCTTCCACGTCCGCTGGTACACGGTCTCCATGCTCTTTCTCGCCTTCGACATGGAGATGGTCTTCATGTACCCGTGGACACGGGTCATCTCCGCCGTAGGCGCCTCCGCCGTGATCGAGATGTTCGTCTTCCTCGCGGTCCTGGTCGCCGGTGTACTGCACGCCTGGCGGGAAGGCGCACTGCGATGGACATGAGGGCCCGACTGCTGAGGGCCACGGCCGCCAGGCCCCACGTGCTGCCGGTGAGCACTCCGGGAGGTACGGCGGCGCGGCTGGCCGCCGAGCGGTATCTCCGGCTCCATGACCTGCCGCTCGCCCTCACCCCGGCCGACGCCGACCTCCTGCTCGTCACCGGTCCCGACCGGTCGGCGCTGCGGCCCGCCGTCGACCGGCTGTGGCAGCACCTCCCGGCACCGCGCGCCCGCGCGCACGCCCCCACGGCGGACGCGGTCCCCGGCGCACTGGCGCGCTGCCGCGCCGACCTGGCCGACCACACCCACAACGGTGACCGTGAGGGCGGCGGCCGTGACAGCGGCAGGGGCCACGAGGGCCACGGCGGCGGCATGGAGATGCCCGCCGGGTTGCCGATGGCCGGGACGGGGGAAGATCGCGACGGGCTGTCGCTCGATCAACTCCATGTGTCACTCGGGCCGTTGCTCGCTGACTGGCCGAGTGGCCTGACTGTCCGCATGACGCTGCAGGGAGACGTCGTCCAGGAGGCCGAGCCGAGCCGGCAGCAGCTCGGCGACGACGGGCCGGCACCGCTCTGGGCCGAGCCGTGGGCGCGGGCTGCCGGTGGGGAGCCGGTGACCGTGGAAGAGGCGGCCCGGCGGCGGGCGGCGGCTCATCTGGACAGTCTGGGACGGCTGCTGGCCGTCGCGGGGTGGGCAGGTGCGGCGGCCACGGCCAGGCGGCTGCGGGACGAGCTGCTCGACGGCACACCCGGTGCCGCGCTCCGGCCGGAGGTGCGGCGCTTCGCGCGCCGGGTCGGACGGTCCAGGACGCTGTACTGGCTGACGCGCGGGATGGGCGTACTGGACGGGGAGCGGGCGCGCGCCGCCGGGGTGAGCGGCCCCGCCGCGCGGGCCGGCGGGGATGTGCCCGCGCGCTACCGGACCTGGCTGGAGGACATCGTGGGCGATGTCGACCGGCTGGGGGAGACCGCGCCGCTCGACCCTGCCGAAGAGGGCCCGCGTGGCGGAGGGGTCGGGGAGCGGTGGCCGTCCGCCGCGCTGGTGCGGGTGCTGCCC
Organism: Streptomyces spirodelae; assembly: GCF_017676385.1. GTDB lineage: Bacteria > Actinomycetota > Actinomycetes > Streptomycetales > Streptomycetaceae > Streptomyces > Streptomyces spirodelae. Next base: position 133,193 of record NZ_JAFFZN010000014.1, read on the forward strand.
GAACTGCTGGAGGGCGCCGAGCTGGCGGCGGCCCGGTTGATCGTGGCCAGCCTCGATCCGGACCCGGACGAACTGGCCGCTGCCCCGCAGGAGGTGGGAATCCATGGTTGAGGCGGCGGGCTGGTGGTCGCTGCTGGTGGCGCCCGCGCTGCTGCTGGCCGGTGCGGTGCTGGCGGTCGCCGGGGACGCACTGCTGGCGGCGCGGGACGCCGGGCGGCCCCGCAGTGCCGTGGCCGCGGCGCGTCCGCTGCTGGAGGTGCCGCGGCTGCTGGCGGCGCAGCCCCGCCGGATGCCGGCCCCCGATCGGCTGCTGTGGCGGCTGGGCGTGGTGACCGTCCCGGTCTCGGCGGTGCTGTCGGTACTGGTGATCCCGTTCGGGCACCGGACCGTCGCCGATCTGTCGGTCGGCGTCGTCTGGTTCAACGCCATGGAGGTGTTCACCTGGGCGGGGCTGTGGCTGGCCGGCTGGGGCCCGAACGCGGTCTTCTCCCTGGTCGGCGGCTACCGGTTCGTCGCCCAGGGGCTCGCCTACGAGCTGCCGTTGATGTTCGCCCTCATCACGGCGGCCACCGGCGCCGAGTCGCTGCGGGTCGGGGACATCGTGGCGGCGCAGCAGGGGCTGTGGTTCGCGGTGTGGATGCCGGTCGCCTTCGTCGTGTACCTGGCGGGCGTGTCGGCGCTCTGCTTCCTGGGGCCGTTCGGCTATCCGGTGGGCCGGGACATCGCCTCCGGCGTGCTCGGCGAGACCACGGGTGCCGACCGGTTGCTGCTGCGCGCCGGCCGGTGGCTGTGGCTCGTCTCCGGCGCCGCGATGGCGGTCCCGCTGTTCCTGGGCGGCGGAGCCGGACCCTGGCTGCCCGCCTGGGCCTGGTCGTCGCTGAAGACGCTGCTGGTGCTCGCCGTACTGGTGTGGGTGCTGCGACGGCTGCCGGTGCTGCGTGCCGACCGGTACGTGGAGTTCGCCTGGGTCGTCCTCATCCCGCTGGCCATCGTGCAGGCGCTGGTGCCCGCTCTGGTGGTGCTGAACCGCTGACGAGCCCGGCCTTGCCGAACCGCTGAGGGACAACCGCTGAGGGACAACCGAGGGAGGAGACACGACGTGGACACCCTGGAGTCGGCCCTGCTGGCGGCGTTGGGGGTGGTCGCCCTGGTCACCGCTGTGCTGGTCTTCACCTGCGACTCGATGGCCCGGGTCACCTTCGCGCTGCTGGCCTCCCTGTGCTGCGTCGGCGGCGTGGTGGCGGTGCTGGGCCTGCCGTATCTGGGCGTGGTGACCGTGCTGATGATGGTGATGGAGATGGTCGTGATGGCCGTCTTCATGATCGCCTACATGATGAACCCGGCCGGTCTGATGCCGATGTCGATGCTGCACAACAAGCGCGGCTCGCTCGCCGTCAGCGGTGCGGTCTTCGCCACGCTGGTGGCGGCCGTCTTCCTGACGCCCTGGCCCGCCCAGGTGGGCGAGCCGCCGCCGGACACCACCTTCCAGGTCGGCAAGGCGCTGATGGGCGAGCAGATGCTGACGATGGTCGTGCTGGGCTTCGTGCTGCTGGCCACCATGGTCGGGGCTACGGTGCTGGCCACCCGCCGTGGGCGCTACGACCGCTTCGGCGACGACCTCGACCTGCGGCCTGCCCGGGACCCCGTACGGGGAGGGGTGGGACGGTGACCTTCGAACTCGTTCTCGTACTCGCCGCCGGGCTCTTCTGCGTCGGGCTGTTCGGTGCGCTCTCCCAGCAGTCCATCGTCATGATCATGATGGGGATCGAGCTGATGATCGGCGGGATCATCGTCGCCGCCGCCGCGTTCTGGCACTTCCTCGCCCCGGTCGCAGCCAGTGGACAGGTCGTCGTCGTGGCCGCCGTGGTGGCCATGGCGGTGGAGATGGCCCTGGGCTTCGCGGTCACGACCGCGATCTACCGCGCCCGCCGGGTCGATACGACCGACATGGCGGAGGACCTGAAGGGATGAGCGCACTGCTGTGGGCGCTGATCGCCCTCCCGCTGGGCGCCGGGACCGTGCTCGCCCTCAGCGGGCGGCGCTGGAACGGGTACGTACCCGTCGCCGCTCTCGCCACCGCGCTGGCGGCCCTCGGGCTCGCCGTGGCGGTCGCGTTCGCCCGGCCCCAGGTGAGTGCCCCGCTGTTCGCCGGCGTACGGGCCGGGCTGCGGGTGGACGGCCTGTCGGCCGTCATGGTGGTCACCGTCGCGGCCGTCACCGCCGCCGTCCTCGCCTTCTCGGCCGGGGAGATGGGCCCGGGGGAGGACCGGGGCCGGTTCTTCGGGGTGATGCTGCTGTTCGCCGGCGCGATGCTGGTCACCGTCACGGCGACCACGCTGGCGCTGCTGCTGATGGCCTGGGAGCTGATGGGCGCCACCAGTTGGGCCCTGATCGGCTACTGGTGGCGGCAGCCCCGCCGGGCGCAGGCGGCCGACACCGCGTTCCTGACCACCCGCACTGCGGACCTGGGGCTGTATCTCGCGGCGGGTGCCGCCATGGCGGGCGGCGTCGGCTCACTGCGACTGGACGCGCTGTCGTTCGCGGGGGGTGGCTGGCTGCACCTGGTGAGCGCGGGTGTCGTGGTGGCGGCGCTGGGAAAGTCGGCGCAACTGCCCTTCTCCTTCTGGCTGTCGCGGGCGATGGAGGGACCCAGCCCGGTCTCCGCGCTGCTGCACTCGGCCGCCATGGTCGCCGCGGGCGCGTATCTGCTGCTGCGGCTGCACCCGCTGCTGACCGCGACGGGCTGGGCCGGGCCGCTGGTCGCCTGGACCGGTGCCGTCAGCGCGCTGGCGCTGGGCGTGGTCGCTGCCGCCCAGCGCGACCTCAAACAACTGCTGGCCGCCTCGACCTGTGCGCAGCTGGGCTTCATGGTGCTCGCCGCAGGCAGCCGGGGAGTCGCAGCCGGGACCGTGCAACTGGTCGCGCACGCCGCTGTGAAGGCCGGCCTCTTCCTGGCCGCGGGCGCCTGGCTGACCGCGCTGGGCACCCAGCAGCTTCCCGCGCTGAAGGGCGCGGCCCGCCGCCTCCCGCCGGTCGGCGCCGCGTTCACGGTGGGGGCGCTGACCCTGGCAGGGCTCGCGCCGCTCTCCCTGTGGGCCGCCAAGGACGAGGTGCTCGCCGCGGCGCTCGCCGAGAGCCCCGGTCTGTACGCGGTGGGCCTGGCGGCAGGCGCCGTCTCGGCGGTCTACAGCGTCAAGGCGCTGTGGTACGTGACCCGGCCGCAGCCCGTTCACCCGGCCGTCGGTCCGGCCACCGGTTCGGCCGCTGGTCCCGCTGCCCCCCTGGATCGTTCCGCCGTGCTGCCGCTGTGGGTGCTCGCCGCTGCCGCCGCCGTTCTGGGCGTGCTGGCGCTGCCCGGCCCGGCCCACTGGCTGCGCGCTCTCCTCGGTGCGCGCGGCGAGCCGTCGCCGCACCCGTGGGAGGCGGGGGTCTCCGCAGCGGTCGCCCTCATCGTCACAGGCGTCATGTGGTGGTTGCTGCCGCGCTTGCCGGACTCAGCGCGGGCCGCGGCCCCGTGGGCGGCGGGCTGGCTGCACCTCGAACGGGCCGCGCACGCGCTGCTCGTACGGCCCGTCATGGCGCTGGCCCGTGCGCTGGCCGTCTTCGACGACCGGGTCGTGGACGGCGCGGCGCGGCAGCTCGCGCGGGGCGGTCTGGCCCTGGCCGGGCTGGCGGGCCGTGCCGACGACCGCGGACTGGACGCCGCGGTGGGTGCGGTGGCCGCCGGGGCCCGCCGTCTCGGCTCCTTGGCGCGGCGCCCCCAGACCGGAGTGCTGCACCAGTACTACGCCCAAGCCGTCGTCGGCTTCGCGGTGCTGACCCTGATCGTGCTGTTGGTGAGGTAACCCACTCGTGCTGACCGTCGTCACTTTTCTGCCCCTGCTGGCCTGCGCCGTGCTCGCCCTGGCGCCGCGTGCGGTCCCGGACCGCGCCTGTGTGTGGGCGTGGATCGGTACGGCCGCCGCCGACCTGGCGCTCGTCGTCGCGCTGTGGGCGGGGTTCGACACACGCGGCGGAATGCAGTACGAGCAGCGGGTGCGGTGGATGCCCAGCGCGGGCGTGGGCTACCACGTCGGTGTGGACGGCCTGTCGCTGCCCCTGGTGGCGATGGTCTGCGTGCTGTTCCTGGCCACCGCCGTCTACGCGCTGCGCGAGACCCGCCGGGTGCGGACCTTCGTGTGCCTCTTCCTGTTTCTGCAGACGGTCAGCATCGGCCTGTTCGTCGCTCTCGACCTGATCCTCTTCTTCGTCTTCTTCGACCTGTCCATCGTCGGCATGTACTTCGTCATCACCGGCTGGGGCCATGGCGAACGCGCCCGTGCGGCAGCGCTGAAGTTCTTCCTCTACACCTTCACCGGCTCGCTCGCGCTGCTGCTCGGCTTCATCGGCCTCTACCTGGCGGCGGACCCGCACACCTTCGACCTGGTGGAGCTGACCCGCCGCAACCCGCTGGCCGGGCAGGGCCTCTACGCCGGGCTCGTGCTGCTGGCCATCGGCGCGGGACTGGCCGTCAAGACCCCAACCGTGCCCGTCCACACCTGGCTGCCCCCCGCGCACACCGACGCGCCCGCCGCGGGCTCCGCCATCCTGGCCGGCGTCCTGCTGAAGATGGGCACCTACGGGTTCGTCCGCATCGCCATGCCGCTGCTGCCCGGCAGTTGGCGCCATTACGCGCTGGTGTTCGTCGTCGTGGGCGTGGTCTCCGTGGTGTACGGGGCCCTGGTGGCGCTGGCCCAGACCGACTTCAAGCGGATGGTCGCCTACACCTCGGTCAACCACATGGGGTACGTGGTGCTGGCCGTCGGCGCCGCCGGAACCCTCGCGGGCAGCGACGTGCAGGCGCGCTCCCTCGCGGTCACCGGAGCGGTCGTGCAGATGGTCAGCCACGGTCTGCTGACCGGCGCGCTCTTCCTGCTCACCGGAGTGCTCTACGACCGGGGCCGCACATACCGGATGGACGCGTACTCCGGCCTGGCCGCGCACACTCCACGGTTCGCGGCCGCCACCGGCGTCGCCGCGTTCGCCGGACTCGGCCTGCCCGGCTTCTCCGGATTCATCGCCGAGTTCCAGATCTTCACCGGCAGCCTCGCCTCCCAGGCCACCGCGACCGCCGTGGCCCTGCTGGGCATCCTCATCACCGCCGCGCTGTTCCTGCGTGCCCTGCGAACCCTCTTCCTCGGGCCGCCACGCCTGCCCGCCGGGATTCCGGCGGCCGGCGTCGTCGACCTGCGCCCCAGCGAGGCGGTGGCCACCGTGCCGCTGCTGGCGCTGGCGCTGCTCATCGGCGTCGTCCCCCGGTTCCTGCTGGACGTGGTCGAACCGGCCGGCCGTGCCGTGACGGAGCTGGTGGCCCGGTGAACGAGAACGTCGCAGCACTCCTGCCAGAGACGGCGCTGGTCGCCGCAGCCGTCTGCGGCCTGCTCGCCGGGAGCTGGCTGCCCCGCCGCCGCCAGTGGGCCGTCGCGGTGCTCGCCGCCGCCGCGTGTGTGACGGGACTGGTGGCCACCTCGGTCACCATGGCGACCGGCGGCGAACAGACCGTCTTCTCCCGTACGTTCGCCGTCGACACCGCCACCGACGCCGGACGGCTGACCGTGCTGGCCGCGCTGCTGCTGATCGTGACGCTGTCCGCCGAGTCGGTGCGCGGCCACAAGCGCGAGAGCGAGTTCTACGTCCTGCTGCTGCTGACCGGTGCGGGCACGCTGGTCCTGGTCGGTGCGAACGACCTGCTGACGCTGTTCGCCGGCTATCTGCTGGCCAGCCTGCCCGGCTATGTCCTGGCCGCGTTCGCCAAGGACGCGCCGGGCACCGAAGCGGCCCTGAAGTACTACCTGTTCGGCGCGCTGCTGGGTACCACCATGCTCGCCGGTGTCGCGCTGCTGTACGGCGCCGGGGGCGCGACCCTCTACCGGCACCTGCGCATCGGGCTGCCCACCGCCGGCTACGGACTGGTGGCCGTCGGACTCGTCGCCGTACTCGCCGGACTGCTCTTCAAGGCCGGTGCCGTGCCCGCGCACTTCTGGGTGCCCGACGTCACCGAGGGCGCCACCGCGCCGGTCGCCGCCTACGTCACCACCCTGCCGAAGATCGGCGGCCTGATCGCCGGCTTCCGGCTGCTGCACCAGGCGCTGCCGCTCAGCGACGTCAATTGGCCTCTGCTGCTCGCCGTTCTGGCGGCGGTCTCCATGACGTGGGGCAACCTCGCGGCGTTCTTCCAGGCCAGCGTCAAGCGGCTGCTCGCCTACTCCACCATCAGCCAGGTCGGCTACCTGCTGATGGCCCTCGCCGTCGCCACCCGCACCGACCTCGCACAGCGAGCTCTGCTGTTCTACCTGGCCGCCTACGCGCTCACCAACATCGGTGCGTTCGCCGTCGTCACAGCGCTGCCCCGAGCGCGCTCGCTGGCGGACTACCGGGGGCTGGCCCGGCACCGGCCAGGGCTCGCCGCCGTCCTCCTCGTCTGCCTGCTGGGCCTGGTCGGCACCCCGCCCACCGGCGTCTTCCTCGGCAAACTGGAGGTGTTCAGCGCCGCCGTTGACGGCGGCTACAGCTGGCTGGCGGCCGTGGCCGTCGCCAACACGGTTGCCTCTCTCTTCTACTACCTGCGCTGGCTGGCCCCGGTCGTCCGCCCCGGCGAGTCCCACCGCGCCGCCGTACTGGGACCGCTGACCACCGGCACGGCCTACACCGCCGGCACCGCCTCGCTCCTGCTGGGCCTCGCCGGCGGCGCGGTCCTCCCCCTGGCCACGGGCCCCCTGCTGGGCTGATGCGGAGCGCTCAGCGCCGTGAGGCCGCCTCGATCCCGTCGAGCAGAAAATCCAGCCCGAGCCGGAAGTTGGCGTCCCAGTCGTGGTCGGCGATGTAGTTGTTCGCGGCGACCGTGGGGTAGTGCTCGCGTCGGTTCTCCAGATATTCCTGCCCCAACCGGGTTTCCTCGGCGGAGAGCTGCAGACTCGACTGGGTCGCGGTGGCGCCCATCACATGGTTGTAGAGCGCCCACGTCGCCGCGTTGAGCTGCTTGCCGGTCAGTCCGGCGCGCACCAGTGCGGTCTGGAGGAACTCCATCCAGGCCAGGAAGTTGGGGCCCATGAGCGGGCGCTGCCGCGCGGGCACGGTGGCTGCCCAGGGGTGCCTGAGCATGGCGTTGCGCCAGTCGCCGACGAGGGCGGCGATGTCCTCGCGCGCGCTTTCGGTGTGCTGATCCGGAACCTGGGTCTCTCCGAAGATGGCGTCGACGGCCAGGTCGACGACATCGTCCTTGGTCGCCACATGCCAGTACAGCGTCGTCGTGCCCACCTGGAGCCGTTCGGCCAGCCGCCTCATCGTCAGCCGGTCCATGCCCTCGTCGTCCAGCAGCGCGACGGCCGCCTTGACGATACGCGCCCGGGTCAGCGGGGGTTCGCCCTTGTTCCCCTTGGAGGGCCGCAGCCAGACGTTGCCGACTTTCCCGCCGGACCGGCTCTTCGTGCGCTCGTTCCCTGCGATGACGTTCACCTCCGAAATCTCGCGGCTCGGACTCCGGCGCCGTCGGCCGCACCGAGTGTGCACTGGAGTCTCGCATGCCTTGGGCGCCGGTCCGGCGCAGGCGCCTGGGCACCTGCGCCGAGTTCCGTTCCGACTTGTTGAAAAATTCCTCACACCCCCGATGAGCTGGGGTTTTGCTGCCTCAGAGGTGCCGTCGGCGGCCTGTCCTGCAGACCCTCCGTCCTGCCCCGCTGCGCTGAGGCGTAGTAGAGTCACCGTCACCGGAACAACGTTCTAGACACCCGACCATAGTGCGAGTGACTGTGACAGACATCGAGCAAGAAGCCCAGACCCCTCCCGATCGCTTCCCCGACCGCTCCGCGAAACGCTGGTGGACCCTCCCCGTGGTCAGCCTGGCGCAGCTGATGGTCGTGCTGGACGCGACCATCGTGAACATCGCTCTTCCCTCGGCCCAGCACGATCTGGGGATGTCGGACGCCGACCGGCACTGGGTGATCACGGCCTACGCACTGGCCTTCGGCGGTCTGCTGCTGGTGGGCGGCCGGGTGTGCGGCGCCCTCGGCCACCGGCGCTCCTTCGCCTTCGCCCTGATCGGTTTCGCCGGGACCTCCGCGCTGGGCGGCGCGGCGAACTCCGCGGGCATGCTGTTCGCCGCTCGTGCGGGGCAGGGCGTATTCGCCGCTCTGCTGGCACCGGCCGCGCTGTCCCTGCTGATCCTGACGTTCACCGACGGCCGTGAACGCGGGAAGGTCTTCGGCGTCTTTGCCGGGGTGGGCGCCGGCGGGGCCGCACTCGGTGTGGTGGCGGGCGGTCTGCTCACCGAGTACGCCAACTGGCGCTGGTGCCTCTACATCAACGTCCCCATGGCGGCGATCGCTCTGTTCGGCGTGCCGCTCGTCAAGCGGGACCGCCCCAGTGGGGCCCTCCGGCACCTGGACATCCCGGGAGTGCTGCTCAGCGTGGCGGGGCTCGGCTGCCTGGTCTACGGCTTCACCCAGGCCGATCCGCGCGGCTGGGACGATCCGAAGGTTCTCGCGCTGCTGATCGGCGGACTGGCGCTGCTCGGGCTGTTCGTTGTGGTCGAGTCCCGCAGTGGGCATCCGCTGCTGCCCCTGCACATCCTCGCGCACCGCAAACGGGGCACCGCGTTCGTCTCCGTCTGCCTGATGTTCATCGCGATGTTCGGCTTCTACCTGTTCGTCAGCTACTACACGCAGACGATCCTGGGCTACTCGCCCGTCAAGGCCGGCATGACGCTGCTCGTGAACGCCGTCAGCACGACGGTCGGCGCCATGCTCATCGCCGGGAAACTGAGCCGACGCGTCGCCCAGAGCGCACTGATCGCGGGCAGCCTGCTGTCCTCGGCGCTCGGCATGCTGATCCTCACCCAGCTCGAAGTGGACAGCGCCCACGTTTTCGCCGCCTATCTGACCCCGTCCATGGTCCTCACCGGTCTCGGCCTGGGCTGCCTGCTGGCCGCGGCGACCGACATGGCCACGGCGGAACTCAGCCCCGCCGAGGCAGGCGTCGCCTCGGCCTCGTACAACACGGTGCAGCAGGTCGGCGCCGCGTTCGGTACCGCGCTGCTCAACTCGATCGCGACGAGCGTGACCGCGGCCTACCTCCGGGAGCACGGAAGGGGCCGCCGCGCCCTCGACGTCGGCACCGTGCACGGCTACACGGTGGCGCTGTGGGTGGCGTTCGGTATCCTGCTCGCCGGTGCGCTGGCCGTAGCGCTGTTCTCCCGGCGCGGCACAGGTGCCTCCAGCGCCGCGCAAGACTCCCGGCAGACCGTCGGTGGGACGGCCCTCCCCTGAATCGGAAGCGGAGAGACGGAGATACGCGGTTTCCCTCCGGTTTCCCTCCTGGCCGTCGGCGTTGTCTGCCTGACCGCAGGCGCAGTGGTGCAACTGATGTCGGCCCTACTGGCGTTGGCGCTGCTCGCCGCCGCCCTGACGGCCGTCGCCCCGCAGCGCGTACCTGCCCGGGCGGACGACGACTCTCAGCAGGACGCTCCGTAACAGCCGCCGATCCCCACGGCCCGGTCGCGATCAACGCAGACCTGCCCGACGACCTTTCGCGGGCCGAAGTGGGCGGACTGCGTTGGCACTTGGGCTGGGACGCTTCCCGCACTGGGGCGGCGCGGCCCAGCCTGGCGGATCGGCGGCGCGCTCTTCGCCGCGCTGGAGCGGCGCGAGCCCGGCCCGCAGGGACGCGGGCCTGAGCATCGAACGAGCCCGCAGCGACGTCGCAGCGCTCCAGGCAGGCCGCGTCGTCCTGTCCTGACCTACGCCTTGAAGCCGCCTCCCCGTACATGTACGAGGAACGCCTTCCACGCGGGGGAGGGGATCAGCAGCGCGGGGCCGGTGGGATTCTTGGAGTCGCGGACGGGGAGGGCAGGGCCGGGGTGGTCGGTGGCGACTTCGAGGCAATTCCCGCCGTTCTGGCCGCTGTAGCTGCTCTTGCGCCACGCTGTGGCGGGCAGGTCGGTGGGGTCGATCATGAAAGTTCCTTCACTCTGGCCGCGATCATGTCCACCGACGCCTTTGGGGAGAGGGCATCGGCTCGCAGCAGATCATAGGCATGGTGGTAACCGGCGACTTCGTCCGGCGCCGCGCTGATGTGGCCGCGAGCACGGCCGTCGATGTACACGACGTCGGCCCCCTCGTCCATTGTCAGCCCCGCGAACGGCCCGTCCATACTGGCGTGTTCCCCCGCGTCGAACGGAATGACTTGGACGATCGTCCGGGAGTCTTCCGCTGCCTCCAGAACGGCGTTCAATTGCCGGGCCATGACTGCTGGCCCGCCGACAGCTCGGCGCAGAACGCTCTCATCGAGGACAACCCACAGCTGGGCGCGGTTGTCACGCTCCAAGATGTGCTGCCGGGTCATTCTGGCCGCGACCAGCTCATCGGCGTTCGGTAGGCGGGCTGCGGCGAAGAGCGCCTGTGCGTACTCCTCCGTCTGCAACAGCCCCGGCACCACTTGGCTCTCGAAGTCCCAAATCGCAACAGCGTCCTTCTCCAGCTCTACGAACGGCCGGAACCAGTCCGGATAAGCGTGCTCGATCACGATGGGCCACAGACGGGCGAACATCCCGCCTGTGCCCAGCACGTCGTCACAGCGCTGGGCGAACTCCTCGCTCGGGACGCGGCTAGCGGTCTCGATCCGAGAGATGTACGAGTGGGTGCAGAAGGTGCGCCCGGCCAGAACAGTCTGGCTCAGTCCGGCCTCTTCTCTCCTGATCCGCAACTCGGTGCCGAAGTAGGCCAGGGTCGACACCTTGGGGTCGGCCTTCGGATCGCCGTTGGCCCGAGGGCTTTCTGCCGTCATCTTGCTTCTCCGCCTCTTGACAAGCACAGGTGCACAGCAAGTGCTCTCCACAAGGCTATGTCCGGAGCGCCACGCTGGGAGCACAGAACGTGAAACTCCCCCAAGAAAGGCGCCGTTCATGGAGAACCCCACCCTGATCAAGCTCCGCGACGCGGAGGAGGTGTGCGAACGGCTCCGTATCGCACTCGCGGAGGCGGAGATCGTGTTGCCGTCCCTCCGGGTGGACCTCGGCTCTTGCGCGAGCAGCACACTGCGCAGTCCGCTCCTGGAGCTGGGCGGCTGCAATCTGGCGACGGCCGAGAAGCTGGCCCACGCGCTGGGCGGGCAGCGCGGAAATTGAGCCGTAATACATGGCGTCAGGGCGAGGTCGTCACCGACCTCGCCCGGCGTACAGCGGGAGTGGTCAGCGGCGTCACCGCGGACGGGCGCGTGCGGCTCGTACGTCCGGGCGGGCCCGCGTGGACGGCAGATCCGCAACAGCTGCGGTCGGCCACCAGGGCCGAGGTGATGTCGGTGAAGGTGGCGATGGCCAACCACCGCTGGGGGCTCCAGTGAGCGACCCCTGGGTACCATCTCAGCGGCGGCGTTTGCCCCGTCTGATGCTCTCCCAGGCGATCCAGACGGAGGTGATGGTCCCGACAGCGATGATCACGCTGGAGAACGCGGAGACGGCCGACAGGATGAGGGTCACGTCGTCTTTGTTCACGTGGGCCCCCTCTGTCGGTGCAACTCCCATTTTTTAGAGGGGGACTAGAAGGAAATCAAGAGGGGGTAGAAGGGGCCTCTCGGGGCGTCGTAGGCTTACCGTATGACCGACACGCCCGCTCCTTCCCCGCAAGTTTCCCCCGGAGTGCGCGCGGCCATGGCTGCACATATCGAAGCCGCACTCGCCTGTCTGGATGCCATCCCCGATCCGGTGGACCGCGAGGTGACGGCCAGGGCTCTGGCCGACGACCTTCTGCCCGAAGCCGCCCGGCGGGTGAAATCAGTGCGGGGCGAGGCGGTGGTGGAGTTGCGCGAGAGCATGAAGTTGCGGGAAGTCGCGGAGCTGCTCGGCCTGTCGGTGCCCCGGGTGGACCAGCTCGCCAAGGGCAAGTGAACGCACCCCGGAAGCACTCTTTGGAGTGAGCCGTTCAGGCCGCCGTGGTGGTCGTCGACTTGCGTGCGGAGGCGTTGCGCTGCGGGGCGAGGAAGAAGGCCATCGTGATGCCGAGGTAGAGCGACCAGACGACCAACTGGGCGACCGTGGGGTCGGGCTGGAAGTTGAAGACGCCCTTGAGGAGGGTGCCGTACCAGCTGTCCGGTGCGATGGTCGAGCTGATGTCGAACGCCTTGGTGCTCAGACCGCCGAGGAAGCGGGCCTCCTGGAGGTCGTGGACGCCGTAGGCGAGGACGCCCGCGGCGACGACGACCAGCATGGCGCCGGTCCAGGTGAAGAAGCGGGCGAGGTTGATCCGCAGGGCGCCGCGGTAGAAGAGCCAGCCGAGGACCACGGCGGTGGCCAGCCCCAGCAGCACGCCGATCAGCGGCGCCGAACTGCCCTCGCCGCTGGCCCGTACCGACGCCCAGACGAACAGCGCGGTCTCCAGGCCCTCGCGGCCCACGGCCAGCAGCGCCGTGACGACCAGGGCCCCGGTTCCCATCTGGAGGGCGGCGTCCAGTTTGCCGTGCAGCTCGCTCTTGAGATGGCGGGCCGTGCGGCGCATCCAGAAGACCATCCAGGTGACCAGGCCGACGGCGAGGATCGACAGCGAGCCGCCCAGCGCCTCCTGGGCCTCGAACGTCAGCTCCTTCGAACCGAATTCGAGGGAGGCGCCGAAGGCGAGGGAGATGGCGCAGGCCGCGGCTATGCCGAGCCAGACGGGGCGCAGTGCGTCCCGTCGCTCCGTCTTGACCAGGTAGGCGACGAGGATGCAGACGACCAGGCTGGCCTCAAGACCCTCGCGCAGGCCGATCAGATAGTTGCCGAACATGCCGGTCCTTTCCTCACCTTCGCTGATCGAATCGACCGCCGGCCGAATCGGTCGAATCGCGTGATCACGAGAACAGCTCGCGGCCCCACCAGTCGTCCTCGTCGCGGACGCCCGGCGGGATGGCGAAGACAGCTGAGCCGACGTGCTGGATGTACTCGTTGAGCGCGTCGTTGCGCGCCAGCTTGCGCTGGATGGGGATGAAGCCGCGGCGTACGTCGCGCTGGTAGGCCAGGAAGAACAGTCCGGCGTCCAGGCGGCCGAGCCCGTCGGTGCCATCGGTGAACGAGTAGCCCCTCCGCAGAATGCGGGCGCCGTTGTTGGAGTCGGGGTGGGCGAGGCGGACGTGCGAGGTGGGCAGCATCGCCTTGAGGAACGGCTCGTCGTGCTCCTTGGCCTTGCCGACGGGCGCGCCCTTGCGCTTGTCCCGGCCGAAGATGTCCTCCTGCTCCTTGAGCGAGGTGCGGTCCCAGGTCTCGATGTGCATCCGGATACGCCTGGCCACCAGATAGGAGCCGCCTGCCAGCCACTGCGGGCCGTCCTTCTCGGCCACCCACACGTGCTCGTCCAGCGCCTTGGTGTCGGTCCCCGAGATGTTCCGGGTGCCGTCCTTGAAGCCGAACATGTTGCGCGGGGTCTGCGCATCGGGCGTGGTGGAGGAGGTCTTGCCGAAGCCGAGCTGCGACCAGCGGATGGCGGCCTTGCCGAAGCCGATACGGGCCAGGTTGCGGATCGCGTGCACCGCCACCTGCGGGTCGTCGGCACACGCCTGGACGCACAGATCGCCGCCGCTGCGGGCCTTCTCCAGCTTGTCGCCCGGGAAGGAGGGCAGGTCGACCAGCGCCTCGGGCTGCTGCTCGTGCAGTCCGAAGCGGTCCTTGTCGAAGAGGGAGGGGCCGAAGCCGATGGTGAGGGTGAGGCGGGAGGGTTTGAGCCCCGCCGCCTCGCCCGTGTCGTCGGGCGGCGACTCGGGGATCGGCCCGAACGCGCCCTCGCCGACGGCGTGACCGGCCGTCATCCGGGCCGCGGCGGCCGTCCAGTCCTTGAGGAGCTGGATCAGCTCGGCACGGTCCTCGGTCGTCACGTCGAACGCCGCGAAGTGCAGCCGGTCGGGAACCGCCGTGGCGATGCCGGCCTGGTGTGCCCCGTGGAAGGGCACCGCCCGCCCGGCGTCGGAGGCCGCGTCGGCGCTGTCGTTGTGCAGCGCGGTGGCCGTACCGCCGGCCGCGACGGCGCCCAGCGCCAGCCCGGCCCCGCCCCAGCCGAGCAGCGACCTCCGCGCCACGGCGGGCCGCTCGCCGGCGGCCCGGGCCGGTTCGCGCCGTTCCTGTTCCGGGGCTTGTTCCGGTGTCATTTCCTGGCCTTGGTGCTGCTCTGTGCTGCTGCTCTGACTCGTGCTGTCTTCCGCTGTCACGAACGCGCTCCTCGTGCTCGACCGTCCGGTGGCCGTCGCCGCCGCCCGGTGACCGTACGAGTGGCCGTACGGCGGGCCGGGCGGCGGTTGCCGGGTTACTTCGCTACGGCGGCCGCCAGCTTGGACAGCGGCTCCGCCAGCGCGTTCACCGCGTCGGAGAGCTCCTTGCGCTCACTCTTGCCGACCTTGTCGTAGGACTTGAAGGAGTAGTCGTCCTTGTCCTCGCCGTCGTCCTCGCGGTACTTGTCCAGCAGCTTGTTCAGCGCCGAGAACTGCTTGTCCAGCTCCTTGACCAGGGCCGCGTCGTTCTTCTTCGCGACCGGCTCGAGCAGGCTGTACGACTTCTGGGCGCCCTCGACATTGGCCTTGAAGTCGACCAGGTCGGTGTGGCTGTAGCGCTCCTCCTCACCGGTGACCTTGCCGGTGGCGACCTCGTCGAGGAGTTCCTTGGCGCCGTTGGCCATGGAGGTCGGGGTGATCTCGGCCTTGCCGACCCTGTCCTTCCAGTCGGTGAGGTCCTTGATCAGCTTGTCCGCGAGCTTCTTGTCGGCTGCGGTGATCTTCTCCGTCTTCCACAGCGACTTCTCCAGCCGGTGCCAGCCCGTCCAGTCCTTCTTCGGGTCCTGGCCGTCCTCCAGACCGTCCTCGCGCAGATCGACCTTGGGGTCGATGTCGCCGAAGGACTCCGCGACCGGCTCGGTGCGCTCCCAGCCGATACGGGAGGGTGCGTACAGCTTCTTCGCCTTGTCCAGGTCGCCCGCCTTGACGGCCTCTGCGAACTTCTTGGCCTTCGGCAGGGTCTGTTCGGCCTGCTGGAGGGTGTAGTCGCGGTAGGCGGCGACGGCGGCGTCCAGCTTCGGGTCGCGCTCGGCGGTCTTGCCGCCGCCGGTCGCCTCGACCTTCTGCCGGATGCCGTGGCCCTTCATGCCGGGCTTGCAGGCGATCTCGTACTCGCCCGCCTTGATCTCGGCTGTGACCTTCGCCTTCGTGCCGGCGCCGATGTTCTCGCGCTCGGTGACGATCCGGCCGTCCGGGTAGAGGATGTAGACCTCGTTGACCTTGGAGCCCTTGTTCTCCACCGCGAGCTGGACATGGCCGGCGGGGAACTTCTTCTTGGACACCTCGCAGGAGTCGTCGGTGGCGGTCACCTTGATCGCCCCCTCCCCGCCGGCGTCGGCCTTCTCGGCGCAGCCGCTGACGGCGACGAGTGATATCGCGGCCAGGGTGGCACTGACGGCACAGAGGCGGACGGGACGCATAACGGACTCCAGCGGGGATGTGCGGTGCGAGCGGGCCTCCTAAGTGAGGCGAGCCTAACTTAGCCGGACCTTATCTCACGGTCCAGCCACCTCGTGCCCCCGGTGACGACCGTCACCGTCCCGGTCCGTCACCTCTGCGCGGCTGCCACCGTCCCGGTCGTACACCTCTGCGCGGCTGTCACCTGTCGATGCCGAAGGAGTACACCGTCGAGGACCGGTAGGTCTGTCCGGGGCGCAGCACGGTCGAGGGGAAGCCGGGCTGGTTCGGTGAGTCCGGGAAGTGCTGCGTCTCCAGGCAGAAGCCGTCGCCCGCCCGGTAGATCCGGCCGGAGCTGCCCTTGAGGGTGCCGTCGAGGAAGTTTCCGCTGTAGAACTGCAGCCCCGGCTCGGTCGTGGCGACCCGCATGATCCGGCCCGACCCGGGCTCGCTCACCGTCACCACGTGCCGTGGCTTGCCGGTGATGCCCTTGTCGAGGACGAAATTGTGGTCGTATCCCTGGCCGCGCAGGATCTGCTGGTGGCCCTCGCGCAGGTCCTTGCCGATCGGCTTGCCGTGCCGGAAGTCGAATGGCGTCCCGGCGACCCGCGCCAGCGTGCCCGTCGGAATGAGGGTGGCGTCGACGGGGGTGTAACGGGAGGCGGCGATGCGCAGCGCGTGGTCCTCGATGCTGCCGCTGCCCTCACCGGCGAGGTTGAAGTAGGTGTGATTGGTGAGGTTGACGACGGTGGCCTTGTCCGTCGTCGCCTCGTAGTCGATGCGCAGCTCGCCGCGCGGTGTGAGGAGGTAGCGGACCCGGGTGCGCAGCGTGCCGGGGTAGCCCATCTCGCCGTCCTTGCTGACGTACCGCAGCGTGAGGCCGACGTCGCCGCCGCTGCGGTAGGGCTGGACGTCCCACACCCGCTTGTCGAAGCCCTCGGTGCCGCCGTGCAGGCTGTTGGGTCCGTCGTTGGCCGGCAGCTGGTAGACCGTGCCGTCCAGTGTGAACTTCGCGCCCGCTATGCGGTTGCCATAGCGGCCGATCAGGGCTCCGAAGTAGGGGCTGTCGGCCACGTAGTCGTCGAGCGAGTCGAAGCCGAGCGACACGTTCGCGGTCCGGCCCCGCCGGTCGGGGACCTCCAGGGACTGGACGATCCCGCCGTAGGAGAGCACGCGCAGCCGGATGCCGCCGCCCGACAGCGTCCACCGGTCGACGCGGTCGCCATTGTCCAGGGTGCCGAAGTGCTCCCGCCGCGGGGGGCGGTGGCCGTTGCTCCGGTCGGTGCGGGGGGCGGCCGTGGCCGCCGTGGTGGTGGCGGCCGCGGCCGCGATACCGGTGGTGGCTGCCAGGAGGGTGCGTCTGCTCGTGGTCATCGGTGCGGTGTCTCCTCGGCCTGGGTGTTCGATATTTCGTTCACCGTTCGATTAGGCGGCACCAGTGAAAGGGCCCGCCTGCGGGCTGTCAACACCTCCGACCGCCGCGGTTCGCACCCCGCGCGCTCATCGACCCCGTCCGCGCCGACCCTCAG
Organism: Streptomyces spirodelae; assembly: GCF_017676385.1. Taxonomy (GTDB): domain Bacteria; phylum Actinomycetota; class Actinomycetes; order Streptomycetales; family Streptomycetaceae; genus Streptomyces; species Streptomyces spirodelae. The sequence goes on from NZ_JAFFZN010000014.1 coordinate 150,160, forward strand.
TCGTCGAGCCCCCGGACCCGTGCTTCCGGGAGGCTCTGGATTTCAAACACCGTGTGTACGAAAGTAGTTGTCCTCCGCAGGCCGCATATGACAGGCCAGGACACGTTCGTGCTCACACCGTTGACCAGGAGCCGCCGCAAATGAGCCACCAGATGCCCGAGTCGACCGGAGCCAAGGCACACTCGGCCCGGATGTACGACTACTTCCTCGGGGGCAAGACCAACTACGGTCCGGACCGCCAGGCCGCGGCGCAGACGATGGCCGCCTTCCCCAATGTGCTGACCGCGGCACGGGAGAACCGCGAGTTCATGCACCGCGCTGTCCGCTACCTCGCCCGTGAGCAGGGCATCCGGCAGTTCCTGGACATCGGCACCGGCATTCCCAGCGCCCCCAACCTGCACCAGGTCGCCCAGCGGGAGGACCCCGCCTGCCGGGTCGTCTACGCCGACAACGACCCCATCGTGCTCTCCTACGCGCGGGCCCTGATGAGCGGCACCCCCGAGGGCGCAACCGACTACATCGAGGCCGACGCCCGCGACCCCAAGCGCATCCTCGACCACGCGCGCGGCACCCTCGACTTCGACCGACCCGTCGGCGTCTCCCTCGTCGCGCTGCTGCACTTCATCGCCGACGCCGATGATCCGCAGGGCATCGTCGGCACCCTGGTGGACGCGCTCGCGCCGGGCAGCGCCCTGGTGGTCTCCCACGGCACCGACGAGCTGGACACCACCCTGCGCAAGGTCGTGGAGATCTACGCCGCGCAGGGCATCACCGTGCAGCTGCGCGGCACCGAGGACGTCCGCGAGCTGTTCACCGCCACCGGCCTCACCCTGATCGAGCCGGGCATCGTGGCCACCTGTGACTGGCACCCGGAGATGGCCGACAGCCAGGACGGCATGCGCCGCCCGTCCGGCTCGATCACTCCCGAGGAGGTCGGCTGCTGGGCGGCGGTGGGCCTCAAGCCACAGGCGTGACCGAACACGCGGAGGCGGGCCTGCTCACAGCAGATCGACGACGCTGGGCGGGGCGAAGAGATGGCGGGCGCGGTGCTCCAGGACGAACCGCTGGGGCAGGTGGATCATCTCCGGCGAGGTGCACTTGGCGCACGCCGGGTCCTGCGCGGGGATGTCCTCCGTGTGCTCGGTGGCCAGATGCTCGGCGAGCCGGATCTGGCTGGTGAGGACCGTGTCGAACGGGTCGCAGTCGAACGACGGTCCGTATTCCTCGCGCGCGGCGTTGGTCACCTCGCAGGCGTGCTTCATCGCCTTGTACAGCTCGATGCACTTCTCGCACCCCCACATCCACACGGGAGGGAGCGGCCAGGCGTCGGCGGGGTCGGCGTCCCTGTCGTCCATGCGTTCACGCTAGCGACCTGACGGCAACCCGTCAGGAAGACCGCCGAATTGGCCGGGGCCGGGGCAGCGCCCCGGCCCCGGCCAATTCGGTTACCCGCTCAGTCGTGCTTGCGGCCGGGCAGGTTCTCATAGACCTCCGTCAACTTCTGGCGGAAGCCCCGGGTCGCGATCCCGGTGCGTTCGGGATCGCGAATACCCGCCTTGACGGCCTTCTTGCCCTGCTCCTTCATGATGTGCGGCGGGATCGGGGCGATCTCGTTGTCGACGACGAACTCCAGGACGACCGGGCGGTCGGAGGCCAGCGCCTCCTGCCAGGCGGAGGTGACCTTCTTCGGGTCGTCGCAGCGGATGCCGTGCAGCCCGGCCAGCTCCGCGTATTCGGCGTAGGGGAAGTCCGGGATGAACTGGGAGCCCGGGTACTTGGGATCGCCGCCCATGGCGCGCTGCTCCCAGGTGACCTGGTTGAGGTCCTGGTTGTTGAGCACGCAGAAGATCAACGGCGGCGAGCCGGCCATCCGGTCGGCGTAGCGCTTGACGGTGATCATCTCGTTCATGCCGTTCATCTGGAAGGCGCCGTCCCCGACGAAGGCGATCACCGGCCGGTCCGGGTAGGCGAACCGCGCCGCGATGGCATACGGCACGCCGGGACCCATGGTGGCCAGCGTGCCGGACAGCGACGCCTGCATACCCTTGCGCAGCTTGATGTGGCGGGCCCACCAGTTGGTGGCCGAGCCGGAGTCCGCGGTGAGGATGGCGCCGTCCGGCAGCAGCGAGGAGACCTCGTGCGCCACGGCCTGCGGGTTGATCTTGCCGTCGAAGGTCTGCGCGGCGCGCTTGTCCAGGACGGTGTTCCAGGCGCGGACGTTCTCCTCGATCTTCTCCCGCCAGGAGCGGTCCTCCTTGCGGTTGAGCAGCGGGATCAGCTCCTTGAGCGTCTCCTTGGCGTCACCGACCACATGGGCGTCCATGGGGTAGCGGATGCCGATCATCCGGCCGTCGATATCGATCTCGACGCCCTTGCAGCTGCCCTCGTCCGGCAGCCATTCGGCGTACGGGAAGCTGGTCCCGATCATGAACAGGGTGTCACAGTTCATGATCATCTCGTCGCTGGCCTTGCTGCCCAGCAGTCCGACAGGCCCTGTGACGAACGGCAGCTCGTCCGGGACGGCCTCCCGGCCCAGCAGCGCCTTGGCGATCCCGGCCCCCAGCAGCTCGGCGGCCTCCACCACCTCGGCCTCGGCGTGCGCCGCCCCCTGGCCGATCATGATGGCGACCTTCTGCCCTTCGTTGAGGATGTCGGCCGCCTTGCGCAGCTCCTCCTTGTTGGGCAGGATTCGCGGCTGGCTCCAGCCGACGCTGGAGTAGACGGAGCCGTGGGTCTTGGGCGGCGAGGGCTGTGCCTCCGCCTCCTGGATGTCCTCCGGAATGATGATCGTGGCGACCGAGCGCGTCGTCAGCGCCGTCTTGAACGCGCGGTCGATCACGTGCCGCACCTGCCCCGGGTGCATACAGACCTGGCAGAACTCCGACACATCGGCGAAGAGCTGCTCCAGGGCGACTTCCTGCTGGTAGTGGGTGCCCTGCGCGAGCCGCTTCTGCTGCCCGACGACCGCCACCACCGGCTGATGGTCCAGCTTCGCGTCGTAGAGGCCGTTGAGCAGGTGGATCGCGCCGGGTCCCGAGGTGGCGGCGCAGACCCCGACATCCCCGGTGAACTTGGCGTGCCCGCACGCCATGAACGCGGCCATCTCCTCGTGCCGGGTCTGGACGAACTCCGGATCACCCTTGGCGCGGTCGAAAGCGCCCAGCATGCCGTTGATGCCGTCGCCGGGGTACCCGTAGACCCGGTGCACGCCCCATTCGCGGAGGCGTGAGAGAACGAAGTCGGCTACTTGCTGCGCCATTGGTACTCCCATTTCACAGGTCGACGCGACGGTCCCGGCCCGGGTCCCACGACCGGGGCACCCGCAAACGCGCCGCAGCTCAGCAGTGCCCACCCGTTTCACCGACCCCCCGCGAGGTACCCATGACCGCGCGCGAGGCACACGGCTGACCGCGCGCGACCACACGGCGCCAGGCGAGCGGAAGGGGACGGCGGACGGTGACCTCCTCAGGGGCAGCACAGGGGGCAACACAGCAGCTGGCCGCACCTGGCCGGCACGTGGCCGCATCCGGCCGGGTGGCGGTGGATGAGCTGACCGTCCACGCCTTTCAGGTGCCCACCGACGGCCCAGACGGTGCGGAGGAGGACGGCACCCTGCGCTGGGAGGCCACCACGGCCGTCGTCGTGGAGGCGCACGCCGGACCGTTCACCGGAACGGGCTACACCTACGGTGACGAGTCGCTCGCCGGGTTCATCGCCGCCAAGCTCGCCCCGGTGGTGCGGGGCGGCGATGTGTTCGCGCCGGCGGCCCTGTGGCACCGGATGTTCGCCGCCATCCGCAACGCGGGCCGGCCGGGGCCCGGCGCCATGGCCGTCTCCGCCGTCGACATCGCCCTGTGGGATCTCAAGGCGCGGCTGCTGGGACTGCCGCTGTACCAGCTCCTGCCCGCCCTCCACGACGAGGTGCCCGTCTACGGCAGCGGCGGCTTCACCAACTACTCCATCGGCCGGCTCACCGAACAGCTCTCCGACTGGGTGCGCGAGTGCATCCCGCGGGTCAAGCTGAAGATCTCCCGTCACCCCGACCGGGACCCGGCACGCCTGGCCGCGGTACGCGAGGCCGTCGGCCCCGGGACGGAGCTGTACACCGACGCCAACGGAGCCCTGAACCGCAAGGAAGCCCTCTACTGGGCGCGGCGGCTGGCCGAGGAGTGGGACGTGCGGTGGCTGGAGGAGCCGGTCAGCTCCGACGACACCCCGGGCCTGCGGCTGCTGCGCGACCAGGGCCCCGGACGGCTGGAGATCGCGGCGGGGGAGTACGGCTTCGTACTGGGCGACTTCACGGCGCTGCTGGAGGCGGGGGCCGTGGACTGCCTGCAGGCGGACGTCACGCGCTGTGGCGGCATCACGGGGCTGCTCCAGGTCGCCGGTCTGACCGCGGCCCACCGTGTCGACCTGTCGGCGCACTGCGCCCCGGCGGTCTCGGCCCACGCTTTCTGTGCCGTCGAGCGGCTCCGTCACCTGGAGTACTTCCATGACCACGTCCGGGTCGAGGAACTGCTGTTCGACGGCATCCAGCGGCCGGTCGACGGCGTGCTGCGCCCCGCGCGGGACCGGCCGGGTCTCGGCCTCGAAGTGCGGTGGACGGACGCCGAACCGTACCGCGTCCACGGCCACCGCCCCGGCTGAGCGCGCCATCGATCCGCCCGGCGACCCGCCCCGAGCCAGCCACCCGACCGAACGTGTCCGAACGCGACCGAAGGCGACCCGCAATGGCCAACACCCACCGCACCCGCACCGCCACCGGTTCCCGTACGGAGGAGGTCCCCGCCAAGACCACGCCCGCGGTGGCGGGGCCGCCCCGCGCGCGCCGAGTGATCGCGGCCGGAAAGCTGGCCAAGGCACTGGGCAAGGCGATCGAGGGCGAGGTCCGCTTCGACACCGCCGCCAAGGGGCTGTACGCCCACGACGCCTCCAACTTCCGCCAGGTGCCCATCGGTGTCGTGGTGCCCAGGACCCTCGACGACGTGGTCGCCACCCACCGGATCTGCCACGAGTACGGCGCGCCCGTCCTGAACCGCGGCGGAGGCACCAGCCTGTCCGGTGAAACCGTCAACTACGCCGTGGTCATCGACCACTCCAAGTACCTCACCCGTATCGGCGAGGTGGATGCCGCGCAGCGGCTCGTCACCGTGGAGCCCGGGGTCATCAACGAGGAGCTCAACCGGCACACCGGCGCCTGGAACCTGGTCTTCGGCCCCGACCCCTCGACCCACTCCCGCTGCGTCATCGGCGGGAACATCGGCAACAACTCCTGCGGCATCCACTCCGTGCAGTCCCAGCTGTACGGGCCGGGACCGCGCACCTCCGACAATGTGGAAGCGCTGGAGATCGTCACCTACGCCGGCGACCGCTTCTGGGTGGGTGTCGACGAGGAGAAGGACCTGGAGTCGATCACCGCCGCCGGGGGGCCCAAGGGCGAGATCTACGCCAAGCTCCGGGACCTGCGCGACCGGTACGCCGACGCCATCCGCGCCGGCTTCCCCTCGGTGGCCGAGATGCCCCGCCGGGTTTCCGGCTACAACCTGGACGAACTGCTGCCCGAGAACGGCTTCAACGTGGCCCGCGCCCTGGTCGGCACTGAGTCCACCTGCGCCACCGTCCTCCAGGCCCAGATGAAGCTCACCCCGGCGCTGCTGGAGCGGTCACTCGTGGTCGTCGAGTACGACCAGATCGCCGCGGCCGCCGTGGACGCCGACATCTGCACCCGCACCTTCCGCCCGATCGGCCTGGAAGCCCTGGACGAACAGCTCATCCAGGACCAGAAGCTCCAGCACATGAACCTCGCCTCCCTCCAACAGCTCCCCAGGCAGGGCGGCGCCGCCTGGCTACTCGTCGAGTTCGGCGCCGACACCAAACAGGAGGCGCGCGCACAGGCCGAACGGTTCGCCGCCTGGCTGACCAAGGAACGCGGCTACGCACCCGACCGGATCACCACCAGCGACGAGGACGAGGAGCAGGCGCAGAACCTGTGGAAGGTCCGCGAGAGCGGGCTGGGCGCCACCGCCTTCCCGCCCGACGGCGACCACTGGCCGGGCTGGGAGGACTCCGCCGTACCACCGGCCAGGCTCGGCGAATACGTCACGGCCCTGCGCTCCCTGCTCGACAAGCACGGACTGCGCGGCGCGATGTACGGGCACTTCGCACAGGGCTGCGTCCACTCCAGGATCAGCTTCGATCTGCTCTCCGCCGAGGGCGTGGCAGGCTACCGCGCCTTCATGGAGGAGGCCGCCGACCTCGTCACCTCCATGGGAGGCTCGCTATCCGGCGAACACGGCGACGGGCAGCAGCGCGGCGAGCTGCTGGAGCGGCAGTACGGCAGCGAGCTGGTGCAGGCCATGCGCGAGTTCAAGCAGATCTGGGACCCCGAGGCCAGGATGAACCCGGGCAAGGTCGTGGACGCCTACCGGCTGGACGAGGACCTGCGGCTGGGCTCCGGCTTCAACCCCCCGCGGCCCGACGTCAAGTTCGCCTACGCCGAGGACAACGGCGACTTCGCCCACGCCGGCCTGCGCTGCGTGGGCATCGGCGCCTGCCGTGTGCCGGACGCCTCCCAGGGCCAGACCATGTGCCCCAGCTACCAGGTCACCCGCGAGGAGGAGCACACCACCCGCGGCCGGGCCCGGCTGCTGCACGAGATGCTGCGCGGCGAGACCGTCGAGGACGGCTGGCAGTCCAAGGAGGTCTACGACGCGCTCGACCTGTGCCTGGCCTGCAAGGGCTGCACCAACGACTGCCCGGTCAACGTCGACATGCCCACCTACAAGGCCGAGTTCCTGTACCACCACTTCAAATCGGCCCGCAGGTGGCGCCCGCGCCACGCCTACGCGTTCGGCTTCATCGACCAGGCGTCCCGCCTCGCCTCCCGGCTGCCGGAGGCCGCCAACCTGGTCACCCACGCCCCACTCCTGGGCCGGATCGCCAAGCTCGTCGCCGGTATCGACCGGCGCAGGCCGCTTCCGGCGTTCGCGCCGATGACACTCCAGCGGTGGTTTCGGCAGCGCGGCGGCACCGCCAACCCGGGCGGCCGCCCCGTCGTCCTCTTCCCCGACACCTTCAACAACTACTTCGACACGGACGTCGGCGTCGCCTGCGTGGAGGCCATCGAGGCCGCCGGATGGCGGGTCGTCATGCCCGAGCAGCACGTGTGCTGCGGGCGGCCGCTCTACGACTACGGCTTCCTGGACGCCGCCGAACGCTATCTGCACTCCGTCCTGGACGCGCTCCGCCCGCACCTGCGTGCCGACACCCCCGTCGTCGGCATGGAACCCAGCTGCCTGGCCGTCTTCAAGGACGAGTTGACCAAGCTGCTCCCACACGACAACGACGCCAGGCGGCTGGCCGCCAACGCCCACCACTTCGCCGAGTTCTTCGACACCTACGGCATCACACCGCCCCGGCTGGACGGCGCCGGGCCCGCACTGCTGTGGGTCCACTGCCACCAGCGCGCCACCGGCGGGACCGCAGCCGACCGCAAGCTGCTGGAGCAACTCGGCGTCCAGGCCGCGGACCTGGCAGGCGGCTGCTGCGGACTGGCCGGGTCCTGGGGGTTCGAACAGGGCAAGTACGGCATCTCCATGGACTGCGGTGAACAGGCGCTGCTGCCCGCAGTCCGCGACGCGGACCCTGGCACCACGGTGGTGGCCAACGGGTTCTCCTGCAAGACCCAGCTGGGCGCAGCGGGCCTGGACACCGATCCTGTGCACCTCGCCGAACTGGTCCGCCGCGCCTATCGAGCTGACGCGGAGCCGACCGCGAAACCCGCACCGTCCTGGTACCGGCGCGCCGCCCGCCTCGCGGCACCGGCCGCGGCGGCCGTCGGCGCGGCAGCACTCGTCGCGGGCGCCGGCCGAACGCGGCGGTTGCGGTGAACCCTTTGCCGCCGGTCACGCATCGTCGTGGGTGCTCGCCGTCGCGGCGGAAACATCAACGGGGGCTCCGCCCCCGCACCCCCGGCCCGGGGAGGGCCGGAAGCCCCGGCTCCTTACCCGAGGCGGGCGACGGCCGATGCCCCAGCCCTTACCGGGGCGGCGGGGGCGGAGCCCCCGCATCCATGTCCGCCGCTACGGCGGCCAGCCACGACGAAACAGGGTTCGGCGGAAGACACGGCGGACCCAGCAACAACGTTCGGCCGACCCAAGCGGAGGCGCCATGGTGCTGCGATGGTTGACGACGACCGACCACAAGGTGATCGGCAACCTCTACCTCGTCACATCTTTCTGTTTCTTCCTCGCCGCCGGCGCCATGGCCCTGGTGATGCGGACCGAGCTGGCACACCCCGGTATGCAGGTCGTCTCCAAGGGGGAGTACAACCAGCTGTTCACCGTGCACGGCACCATCATGATGCTGCTGTTCGCCACCCCGCTGTTCGCGGGGTTCGCCAACGCCATCATGCCGCTGCAGATCGGGGCGCCCGATGTGGCCTTTCCCCGGCTGAACGCCTTCACCTACTGGGTGTACCTCTTCGGCGGGCTGATGGTGGTCGGCGGCTTTCTGACCCCCAGCGGCGCAGCGGACTTCGGCTGGTTCGCGTACGCGCCGCTGAACGGGCCCGAGTACACCCCCGGTACGGGCGGTGACCTGTGGACCATGGGGCTGTCCGTGGCCGGGCTGAGCACCATCCTGGGCGCCGTCAACTTCATCACCACCATCATCTGTCTGCGCGCCCCGGGCATGACGATGTTCCGGATGCCGCTGTTCACCTGGAACGTGCTGTTCACATCGATCCTGGCGCTGTTCGCGTTCCCCGTGCTGTCGGCCGCGCTGCTGGCGCTGGAGGCTGACCGCAAGTTCGGCAGCCATATCTTCGACCCGTCCAACGGCGGCGCCATCCTGTGGCAGCACCTGTTCTGGTTCTTCGGGCACCCGGAGGTCTACATCGTGGCACTGCCGTTCTTCGGCGTCGTCAGCGAGATCCTTCCGGTCTTCAGCAGAAAGCCGCTGTTCGGCTACCTCGGGCTGGTCGGTGCCACGGCGACCATCACCATGCTCTCCGCCGTCGTCTGGGCGCACCACATGTTCGCGACGGGCGCCGTACTGCTGCCGTTCTTCTCCCTGATGTCCTTCCTGATCGCCGTGCCCACCGGGGTGAAGTTCTTCAACTGGATCGGCACCATGTGGAAGGGCTCGCTGAGTTTCGAGACGCCGATGCTGTGGGCCATCGGCTTCCTGGTCACCTTCCTGCTCGGCGGCCTCAGCGGCGTGCTGATCGCCTCCCCGCCGCTGGACTTCCACACGACGGACAGCTATTTCATCGTCGCCCATCTGCACTACGTGCTCTTCGGCACCGTTGTCTTCGCCATGTTCGGCGGCTTCTACTTCTGGTGGCCGAAGCTGACCGGGCGGATGCTGGGGGAACGCCTCGGCAAGGTGCACTTCTGGCTGACGCTGATCGGCTTCCAGGTCACGTTCCTGGTGCAGCACTGGCTCGGCGCCGAGGGCATGCCCCGCCGGTACGCCGACAATCTGCCCGCGGACGGTTTCACGGCGCTCAACATGGTCTCCACGATCGGCGCGTTCACCCTGGGGGTCTCCACCCTGGTCTTCCTCTACAACGTGTGGTGGACGACCACGCACACCGAGAAGGTCACCGAGGACGACCCCTGGGGCTTCGGACGCTCCCTGGAGTGGGCGACCTCCTGCCCGCCGCCCCGCCACAACTTCACGGCCCTGCCCACCATCCGCTCCGACTCCCCGGCCTTCTGGCTGCACCACCCCGAGGCCGAGGAGGAGGTGGCGATCGTGGCACCCGGCGCGCCCGAGAGCACCGGGGTGCGCCCCGGGCCTCCTGACTCGTCGGTGGACCTGGCGGCGCCGCCCACGAAGGACACCGACCCCCGGCATCCGTCCGACAAGGGGAGTGCCTGATGAAGCTCGAAGCCATGCTCTTCGCGGGCGTCTCGCTCTTCTTCGCCTGCGTCACCATTCCGTACGCGCTGTACGGCGACGACCCAGCCGGGACTGCCGCGGTACTGATCGCGTGTCTGATGGCCGCGCTGGTCTCGTTCTTCCTCACGGTGCAGTACAAGCGCCGGGGCACCCGGCCCGAGGACCGCCTGACGGGGGAGATCCACGAACGGGGCGGCCCGCTGGGCTTCTTCCCGGCAGGCAGCCCCTACCCGGTGCTGACCGCGCTGGGCGTTGCGGTGACCGGCACCGGCACCGTGTTCGGGCTGTGGCTGGCCCTGATCGGTGCAGGACTCACCGGCGCCGGAGTGTTCGGCTTCGTTTTCCAGTACGCGCGGACCGATCACTGACCGTACGGCCTTCGCGCTGTTCGGCCCGCAGCCCCGAGACGGCGGTCTGTGCGCGCCGGCGGTGGTGGGGGACGGCGCGCCACTGCCGGGCCGGTGAGTCCTGGTAGTACCAGCGGCTGAGCGCGGCGCGCAGCCGGGCGGAGCGACCGGCCGACGGGTCCGTCTCGACCGGGTGGGGGAAGCGCTGGGCGGTCAGCCGGAACGTCTCCGCCTGCGGCAGCGGTTCGTGGTCGGCGCTGAAGGTGCCCTCCACGGACTGCCGCACATGGCTGGTCTCCTCGCCCTCGGTCACGCGCTGGGCGTCCCGGTTCTGCAGGGCCAGGCACAGCCGTTTCGTCAGCACGAACGCCAGCGGCGGGCCCACCACCAGTGCGACGCGGAACGCCCAGGTCAGTCTGTTCAGCGAGATGTCGAAGGTGAACGCCAGGACGTCGTTGCCGCCCGCCAGCAGCAGCACGCCGTAGAAGGTGATCCCGGCGACGCCCAGCGCGGTGCGCACAGGCCGGTTCCGGGGCCGGTCGCACACGTGCGGCGTCTCCTCGCCGCCGGTGATCCACTGCTCGAACAACGGGTACGCGTACAGAACCAGGAACAGCAGCGCCGGCAGGATGACGGCCGGCACCAGCACGTTCCACATCAGCGTATGGCCGAACAGGGTCGTCTCGAACGGCGGCATCAGCCGCAGCGACCCCTCCAGGAAGCCGACGTACCAGTCCGGCTGGGCGGCCGTGGAGACCTGACTGGGGTTGTAGGGGCCGTAGTTCCAGACGGGGTTGATCTGCGCGACGGCGCCCAGAATCCCCAGCACCCCCGCGACCATGAAGAACAGTCCGCTGGAGCGGGCGGCGAACTGGGGCATCAGCGCGTGGCCCACCACGTTCTTGTTGGTCCTGCCGGGGCCGCTCCAGTGCGTGTGCTGGAGGACGACCACCAGCAGGAGGTGGAGCACCACCAGCGCGAGCAGCAGCCCGGGGATGAGCAGGATGTGCAGCGGATAGAGCCGGTCGATGATCTCGTGGCCCGGATACTGGCCGCCGAAGACGAACATCACGATGTACGTACCGACCACCGGGATCGAGAGCATGATGCCCTCCGCGATCCGCAGCCCGGTGCCCGAGAGCAGGTCGTCGGGGAGGGAGTACCCCGAGAAGCCCTCGGCGAGCGCCAGCACGAACAGCGTCAGCCCGACGATCCAGTTGATGTCCCGGGGCTTGCGGAAGGCGCCGGTGAAGAAGATCCGCAGCATGTGCACCCCGATGGCGCTCACAAAGACCAGCGCGGCCCAGTGGTGGACCTGACGGACCAGCAGGCCGCCCCGTACCTCGAAGCTGATCTTCAGCGTCGAGGCGTACGCCGCCGACATCGGCTGGCCGCGCAGCGGCCGGTAGGCGCCTTCATAGCGGATCTGCGTCATATCCGCATCGAAGAACAGGGTGAGGTACACCCCCGTCAGCAACAGCACCAGAAAGCTGTACAGAGCCAGTTCCCCGAGCAGGAAGGACCAGTGCTCGGGGAACACCTTACGGATGAGTGCCTTGCCGCCGACCGCCACGGGAAGTCTCCGGTCCGCGGCCTCGAAGCCGCGCTCGGCGGCCTTGCGCAGCGCGGCCCGCCGGGTGGCGCGGGCCCGTGAGTGTGTCATGCGGTCGCCCTCCTCGATGACCGCATACCGCAGTGCCCCGGTCATCCGCGGAACAAACTCACCGGGGCAGACGGCGGCCCCCCGGCCGCGCGCACCGACGCCATGACACCCGTGCGGGGGGCGGAGGGGGCTGAGGGCACGCCGAGCCGACGCGTAGGGCCGGTCCCGGGCCCTCCGGGTCAGTCGGCCGAGAGGGCTTCCACCAGCCGTCCCGTCTCCGGGTGGGGGAGTGAGCGGGCGACATCCGCGAGCGCGACCATCCCGACGAGCTGGTCACCGTCGATCACCGGCAGGCGCCGCACCTGGTGCCGCGACATGGTCTCCAGCACCTCCTCGGCGCTGTCGTCGGCGCCGATGGTGACGGCCTCGGCCTGATTGAGGCTGCCCGCCGGGAAGCTCGCCGGGTCACGTCCCGGCCCCAGCACCTTGACCACCAGGTCGCGGTCGGTGACGACTCCCTTGAGCTTGTTGTCCTTCCCGCAGATGGGCAGAGCGCCCACCCCCAGCTCGGTCATCAGTTCCGCCGCGTCCGCCGCCGTCTGGTCCGTCTGCACACAGTCGGCGCCCGGGGACATGATGTCGCGTGCCGTAGTCATCTCGGCTCCTCTCTGCTCGGTGGACCTCAGCCGGGTCCCCTGGCGGCAGCTGCCGAAACGGGGACGGAAGGCGCGGAAGGGGACTGCGTCCGGCAGGGCTACGCCTGACGGAGTGGTGCGCCGCGCTGACCGTTTGTCGGCGGCCAGGTGTGGCAACCGGAGCGATATGTCCTCCGAAACGTCGTCCAAATCCGCCAAGGTGTCCCAGGCGTTCAAGGCGCCGGCCGCGCAGCCTTCCGCGGCCTCCTCGCTCCCCGCGTGGCTCGACAGGCTGGGCACCCTCCGCGCCCTCGACCCCGCGATCGGCCCCCTGCAGAGCGCCGTCCACAAGTCCCCGCTGAAGGGCATCCGGGACGCACTGCACGGCACCTGGCTGGGGCATCCGCTGCACCCCGCACTGGTGCAGGTGCCCCTCGGGGCCTGGTACTCGGCGGGGCTGCTCGACCTGCTGCCCGGCACCCGCCGCGCCAGCCGGGTGCTGATCGGCACCGGCATCCTGGCCGCGCTCCCCGCGGCTGTCTCGGGCGCCACCGACTGGGCACAGCTGCACAAGCCGCAGCTGCGTACCGGGCTGGTACACGCGGCGGCCAATGTGGCGGCCCTGGGGCTGTACACCGCCTCGCTCGGGGCCCGGGTACGCGGCCGCGAGTGCCGTGGACGGATGCTCGGCTTCGGCGGTCTGGCCATGGCCGGCCTGGGCGGGCTGATCGGCGGTCACCTCGCCTACCGGCAGTCCGCGGGTCCCAACCAGTCCGAACCCGTGCCGTACCTGGTCGGGCCCGGCTGGCACCCGGTGGGCAAGGCGGACAGCTTCCCCGTCGGGCAGGCCGCGAGCGCCTCGCTGGGCGAGGTGAAGTTGCTGGTCTTCCGGGAGCCCTCCGGCACCGTGCGGGTGCTCGCCGACCGGTGTGCCCACCAGTCGGGCCCGCTGTCCGAGGGCACGGTCTCCGACGGCTGTGTGACCTGCCCCTGGCACGGCAGCACCTTTCGGCTCTCGGACGGCTGGAACGTCAGCGGCCCGGCAACGGCACCCCAGCCCAGCTTCCGTACCCGGGTGACGGACGACGGAGTGCTGGAGGTGTGCCTCCCGGAGGCGAACTGAGCGGGTATCACCTTCCCGGCCTGCCCCTGTGGCATCTGCGGTTACTTCCCAGATCTCCCGTTTCGGGGAGAGGTGGTCCGGTTACCCCTGCGGTGGTCCGTCTCTCTCGCTCTTGGAGGTTCCATGGCCGGCCCGACCCACGAGAACAGCAGCGAAGGGGAGCCGTTCATCCCCGGCCGTCCGGCGCCCGAACCGCCCCCCGTCGAGGAGCCGACCACCCCGCGCGAGCCGCTTCCGCCCAAGCAGGACCAGTCGGGCCCGGAGATCTACTCCGCCACCGGCGAGCACGCCGAGGGAGTCGACCCGGCCGTGTGGGCCCAGACGGGTGGCAGGCTCACCACGGCGCAGGGGCTGCGGCTGTACGACACGGACCACTCGCTCAAGGCCGGTGAACGCGGTCCCGTACTGCTCCAGGACCACCATCTGCGGGAGAAGATCACCCACTTCGACCACGAACGCATCCCGGAGCGGGTGGTGCACGCCCGGGGCGCAGCGGCCCACGGCGTCTTCCGCGGCTACGGCACCGCCTCGAGGATCTGCAAGGCGGCCTTCCTCGGCAAGGATGTCGAGACGCCCGTCTTCGTACGGTTCTCCACTGTGCTCGGCTCGCGCGGCTCCGCCGACACGGTGCGCGACACCCGCGGCTTCGCGACGAAGTTCTACACCCCGCAGGGCGTCTTCGACCTGGTCGGCAACAACATCCCGGTCTTCTTCATCCAGGACGCCATCAAGTTCCCCGACGTCATCCACGCCGGAAAGCCGCACCCGGACCGGGAGATCCCGCAGGCGCAGAGCGCGCACGACACCTTCTGGGACTTCGTCTCCCTGCACACCGAGGCCGCCCACCACACCATCTGGAACATGTCCGACCGCGCCATTCCGCGCTCCTTCCGGATGATGGAGGGCTTCGGCGTCCACACCTTCCGGCTGGTCGACGAGCAGGGCGAGACCACCCTGGTGAAGTTCCACTGGAAGCCCAAGCTCGGCGTCCACTCGATGACCTGGGAAGAAGCCCAGATCACCAACGGCGTCGACCCCGACTTCCACCGCCGCGACCTGGCCGACGCCATCGAGGCCGGCGCCTTCCCGGAGTGGGAGCTGGGCATCCAGACCTTCCCCGACACCCCCGAACAGACCTTCGAGGGCATCGACCTGCTCGACCCGACCAAGATCGTGCCCGAGGAGTGGGCGCCGGTACAGCCCATCGGGCTGCTGACGCTCACCGCCAACCCCTCCAACTTCTTCGCCGAGACCGAACAGGTCGCCTTCCACCCCGGCCACCTGGTGCCCGGCATCGACATCACGGACGACCCGCTGCTGGCCGGGCGGCTGTTCTCCTACATCGACACCCAGATCACCCGGCTCGGTGGCCCCAACTTCGCACAGCTGCCCATCAACCGGCCGCACGCGCCGATCAACGACATGACGCGGGACGGTATGCACCAGACGGCGGTGCACAGCGGTGTTGCGGCTTACCGCCCCAACTCGCTCGACGGCGGCTGCCCCTTCCTGGCGGGCGCGGGCGAGGGCGCCTATGTGGAGACTCCGGTCACCGTTCCGCAGGCGTCCAAGGTACGTGCGGCGCCCGCGTCCTTCAGCGACCACACCAGCCACCCGCGGCGCTTCTACCTCAGCCTCAGCCCGGTCGAGCGGGAGCACGTCATCGCCGCCTACACCTTCGAGCTGAGCAAGTGCTACGAGCAGGCCATCAAGGAGCGCCAGCTGCGCGTGCTCGCCGACATCGACCCGGAGCTGTGCGCCGGGGTGGCGGCCGGGCTCGGGCTGCCGGCACCCGAGCCCTCGGGCCCGCTTCCCGATGTGACTCCCAGCCCGGCCCTCTCCCAGCTCGGCCGCACCTGGCCGACCGACGGCCGGGTCATCGGCATCGTCGCGGACGAGACCAGCGATCTGGCGGCGCTCTCCGCGCTGCGCGCCACCGTCCACGGCGCGGGCATGGTCCCGCTCGTCATCGCCCCGCACGGAGGAGAGCTGGCGGGCGCCGGCGGGCCCGTCGTCGTCCAGCGGACCTTCGCCAACGCGCGCTCCGTCGAGTTCGACGCCCTACTGCTCGCGGCAGCGCCTGGCACCGGGAAGGACGCCTACGGGGCCCGCGACGCCAAGGCGGGGCTGCACGCCGGCAGCGGCGGGATCGACCCGCGCGTCCTGCTGCTGGTCTCCGAGGCGTTCCGGCACGCCAAGGCGCTGGGCGCGTGGGGTGACGGAGCCGATGTGCTCGCCGCCGCAGGCTGCCCGCAGGACGCGGCCGGTGTGGTGGTGGCCGACGACCCGCGGTCCGTGTTCGGTCAGATCGCCCAGGCGCTCTCCGAGCACCGTGCCTGGGAGCGCTTCCCCGCGGGCGCGTCCGTGAGCTGACCCGGCGGCCGGGCCCGCACCGCGGGCCCGGCACCGTCGCGAACCCGGAACCGGAGGAGAACATGAGCGCAGACGGCAACGGCAACCGCGGCACCAACGAGCCGACCGGCGGCCACCCGGCGGACAAGCACCCCAAGCCGGAGTTCCCGCAGCAGGAGCAGACCCATCCGGGTGACACCGAGGCCATGGAACCCCGTCCCGACCACGGGGAGCGCACCTACCGGGGCAGCGGACGGCTGGCGGACCGGCGCACTCTGATCACCGGCGGGGACTCGGGCATCGGCCGAGCCGTCGCTCTCGCCTACGCCCGCGAGGGCGCCGACGTCGCCTTCAGCCATCTGCCCGAGGAGGAGAACGAGGCGCGCGAAACCACCCGGCTGGTGGAGGACGCGGGCCGCCGAGCAGTCGCCGTACCCTGCGACATCCGCGAGGAAGCGGAGTGCCGCCGCCTGGTGGAGCGCACCGTGCGCGAGTTCGGCCGGATCGACGTACTGGTCAACAACGCGGCCTTCCAGATGGCGCAGTCCGGCGGCATCGACGACATCAGCACCGAGCAGTTCGACCGGGTGGTGCGCACCAACCTCTACGGCATGTTCTGGGTCACCAAGCTGGCGCTCGCCCACATCCCGCAGGGCGGCTGCGTCATCAACAGCACTTCCGTACAGGCATACCAGCCCAAGCCGTATCTGCTGGACTACGCCATGACCAAGGGCGGCATCGTCACCTTCACCCAGGGCCTCGCGCAGAACCTGGCCGAGCGCGGCATCCGCGTCAACGCCGTGGCGCCGGGCCCCGTCTGGACGCCGCTGATCCCCTCGACGCTGCCCGACACCTCCGAGTTCGGCGCCAAGAGCCTGCTGCAACGCCCCGCGCAGCCGGCCGAGATGGCGCCGGGCTATGTCTTCCTCGCCTCCGATGACGCCAACTACGTGACCGCGGAGGTCCTCAACGCGACCGGCGGTACCCCGCTGCCCTGAGAGGCGCGACGCTGCAAGGAGAGGTGCCGCTGCGAGCTGTGGTCATGCGGGGCGGGAGCGGCGGCGGTGACTGGTGTCGCACCAGGGGTAGGTGCGGCTGCGGCGGCAGGTGCACAGTGCCGTCATGAAGCGGTCGGAGACGACCGTGCTCCCGTCGTCGAGACGGACCTCCACGGGACCTTCCACCAGTACGGGCCCGCCCTGCTCCAGGGTCACCCGGCGCCGGTCGCGGCGCGGTTCGGAGTGCGGTTCGGGGCGCGGTTCGCGCTCGCGCGGGTCGCCGGGCCCGGTCGCGGTGCGGGGAGGCGGCTGCTCATCGGGTGAGGTCGGCACGGATGACCACCAGTTCCTCGTGTCGCTGTCCAGGAGCGATCAGTCGCTGCTGCTCCAGCCAGTGCGCACGCTCCCGCAGTACGGGGCCGAACGGCTGGGTACGGCGCGCCGTCACCGCCGCCTTCAGGCCCGCCTCGGTCAACATGTCCAGGGTCCGCTGTGATCCGCTCAGCGCGGAGTGCACCACCAGCAGGACGCCGTTCCGGGCGAGCAGCCGGGGTGCGGACTCGCACAGCCGGTCCAGCACGCCGCGCCCGTCCCGGCCGGCGTTCCAGGCGCGGGCCCGGCGTGGGCCGGAGCGCCCGCACGGTCCCGCGTGCGGCACATACGGGGGGTTGGCCGTCACGATGTCGTAGCGGCCCGTGGCGCGTGCCAGGAAGTCTCCGCGGTGCACCCGGACGGGCAGCCCCCGCAGCCGGGCGTTCCAGTCGGCGGCCAGCGCCGCCCGAGCCGAGACGTCCACGGCGTGCACCTCGGCGGCGCCCAGCCGGGCGCCGGCCAGCGCGACGATGCCGGTGCCTGTGCACACGTCCAGCATCCGCGCGCCGCGCGGTACGGCGGCGTCGGCCAGCGCTTCGAGCAGCAGGTCGGAATCGCCTTGCGGTGGGTACACACCCGGCGGTCTCAGGAGCCACACACGTCACGGTGTTCCAGGCCCGGCACCGGCTAAACGCTCACCCTGCCTCCTCGGCCCCCCGGGTGGCGGGAGGTTAGCCCGCCGTGCCGCGCGGGGACCCGGTTTCCTCGAAGCGAGCTTGGAGACAGCCCACTGGGAGGAGACGCCATGGGACATGGTGGAACGGTCATCGAAGAACTCACCACGGACCACCGCGAGGTGGAGGAGCTCTTTGCCAAGATCGAGGCACTGCCGCCCGGGGACGAGAAGCGCAAGGGGTACGCGGACCAGGCCACGATCGAACTGGTGCGCCACTCCATCGCGGAGGAGGAGTACCTGTACCCGGCGGTACGCTCCCACGTACCCGGCGGGGACGAGCTCGCGGACAAGGAGCTGGAGGACCACAAGGGCGCCGAACGGCTGATGAAGGACCTCGAGGGCCTGCACGTCGGCGACCCGGCCTTCGACCACATCCTGACCAGCCTGATCCAGGAGGTCCGCTCCCATGTGAGTGACGAGGAGGACAACCTCTTCCCCCGGCTCAAGGAAGTGCTGCCGCGACTGGAGCTCACCGAACTGGGCGACAAGGTCCGGCAGGCCAAGAAGACCGCACCCACCCGCCCGCACCCCACCAGCCCTCACCAGCCGCCCGCCCTCAAGGCCGTGGCCCCGGGGGTCGGCCTCGTCGACCGCGCCCGCGACGCGCTCAGCGGCCGGGGCAAGCAGCAGGACTGAGCCGGCGGCCGGGCCCGGTCCCGGCCGCCGGGACCGGCCCGCGTCCCCCGCCGCCACCTGGGCGTACCTCGCGACACCGGCAGCGCCAAAATGGGCAAAGTCTAAAAAATGGTGCAAATATGGACGCCGGTGTGTGGAGGCGCCATGAGCGCCGTGGACCGGGAGGCGCGAGGTGGACGATCCGGTGCGTACGGAGCGCGGTGGGCCCTGCACGGCTGACGCGTTCGCACAGGCGCGCGCTGTCGCCGACGCCATCTGCTACGAGGGATACCTGCTCTACCCGTACCGCCGCAGCTCCCCGAAGAACCGGGTGCGCTGGCAGTTCGGCGTCCTCGCGCCGCGCGACTGGGTGGCGGCCGACGGCACCGGACAGCCCGGCGTCTCCGGCGCGGCCGAGTCCTGGTACCAGCAGACCCAGTGCCTGTTCGAGGCCGATCCCGGCGCCGTGCTGCGTCTCCGGGTGCGCTACCTCCAGGCCCGGCGCAAGACGGTGGAGCGGCGCGGCGGCACCGAGGGCCGGTGGGAGGCCGTGGAAGCCCTGGACGTGGCCGGTGAGCTGCATCTGTCCTTCGACGAGGCGGTACCGCGTGAGACCGATATCGAGGTGCCGCTGACTGATCTGCTGACGGGTGAGGAGCTGACGTATCCGGTCGGGGCGCCCGGAGGCACCGAGGTCCAGCCGCTGGAGACCCAGGGTGCCGAGCAGGCGCGCGTCGTACGCCACCGGCACCCGCTGCGGGCCCGTACCACCCTGTACGCCGAACGGGTCGACGGCCTGTACCGCCTCACCGTACGAACGGAGAACACCGACAGCACCCCTCCACCCGGCACCCCGCGGGAAGAGGCGCTGCGTCACGCGCTGCTGGCCACCCACACCCTGCTCGGCGGCGACGGCCTGAGCTTCCTCTCGCTGATCGACCCGCCCGCCGAGGCAGCGGCACACGCGCGGGCCTGCCGGAATGTCCGCACCTTCCCGGTCCTGGCCGGTCCTGAGGGCAGCCGGCGGATGATGTTCTCCTCGCCCATCCTGCTGGGCGACCACCCGCAGGTCGCCCCCGAGAGCCCGGGCGATCTGCACGACGCGGCCGAGATCGACGAGATCCTCTCGCTGCGCACCCTGCTGCTGACCGACGAGGAGAAGCGCGAGGCCCGCGCCACCGACCCGCGTGCCGCCGCGATCCTCGACCGGGTCGAGAGCATGCCGCAGGAGGTCTTCGCCCGGCTGCACGGCGTCCTGCGCTCCACCGAGCCGTCCGGCACCGGCAGGCCCACCCACCCGGACCCGCCGGACCCCCGGCCCGGGCCCGGCGCCGGACCCCCGGCCCGCGATCACTCCCCCCACCCCCCAGGGCCGGTCCCCTGGTGGCAGGAGGGCGGGGACGAGGGACTGAGCCCGGCGACCGACAGCGTCCCGGTGGACGGCGTCGCGGTACGGCGCGGCCACCGGGTGCGGCTGCGGCCCCGCGGCCGGGGCGCGGACGCGCAGGACATGTTCCTGGCCGGGCGCACCGCACAGGTCGAGGGCGTCTTCCACGACGTGGACGGCAGCGTGCATCTCGCCGTCTCGGTGGAGGACGATCCCGCCGCCGAACTGAACGCCTGGTACGGCAGGTTCTTCTACTTCCGCCCCGATGAGGTCCAGCCCTTGGGCGGCGCCGGTTGCGCTTCCTTCGACGCAGAGAGGCCCGAGGGATGCCCGGACGGGCAGCAGGCGATCGACGCACACGTGGCCGAGGAAGAGGGCCGGCTGACGCCCGAGCTGCGCGAGGCCGTCGACCAGCAGACCCTGGACGAGCCGGGCCGGGAACTGGGGAAGGCCGAACGCGCCGCGCCGAGCCGGCCCCACCCGCACGCCCCCGACCAGCCACCGGCTCCTGCCATGGCGGCACCTGTCGCCGGTGTCTACGACCGACTCCGCGACCGGCTGCAAGGGAGGCCGAGGACATGACCATCGAAAGCGGCACCACCCGCACGAGTGAGCACCCGTCACACGCAGAGAAACGGCAGGGTATCGAAGAGATCGACATCCTCTGGATCTCCGAGGGGATGAGCTGCGACGGCGACACCGTCTCGATGACGGCCGCCGACCAGCCCTCCATCGAGGACCTCGTACTGGGCCTCGTGCCCGGCCTGCCGAAGGTGAACGTGCACAACAAAGTGCTCTCGCCCACCTCCGGCGGCGAGGAGTTCCTCGCTCCGTTCCGGGCAGCGGCCCGCGGCGAGGCCGAGCGGCCGTTCATCCTCGTCATCGAGGGCTCGATCCCCAACCAGAACATCATCGAGGGCGACGGCTTCTGGACGTCCTTCGGCAACGACGAGGAGACCGGCGAACCCCTCACCCTCAACTGGTGGCTCGACAACCTCGCGCACCGGGCATGGGCGGTCGTCGCCGCCGGGACCTGCGCCACGTACGGCGGCATCCACGCCATGGCGGGGAACCCGACCGGCTCCATGGGACTCGCGGACTACCTCGGCTGGGACTGCAAGTCGCAGGGCGCACTGCCGGTCGTCAACGTGCCGGGCTGCCCGATCCAGCCCGAGAACTTCATGGAGACCCTGGTCTGGGTGCTCTACCACGCGGCCGGGGACGCACCGCCCCCGCCGCTGGACCACATGCTGCGGCCGCAGTGGCTGTTCGGCAAGACCGTGCACGAGGGCTGCGACCGGGCCGCCTACTACGAGCAGGGCGACTTCGCCAAGGACTACAACTCGCCCAAGTGCCAGGTGAAGGTGGGCTGCTGGGGGCCGGTGGTCAACTGCAACGTGCCCAAGCGCGGCTGGATGTCGGGTGTGGGCGGCTGCCCCAACGTGGGCGGCATCTGCATCGGCTGTACGATGCCGGGCTTCCCCGACGCGTTCATGCCCTTCATGGACGAACCCCCCGGCGGCAACCTCTCCTCCATGCTGATCCGGCCGTACGGCGCTTTCATCCGGCGGATGCGCGGCATCACCAACATCGCCGTGAACCAGGAGCCCAAGTGGCACCACAACCGGCCCGAGCTCACCAGCGGCTACACCCCACGCTGGCGCGCCTGACCCGCGCGACCGAGACAGCGTGACCCACCCAGCGCGACCGACGAGGTAAGGACTGAGATGACGGCAACGGCGGCCCGGCCCGAGGCAGGGCGCAAGACCCCGCAAGTGGTCGACATGTCCTGGGACCCGATCACCCGGATCATCGGCAATCTCGGCATCTATACGAAGGTCGACTTCGCCAACCGCGAGGTGACCGAGTGCCGCAGCACCTCGTCGCTCTTCCGGGGTTACTCGGTGTTCATGAGGGGGAAGGACCCGCGGGACGCCGGCTTCATCACCAGCCGTATCTGCGGCATCTGCGGTGACAACCACACCACCTGCTCCAACTACGCACAGCAGATGGCCTACGGGGTCAAGCCGCCGCCGCTCGCCGAGCACATCACCAACCTCGGCGAGGCCGCCGAGTACATGTTCGACCACACCATCTTCCAGGACAACATGGTCTTCGTCGACTTCTGCGAGGCCATGGTCAAGGCCACCAACCCCGGCGTCCTGGCCAAGGCGGAGAAGACCCCGGCACCGCACGGGAACATCCACGGCTTCCGCACCATCGCCGACATCATGCGCGCCTTCAACCCGTTCGAGGGAGCGGTCTACAAGGAGGCGCTGCAGGTCAGCCGCGTCACGCGGGAGATGTTCTGCAAGATGGAGGGCCGCCACGTCCACCCCTCGACCATGTATCCCGGCGGCGTGGGCACCATGCCCGAGCCCACCACCTTCACCGACTACCTCAGCCGGCTGATGAAGGTCCTCGACTTCATCAAGAAGTCCGTCGTCATGAACGACGACGTCTTCGACTTCTTCTACGAGGCGCTGCCCGGCTACGAGGAGGTGGGCCGCCGCCGGATCATGCTCGGCTGCTGGGGCGCCTGGCAGGACCACGCCAGCTGCGACTACCGGTACGAGAACATGGGCACCTGGGGCAAGGCGATGTACGTCACCCCGGGCATCATCGTCGACGGCGAACTGGTCACCAACAATCTCGTCGACATCAACCTCGGCATGCGCATTCTGCTGGGCAGCTCCTACTACGAGGACTGGGTGAACGAGGAGCCGTTCGTCACCCACGACCCGCTGGGCAACCCCGTGGACATGCGCCACCCCTGGAACCAGACCACCGTCCCCGCTCCGCAGAAGCGGAACTTCGACGACAAGTACAGCTGGGTGATGAGCCCGCGCTGGTTCGACAAGCGCACCGGCGACCACCTCGCGCTGGACACGGGCGGCGGCCCGCTGGCCCGGCTGTGGTCGACGGCGCTCAACGGGCTGGTGGAGACCGACTACGTCAAGGCCACCGGGCACAGCGTGCGGATCACCCTCCCGAAGAGCGCTCAGCTGCCGGAGACGACCCTGGAGTGGAAGATCCCCAAGTGGTCGAACACGCTGGAGCGCGACCGGGCCCGGCCCTACTTCATCGCCTACTCCGCCGCCATGGCCTTCGACTTCGTGGAGCGGGCACTGAACCTGGTGCGTGCGGGCGACACCAAGATCTTCAACGACTTCGAGCTGCCCGACGAGGCGATCGGCTGCGGCTTCCACGAGGCGGTGCGCGGCGTCCTGTCGCACCATCTGGTGATCAAGGACAAGAAGATCGCCAACTACCACCCGTACCCGCCCACCCCCTGGAACGCCAGCCCCCAGGACAACTTCGGCAACCTGGGGCCGTACGAGGACGCCGTTCAGGGCCAGCCGATCTTCGAGGAGAACGGCCCCGACGACTTCAAGGGCGTCGACATCATGCGCACCGTCCGCAGCTTCGACCCCTGCCTGCCCTGCGGCGTCCATATGTACCTCGGCAAGGGCAAGGAACTGCAGCAGACGCACTCGCCGATGTTCGGCGCGGGCGCGGGCGCCGGTACGGGAGCGGGCCATGGGTGAACCGTCCCGGCCGGCGGACGCGGAGGTCGAAGCGCGCCTGGTCCGTCTCGACTCACTCCTCGAACGCGTGGAGCAGGTGGCAGGACCGACCGCCGACGCGGCCCGCGAGGCCGTACGCGGGCTGACGGAGCTCTACGGCGAGGCGCTGGCACGGGTCCGCGACCTCGCGGGTCCTGACGTGACAGCCCGGCTGACCGGCGACCAACTGCTCGACCACCTTCTCGTCCTGCACGGACTGCACCCAGAGCCGGTCGAGCGACGGGTCGCCGCCGCCGTCGACCGGATCGCCGAGGTCCTCCGCCGCCGCGGCGCCACCGTCGAACTCGTGGGCATCGAAGGGTCGGTGGCCTCCGTCCGGCTCACCACCAAGGGCTGCGGCGGCTCCTCATCCGGTGTGGAGGAGGCCGTGCGCGAGGCCGTACTCGCCGCCGCGCCCGAACTCTCCGATGTGCGCCCGGTGGCGGAGCGGACGGCCCCCGCCTTCGTACCGCTGGAGTCGCTGCTGCCCGCCGCCGCACCGGCCGCGAGGCCGGCATGACCTCCGGTGCTCTCGCCCGCGTCATCCGCGAGGCCGCCGACCGGACCGGGGACCACGCTCGGCCCCAGGACCCCGAACGCTGCGAGCTGTGCGCCGACCTGGTGCCCGAGGAGCACCGGCATCTGCTGGACACCACGGCCGACCAGGTGCTGTGTGCCTGCCGGGCGTGCTCGCTGCTGTTCACGCGGGACGCCGCCAGTGAGGGCCACTATCTGCTGATCCCGCGGCGTCGCCGACGCCTCGGCCCGGTCCCGACCGCGCCGCTGGGGGTCCCGGTCGGCCTCGCCTTCTTCGTACCGCGCTCCGACGGCGGCGTACGCGCCCACTACCCCAGCCCCGCGGGGCCGACCCGCTGGGAGGTCGAGCCCGCGGCGTGGCGGGAGACCGTCGCGCGGTGCCCCGAACTGGCCACCCTGGCGGCCGATGTCGAGGCGCTGCTCGTCAACACGGTCCAGGGCCGCGAACAGCACTGGATCGTTCCGGTCGACGACTGCTTCCGCATGGTGGCCGTCGTACGGCGGGAGTGGCGGGGCCTCTCCGGCGGCAGCCGGGTGTGGCCCGAACTCGACCGCTTCTTCGCCGAACTGACCGAGCAGTGATGGACGCTGACGAACAGGAGGACGCCATGGGCCGTATCCGCATCGGAAAGCCCCAGGTGAAACCGGACACCCCCACCCATGTCCGGGGGCTGCACCAGGGCAACAAGGGCCTCTACAACCGCCAGCCGGGCCACCACAAGGACGGCACGGCGGATGCCCGGCGCTCGACCGGCATCCACTGGAAGAAGCACAACGCCATCATGAAGATCATGCCCAACATCTCGCCCGGCTGAGGAGCGCACCATGCAGCGACGCCTCCCGTTCCGACGTCCCAGTACGCCGTCCTGGCGTCTCCCGATGCCGTCCGGGCAGCGCCGTACGGCGCTGCCCGGGGGTGTCTCGGAGCTGTCCCGACGCATCCCTGCGCTGTCCAGGGGCTTCCCTGCGCTGTCCCGGCGCCTCCCGGAGCCGCCCGGGGACCTGTCTGCGATGGCCCGACGCCTTCCCGCGTCGGCACAGCGGCTCATGGCAGCGGCGCGTGAGCTGTCCGCGTCAGCGAGGCGTCTGCCCGCGATGGCGCGGCGGGGCACCGCGCCGGTACGGCGTCCCGTCATGCCGGCGTCGCGTCCGTCGCTGCCGGCCCGTGGCGTGACCTCGAAGTCGGCCCGGCATGCCCGCGACGGGGGCTCGTACCGGGCCAGGCGCGTTCTCTTCGGCCAGCTCGCCGTGTTCGCCACCCTCGGTCTGGCCATCTTCCTGCGGGAACTGCCCGGCCTGGCACGCGAGATCCGGATCTGGCGGATGGTCGGCTTCGGCTCCGGGGCCCGCCACCCCAGGTAGGACTCAGCGGTAGGGCTCAGCCCCCGGGCGGGGGCTCCTTCGACGGCTCGCCCGGGGGCTCCGGCGGGGGTGCGCCGTCCCCGCCGTCCGTCCCGGGCGGGTCGTCGGGCGGATCCTCAGGGGGCGGGGTGCCCGCGGGCGGCCGCTGGTGGAACTCCACAGAGACGGTCTCGAACCCCTTGAACGTCTCCGTGGTGGCGTAGGAGGTGTACGCCTTCCGGTCGGCCCAGCTCAGCCATACCCGGTCGGTGAACGGTGTCAGCAGACTGCGGGGCCACAGTCGGTGCGCCCGTACCACGCTCACCTCGGCCGCCACCACGAAGATCAGTGCGCCCAGGTAGATCCAGCCGAGCAGCCCCAGCACGATGCCGAACATCCCGTACGTCGAGCTCGCCCCGCGCAGCACATTGGTGGCGTAGTACCCACCGGCCCACTGCAGGGCCTGCCACGCGCAGGCGCCGCCCAGCGATTCCGCCCACAGCCGCCGCAGTGCCACCTGATGGTGGGTGAGGAAGCTGTAGGTGGCCAGCAGCAGCCCGGCGTTGACGGCCACGGCAGCCACTGTGATCGTCGCACGGAGTCCGGTGCCCAGGTCGGCGCCGAACGCCCTGGACTCCGAGGTCGCCACCGACAGCAGCAGTGTCACGGTCAGCCCGCATGCCACCGTCATCAGGAACAGCATCCCCTTCAGCCGCGACTTGAAGGGGTCGTGCCGCTTGTACCTGGGTACCCCCCACACCTTGTTGAGTGTGTACTGCGCGGCCTGCGCGGCCCCCAGGCTGCCGTAGAGGCTTCCCATGACACCGACCGCGAGAGCGATGCCGTTGCTGCGGAACGCGTGGATACGGCCCCGGAGCTGGTCCCCGAGTACCGGGAACTCGCCGAGCACCGAGTCCAGCAACCGCTGCTGGAGGCCCGGGTTGTCCTCCAGGAAGAAACCGAGCCCCGAGACGAACAGCAGCAGTACGGGGAAGATCGACAGGAAGGTGTAGTACGTGAGCAGCGCGACGAGGTAGAGCGCCTGGTCGTCGAAGATCTTGTAGACGACGGCGAGGGGCAGACCCGCCCAGCGGTGCCGCTGCTGAAAGGCGTCCATCCGCTGCGCCGTGCTCATGCCCATGGCCCGTCGGATGCCTCCTCGACTGTCCGTGCCCCCGCCCGTGCCCCGTCCGGCCCCTCGTCCGAGCCGCCACCCCCAGCCAACCGCAGCACGCACCGGCCCGCACCCGCTGAAGGCCATCCGGCGCCTGCCAGGACTCACGGGTTGCGGGCTCAGGGGGCAGGGCTCGGCCCAGACATACGAAACGGGCGGTGCGGTCTCTCGCAGGCCGCCCGCCCGTCGGTACGCGCGGCAGGTTCCGCGCGCCCTGTCTTCCGTTCGCGTGTCAGGCGCTGGGTGTCATGTCTTCCGTTTGCTCATGACCGCCAGCCCCATGACCGCGAGTCCGCAAAGTGCTGCCACACCTCCCGCGGCCACATTGTTGGCGATGATCTCGCCCGTAGTCGAAGCGCCGTCGATCACCCACTGGGAGATGATCACCCAGGCTCCGAGCAGCGGCGCGGTCCAACCCAGCAGATGCGTCCGCTCGTAAGCCGAACCGAAGCCCAGAGCGAGCACGGCGAAGGCGAGCCCCACGATGAGGTTGCTCACCGTCAGGCGGGTCGCCGAGTCGAAGCCGACTACCCACGGGGAGATCGCGACGTAGAGACCGGTGAGGAAGCTCAGCCCCTCCACGAGCTGAGCGGTCGGCGTGGACCCTGCCTTCTCGTACCGGGCACGCATCTCCACCAGATCGGGGTGGTGCTCGATGGTGCTGCCGGTTGTAGGCACTGCCATGGTCGTCCTCCTTCCTTGGGAGCGCCTGCGGCGAACGGGGGACCGTCCACCACCTACCCCGAGTGACCAGAGGAAGGGATAAATCACCTCATCTCATGTGATTTATACCACACGCCCCTGTGGTGTTCATAGTCGAGTACTCTCTGTGGCCGACAGAACGCGGCTGGCGTAGGCTCCCTGCCTGCGTCAGCCATAGGGGAGGGAATGGAACCGCTACGCCAGGACGATCCGCGGCGGCTCGGGCCGTACGCACTGGTCGGTCGACTGGACCCCGCGGGGGCCGAGATCCGCCCCGCCGGCCGCAGGTTCCTCGGCCTCGCACCCGGCGGGGACCGGACGGCTCTCGTCAGCACAGTGCCGGCACAGTACGCGGACGACCCCGCCTACCAGCACCGCTTCAGGACCGAGGCCCTGGCCGCTCAGCGGCTCACGGCCGGCCACTCTTGGCTGCTGCCGGTCACCGAGGCCGGCGGGAGCGAGGCGGCGCCGGTCTGGTGCGCGTCGCCGTACCGCCCCGCACTGCCGCTGCCCACGGTCGTCGAGACCCATGGGCCGTTGCCGCTCCGCACCGTGCTCGCGGTCGGTACCGCGCTCGCAGAAGCGCTGACCCAACTGCACGCGGGCGGAGCCGCCCACGCGGGCGTCACGGCCGACGCGGTCCTGCTGACCGCCGACGGCCCCCGCCTCACCGGCTACGGCACCGCCCGCGTCACGGCGCCGGACGGCGAACCCCGTACGCCGCACCCCTTCCTGGCCCCCGAGCAGATCACCGGCGGCCGCCCCCGCCCGCTGGGGGACCTCTACGCGCTCGCGACAGTGCTCCACTACGCCCTGACGGGACGCCCACAGGGGAACGCACCGGTCGAGACTGCCGACTCCCTCCCCCTCCAACTGACGGAACTCCTCGACGCATGCCAGGCCGCCGACCCGTCGGACCGCCCGTCGGCGGAGGAGTTCCTGCGCCGGTTGCCGTACCGCGGCACGGGCGCGAGCGGAGCGGACCGGCAGACGGGTCCGACGGGACCACCCCTGGCGGACCCCGGCCCGGGTCCGGGTCCGGGTCCGGGTGCCAGGGTGCTGGACGGGGGCGCGGCGCCGGGTGGCGGGGCGGGCCCGAACGGCGGCACGGTGCTGGACAGCGGCACCAGCCGTGCCGCGGGCCTGCTGATACCGGGGTGGCTGCCCAGGAGAGTGAGCGCGGCCCTCGCCGTGCAGGCAGCGGCCGTCCTCGCGGCCGAGACCGAGGAGGACCTGGCCCCCGCTGCCGTTCCCGCCCCCGCTCCCGTACCCGGCTCCGCCCCCCTCCTCGGCTCCGCCTCGGTCCCCGACCCCGCCCCAGTGCCGGTGCCGACCCAACTCGACGGCGGCGCGTCCCCCGACGGCGTGCAGGCCGCTCCCACTGGCAGGGCCGCCGTGCCGCGATCCCGGTCCGGCCGCGCGAGTGTCCTCTCCCGCCGCTCCCTGCTCACCGCCGTCGGCTCCGGCGCCGCCGGTGTCGCCGTCGGCGGCTCGGTCGCCTGGACGGCGACCACCGAGGAGCCGCGCACCCTCTCCCAGGCGGAGCGACTGGCGAGCAAGCGCAAGTCCCACAAACGCCTCAAGGGCGCGCCACCCACCCCGAAGTGGCGGTACGACTTCTCCGAACCGGCGAAGAAGTTCCTCCCCCTCCTGTGGCAGGACGAAGTCGCACTCCTCGCCGACGGAACCGCAGCGACCGGCATCGAGATACGCACCGGCGAGGAACTGTGGAGCCGTGCGAAGACCTCACCCTCCGGCCGGGCCTGGCCCCTCGGCAACGGCCTGGTCCTCCTCGCCGGCTCCGACGACCTGCTGGCGCTCAACCCCCGCGACGGCGAGGTCGAGTGGCGCTCCAAGCGCTACCGAAAAGGCGGCCGACGCCCTTACGAAAGGGTCCTCGCCGCCCACGGAAACGTCATCTGGCTCGTCGTCGGCAACGGCCACTCCTCCGCCACCCCCGACGACCGAACAGTCGCCGCCTACGACCTGGCCAAGGACCGCGAACTGTGGAGCGCCCCCCTCCCCACCGACTACCAGGAGAGCCACCTGCTCCCTGACGCACTCGTGGTGGTGACGGCGAAGAAGGGCGAGCCCAAACGCTTCACCGCGTTCAACCGCAAGACCGGCGACAAGACCTGGGCGCGCGCCTACAAGTCCGTACGAGCGGGCCAGTTCACCACGGTGGCCGCCCCGGCCACGCTCGTGGCGGCGGACAAGGGCAGGTTGCACGGGTACGAGTTGGGGGAGTCCGACGGCAAGGAGCAGTGGAAGGTCAAGGCGGCTGACACCAACGACCAGGCCGTTGATTTCTTCGGCGTTCCCACCTCCCACAAGGGCTCGGTCTACGTCGCCGACAGCGCCTACGGGGCCTACCGGATCGATGCGCGGACCGGCAAGGTCACATGGCGATCCGAGGCCGAGTTCGACCTGGAACCGGCCGACCGCGACAGCACTCCGGACACGGCCGTCACCCCGGGCGGGAAGGTGCTGGTCTCCGCGGGGGAGGTGGAGGTCGACGCGTACGAAACCCGTAACGGCACCTTGCTCTGGCGCTTCACGGACCTGGCGGGCGGCAAGTCGGGCAGCGTGCTGCAGCGGCGCCGAGTCGTGCTCAGCGACAAGTACGCGCTGGTCGTCAGCGGTCAGAGCGCCTACGCCCTGC
This sequence comes from Streptomyces spirodelae, assembly GCF_017676385.1. Classification (GTDB taxonomy): domain Bacteria; phylum Actinomycetota; class Actinomycetes; order Streptomycetales; family Streptomycetaceae; genus Streptomyces; species Streptomyces spirodelae. The sequence continues at coordinate 180,156 of NZ_JAFFZN010000014.1, forward strand.
CACTCGACTGAGGTTGCTCTGACAGGACATGCCGAAACCGACCGCACCGAAGCCTGCCTCCGGAGAAAGCCAGATGGAGACGTCCCGCCAGCCGACCCTCGACCTGGGGGAGTACCGCGCTGTCGAATGCCTCGACCCGGAGAGCAGCGGGGTGAACCGCTGGCTGGCAGTGGGGCCCGACGGCGCGCCGTCCATCGTGATGGCGCCGGACAGGACGTGGGCCGACGATCCCGGCTACCGGCTGCGCTTCTGGTCCGAGGCCAACAACTCCCGGCGGCTCACCGGCCGGGGCACGGCTCCGGTCCGGCAGGTCTCGTCCGCGCGAGCAGGCGTCCCGTGGGTCGCCTACGACTGCTTCCCCGCCCTACCCCTGACCGCCGCGCTGGCCGCACACGGAGGACCACTTCCGGCACCGGTGGTGTGGAACCTCGGCGTACTGCTGGCCGAGGCCGTACTGCGCGCCCACACCCAGGGCCTGGTCCACGCGGGCATCTCACCCCAGTCGGTCCTCGTCACCCACCAGGGCGCCCTCCTCACCGGCTACGGCCTGATGCGGGCGGCAGCGGTCGAGGGCACCGAGCGGCCGGTCGTCCCCGGCGTCGACGAACCGAGCCTCCCACCCGAACAGCGCCCCGGCAGCACCCGACCGCAACCCCCCGGCGACATCTACGCATTGGCCTCCGTCCTGCTCCTCGCGGCAGCGGGTCACTCGCAAAGCAGCCTGTCGGCGGAGCCCGGCGGCGTACTGGCCCGCTGCCACGCGACGGATCCCGCTCAGCGGCCACCAGCGGAGGAGCTGTTGCAGGCGCTGCGCGGGGCGGCGCCGGGCAACGGGGGCGAGCTTCCCCCGCGAGTCGTCGCCGCTCTCGACGCGCAGGCATCCCGGCTGCCCGCCCCGCCGACTTCTGTACCTTTCCCGGCACAAGCCCAGGTGGGGGAGCGGGTAGTTCGCCGTGCGGGCGACCAGGGCACAACGGCGACGGCTGCGGCAGTATCATCTCCGTCCTCCTCCGGCTCCCGGTTCTCGTCGTCCACGCCGTCGCGCCGCACCTTGCTCGTGACCGCTGCTTCGGCGACCGCCGGGCTGGCGGTTGGCACGGGCGGTGTGGCCGCCTGGCGGCGGTTCGCCCCCGAGAGCCGCGAGCGCGTGCCCCGGCCACCCCGTGGAGTGGCACCCGCTCCGCTGTGGCGTTTCCCCCTTCCCGAACGGGACCCCACCGGTCAGCTTCCCCTGCTCAGGGGACGGACCCTGATCATCAGTCACAAAAAGGGAATACTCGGGGTCGACGTCCACCGGGGGAAGAAGTTGTGGTCACGCGACGATGTGCTGCCGTCCCGGCTGCTGGACGCCGGCGGTGGGAACATCGTGGTGGCCGGGGGGCAAGACGGCGAGTTCCTCCTGCTCTCCGCACGTTCGGGGCGGATCAAGTGGCGTGAGAAGAAGTACTCGGCGGTCGAGTCGTCCAACCAGATGACCCTCCTGCTGGCCGGGGCAGATGGTGTGGTGTGGTTCCTCACGGAGGATTACGGTGCGGACGACGGCACGAAGATGGCCGTTGTTGCTTACAGCCTTCGAAAGCGCAACAAGCTATGGCATGCCCCGTTGCCACCGGACTACGTCGAGACCGTGACACAACCCGCGGAAGGAACCGCCGGGCCGGCGTTGCTGCGTTCTGAACTGCTCATAGCCAACACAGGTTTCGGTGCGGCGGAGCAGTATTTCACCTATATCGCCCTGGACCGGGAAAGTGGCCGACGGAAATGGAAGAGGGAGTATCAGGATCTCGGCATAGAGACTTCCGATCTTGTGCTTCCCCGGGGAGACAACACCCTCATTGCTGGAATTGTGAACGGTCTCAGGTCGATGAGTCTGTCCAGTGGAAAGGAACGTTGGACGGTCCCGGTCGAGGGAGGGGTGGACGACTCATCGGCCATGCGGAACGGTGTTCTCTATGCCACCGACAGAAAGTTGACCAGCTACGCGGTGGATGTCCGGACCGGCAAGGTGAGGTGGAAACGGCCGCACGAGAATCCCGAGGTCGAGGGCCGCGCACTCGGCGGAATGACTCTCACCGCCTCCGGCCGTACCCTGCTGCGGACCGGCCCGGCCGAGCTCGACGCTCTCGACCCCCAAGACGGCTCACTTCGGTGGCGGCTTGCCACGGCCGGCACCCGGGAGTTGTCCGGTCGGCCGGGCAACGCGGTGGTCAGTGCCGAAGGTGTGGCGATCATCGACAACCATGACAGCATCTACGCGCTCCCCGTGGACTGATCGCGTGCTCTCTCCTCTCGTACACGACGACCCGCAGACCCTTGGCCACTACCGGCTGATCGCCAGACTGGGCAGTGGCGGCATGGGTACCGTCTATCTCGGCAGGTCCCAGCGTGGGCGCACCGTCGCCCTCAAGACGCTGCACCCTGAATTCGCCGCCCAGCGGGAGTTCCGCACCCGGTTCCAGCTGGAAGTCGACGCTGCCCGGGTCATCGGAGGGCACCATGGGGCCGAGGTCGTCGATGCTGACGCCCTGGCCGAGACACCGTGGATGGCGACCGAATACGTGCTCGGACTTCCGCTGGACGACCTCGTGACCGTGTGCGGGCCACTGCCGGGGGCGGCCACCCGGGCGGCCGGTGCCCGGTTGTGCGGCGCGCTTGCCCAGCTGCATGGTTCGCACGTCGTGCACCGTGACCTGAAGCCTTCCAACATCCTCATCACGGCTCAGGGCCCCAAGATCATCGACTTCGGCATTGCGCGAGCAGCCGGTGACGACCGGCTCACCAGGACCGGAGCGGCAGCGGGCACTCCCGCCTTCATGTCGCCGGAACAGGCCACCGGCCAGGAACACACGCCAGCCGGTGACATCTTCGCCCTGGCCGGCGTTCTGGTCTTCGCTTCTAGCGGCCACGGCCCGTTCGGGACCGGCCAGACCGCCGACCTGCTCTACCGTGTCCGGTACAGCCAGCCGGATCTCTCCCAAGTGCCGGACGAACTGGTGGGCGCGCTGGAGCGTTGTCTGGCCAAGGAACCGCAGGAGCGGCCGACTGTTCAGGAACTCGGCCGACATCTGGGCGGCATCGCCGGGAAGTTCGAGGACTTCCTTCCCGATCCGGTGCTCGCGGAGATTCTGCGGCGCTGCGGCGTGGCGTGGGAGGTTCCGCCGCCCCGCTTGCCCGCGCCGCCGCTCGGGGACTCCGCGCCCGCGCCGCCGGAAGCGGCGCGGAGTGTCGGTCGCCTTCACCTGACACGGCGGCGGGCGCTGATTCTGGGCGGTGGCGCGACGCTCGCCGCTGCGGCAGCGACCGGCGGAGCGTGGGCGCTCTTCCGGCCCGACGGCGCTTCCGCAGCCAAGCAAGCCCCGTCGCCTTCTTCTGGGAAGGGGGCCGCAACCGCGCCCAAGCCCAACTGGCAGCGGCGATTCGGCGGGGAGTCCCTGCAGCCGGCGATGACGGGGGATTACGTTGCGGTTGTCAGGGACGGCCGCCTCACCACCGTCGATATGGAGGGAGAGGACGCAGGTACCAACAGGAACGTGCAGGACGAACCCCTCGTCACCGACCGCGGGCATTTCTACGGCGTGAGCGACGAGCTCATCCTCCACCGTGTGAACGCAAAAACTGCCGCATTCGGTGAATCGGTCGCCGATTTGAACGACCTTGAACTGCGGGATCTCAATGTTCACGGCCCGATCCTGATTGGTGCCTACAAGGGAACCGTTGTCGTACAGGGCATGCCGAAGCGCGGTCCCGACGACACGCTGAAGCGGCACCTCGTCGCCCTGGACACGGAGACCGGAAAGATCCGGTGGCGCGACAAGACGGAGATGGGAGCGAAAGTCGCGGCAGCGGTGCGGGGCACGCTGATCCTGGTCGACGACATCGGAAGAATCTGGGCGATCGACATGGCGAAAGGGAAGGTGACTTGGTCGAGGAAATTCGATCTGCTGATGGACGCGGGCTCGTCCGTCGGCGTCGACCCTGACGGCCACATCTACCTCGGCCTGGACGAGATCTTCGCGCTCCGGGTTTCGGACGGAAAGACGATATGGCGCTTCGGTAAGGGGAGGTCGCTGCAGGCGCCGCCGGGCCAGAAGAGCAAGCCGTACTACGGCACGCCCCTTTACAAGAAGGGCATCGTCTACTTCCTGGAGCCGGGAACCGGTGTGGTCGCCTTGGACGCACGCACGGGAAAGCTGCGCTGGGAGGCCGAAGCCGGCTGGGCAGTGGAAGTTCCGCCCGGTGCCGTACCTGCCGCCGGGGACCAGTATCTGTACTTCCCCTCCAGGGGGTCTCGACTGGTCACCGCCTTCGACCTGAAGACCCGCGCGGTGAAATGGGTCTACATCGACCCGGACAAGGTGTTGGGCCCTCCGACCCTGATGCCACACCACGGCTCACACCAACTCGTGGTCGCCACCGACCGACGGGTCCTCGCCCTCCCCCTCAAGTGATCCCAAGTGACCGAAGCTTCCGTGGAGTACGCAATGAACCCCCTTGGCACCGGTGATCCTCTGCGTCTTGGGCCGTATCGGCTGGTCGGGGTTCTGGGGGCCGGGGGGATGGGGAAGGTGTATCTGGGGCGGGACGTTGGGGGGAGGGCGGCGGCGCTGAAGGTGTTGCGGCCCGAGTTGGCGTACGACGCGGGGATGGCGCAGCGGTTCGTGCGGGAGGCGCAGGCGGCGAGTGCCGTGCGGAGCAAGGGCGTGGCGCGGGTGCTGGGGGTGCAGACCGAGGGCGGGCGGCCGTGGATCGCCACCGAGTTCCTGGCCGGGCCCACCCTGGAGGAAGCCGTGGAGCGGCACGGCCGGCTGGCGGAGGCGGCGGTGCGGGCGCTCGGCGCGGTGCTGGCGCGGACGCTGTACGACATCCACGCAGCGGGCCTGGTGCACCGGGACCTGAAGCCGTCGAACATCGTGCTGACGTCCGGCGGTCCCCGTGTGATCGATTTCGGTATCGCCCGGCCGGAGCACGGGCTGACGCTGACCACCACCGGGCAGGTGCCGGTCACGCCCGGGTACGGGCCGCCGGAGCAGGTGCTGGGGCAGCGTGTGGGGCCGGCGGCCGACGTGTTCGCGCTCGGCGCCGTGCTCGCCTTCGCGGCGACGGGCGAGCGCGCCTTCACCGGTGAGCATGTGGCGGCTGTGCAGTACGAGGTCGTGCACGGGCAGCCCCGGTTGGGCGGGCTGCCGCCAGGGCTGCTGCCGCTGGTTGCCTCCTGTTTGGACAAGGAGGCCGGCCGGCGGCCGGCGCCGGACAGGCTGGGGCAGGAGCTCGCGCCGCCCCGGGGTGCGGACCGGGAGTGGCGCAAGGGCCCGCTCGCCGAGGACATCGCCGAACGGGAGCGTGCCGCCCGCCGGTTGACGGCGCTGCCCACCGATGCGGCCGGGGACACGCCCGGGGAGGCGCGGAGCGGCCCCTCGCGGCGGCGGCTGCTCACCGCTCTCGCGGGCGGCGGCGCGCTGCTGGCGGCCGGTGGCGGCGGCGCCTGGTACTGGCTCGGTGGGGAGGAGGACGGCCGGCGGAACGGGGCGCACGAGTGGGACGCCGAACCGCTGTCGGACTACAGGAGCGGCAAGCCGCCGAACCCGTTGTGGGGTCCTCGCACGGTGGCCCGCGACGGGGGTCCGGTGCCGCTGCCGGTGCGCGATGTGGTGGTCGTCGCGGCGAAGGGCGGGGGGCTGCACGCGTACGACGTGCGCGACGGCCGGCGCCGCTGGAAGGACGACGTCTCCGTGGCGGACGACGGAGGGCTGCTCGCGGCGCCCGGGGAGCGGCCCACTGTACTCGTCACCACCTCGACCGGTGACGTTTTCGGGATCGGTGCGGACGGCAAGGACCGCTGGACGGCGCCCGCCGAGGCGGTGACCCTGCTCGCGGCCGACGCGGACGCGGTCTACCTCGTCACCAAGGGCGGCAAGCTGCGCGCAGTCGGCCTCACCTCGCACCGGCCCACCTGGACGGTGCGGCTCCCGGTCCGTTCCACGGCCGAGCACCCCGCGCGCGCTGCGGTGGCCAAGGGGCGGCTGGTGATCCACGGCTCGGACGGCAAGGTCGTCGGCGTCGACACGGCGAACGGCCGTACGGTGTGGGGTCCGCGTCGGCAGAGCGCCGAGGGCGCGGCCCTGGTTCCCGCGATCACCCGGGGCGTCGTCCACCTCGGCGGCCGCAGCCTCTCCGCACTCGACCTGGCCGACGGCTCCGAGAAGTGGACCGAACCAGCACCCGGGGACACCGGGTGGGGCGCACCCGCCCTCGACGGCGAGGTGCTCTACGCGGCGCACGGGGCCGATGTGGAGGCCCGTGCCACGGCGGACGGCGCGAGCAGGTGGACGGTGACGCTCAACACCACGACGCTCCCGAAGGACCCGCCGACCGTCCAGCGCGGCACGGCGTGGGTGGCCATGCACGAGGACGGCACCGACGGCATCGTCGCCGTGGACACGCGCAAGGGCGCTCAGGCATGGACCTTTGTGCAGGGCGCGGCCGGTCCCTGGCGGTCGGCCGCGGCGGGCAACCGCGTCTTCCTCCTCCAGGGCGAGACCCTCACCGCCATGCCGGTGATCTGACCGCACTCGGCGGCAGGGGAGACCGGGACCTGCTCCGTACGGCGATACACGGCTGTTGACGCCCTGTGACACGAACGGGCCCAGCGCGGGAGTGACTTGGGCTACCGTGCTGCAAGACGTGCCAAAGCCGGATAACGGGGAGGGTTTCCTGATGGGAATGAACGGTGCCGACCTTGAGCGCCTGCGGGAGCTCGCGGGGAAGTTCGACGGTGACGCGAACACGCTCCAGGGGCTGATCACCAGCCTGCAGAGCGCCTGCAACGACAGCGGAGGGTACTGGACCGGTGGTAAGGCGCAGCAGTTCCGCAGCGAGTGGGAGGGCCTGAAGCCGACGTTCGACAAGTTCGTGGAGACGCTGCGGGAGGCGGGCACCGCCGCGCGGACCAACGCGGACAACATCGACCACGCCACCAACTGACCCA
>NZ_JAFFZN010000015.1 GCF_017676385.1 Streptomyces spirodelae
GGCGGCCCCTCCACGCCGCCGCCCTACACGATCGGTGCGCACGGCTCCGCGCCGGGCGGCAACGGAGGCTCGGGCGGCAAGAAGCCCTCACCCGGCGCCATGGCCGGCTACGGCCTGGCAGCCGTGGCCGTCATCGTCGCCCTGGTCTTTGTGATCATCGGGCTCACCAGCGGCGGGGACGACCCCGACCCCAAGCCCACCGCCAAGCCCAAGCCCTCCCCGACCGCCAGCACCGGCGACGACGGGGACTCCACCACCAACGACGGCGGCTCGGACTCCGGCGGCTTCAAGGGACCCGACAAGAGCCGCACCATCGACTCCTCGAAGTGCACCGACGCCACTGAGTCCTACAGCGACAAGAGCAAGGTCATGGTCCCCGACATGACGATCAAGGACCTCACCTCCGTCAAGGCATGCCTGCGCGCCGCCGGCTGGAAGCTCGGTGAGGTGACCAAGGAGGACGAGAACGTCTGGGGCAAGAACACCGTCCTGGAGCAGAGCCCTGACTCCCTGGACGACTTCGACCCGAAGAAGGACAAGATCGACCTGACGGTCTCCACCGGCCAGCCGGCCGACTGAGACGGGCAGCCCGCCGAGAGCCAGTGACGCTGAGAGTCACTGAGCCGCCGAGAGCCAGTAAGGCTGAGAGTCACTGAGAGCTGTCGAGTGCCGCTGAGTGCCCCCGGGTGTCCCGCCCGGGGGCACCGTGCTGTGCGGGCCGCCCGGCTCACTCCTGTGTCATCCGGCGCACCTCCACCACTCGGAACCGGCCGGAGACGAAGTCCCCGTCGCACAGTGCGCAGTTGGCCGCGGGGTTGCCGCCCGAGCCGTGGAAATCACTGAAGGCGGCCGTCTGGTTGACGTAGACACCGCCTGTCAGATTGAGCGAGAGCTGCGCGGGCTCGTCGAAGCACACCTCCTCCACCTGGCGGGCCACCTGTGCCGAGGTGGTGTAGGCGGAGACCGTCATGGCGCCCTTGGCCTGCAAGGTGTTGCGCAGCAACTCCAGCGCGTCCTCCGTGGAGCCGACGGCCACGGCGAAGGCGACAGGGCCGAAGCACTCCTGCTGATACGCCGCCTCGGCCTCCGGCTTGGTGGCGTCCAGCTTGACGATGGCGGGGGTGCGCACCGTGGCCTGGGGGAACTCCGGGTTGGCCACGGCGCGGGAGGGCAGCGCCACCTCGCCCAGCGAGGGTGCCGCCTCCAGGCGCTCCCGCACCCGGTCGTTGACGAGGGCGCCCAGCAGCGCGTTGGCCCGCGCGTCGTCGCCGAGCAGTTTGCCGACGGCTCCGGCGAGGTCGGCCACCACCTCGTCGTAGGACTTGGGGCCGGACTCGGTGGTGATGCCGCCGGCCGGGATCAGCAGGTTCTGCGGCGTCGTGCACATCTGGCCGCTGTAGAGGGAAAGGGAGAAGGCGAGGTTGGCGAGCATGCCCTGGTAGTCGTCGGTGGAGTCGATGACGACCGTGTTCACGCCCGACTTCTCGGTGTAGACCCGGGCCTGCCGGGCGTTGGCCTCCAGCCACTCGCCGAACGCCGAGCCCCCGGTGTAGTCGATCACCCGGATCTCGGGACGGGTGGCCAGGTCCTTGGCGATGCCGTCGCCCTCCGCCTCGGCTGCCAGCGCCACCAGATCGGCGTCGAACCCCGCCTCCGCCAGCACCTCGCGGGCGATCCGCACCGTCAGGGCGAGCGGCAGCACGGCCCGCGGGTGCGGCTTGACCAGCACGGCGTTGCCGGTCGCGAGCGAGGCGAAGAAGCCGGGGAAGCCGTTCCAGGTGGGGAAGGTGTTGCAGCCGATCAGCAGCGCGACACCGCGTCCGACCGGGGTGAACTCCTTGGTGACCCGCAGCGGTTCCCGCTTGCCCTGCGGCTTCTCCCAGGCGGCACGCTCGGGGGTGCGCACCTGCTCGGCGTAGGCGTAGGCCACCGCCTCCATACCGCGGTCCTGCGCGTGCGGGCCGCCCGCCTGGAAGGCCATCATGAACGCCTGGCCGCTGGTGTGCATCACGGCCTGGGCGAACTCGTGGGTGCGGGCGCTGATCCGGGCCAGGATCTCCAGGCACACCGCCGCGCGCGCCTGCGGTCCGGCCTTCCGCCAGGCGGGCAGGCCCCCGCGCATCACCGACAGCAGCGCGTCGATCGCCCCCTCGTCCGCGCGGGGGTAGGAGATGCCCAGCTCCAGTCCGTACGGCGACACCTCGGAGGCCACCCATTCGCCGGAGACCGGTTGGCCCGGCAGCTCGAAGCGGCTGCCGCGCAGCGCGTCGAAGGCCGCCTTGCCCTCCTCGGCCGCGCCCTCGCCGTACGCCTTGGGGTGCTCGGGATGCGGGGTCCAGAACTCCCTGCTGCGGATCGCTTCCAGCGCGCGGTCCAGGGTGGGGCGGTGCTTGTCGATGAGCTGGGCAGTGGTCGTTCCGATACCGGTGGTCACGCGGGACCAACTCCTCGCTGAGCTGGGACGGAATGCGGGTGGCGACGCCTTTGCCGCGGCCGCTCACCTGGTAGATACTGCTACCGAACGATCGGTCGGTGCAAGGGGGCCCGGAGACCTGTGGAAAACTTCGCCCAGCGCCCGGAAGGCCCCGCGGGCCGCCCGGCTAGCATCGGCCGCATGCCCACGGTCAAGCGCGACACCTACACGCCCGACTCGCTGCTCTCCGTCGCCGTGCGGGTGTTCAACGAGCGGGGCTACGACGGCACCTCGATGGAGCACCTCTCGAAGGCCGCCGGTATCTCCAAGTCGTCGATCTACCACCATGTGCGCGGCAAGGAGGAGCTGCTGCGCCGGGGGATAAGCCGTGCGCTGGACGGGCTGTTCGCGGTGCTGGAGGAGGTCCCGGCGCGTGAGGGGCGGGCCGTGGAGCGGCTGGAGCACGTCACGCGCCGCACGGTCGAGGTCCTGATGGCCGAGCTGCCCTATGTGACGCTGCTGCTGCGGGTGCGCGGCAACACCGAGACCGAGCTGTGGGCGATGTCCCGGCGGCGTGAGTTCGACCAGCGGGTGGCCGAGCTGGTCAAGCAGGCGGCGGCCGAGGGGGACCTGCGCTCCGATGTGGACGCGCGGCTGGCGACCCGGCTGCTGTTCGGCATGATCAACTCGATCGCCGAGTGGTACCGCCCGGACCGCGTCGCGCACAACGGCGCCGCCGGTGGCGACTCCTCCGCATCCGGTGGCTCGAACACCAGCGCGGAGGTCGCCGAGGCCGTCGTCCGCACCGCCTTCGCGGGCCTGCGCACGAGCTGACCGTCCCTGAGGCCAAGGCTCCAGATCCGGCACCGCCCCGGGCTCCAGATCCGGCAAGCCTCCGGGCCCCAAGTCCGTCAGGCCCCCGGCTCCAGGTCCGTCAGGGCCCCGGCTCCAGGTCGGTCTCCTCGAACACCAGCAGGGTGCGGGTGCTCAGCACCTCCGGCATCGACTGGATACGCGTCAGGACGAGGTCGCGCAGCGCCCTGTTGTCCGGCGTGTGCACCAGCAGCAGTACGTCGAAGTCTCCGCTGACCAGCGCCATGTGGGCGGCGCCCGGCAGCTCTTGGAGCTTCTCGCGGACGCTGCGCCACGAATCCTGGACGATCTTGAGGGTGATGTAGGCGGAGGCGCCGTGGCCCGCGCGCTCCTGGTCGATACGGGCGCTGAAGCCCCGGATCACCCCGTCGTCGATGAGCCGGTTGATGCGGGCGTAGGCGTTGGCACGGGAGACGTGCACACGCTCGGCCACCGAACGGATGGAAGCCCGCCCGTCAGCGCGCAGCAGACGCAGGATGTCGCGGTCTATCGCGTCCAGCGGCCGGGCGGGAAACCGGTGCCCGGCGTGCGGTCCCGCCTCCTCGGGGCCGTTGGCCATCTGTTCACCCCGCACGGTCCCTCGCCTCCCCTGAATGGACACTCTGCGGTCATCGAACGGTTTTGCGGGCCAGTTGTCCACAGGCCGGGGCCACCCGTAGCCAAAATGTGCCGGCGACCGAACAATCGGTAGGGGTGGCCCACTCGGTCACCGGCCCGGCCTGCCGGTGGTACGGCCATCGGCAGGCCGGCGCGCCAGCACGCCGATGTGTCAGGCGTACCCCGCCTGCCCGCGCCGCAGCCCGCCCACGAGGAGGTGCTCGTCATGACGGTCCTAGAGCAGCCAGGAGCCTACGCCCCCGCGCCTCCCCCCTCGTGGCGCCCCCGCACGGACGCCGCACCGCTCCTCCCCGACGCCGAGCCCTACCGCGTCCTGGGGACCCGTGGGACCCGTACGGCCCAGGACGGGGCACCGGGTCCGGACGCTGGGCTGCTGCGCCGGCTGTACGCGGCCGTGGTGCACGGCAGGCGGTTCAACGAGCAGGCCACAGCGCTGACCCGCCAGGGCCGGCTGGCGGTCTACCCGTCGTCGCGGGGCCAGGAGGCATGCCAGGTCGCCGCCGCGCTCGCACTGGGTGAGCGCGACTGGCTCTTCCCCAGCTACCGCGACACGCTCGCGGCCGTGGCGCGCGGCCTGGACCCGGTGGAGGTGCTGTCCTTGCTGCGCGGCGACTGGCACCACGGCTACGACTCACCCGGCACCCGGGTCGCGCCGCTGTGCACCCCGCTGGCCACCCAGCTGCCCCACGCGGTCGGGCTGGCACACGCCGCGCGGCTGAAGGGCGACGAGGTGGCCGCGCTTGCGCTGGTCGGCGACGGCGGCACCAGCGAGGGCGACTTCCACGAGGCGCTGAATTTCGCCGCCGTATGGCAGACACCGGCCGTCTTCCTGGTGCAGAACAACGGCTTCGCGATCTCCGTACCGCTGGCCAAGCAGACCGCGGCGCCCTCCCTGGCGCACAAGGCGGTCGGCTACGGCATCCCCGGACGGCTGGTGGACGGCAACGACGCGGTGGCCGTGCACGAGGTGCTGTGCGAGGCGCTGGACCGGGCCCGCGCCGGCGGCGGCCCCACCCTGGTGGAAGCGGTCACCTACCGGCTCGAGGCCCATACGAACGCCGACGACGCGACCCGCTACCGCACCGACCAGGAGGTCGAGGTCTGGCGGGAGCACGATCCGGTCACCCTGCTGGAGCGCGAGCTGCGCGACCGCGGGCTGCTCGACGAGGCGACCGTGCGGGAGGCCGAGGAGGCGGCCGAGCGGCAGGCCGCCGAGCTGCGCGAGCGGATGCACCAGGACCCGCCGCTGGACCCGGCGGAGCTGTTCGCGCACGTCTACGCGCAGCCGACGCGCCAGCTGCGCGACCAGGCGGACCAGCTGCGGGCCGAGCTGGAGGCGGAGCAGCGCTCGGCCGCCGCCGCACAGTCCGCCGGCAGCACGACTGCGGGGGAGGAGACCCGATGAGCACAGCGGTGCGACAGCCCGCGGCGGCAGCGGCGGACCGCAAGCCCGCCACCATGGGCCAGGCCCTGCGCCACGCCCTGCGGGACGCCATGGCCGACGACCCCGATGTGCACGTCTTCGGTGAGGACGTGGGCTCCCTGGGCGGCGTCTTCCGGGTGACGGACGGGCTCACCGCCGAGTTCGGCCCCGACAGGTGCACCGACACACCCCTGGCGGAGGCGGGCATCCTCGGCACAGCGGCCGGCATGGCGATGTACGGGCTGCGGCCGGTCGTGGAGATGCAGTTCGACGCGTTCGCCTACCCCGGGTTCGAGCAACTGGTCTCGCACATCTCCCGGATGCGCAACCGCACCCGCGGAAAGCTGCCCATGCCGCTGACGGTGCGCATCCCCTACGGCGGCGGCATCGGCGGCGTGGAGCACCACAGCGACTCCTCGGAGGCGTACTACATGGCCACTCCGGGGCTGCACGTCGTCACCCCGGCCACGGTCGCCGACGCCTACGGGCTGCTGCGCGCCTCCATCGCATCCGACGACCCCGTGGTCTTCCTCGAACCCAAGCGGCTCTACTGGTCGAAGGCCGACTGGGACCCACAGGAACCGGAGGCGGTGCCGGGTATCGGCCGGGCCGTCGTACGGCGGCGGGGCAGCTCCGCGACGCTGATCACCTACGGCCCGTCCGTGCCGGTCTGCCTGGAGGCCGCCGAGGCCGCGCGCGAGGAGCACGGAGACGGAGCCGAGGGCTGGGACCTGGAAGTGATCGATCTGCGCTCCCTGGTGCCGTTCGACGAGGAGACGGTCGCCGCCTCCGTACGGCGCACCGGCCGGGCCGTGGTGGTGCACGAGTCGCCCGGTTTCGCGGGGCCCGGCGGGGAGATCGCGGCCCGGATCACCGAGCGCTGCTTCCACTATCTGGAGGCGCCCGTGCTGCGCGTCGCCGGGTTCGACATCCCCTACCCGCCGCCGATGCTGGAGCGGCACCACCTGCCGGGTGTCGACCGGATTCTGGACGCCGTCGCACGGCTCCAGTGGGAGAGCGGCTTCACCGAGAGCGGCGGCTTCGGTCAAGGCCGGGGCGGAGGTGCCGTCTGATGGGCGAGGTACGCGAGTTCACGCTGCCGGACCTGGGGGAGGGGCTGACAGAGGCGACGATCGTACGGTGGCTGGTCGCCGTCGGCGAGACGGTGCGGGTGGACGAGCCCGTCGTCGAGGTGGAGACGGCCAAGGCGCTGGTCGAGGTCCCCTGCCCGTACGCCGGAGTGGTCACCTCGCACGCCGCCGGGGAGGGCGCCGAGGTCGCCGTGGGCGCGCCGCTGGTCACCGTCGCGGTGAGCCCCGGCGGCGAGGCGGCTGCCGCTCCTGAGCCGGAACATGTGGGCGGCTCGGGCAATGTGCTGGTCGGCTATGGGACAGCGGAGCCCACCGGGCGACGGTCCCGTGCCGCCCTGCGCCCGCCCGGCTTCGCCGCGCCCGGAGCGGGGACGGGGGCAGGGGAGGAGCTCCGGTCCGGCGCCGACCGGGGCGCCCCCGTCCCGGTGATCTCTCCGCTGGTGCGCCGCCTGGCCCGCGAGCACGGTCTGGATCTGCGCACGATGACGGGCAGCGGCCCGGACGGTCTCATCCTGCGGGCCGATGTGGAGCGTGCCGTAAGCACCGCACAGGAGAGCAGCACCCGGCACAGTGCCGCTCAGCACAGTCGCGCGCCGGAGAAGGCGTCGCGGGAGCGCCGTATCCCGCTGCGCGGCATGCGCGGAACGGCTGCCGAACGGCTCGCGCGCAGTCGCGCCGAGATCCCGGACGCCAGCTGCTGGGTGGACGCGGACGCCACCGAACTCCTCGCCGCGCGCAAGGAGATGAACACCGCCACCGCACAGGGCAGCTCCCCCGCGCCCATATCGCTGCTCGCGCTGCTGGGGCGGGTGTGCACGGCTGCACTCGCACGGTTCCCCGAGCTCAATTCCACGGTGGACACCGAGGCACGCGAGATCGTCGTACTGCCCGAGGTGCATCTGGGGTTCGCCGCACAGACCGACAGAGGGCTCGTCGTACCGGTCGTACGGGACGCGCACACGCTGAGCGCCGAAGAGCTCACCGCCGAGACGGCCCGGCTCACCGAGGCCGCCCGCGCGGGCACGCTCACCCCGGCCGAGCTGACGGGCGGCACGTTCACGCTGAACAACTACGGCGTCTTCGGTGTGGACGGCTCCACCCCGATCATCAACCATCCGGAGGCCGCGATGCTGGGCGTCGGCCGTATCGCCCGCAAGCCGTGGGTGGTCGACGACGAGCTGGCCGTCCGCAGCGTGGTACAGCTGTCGCTCACCTTCGACCACCGGGTGTGCGACGGCGGCACGGCAGGCGGCTTCCTGCGCCATGTGGCGGACTGCGTCGAGCATCCGGCGAGACTGCTGCGCACGCTCTGACTTCCGTACGCTCTGAGGCGTGACGCAGGCTCCAGGACCACCCTCAGCCGCCGGACCGCCCGACCGCCCGCAGACCGCGCGGGAGGCCGCCGGACGGCCGCGTGCGGCGCCGGGCACCTCACCGGGTGCCGCCGTGCGCCCGTACGCCGCGCTCGTCCTCGCCGGTGGCGGCGCGAGGCGGCTGGGCGGCGCCGACAAGCCCGCCGTGACCGTGGGCGGCAGGCCGCTGCTCGACCGCGTCCTCGCGGCGTGCGCCGACGCGGCCGCCACGGTGGCGGTGGGTCCGCGCCGGCCGACGTACCGGCCGGTGCTGTGGGCCCGCGAGGAGCCGCCCGGCGGCGGCCCCCTCGCGGGGCTGCAAGCGGGCCTGGACGCGCTGGAGGGCCCGGCACGGCACCGCCCCGCCGCAGCGGACGGCCCGGTCGGCACCGTGCTGGTCGTCTCGGCCGACCTGCCGTTCCTCTCCGAGCGGGCGGTGCGCGCGCTGGTCGCCGTACCCGACGGGTGCGAGGCGGCGGTCGCGTACGACGGGCGCGACCAACCGCTGCTCGCCGCCTACCGGATGGAGCCGCTGCGCCGCGAACTCGCGCTGCTGCGTACCGAGTACGGCACACTCGTGGGCCTGCCGTTGCGCATGGTGCTCCAAGGGCTGATGCTGCACCGGGTGACCACCTCCTCCGTCACCGCCGCCGCACTCGACTGCGACACCTGGGAAGACATCGCCACAGCGAGGGCCCGCATCAGGGAGCATGAAACCGTGCTGGAAGAATGGATCTCCGCGGTCAAGGCCGAACTCGGCATCGAGCTCGACGTCGACACCGCCGCGCTGCTCGACCTCGCCAGGGACGCCGCACACGGTGTCGCGCGCCCGGCGGCGCCGCTCACCACGTTCCTGGTGGGCTATGCGGCGGCGCGCGCGGGCGGTTCGGCGCGGGACGTCGAACGGGCGGCCGAGGCGGCGGCGCGGCTGGCCCGGCGCTGGGCCGACGAGGCCCCCGGAGCCCGCGACAACGCCGACAGCTCCGAGATCCCCGACAACGCCGACAGCTCCGACAACCCCGAGAACCCCGACAACTCCGAGGGCAGCGACGGCCGATGAGCGGCGCCGACGAACTCGACGAGGCCATCGCCCTCGCCAACAGCGGCCGGACCCGCCCGGAGCCGCCACCCGCACCACGTCTGAAGCGCATCCGCCGTATCGAGTGGGGCGAGAACGCCGAGAGCGCCGGGAGCGCGATGGACCCCATGGGAGAGCCCCAGGACCACGGCCGCCCCGACGAGGCCACCGGCCGGGGAGGCCGGGACGCAGGCGGGGAACGCGGCCGGCACGGCGAATACGGCCGACACGGCGACAAGCGGGACGGTGCCGAACGCACCAGTGGCGGTCGCGGCGGTGCGGGCGGCACCGGCCCCGTCCCGCCGGGCCACCCCGGAGAGCGCCCAGGACGGCACCGGAACGGCCCGCCGCAGCACGCCCCGGACGCCCTGCGAGGCGGCGTTCACCACCCCGCGGAGGGCCCCGGGAACACCGAAGGGTCCAGGAACGCGGAAGGGACCGGGAACAGCGCGCGCAAGCCGCCGCCCAGTTGGTGCGAGGCCGTCGCGCTGGCGGCCTCGGCGGCAACCGTGCTGCCCGCGGAAACCGTGCCACTGGCGCACGCTCTGGGCCGCACCCTCGCCACGCCGCTGCGTGCCCTCACAGATCTGCCGTCGTTCGACACCTCGGCGATGGACGGCTGGGCGGTGTCGGGGCCGGGCCCCTGGGAGCCGGCCCGCGCGGCGGACGGCACCGAGCGCCCCGGCGTCCTGGCCGGTGACCGCTCCGAGCCGCCGCAGCTCGCCGACGGTGAGGCGGTGCGCATCGCGACCGGTGCCCGTATCCCGCCCGGCACCAGCGCCGTACTGCGTTCGGAGGCGGCCCAGCGGACCGGCGCGCGGCTGCGCACGGCCACTCCCCCGCAGCCCGGGACCGACATCCGTCCGCGCGGACAGGAGTGCCGCAAGGGCGACGAACTGCTGCCCGCCGGGCTGACCGTCACCCCCGCCGTGCTCGGGCTGGCGGCGGCTGCCGGTTACGACGAGCTGTCGGCCGTGCCGCGCCCGCGAGCCGAAGTGCTCGTCCTGGGGGATGAACTGCTGCACCGCGGACTGCCGCGCGACGGTCGCATCAGGGACGCGCTCGGGCCGATGGTCGAGCCGTGGCTGACGGCCCTGGGCGCCGAGGTGACCGTCACCCGGCTGCTGGGGGACGACGCGGAGGCGCTGCACGAGGCGGTGGCCACCACGACGGCCGATGTCGTCGTCACCACGGGCGGCACGGCGAGCGGCCCCGTCGACCACCTCCAGCCGACGCTGCGCCGCCTGGAAGCGCAACTGCTGGTGCACGGAGTACGCGTCCGTCCCGGGCACCCCATGCTGCTGGCCGCGCTGGGGCCGGCGACAGCGCCGCGAGGGGCGGGAAAGCAACCGCGCGACAGGTATCTGGTCGGACTGCCGGGCAATCCGCTGGCGGCGCTCTCCGGACTCGTCACCCTGGCGGCACCGCTGCTGCGCGCTCTCGCTGGCCGGACCGAACCGGAGGCGCGCGCGGCCACCTTGGGCGCCGAGGTTTCCGGCCACCCGCGCGACACGCGTCTGGTGCCCGTACGGTACGAGGGTTCCGGCATCCGGGCGCGTATCCGGCCCCTGCGGTACTCCGGCCCCGCCATGCTGCGCGGGGTGGCCTCCTGCGACGCGCTGGCCGTGGTGCCGCCCGGCGGCGGCGCACCCGGCACGGACGTGCCCGTACTGGAGGTGCCGTGGTGAAGCGGCCCGGCGACACGGGGGCGGGCGGTGCGGCGCGGCCGCAGGGCTCGGTACTGCTGCCGCGCCCGGACATCAGTCCGCAGCGGCAGGTCCTCCGGCGGCTGCTGACCGCGCTCGTCGTCTTGTGGGTGACGGTGCTGCTGGTCTATCTGGACCGGGACGGCTATGTGGACAACAGCGACGCCGGCGTGTCGTTTCTGGACTGCCTGTACTACACCACTGTCACGCTCTCCACGACCGGCTACGGCGACATCACCCCCGCGTCCGACAGCGCACGGCTGGTCAACACGCTCGTCGTCACGCCGCTGCGCGTGCTGTTCCTGATCATTCTCATCGGCACCACGCTCGAGGCGCTGACGGACCGCACCCGCCAGCAGTGGCGCCTGAACCGCTGGAGGTCCGCGTTGCGCGACCACACCGTCGTCGTCGGATTCGGCACCAAGGGCCGATCGGCCGTCCAGACCCTGCTCTCGACCGGGCAGCGCCGCGACCGGATCGTCGTCATCGACCCGCTTCCACAGGCCGTCAGGACCGCCAACGCGGAAGGCTTCGCCGGGGTGGAGGGCGACGCCACCCGCAGCGAGGTGCTGATACGGGCAGAGGTGCAGCGGGCCAAGCAGATCGTGATCGCGCCCCAGCGTGACGACACCTCCGTGCTGGTGACGCTGACGGCACGGCAGCTGAACCCGCGCATCAGCATCGTCGCGGCGGTGCGTGAGGAGGAGAACGCGCCGCTGCTGCGGCAGTCGGGCGCCGACCAGGTCATCACCAGCGCCAGTGCGGCGGGCCGGCTGCTCGGTCTCGCGATGCTCAGCCCGAACGCCAGCTCGGTGATAGAGGATCTCATCCAGCAGGGCACCGGGCTCGATCTGAAGGAACGCCCCGTCACCAAGGCCGAGGCGGGAGGCTCCCCACGGGACTGCGCCGACCTGGTCGTCTCCGTCGTACGCGGCCATCGCATCCTCGCCTTCGACGACCCGGACGCGGCCGCCCTGGAGCTCACCGACCGGCTGGTCGTCATCCACCGCGCCTCGCAGACACGCCCGGAACCCGGCGAGCGACGGGGCGACTCGCGGTAGGCGGTATACGGCAGGACCAAGCGCGGGGGGCCGGGCAGCCACCCCTCTCATCCCTTCAGGTGACTGTGGTTGCGCCTGGCGGCCCGCAGCGCGGCCCACGCGTGACGATGACGCGATGGACCCGCCGCCCACCTGCCCCAACTGCCCGGCACGCCTGCTGTGGAAGGACACGCGCGAGACGGGACCCGGCAAGGAGGACTCCTGGTTCTGGTACTGCACCGGTTGCCACCAGGCGTATGTACCGACCCCGGACCAGAAGCTCCGCTTCACCTACGCCGCCTGACCGGCCCACCGCCCGCCCCGTGGCCCACCGAGCGGGGGCGGGTAGCGTCGGCCGCATGCATGCGATCACGATTCCCGAACCCGGCGGCCCCGAGGCGCTGGTCTGGGCCGAGGTCCCGGACCCGGAAGTCGGGGAGGGCGAAGTCCTCGTCGACGTCGCGGCGAGCGCCGTCAACCGGGCGGACGTTCTGCAGCGCCAGGGCTTCTACGATCCGCCGCCGGGCACGAGCCCCTACCCGGGCCTGGAGTGCGCAGGCCGGGTCTCCGCAGTCGGCCCCGGCGTGTCCGGCTGGGCGGTCGGCGACAAGGTGTGCGCGCTGCTCGGTGGCGGCGGCTACGCGGAGAAGGTCGCGGTACCGTCCGGGCAGTTGCTGCCCGTCCCCGACGGCATGGACATCAGGACCGCCGCCGGTCTCCCCGAGGTCACCTGCACCGTCTGGTCGAACGTCTTCATGGTGGCGCATCTGCGCCCGGGGGAGACGCTGCTGGTGCACGGCGGCTCCAGCGGCATCGGCACCATGGCCATCCAGCTCGCCAAGTCGGTCGGCGCCCGGGTGGCGGTGACGGCGGGCACTGCTCAGAAGCTCCAGCGGTGCGCCGAGCTCGGCGCCGACATCCTGATCAACTACCGCGAACAGGACTTCGTCGAGGAGCTGCGCACGGCGACCGACGGCGCGGGCGCCGACGTGATCCTCGACAACATGGGCGCCAAGTACCTGGAGCGGAACGTCAAGGCCCTCGCGGTCAACGGCCGGCTGGCGGTCATCGGTATGCAGGGCGGCACCAAGGGCGAGCTCAACCTGGGCGCGCTGCTGGCCAAGCGCGGTGCGGTGACGGCCACCTCGCTGCGGGCCCGCCCGCCGACCGAGAAGGCGGCGATCGTGGCGGCCGTACGCGAGCATGTCTGGCCGCTGCTCTCCGACGGCCGGGTGCGGCCGGTGATCGACAGCACCGTCCCGATGCGCGAGGCGGCCCGTGCGCACCGCACGCTGGACGAGAGCACCCATGTGGGCAAGATCCTGCTGACCACGGCGGGCTGAGGGCCGCCCCCGGGAGGGGGCGGGAGCCGGGGACGGGGGCGGAGCAGCTCCGTACGGAGCCCTCCGTCACTCGATCCCCTTGTCCGAAATGCCGATTTTTTCCCTTCGTGTGACGCTGGTCTGGTCTGCGGACCATCCAGCTCGGAAGGGTCACGGTCGTGCGGCACACTCAGCGACGGAGCACTGCGGTCACCTTGTTGACCTGCGCCTTTCTCGCGCTTCCCGCGCCTGTCGCCACCGCGGGTGACCACACGGAACCCCCGACGGGCCAGGCGGCGCCCGGTCACACCTGGGCGCCCCTCCCGGAGGTGCCCGTGGCATCCGAGTCGTCCAGCGCCTCCGGGTCTTCCAGTACCTCCGGGTCTTCCAGCGCCTCCGAGTCGTCCAGCACCTCCGGGTCCTCCAGCGCCTCGGAGGCACCCGAGGAGCCGGAAGAGCAGGACTCACCCCTGCTGCGGTCGCCTCTGCTGCGGTCGCCCCTGCCGACCCCGTCATCGCTGTTGCCCGAAGCGCCTCACCTGCCCGAGCCACCCCGGCTGCCGGAAACCCTCCGGCTGCCCGAGCCACCCCGGCTGCCCGAACTGCCGCAGCTTCCCTCGCCCCCGCCGGGCGCCCGGTCACCGCTGTCCGGCGCCCCTGCCCCGGGTCCGCGCGTCTCCGAGGGCCTTGCCCGCCTGCCCGGCAGCCCGGTCATCCAGGCGCTCCTGGAGCGGGACGACAGGGAGGAGAGAAGCGCGGAGAGAGGCGAGGAGGGGGACCGGGAAGAGCGAACGGCACAGCGGGAACAGCACCGCGCGGAGCAGCGCCGCGCGGAGCAACAGCGCGCGGAGCATCAGCGCAGGGCACAGCAACAGCGCAAGGCACAGCAACGGCGGGAAGAGCGCGACAAGCAGGAACGGCAGGAGGAGCGCGAAGAGCGCGAGGAGAGCGACAAGCGCAAAGAACGCAAGGAGCGCGCCGAGGAGCAGGAGCGGCGCGAGCGGCAGAAGGAGCGGCACCGGCGCGCGGAGCGCCAGTTGCGCGAGCGTCAGGAGCGCGCACGCCGGAAAGCGGAGCAGCGGCAGCGCGAGAAAGAGCGCCGGGAACATGTACGTCACCCGAACGAGCAGTCCGGCCTGCGTCCCCCTTCCTCGTTCGGGAACCCCGCCGCACCGCGCCCGCCCGGCCAGTCGATCGGCAAGTACGACCTGTACGCGCCCGACAGCCCGGATGGCGACGGCGCGGAGGGACAGGGTGACCGTGTCGCAGCGCAGCCGTCCGGGCAGGTCCTGCCCGTACTGCCGCTCGGCACGGGGCTGACACTGATGGGGCTGGGGCTCGCTTTCCTGGCCCTGCGGCTGCGCCGGCGCTGAGGTTCGGCCCTCGCTCGGCGTCGGTCGTCCGACGGATGCAGAATGGGGGCATGACACAGCCGAGCAACGAGAAGTCGCAGGAGAGCCCGCAGGTTCTGGTCGTGGGTCCGGACGGGATGGCTCTCGGGAGCACCGCCGCCAAGGGCAACGGCGACGGCGAGGGCGATGAGCAGGCTGAGGTCCCTGTTACGGAGATGGTGGAGCAGCCCGCGAAGGTCATGCGGATCGGCAGCATGATCAAGCAGCTTCTCGAGGAAGTGAAGGCGGCACCGCTGGACGAGGCCAGCAGGGCGCGGCTGAAGGAGATCCACACCAGCTCGATCAAGGAGCTGGAGGACGGGCTCGCTCCCGAGCTGATCGAGGAGCTGGAGCGGCTGTCCCTGCCCTTCACCGAGGAGTCGACGCCCACGGACGCCGAGCTGCGCATCGCACAGGCCCAGTTGGTCGGCTGGCTGGAGGGGCTCTTCCACGGCATCCAGACCGCGCTGTTCGCCCAGCAGATGGCGGCCCGCGCCCAGTTGGAGCAGATGCGCAGGGCCCTGCCGCCCGGCGTCATGCCGGACGAGGGCGGCCAGCCGAACGAGGCACACCGCCGCACGGGCGGCCCCTACCTGTAGCCGTCTGTAGGGCCCGCCCCGCAGGGGCAGGGGCGTACGTCAGCTCGGCCTGGCCAGCCAGTGGTACAGCGCCATCGCGACGCTGGTGGCCAGGTTGTAGCTGGAGACCTGGGGGCGCATCGGAAGAGCCACCAGGCTGTCGGCGCGGGCGCGCATCTGCGGTGAGAGGCCGTGCCGCTCCGAACCGAAGGCCAGCAGCGCTCCGGCGGGCACTTCGACGGTGCGCAGGTCCGCGCCTTCCGGGTCGAAGGCCAGTAGCGGGCCGTCCGGCAGCCCGGCCACCGGGCGCCGCTCCACCGAAGTGGCGAAGTGCAGCCCGGCACCGGCGCGTACCGCGGCGGGGTGCCAGGGGTCGAGGTCCCCGGTGGTGAGCACCCCGGCGGCGCCGGCGCCGGCCGCCAGCCGTACGACGGCGCCCACGTTGCCCAGATTGCGCGGGTTGTCGAGGACGACGAGCGGAGCTTCCCGCTCTGGTGCGGCCGGGAGCGCGGTGGTCTCCGGGACCGCGAGCGCCGCCACACCGGTGGGGTGCGCGCGGGGCACCAGGGCGCCCAGCGTCGAAACCGACACCTCGCGCAGCAGCCCGTCGAGCACTCCGGTCAGGTCGGGCGCGAGCTCGGCGGCGAGCGCCAGCGCCGCACGGCGGTCGGTGGCGAGCGCGACCGGGACCCGCGCGCCGAACCGCAGCGCGTGCTTCAGCGCGTGGAAACCGTCCAGCAGCACGCCCTGCTCGGCGTACCGCGCCCACCGGCTCTCGGCCGTCTCGGCCGTCTCACCCGTCACCCGGCCACCCTACGGCTGCCCGCCCGGCCCGTACGCGGACACCTTGGGGGTCTCGGCGACCGGCTCGGGCACCGGCTGGGGCGCCCTGGGGCCGCCGCCCGGCAGCAGACCCCGCGCCCGGCCACCCAGCGCTCCGGTGTGGCGGCCGAGCCACACCAGGAAGGCGGTGGGGAGGAAGACCGCGTCGGCCGCGATCATCGCCAGCGAGAAGAACGGCAGCCCGAGCAGTACGGCGATGCTGAGGTGCTCCATGATCATGAAGGTCAGCAGCACGTTCTTCGCCCGCCTGTTGAGCAGGGTGAAGGGGAAGGCGACCTGGGTGGCGACGGTGCCGTAGGTGACCAGGAAGATCATGACGCCGTTGCCGGCGAGCAGGTGGCTCAGCTCGGGCCAGGGCGTGAAGTAGTCCAGGTTCATCGGGTAGTAGACAGCTGTGCCGTCCTGCCAGCGGGTGCCCTGGATCTTGTACCAGCCGGCCGTCGAGTAGACCAGACAGACCTCGATCATGACGACGAGCAGCACGCCGTTGTGGACGAGGTTGGCGAGGATGTCGCACACGTCGCGTATCTCGCGCACCGCCGCGCCGCCTCGTACGGCGGCCCGGTTGACGGCCCACCACAGGCCGTGCACGGCCCACAGCGCCCAGAAGAAGACCGCCCAGCCGATGCTGAGCCCGCCCGCGACGGTACTGCCCAGCAGTACGGCACCGAACGCGCTCCACAGCACCACACCCCCGACGCCGGCCGCCGTCTCCTGGCCTCCGGCGATCTGCTGCAGCTCGCCAGGGGCCGACGGCTCGCCAGGGGCCCACTGGCCTTCGGGGGACGCGTGGCGCTCCCGGGCGCGCCTGGCCCGCCGGGCGTCCAGGGACCACACCTGGGCGCAGCGGGTGAAGACGAGGTAGATCGCCATCAGGTGGATGATGTTGTCCCCGCCGTCGCCCATGAAGACGCTGCGGTTCTGCAGTGAGAGCACCCCGACCATGAACAGCACGGTGGCCGCGCGGGTGTGCCAGCCCAGCAGCACTGCCGCGGCGGCGGCCATGGCCACGACGTAGACGAGCTGGAACCAGCTGTCGCTGCTGGACCACATCAGCACCGTGAAGGCGTCGTTGGTCTCGATCAGCTGCCGGGCCAGACCCCAGGCCCACGGGCTGTCCGGTCCGTACAGCTCCTGCCGGTGCGGCCACTCGCGCAGCAGGAAGAAGAACCACGCCGCGCCGAACCCGATCCGCACGATCGCCGTCTGGTAGGGGCCGAGTGCCTGCGCGGTGATCCGGGTCAGGCCGCGTGAGATCCACCGTTCGAGCCGGGCGCGGGGTCCCTCGGCTCCCCTGTACCGTCCCTCGTCCGTCACTTGCCGCCTCCCGGAAGGTCGGCGCTGGTGACCTGCCACCAGGGCTGGGTGCTGTACGTGGTCTTCACCTGGGCCCTCTCCTCGCTCCACTCGGGCGGGGCGACCGGGGTGACGGCGGAGCGCACCTGGATGCGCTCGACGCTGCCGCCGTTGAGCTCGGGCCCGAAGCGCCGCATCACGATGCGCTTGATGTACTGCTCGGAGAGTCGGCCGCGCAGCCCGATGGGCTTGCCCTTCTCGTCGTGGTTGTCGGCGTAGAACTCCCAGGCGCGGCGCAGTTCGTTCTGCTGGGTGTGGCTGGGGGCCGGATTGCCGTGGATCGCCTCACCGTCCATGGCGCTGAGGTTGACCCAGCCGGTGTTCTCGGTGCTGCCGTCGCGCTTGGTCACGGTCGCGCGGGCGTGCACGGCGACGTTCTGCTGGAGGGGATTGGGGGCGAACAGCTTCCAGTTGCGCTCGAACTCCGGGTAGACGTACGAGTCGACGAGTTCCCCGTGCCGTTTGCTGATGGTGTTGTCCGGCGCCGTCTGCAGAAAGACCATCGCCACGTGGAACGCGATTCCGACCGTGACGACGGCCACGGCTATCGCCACGAAGATCCGCGCGGGCAGCGAGAGCGCGGCGATCCCGCGCGTGCCTTCCCCCCCGGGCGCCTGGTGCGCCGCTGGCTCCATGCCCTACCCCTGCTCCCCATGTTCTCCATGCCCATGACCGGGCCGGTCCGCCTCAGAGACTCTCAGAGGGTACTGGGGCCCGGGCGCCTGCCCCCGCCGGTCGGTGGCATTCGCCCTTGACAGCCTCGGAACCCGCGCCCATCCTTGAACCGAACGATCGGTCGGTCGGCTGGACACCGAGGGATCAGGGGGCTGTATGACATCGGTGACATCACCGCCGCGCGGGGGCACGGCGGGAGCGGAAGCGCACGGTGGGCCAGGCGCGGCCGAGCCCGGCGGCCCGGAGGCCGAAGGCGCCCTGCAGGAAGCCTTCGATGCGGCCGTGGCCGCCGACGAGCGCATCGAGCCGCGGGACTGGATGCCGGACGCCTACCGCTCCACCCTCATCCGCCAGATCGCCCAGCATGCGCACTCCGAGATCATCGGCATGCAGCCGGAGGCCAACTGGATCACCCGCGCACCCTCGCTGCGCCGCAAGGCGATCCTGATGGCCAAGGTGCAGGACGAGGCAGGCCACGGCCTGTATCTCTATGGCGCGGCCGAGACGCTGGGCGCGAGCCGCGAGGAGCTGCTCGACAAGCTGCACGACGGCCGCCAGAAGTATTCGTCGATCTTCAACTACCCCACGCTGACCTGGGCGGACGTCGGAGCGATCGGCTGGCTGGTGGACGGCGCCGCCATCACCAACCAGGTCCCGCTGTGCCGCTGCTCGTACGGCCCCTACGCCCGCGCCATGGTCAGGATCTGCAAGGAGGAGTCCTTCCACCAGCGCCAGGGCTACGAGCTGCTGCTCGCCCTGGCCAGGGGCACCGAGGCCCAGTGTGCGATGGCACAGGACGCGGTGGACCGCTGGTGGTGGCCCTCGCTGATGATGTTCGGCCCGCCGGACGACGAGTCGGCGCACAGCGCCCAGTCCATGGCGTGGAAGATCAAGCGGCACTCCAACGACGAGCTCCGCCAGCGCTTCGTGGACATCTGCGTACCCCAAGCTGAGGCGCTGGGTCTCACCCTGCCCGATCCCGACCTGCGCTGGAACGAGGAGCGGGGCCACTGGGACTTCGGCGCGATCGACTGGGAGGAGTTCCGCCAGGTGCTCAAGGGCAACGGCCCCTGCAACGAGCAGCGGCTGCGCCGGCGCCGTACGGCACACGAGAACGGCGCCTGGGTCCGCGAGGCGGCCGCGGCCCACGCCGCCAAACACGCAGCGAGGAGTGCGTCATGAGCGCCGACTGGCCCCTGTGGGAGGTCTTCGTACGCAGCAGGCGCGGCCTCTCGCACACGCACGCGGGAAGCCTGCACGCCCCGGACGCGCAGATGGCGCTCCGTAACGCCCGGGATCTGTTCACCCGCCGCAGCGAGGGCGTCTCCCTGTGGGTGGTTCCCTCCAGCGAGATCACCGCTTCCTCACCTGACGAGAAGGACCCCTTCTTCGAGCCCGCCGCCGACAAGGCGTACCGCCACCCGACGTTCTACGAGGTCCCGGAGGGGGTGCGGAACCTGTGACAGCCACAGCACCGCAGTCCCTGGCCACCCTCCCCCTCGGCGACGACGCGCTGATCCTCTCCCAGCGCCTGGGCGAATGGGCGGGGCATGCCCCCGTCCTGGAGGAGGAGGTGGCGCTGGCCAATATCGCCCTGGATCTGCTGGGCCAGGCCCGCGCGCTCTACGCCGGGCTCTCCGATGTGCTGGGCAGCGAGGACGAGATCGCCTATCTGCGGGAAGAACGCGCTTTCCGCAACTGCCAGTTGGTCGAGCAGCCCAATGGCGACTTCGCGCACACCATCGTGCGGCAGCTGTTCTTCTCCGCCTACCAACAGCCGCTCTACGCCCGGCTGGCCCCGGTGCTCCCGCTGGCGGCCAAGGCGGTCCGCGAGACGGCCTACCACCGCGACCACGCCGAGCAGTGGACGGTGCGGCTGGGTGACGGCACCGAGGAGAGCCACGCCCGCACCCAGCGCGCCGCCGACGCGCTCTGGCGGTACACAGACGAGCTGTTCGAGCCGATCGAAGGGCTGGAGGTGGAGTGGCAGGAGCTGGCCGAGGAGTGGAAAGCGGACATCCGTGAGGTGTTCGGCCGCGCGGGCCTGACCGTCCCCCAGGGCCCCGGAAAGGACGCCTGGGCCGCCGGGGCCGGCCGCCAGGGGCTGCACACCGAGCCGTTCGGCCGGCTGCTCGCCGAGATGCAGCATCTGCACCGCAGCCACCCGGGGGCCACATGGTGACCGCTTCAGGCTCCGCCGCTGCCGCCGCCTCCGGCTCTCCCTCGGACACGGCCGCCGCTGCCCCTGCCCCTGTCGGGGAGAGCTCCCGGCCGAGGTCCCTCGCGGAGCTGGCCGGGTCGGTGCCCGATCCGGAGCTCCCGGTGATCACCCTGGCGGAGCTGGGCGTACTGCGCAGGGTCACCGAGCCCGAGCCCGGCCACGTCCTGGTCGAGCTGACCCCCACCTACACCGGCTGCCCGGCGGTCGAGGCGATGGCGGCCGACATCGAGCGGGTGCTGCGCACCGAGGCCGGCGCCGAGAAGGTCGAGGTCCACACGGTGCTCTCGCCGCCCTGGTCGAGCGACGACATCAGCGAGGAGGGCCGCCGCAAGCTCGCCGAGTACGGCATCGCACCCCCACGCCCCGGCGCCCGCGCATCCGCCCCCGTCCAGGTCGGCCTCTCCCCCACCAGACATGCGACGGAACCCACGCGCGAGGCCGAGCCGGTCCGCTGCCCGCACTGCGGGGCGGCGGAGACGGAGCTGCTCAGCCGGTTCTCCTCCACCGCCTGCAAGGCGCTGCGCCGCTGCACGGCCTGCCGGGAGCCGTTCGACCACTTCAAGGAGGTCTGAGGGTGCCTGTCTTCCACCCGCTGCGCGTCAGGTCCCTCGACCGGCTGACCGACGACTCGGCAGCGCTCACCCTCGACGTCCCGCCCGAGCTGCGCGAGACCTTCGGCTACGCCCCAGGACAGCACCTCACCCTGCGGCGGACGGGCGAACGAGGCGAGGAGATCCGCCGCACCTACTCGCTGTGCGACCCGGCCGGCCCCCGCCCTTCGACGCTGCGGGTGGGCATCAGGCTGGTGGAGGGCGGCGAGTTCTCCACCTACGCGCTCAAGGAGCTGACCGAGGGCTGCACGGTCGATGTGCTGCCGCCCATGGGCCGCTTCGTGCTGGAGCCCCGTCCGGGCCGGTATGCCGCCGTCGTGGGCGGCAGCGGCATCACGCCGGTGCTGTCCATGGCCGGAACGCTGCTGGCCGACGAGCCCGGGGCCCGCTTCTGTCTGATACGCAGCGACCGCACCGCTGCCTCGACGATGTTCCTGGACGAGGTCGCCGACCTGAAGGACCGCTGGCCCGACCGCTTCCACCTGGTGACGGCCCTCTCCCGGGAGGAGCAGCACAGCGGCCTGCCCTCCGGCCGCCTGGACGAGGAACGGCTGACGGCACTGCTGCCCGCGCTGCTGACCGCCTCCGGAGTACGGGAGATGGACGGCTGGTATCTGTGCGGCCCGCTCGGACTGGTGGAGGGTGCGAGCAGAGCGCTGCGGACGCTGGACGTGCCCCGGGACCGCGTCCATCAGGAGATCTTCCACGCGGACGCGGGCGCGGGCACAGTGCCCCAGCCACCGCCCACCCGAGGGCTGTCCGGCTCCGCGACGGTGAGCGCCACCCTGGCCGGACGCGGCGGCAGTTGGCCCGCGCAGGAGGGGGAGACGCTGCTGGAGACGGTGCTGCGGAACAGGACCGACGCCCCCTACGCCTGCAAGGGAGGGGTCTGCGGCACCTGCCGGGCCCGGCTGCTCGGCGGGGAGGTCCATATGGACCGCAACTTCGCCTTGGAGCCGGAGGAGGTGGAGGCGGGTTATGTGCTGGCGTGCCAGTCGCATCCGCTGACCGAGAAGGTGGAGATTGACTTCGACGCCTGAAAGCGCACCCTGATACGCCCTGGAGCGGCTGGAGCCCTGGAGCGCCCTGGTCTGGAGCGCCCTGGTCTGGAGCGCCCTGGTGCGGCCCGGTGTCCCGTTACGGCCTCTGGTGAAGTTCGAGCTGCAGCCCTAATCTGACGGTACGTCAGCTCCAACCAGACCGAGCGAGCCGCACCGCTCACAGGACACCGGGGAGAGCGAGAGCGCCATGGATTTCAGCTTCAGCGAAGAGCAGCAGGCCGCCCAGGAGGCCGCCAGGGCCGTCTTCTCACAGGTGGCACCGGACGCGGTGGAGAGTCCGGCGGTGGCACAGGGAACCGTCGCCGACGACTTCGACCGTGCGCTGTGGCGGCAACTGGCGCGCTCCGACCTGCTCGGGCTCGCCGTGCCCGCACACCACGGCGGCCTAGGTCTCGACCCGGTGGCGCTGTGTCTGGTGCTGCGCGAGGCCGGCCGTGCCCTGGCACGCGTGCCGCTGCTGGAGACCAGCGCGGCGGCGTTCACCCTCGCCGCCCACGGCACCGAGGAGCTGTGCGCCGCGCTGCTGCCACGGGTCGCGGCGGGCGAGCTGGCGCTCACCGTCGCCGGGCAGGGCCGCACCGGCCATGAGCCTGCCGAGCGTGCCGTCACAGCGAGCCCGGAGCCCGATGAGGACGGCTGGCTGCTGGACGGCGTACAGACGGCCGTTCCATGGGCTGCGACGGCCGACCTCGTCGTCGTACCGGCGCACACGGCCGACGGCCGGCCGCTGCTGGCGTTGGTGGCACCCGCCGCCGGGGGCGTCTCGGCGGCCGAGCAGGCGTCCACCAACGGCGAGCGCTATGCGGAGGTGGAACTGGCCAGTGTGCGCGTACGGTCGCGTGACGTCGTCGACCACCCCGGGGCGCCGGGCAGGCTGCACCGGCTGCTGGCGACCGGCACCTGTGCGCTGGCGCTCGGCCTGGGCAGCCGGGTGCTGGAGATGACCGGCGAGTACGTCAGCCGCCGGGAACAGTTCGGGTTCCCTCTCGCCACGTTCCAGGCGGTGGCGGTCCAGGCCGCTGACCGCTACATCGACCTGCGCGCGATGGAGGCCACCCTCTGGAAGGCGGCCTGGCGGCTGGAGCCGGCCGAGGTGGCGGTCGCCAAGATGTGGGCGGCCGACGGGATGCGCCGGGTGGTGCAGACAGCGCAGCATCTGCACGGCGGGATGGGCGCCGACACCGACTATCCGCTGCACCGGTTCCATGCCTGGGCCAAGCAGTGGGAGCTCTCCCATGGATCGGCCGCGGCCCAGGAGGAAGCCCTCGCGGACCTCCTCGCCACCGGCTGAGAGCCTGGCCCCGGGGGCGCGGGGAACAGCGCGACAAGCCACGCCATGGGCCCGCAGCCCGCAGCCCGCAGACCACGGCACGGGCAGGGACAGGGACAGGGGCAGGGACAGGGACAGGGGCACCCCCTCTGCCCGGACCAAGAAGCCCTAGTGCACGAAGGCCGGGTCCGCGTCCCCCTCCAGGGGGCGCCCCGCGGCGTGCCAGGCCAGCATGCCGCCGTCGACGTTGACCGCGTCCACGCCCTGCTGGGCGAGGTAGGCGGCGACCTGTGCCGAGCGGCCGCCGACCCGGCAGACGACGTAGACGCGCTCACCCTCGCCCAGCCGTTCGGTCAGCTCGCCCTGGCGCGCGACGAAGTCGCTCATCGGGATGTGCAGCGCGCCGGGGGCGCGTCCGGCGGCCCATTCGTCGTCCTCGCGGACGTCCAACAGCAGCGCGTCGGCCGGTACGGAGGCGGCGTCGGTCTGCGGCACCTGCCCGGGAAGGGCGTTCATTCCTGCTCTCCCTCTCTCAGCCGGGCGAGCTCGCGCTCGCGCTCGGCCACCTGCCCGAGCAGTTGCTCGGCGATCTCTTCCAGCAGTGCGTCGGGGTCGTCGGGCGCCAGTTTCAGCATGGCCCCGATCGCGCTCTCTTCCAGCTCAGCGGCCATCTCGGCGAGCATCTCCTTGCGCTGCGCCAGCCATTCCAGCCGCGCGTACAGCTCTTCGCTGCGCAGCAGTTCGGCCACGGGTTCGGGCAGCGGGCCCGCTTCCCACTCCTCGGCGAGCGCGGCGAGCGCGGGCGCGTCACCGTCCGCGTACGCCTTGTTCACCCGCACGAGGAACGCCTCCCGACGCTCGCGTTCCGCGTCGTCCTGGGCGAGGTCGGGGTGTGCCTTGCGTACCAGGTCCCGGTAAGCCTTGCGGGCCTCCTCGCTGGGCCGTACCCGGCTCGGCGGGCTGACGGACTGCTCGTTGAGCATGGCCTGGGCCTCGGGGAGCATGCCGTCCGAGTCGATCCAGCCGAAGAAGAGCTCATCGACCTTCGGCATCGGCAGCACGGCACCGCGCGCCGCGTCGGCCTTGCGGATGTCCTCGGGGTCGCCGGTGCGGGCCGCGATCGCCTCGGCGATCTGTGCGTCCAGCTCGTCCAGCCGGGCGTAGACAGGGCCGAGCCGCTGGTGGTGCAGCCGGGAGAAGTTCTCCACCTCGACCCGGAAGGTCTCGACCGCGATCTCGTACTCGATCAGCGCGGTCTCGGCGGCCCGCACCGCCTTCTCCAAGCGCTCGGTACCGGGTTCTTCGCTCGCCTTGGCTGAGGAGTTGGCGTTCATCGCCACCACCCTACGACCGCCGCGCCCGGGCTCGGCCCCGGATCGCCTCCTGGCGCCCCCCGAGCACCCACGGTGAGCCCCGAAACCTACGGCACTGCCCGCACATCGATCCGCCACCGGCACTGCGGCACCGTCACTCCCGAAACGCCTCCGGGCACCGGGCGCCGGACTCCGGAAGGTGGCCGTCCGCCCAGCGGGTGAGCTCGATCATGGCGGGCCTCAGGGCGTGTCCCGAGTCGGTGAGGCGGTAGCTGACCCGCAGGGGCGGGCCCTCCTCGACGGACCGGGAGACCAGGCCCATCGCGGCCAGCTCGGTCAGCCGGTCGGAGAGCATCCGCTCGCTGATGCCCGGAACCGCGCGGCGCAGCTCGGCGAAGTGACCCGGCCCACTCATCAGAGCGGCCAGGATCAGCCCCGTCCAGCGCTTGCCGAGCAAGTGGAAGACGCGCGTGATGGCGCTCTCCGGCTCGGTGCAGGCCGAAGCGGCGGGAACGGCCACGGGGGCGCCCTCCGGCGGTGGGTCGCGCCTCTCTCCAAGCTCTGACATGACTCCAGGATACTGCCATCGGGCAAGTAGGTGCAGAAAAGTAAGTAGCTGTGGTACAACTAGTTCCGTCGGAAAGATCGACACCTTACGAAACATTAGGAGCCCCATGGCCACCCTTCTGCACATCGACACCTCCGTCCACCCCGACGGCGCCTCCGTCTCCCGTTCCGTCACCGCCTCCTTCCGTGCGGCCTGGGAGGCCCAGCACCCGGACGGAAAGGTCATCTACCGCGACCTGAACGCCGACCCGATTCCGCATCTGGAGAGCGTGGGAGCGGTGGCCGGCTTCATACCGCCGCAGAACCACACACCCGAGCAGGCCGCGGCCTTCGCACTGCGCGACCAGTTGGCCACCGAGCTGGAGCAGGCGGACGCCGTGCTGATCGGCGCCCCGATGTACAACTACACAATTCCCTCGACCCTCAAGGCATGGCTCGACCACGTGATCATCATGGGTCGCACCAGCGGTACGGAGAGCCCGTCGGCGGCCGGAAAGCCGGCCACGGTGGTCGCCAGCCGCGGCGGCGGCTACGGTCCGGGCACGCCGCGCGAGAGCTTCGAGTTCGTCCTGCCCTACCTGGAGAAGGTGCTGGGCGAGGGCGGCTTCGGGCTGGACCTCGATTTCATCGTGCCGGAGCTCACCCTGGCCGAGTCGACGCCCGGCATGGAGCACCTGATCGAGGCGGCCAAGGACTCCCGCGCCAAGGCCCACGAGGCGGCCGAGTCCTGCGGCAAGGCGCTGGCGGCCCGGCTCGCCGCCTGAGCCGCCACCCCGGAAGAATCCCGGAAGCGGCCCCGAAGCGGCCCCGAAGCGGATACGAAGCGGATACGAAGAAGGCCCCCACCGGACTCCGGTGAGGGCCTTCTTCTCTGTGCGCGAGGGGGGAGTTGAACCCCCACGTCCTTTCGGACACTGGAACCTGAATCCAGCGCGTCTGCCTATTCCGCCACCCGCGCATTGGGTGTTGTCGCCTCGCCCGGTGCGGGCGCCTGCCGACATCCAGAAGATTAGCACGCTGCCGGGGGTGGACTCACATCCGTATTCCGACCCTCCCCGCGACCGGCTCCGAAGGACACTCGGTGCGAGACCCAGCGCGCGCGCTCTACTATCCATGCGAGGGTGTAGAGCGGTACGAGCGACTGTGGGCGGGGGCACGCGCGGACCACTGTGAGGGGCAACACTTGAGCACCGGGCCCCGGTGGGGAACCAGTCGATTTCCCCGCGCGTGGATACGATCAGTAAGCAGTACCGCGGAAGCGTCGTGCCCTGATCCCGAGGACACTGGGAAGCAGGTACGAGGCGGATACGCAGCAAGGCGCCAGGCACGAAGCAGGCACTAGGCCGGAGAACATCTGGGAAGGAGGTGCGTCGTGGGAGTACTGAAGCGGTTCGAGCAGCGACTCGAGGGACTCGTGAACGGCACCTTCGCGAAGGTGTTCAAGTCCGAGGTGCAACCCGTGGAGATCGCGGGCGCCCTCCAGCGGGAGTGCGACAACAACGCGACGATCTGGAACCGCGAGCGGACGGTCGTCCCCAACGACTTCGTCGTCGAACTCAGCCCGCCGGACTACGAGCGGCTCAGCCCCTACTCGGGTCAGCTCGGCGATGAACTCGCCAGCATGGTGCGGGACTACGCCAAGCAGCAGCGCTACACGTTCATGGGCCCGATCAAGGTCCATCTGGAGAAGGCCGACGACCTCGACACCGGCCTCTACCGGGTACGCAGCCGCACCCTGGCCTCCAGCACCTCCCAGCAGCAGCCCCCGCAGCGCGGCGGCGCGGCCCAGGCCGGCGCCGGGCACGGCGGCGCCGGATACCCTCCGCGCCCCGCCACCGCACCGCCCGCCCCCACGGCCCCGCCGTCCTACGCGCCGGGCCCCGCGGGCTCGGCGGGCCCGCTGCCGGGCACCGAGACCCGGCGCTGGGTCGAGATCAACGGCAACCGCCACCAGATCTCGGGCCCGACCCTGGTGCTCGGCCGCAGCACGGAGGCCGATGTGCGGATCGACGACCCCGGGGTCTCGCGCCGTCACTGCGAGATCCGCGCGGGAAACCCCTCCTCGATCCAGGATCTGGGCTCCACAAACGGGATCGTGGTAGACGGACAGCACACCACGCGCGCTACGCTCCGCGACGGCTCACGCGTTGTCGTGGGCAGTACCACGATCATTTACCGGCAAGCCGAAGGGTGAAGCGGGGGCAATGTCAGAGCTGACCCTCACGGTCATGCGGTTGGGGTTTCTGGCCGTACTGTGGCTGTTCGTCATCGTGTCCATCCAGGTCATCAGGAGTGACCTGTTCGGCACCAGGGTGACGCAGCGCACCGCCCGGCGCGCCGAAGCGCAGCGCCCCCCGCAGCAGCGGGCCCAGCCCCAGCAGCCCCCGCAGGGCGGCGGCAGGCGCGGACGCGGACGGAACGCACCCACCAAGCTGGTCGTCACCGAGGGGTCGCTCACCGGCACCACCGTGGCCCTCCAGGGCCAGACCATCACCCTGGGCCGCGCGCACGACTCCACGATCGTGCTGGACGACGACTACGCGTCCAGTCGGCATGCCAGGATCTACCCGGACCGTGACGGAAAGTGGATCGTCGAGGATCTCGGGTCGACCAACGGCACCTATCTCGATCGGACCCGGCTCACCACACCGACGCCGATCCCGCTCGAAGCGCCGATCCGTATCGGCAAGACGGTCATCGAGCTGCGGAAGTAGTACCGACATGACGACCGGAGGGTGGGCACCGTGCGGATGTACCCGGAGCCGACGGGCGAGGTGCGCATGAGCCTGTCACTGCGCTTTGCCGCCGGATCACACGACGGCATGATCCGCGAGCACAACGAGGACTCCGGTTACGCCGGTCCACGGCTGCTCGCGGTCGCCGACGGCATGGGCGGCCAGGCCGCCGGCGAGGTCGCCTCCTCCGAGGTGATCTCCGCCATGGTCCAGCTCGACGAGGACATCCCCGGCTCGGACATCCTCACCTCGCTCGGTACGACGGTGCAGCGCGCCAACGACCAGCTGCGCGTCATGGTCGAGGAGGACCCGCAGCTGGAAGGCATGGGTACCACCCTGACCGCGCTGCTGTGGACGGGCCAGCGGCTCGGCCTCGTCCACGTCGGCGACTCGCGCGCCTACCTGCTGCGGGACGGCCAGCTCACGCAGATCACCCAGGACCACACCTGGGTGCAGCGGCTGGTGGACGAGGGCCGGATCACCGAGGAAGAGGCCACCACACACCCGCAGCGCTCGCTGCTGATGCGGGCGCTGGGCAGCGGCGACCATGTGGAGCCGGACCTGTCGATCCGCGAGGTGCGCGCAGGCGACCGCTACCTGCTGTGCTCGGACGGGCTCTCGGCGGTCGTCTCGCACCAGACGATCGAGGAGACGCTGGCCGGCTACCACGGCCCGCAGGACACCGTGCAGGAGCTGATC
Source organism: Streptomyces spirodelae (assembly GCF_017676385.1). Classification (GTDB taxonomy): domain Bacteria; phylum Actinomycetota; class Actinomycetes; order Streptomycetales; family Streptomycetaceae; genus Streptomyces; species Streptomyces spirodelae. The sequence continues at coordinate 28,237 of NZ_JAFFZN010000015.1, forward strand.
CAGCTCGCGCTGCGCGGCGGCGGCCCCGACAACATCACCTGCATCGTCGCCGATGTGCTGGATGTCGACTCCCTCGGGCCCGAGGACACCCTGCACGGCCAGCTCAACGACACCCCCGTCATCGTCGGCGCGGTCGCCGAGAGCCAGCAGCCGCTGGGCGGCGACGGCGCGGCGCGCAGCACCCCGGCGGCCCGCGCCGCCGAACTGGGGCGCGGCGGCGGAGTCCCGCAGCAGGGACAGGCCGGAGCGCCCGAGGGGTTCGGCCCGCCGACCGCCGACCCGTCGGCCCCGCCCCCGGGAGCGTTCGGTCCCTACGCCGAAACGGACTTCAGCAAGCCCCGCAAGGGCAAGGGCAGGTGGCTCAAGCGCTCGCTGTGGATCGCGCTCGCGCTGGCCGTGGCCGGCGGCGGCCTGTACGGCGGCTACCGGTGGACGCAGACGCAGTTCTACGTCGGCGCCAACGAGGACCACGTCGCCCTCTACCGCGGCATCAACCAGGAGCTGGCCGGCGTCAAGCTGCACAAGGTCGAGCAGGACCACCCCGAGATCGAACTCAAGTACCTCGCCGGCTGGCAGCGCAAGGAGCTGCGCGACACGATCGCGATGGGCAGCCGGAGCGAGGCCCGCGCCAAGCTGGACGAGCTGAGCGACCAGGCCGAGGTCTGCAAGATCGTCGCCGAGGAGAAGAAGAAGCCCAAGGACTCCGGCAAGGGCGACAAGGGCTCCGGGGGCGGGGACAAGGACTCCGAGAAGCAGCGCAAGGACGAGCAGAACACGCCAGGCGACACGGCCACCAGCGGCGGCACCGGCACCGGCACCGCCGGTACGGGCACGGGTACCGCCGGCGTCGGTGAGGCCAACACCGGTGTGGGCACGGTGACCCACACCGCCTTCACCTCCGGCTCCACCAACGACACCACTGACACCGCCTCCAGCACTCCCTCGCCGAGCCCCGAGCTCACCGAGAAGCAGCAGGAGCTGGCCAAGCAGTGCACCGGGCCGTAGGGGGCGGCACAAGGCAATGAGCAACCTCACCACCACCACGGGCAGTAACACCACCGTCTCCTCGGGCGGACTGCCGAGCCGCCGCAACACCGAGCTGGCGCTGCTCGCCTTCGCGGTGTTCGTCCCGGTCTTCGCGTACGCCAACGTGGGACTGGCCCTCGACGACAAGCTGCCCTCGGGCATGCTCGGTTACGGCTGCGGGATGCTGCTGCTGGCGGGGGTCGGCCACCTGGTGGTACGCCGGTACGCGCCGTATGCCGACCCGCTGCTGCTGCCGCTGGCCACCCTGCTCAACGGCTTGGGCCTGGTACTGATCTGGCGGCTGGACCAGTCGGAGCGGCTGCAGCAGCGCGCCAAGGCCGCGTTCGGCGCGTTCAGCCCGGACGCCCCCAAGCAGTTGCTCTACTCGGCGATCGGGCTGGCGCTGTTCGTGGCGATCCTGATGTTCCTCAAGGACCACCGGGTGCTGCAGCGCTACACCTACATCTCCATGGCTGTCGGCCTGGTGCTGCTGGTCCTTCCCATGTTCTTCCCGGCACGCAACGGCGCCAGGATCTGGGTGGACCTGGGCTTCATCAACCTCCAGCCTGGCGAGTTCGTGAAGATCATCCTCGCGGTCTTCTTCGCCGGCTACCTGATGGTGAAACGGGACGCGCTGGCGCTGGCCTCACGGCGCTTCATGGGGATGTATCTGCCGCGCGGCCGTGACCTGGGGCCGATCCTCGTCATCTGGGCGCTGAGCCTGATGATCCTGGTCTTCGAGACCGACCTGGGCACCTCGCTGCTCTTCTTCGGCCTCTTCGTGATCATGCTGTATGTCGCCACCGAGCGCACCAGCTGGATCGTCTTCGGTCTGCTCCTGTCGGCCGGCGGCGCGACGGCTGTGGCCACCTTCGAACCGCACGTGCAACAGCGCGTCCAGGCATGGCTCGACCCGATGGACACGTACCTCAAGGCCCGGCAGGGCATCGCCGGCAATTCGGAACAGGCCATGGAAGCCCTGTGGGCGTTCGGCTCCGGCGGGGTGCTCGGTACCGGCTGGGGGCAGGGCAATTCGGACCTGATCGGCTTTGCCGCCAACTCGGACTTCATCCTCGCCACGGTCGGCGAGGAACTCGGACTGACCGGTGTGATGGCGGTCCTGCTCCTCTACGGACTGATCGTCGAGCGCGGCGTGCGTACGGCGCTCGCGGCGCGTGACCCGTTCGGCAAGCTGCTGGCCGTCGGCCTCTCCGGAGCCTTCGGACTCCAGGTGTTCGTCGTCGCCGGCGGTGTGATGGGCCTGATTCCGCTGACCGGTATGACGATGCCGTTCCTGGCCTCCGGTGGCTCCTCCGTGCTCGCCAACTGGGCCCTGATCGGCATTCTGCTCAGGATCAGCGACACCGCCCGCCGCCCGGCGCCCGCACCCGCCCCCTCACCCGACGCCGAGATGACCCAGGTGGTCCGACCGTGAACAAGCCCCTGCGCCGAATCGCGATCTTCTGTGGTCTGCTCGTCCTGGCCCTGCTCGTCAGAAGCAACTGGCTGCAGTTCGTCCAGGCCGATGAGCTCAAGACCGACCCGAAGAACAGACGCGTCGACATCGCGCGCTACGCCCAGCCGCGCGGCAACATCATCGTCGACGGCAAGGCGGTCACCGGCTCCACGGTCGTCAATGGCACCGACTTCAAGTACAAGCGCACCTACAAGAACGGCAAGTTGTGGTCGCCGGTCACCGGATACGCCTCCCAGGCGGTCGGCGCCAACCAGTTGGAGAAGCTGTACGACCCGTTCCTGACGGGCGACGACGACCGGCTGTTCTTCAACCGCACCATCGACATGATCACCGGCAAGCCGCAGAAGGGCGGCAACGTCGTCACGACGCTCGACGCCAAGGCGCAGAAGGCCGCCTACGACGGCCTCGGTGACAAGAAGGGCGCGGTCGCCGCGATCAACCCGAAGACCGGCGCCATCCTCGCGCTGGCCAACAAGCCCTCTTACGACCCGTCCACCTTCGCGGGCGTCAGCTCCAAGGACAGCAAGCGGTTCAAGAAGCTGGACGACGACGAGGACCAGCCGATGCTCAACCGGGCGCTGCGGCAGACCTACCCGCCCGGTTCGACGTTCAAGGTCGTCACCGCGGCGGCAGGGCTGGAGTCCGGCAAGTACGACCTCGACTCCAAGACCGACTCCGAGGACCCGTACCGGCTGCCGCAGTCCACCAAGGACCTGGGCAACGAGGGGAACAACCCGGCCTGCAAGAACGCCTCGGTCCGGGTGGCGCTCCAGTGGTCCTGCAACACCGTCTTCGCCAAGATGAGCGACAAGCTCGGCAACGACGAGATGATCAAGATGGCCGAGAAGTTCGGCTTCGAGAAGGACGTCAAGGGCGGCACCCTGGACCCGGACCTGGACACCCCGGTGCGTCCGGCCAAGAGCATCTACCCCGAGGACAACCGGCCGCAGAACGCCATGGCGGGCATCGGCCAGGCTTCCAACCGCGCCACCCCGCTCCAGATGGCGATGGTGGCCGCGGCCGTGGCCAACGACGGCAAGCTGATGAAGCCCTACATGGTGGACCAGCTCGTCGCGCCGAACCTGAACGTGGTCGAGCAGACCAAGCCGGAGGAGCTGAGCCAGCCCGTCTCGGCGGAGAACGCGCAGAAGCTCCAGGCGGCCATGGAGACCGTCGTCAAGGACGGCACCGGTAAGTCCGGGCAGATCCCCGGCGTCACCGTCGGTGGCAAGACCGGTACCGCCCAGCACGGCGAGAACAACAAGGACAATCCGTACGCTTGGTTCATCTCGTATGCGAAGACGAGTGACGGATCTCCCGTCGCCGTCGCTGTGGTGGTGGAGAGTTCCGACACACTCCGCGACGACATCGCGGGCGGCAGGCTGGCAGCCCCCATCGCGAAGAGCGTGATGGAGGCCGTCCTCGACGGGAAGAAGTGACGCACCCCGGCGCAGCGTGAGGTGAGCCCGGTCACCATGGCCACAGCAGGCACGCTCCCAGTGGCGGGTACCGTATGCCGAGCAGCACACCGCCGTGTCGCAAGCCTTGGGGCACCACCCGGCCGGAGGCCGGGGGAGTTCCGGACACCGCAGCACGGAAGACCGGAGAGGGCTGGAGACTATGGAAGAGCCGCGTCGCCTAGGCGGCCGGTACGAGCTGGGCTCGGTGCTCGGCCGCGGAGGCATGGCCGAGGTATACCTCGCCCAGGACACCCGGCTGGGCCGCACGGTCGCGGTCAAGACGCTCCGCGTCGACCTCGCCCGCGATCCGTCGTTCCAGGCCCGCTTCCGCCGTGAAGCCCAGTCGGCCGCCTCGCTCAACCACCCGGCGATCGTCGCGGTGTACGACACTGGCGAGGACCTGGTGTACGACGGCGGCTCCGGGGGCTCCGGTGTCTCCATCCCGTACATCGTCATGGAGTACGTGGACGGCTCCACGCTGCGTGAGCTGCTGCACTCCGGGCGCAAGCTGCTGCCCGAGCGGGCCATGGAGATGTGCGTCGGCATCCTCCAGGCGCTGGAGTACAGCCACCGCAACGGCATCGTCCACCGGGACATCAAGCCCGCCAACGTCATGCTCACGCGCACCGGCCAGGTCAAGGTCATGGACTTCGGCATCGCGCGCGCCATGGGCGATTCCGGCATGACGATGACGCAGACGGCCGCCGTGATCGGCACGGCCCAGTACCTCTCCCCCGAGCAGGCCAAGGGCGAGACCGTCGACTCCCGCTCCGACCTGTACTCCACCGGCTGCCTGCTGTACGAACTGCTGACCGTACGCCCGCCGTTCGTCGGCGACTCCCCGGTCGCCGTCGCCTACCAGCACGTACGGGAAGAGCCGCAGCCGCCCAGCGCCTTCGACCCCGAGATCTCGCCCACCATGGACGCGATCGTGATGAAGGCCCTCGTCAAGGACCCGGACTACCGGTACCAGAGCGCCGACGAGATGCGCGCCGACATCGAGGCGTGCCTCGACGGCCAGCCCGTCGCGGCGCCCATGGGCGCCGGCGGCTACCCCGAGGACCAGCCCACCACCGCGCTGCGCGCCCAGGAACCGCAGACCTCCATGCTGCCCCCGATGCGCGCGGAGGACGGCGGCTATTACGACGATCAGCGCAGCCGCCGCAAGAGCAAGAACCCGCTCTCCACGATCCTGCTGGCGCTCGCCGTCATCCTGGTGCTCGTCGGTGCGATCTTCGTGGGCAAGGCGCTGCTCGACTCGCCCAGCAACAACGTCGACGTACCCAACGTCAAGGGGCTGTCGGCCTCGGAGGCCGAGGATCAGCTCGGCAACTCAGGGCTGAAGGCCGACAAGGGCGACAGCGTCTTCTGCGACGAGAAGAAGGGCACCGTCTGCAAGACGGACCCGGGGGTCGGGGAGAGCGTCGAGCCCGACAGCACCGTCACGCTGGTCATGTCCAAGGGGCCGCGGGACAAGGCGCCGCGCAGCGTCCCCGGCGTCATCGGTGACGTCTACGCGGACGCCAAGCAGAAGCTCAACGAGGCCGGCTTCAAGGTCGCCAAGAAGCAGCAGGAGTCCGAGGACCAGCAGGCGGGTACGGTCCTCAGCCAGGACCCCGGCCAGGGCCAGAAGGCCAAGAAGGGCTCCACGGTGACGGTGACCGTGGCCACCGAGTCCCGGCCCACCGTGCCCAATGTCGTGGGCAAGCCCTTCGACCAGGCCAAGACCCAGCTCGAAGCGCTCGGCTTCAAGGTCTCCAAGACCGAACAGGACGACGAGACCAAGCCGGCGGGCGAGGTGCTCAAACAGGACCCCGGTCAGGGGAAGCAGCCCGAGGGCACGACCATCACCCTGACCGTCGCCAAGGCACCCGCCGACCAGCCGGCCACCGTCCCCGACGTCACCAACCAGAAGCTCAAGGACGCCAGGAAGGCCCTCCAGGAAGCCGGGTTCACCGTCGGCACCGTCCAGGGCCCCCAGGGCGGCGACGCGGTGGTGGTCACCACCACGCCCCCGCCCAACACCCAGGGCAAGAAGGGCGACAAGGTGGACATCATCACCCGCCCCGGCGGTCCGGGCGGCGGCGACGGGGGTGACGGAGGCGACGGAGGCGACGACGGCGGCTTCTTCGGCGGCCTCCGCCACTGACGGACACACAGCGGTGAGCCGAGGCCGCCGGGCACTGCGCCCGGCGGCCTCGGCGTTCGTCTCGGCCTCGGAGCTGGTCTCGGCCTCGGCTCAGCAGGGGCAGAGGCAGAGGAAGGGGCGGATCAGCGGAGCTCCGCGGGGGGTGTGCGGTCCTCGTCGACGTCCTGAGTGCGGACGAGCTCGCCCCAGACGATGTAGCGGTACTTCGAGGTGTAGACCGGCGTGCACGTCGTGAGGGTGATGTAGCGGCCCCGCTCCTTCTTGCCCGTGCCCTTGGGGATCGGGTCCAGCACGTCGACGTTGTACTTCGACGTCTGCGGCAGGGTCTTGAACACCTTGTACACGTACCAGGTGTTCTTGGTCTCGAAGACGACCGGATCGCCCTCGTCGATCTTGTGGATGTTGTGGAACTTCGCCCCGTGCCCGTCCCGGTGCGCGGCGAGGGCGAAGTTACCCGACTGGTCGAACGGCAGCGCCGACTTGACGGGCTCGGTGTAGTAGCCCGCCACCCCCTGGTTCAACTCCTTGGGATCGGTGCCCTTCTTGACCAGTATGTCGTCGGACGACATCGACGGCACATGCAGGAAGCCGAGGCCGTCCCGGGTGTCGAGGTTCCCCGGGCCCCGGTCAGCCGCCCAGTGCTCGCGGACCTTGTCGCTCTCCTTCTTCGCCTGCCGGTCGGCGAGGACGTTCGTCCACCAGAGCGAGTAGACGACGAACAGCGCGAGCACCAGCCCGGCGGTGATGAGGAGTTCCCCGAGAACACCGACAGCCACGGCTATCGGTCCCCGCCGCGCCTCGGCCCGGCCCTCGGTCCGGGCCACCGGCTCTGGCTCGGCTGCGGCGTCTTCGGCGTCTTCGGAGACTGCAACGTCTGCGGCGTCGTCTGCTGCCGGGGCCTCGTCCGACGCGGCGTCCGCATCCGTCTCGGGGGCCGACTCGGGGGCCGACTCGTCCCGTGCGGCTTTCTTCGCGGAAGCGTCCCGCTTGGCCTCGCTCACTTGTTGCCGCCTCCGCCGCTGTCTCGCTGGTCGCCACGCCGGGCTTCCGCCCGCCGGTGTCAGTCGACGAGCGCGTCCGGCTTGCCCTTGCTGCGCGGACGTTCGTCCACCATTTTGCCCCAGACGATCAGACGGTACTTCGAGGTGAATTCCGGCGTGCAGGTGGTCAGTGTGATATAGCGACCGGGCTTCGTGAAACCGGACTTGGGCGGAACCGGGTCGATCACTCCCGTATCGGACGGCGAGGTGGAGGGGAGCTGCCGCGTCACCTTGTACGTGTAGAACTTCGACTGCGTCTCCACCACGACCTCGTCCCCCGCCTCCAGCCTGTTGATGTAGCGGAACGGTTCACCGTGGGTGTTGCGGTGGCCGGCCAGTGCGAAGTTGCCCTTCTTGTCCCAGGGCATCGCCGTCTTCAGCGGTTTCTCGTCGTAGTGGCCGACCATGCCCCTGTCGAGCACCTTCGTCTTGGAGATGCCCTGGGCGATGGGTGCGGTGATGTCGATCTTCGGGATGTGGATGATCGCGAACCCCTCGCCGGGCTTGAAGGCGCCCGCCTTGCGTTCGGGGTCGACACCGTCGCCGGGCTTGTGCTCGTCCCACTGCTTCTGCAGCCTGTTGGTGGCGCCGCCGGCCTGCTGGTCGGCGAGCACGTTGGTCCACCACAGCTGATAGGCGACGAAGAGCAGCATCAGTACGCCACAGGTGATGAACACCTCACCGATGGCGCGGCTGGCGATGATTCCGGGCCCCGGACGCAGCGCCCGGGCCGCCCTGCGGGCTTCCAATCGCGAGGGGCCGGGCGGGCGTTCGATCCGGGGAAGGCCCGCGGGAGCGTCGACCGCTCCGCCCAGCGACAGCTCCTGCGGGCTCGGCCGCCGCAGCCCCACCGTGCTGCGGTCCTCCGCCTCGGCCCGTCCGCGCCCCTGTTGCGGCCCCGTCCCGAACTGCTGCGGCCGCACCGGCTGCTGGGGCGGCTCGGCCGACCGACCGTGCGGCTCGTACGGCGTCGGTGTCGGTGTCGGTGTCGGCGCCGGCCCCGGCGCCGGGGTCGGCGCCCGGGTCGCCGTCGGCGGAGGCGTTGCCGACGGCTGAGGCCGCGGCTGCGGCTGTGCCGCGTACCAGGCGGCCGCCTGGCCGCCCTCGGCCCCGTACGCCCCCTCAGCGGCCGCTGGAGGGTCCGGCTGCGGTGGGGGCTCGGGCGGGCGCTGGCCCGGTAGCGGATCGTTGAGCGGATCGGCGAGGGCGTCGACGGCCGCGCGGTAGGGGTCGTATTCCGGGTCGTTCCCGGCGCCGTACGAGTGGCCCTGCGCCCCCCTGCCGTCACCGTGGCCCGTGGTCACCCGGTGACCGTCCCCAGCCCGGCGCCGCGCGGCACCTCCAGCCCCGCGGAGCGCTCCACGGCTCCGGTGTCCCCGCACCGCACCAGCCAGTTGGCCAGCATCCGGTGACCGCCCTCGGTGAGTACGGACTCGGGGTGGAACTGGACTCCCTCGACGGGCAGCTCGCGGTGGCGCAGCCCCATCACCAGGTCGGCGCCGTCGACTGATTCGCCGCCGGGCGCCGTCCAGGCGGTGACCTCCAGTTCGTCGGGCAGCGTGCCGCGTACGGCCAGCGAGTGGTAGCGCGTGGCGGTGAACGGCGAGGGCAGTCCGGCGAATACACCCGCGCCCTCGTGCGAGACGACGGAGGTCTTGCCGTGCAGCAGCTCGGGGGCCCGGCCGACGACCCCGCCGTAGGCGACCGCCATCGACTGCATGCCCAGACAGACGCCGAAGACGGGGATCTCGCGGGCCGCGCAGTGCCGCACCATGCTGATGCAGACCCCGGCTTCCTCGGGCGCCCCGGGGCCGGGGGAGAGGAGGACGCCGTCGAAGCTCTCCTCCGCGTGGCGCGGTTCGACCTCGTCGTTGCGTACCACCTCGCAGGTGGCGCCGAGCTGGTAGAGGTACTGGACGAGGTTGAAGACGAAGCTGTCGTAGTTGTCCACGACCAGAATGCGGGCGCTCACGCCACACCCCCGGCGATCTCAGCGGCGGAACCCGCGGGACCGGCGCTTCCGGCCGCGCCGTCCACCGTCACGTCGTTGAACGGCAGCAGCGGTTCCGCCCACGGGAAGACGTACTGGAACAGCAGAAAGACAACCCCGACCACCAGCACCACCGAAATCAGTGCACGTACGTACACGTTGCCCGGCAGATGCCGCCAGATCCAGCCGTACATCCCGCGATGCCGTCCTCTCTCCTCCTGCGCCACACCGGGCACGCGTGCCGTTCGGCACACCCAAGAGTACGGCGTCAGAGTACGGCGTCAGCCGGTGAGCGGGGCGTCAGCGGGTGAGCGCGGCCGGCTTTCCCGCGGTCGCAGGGCGGGTGGCGTCCAGCCGCGCCCAGGCGATCAGCCGGTGGCTGCTGCCCCACTCCGGATCACAGGTCGTCAGGGTGAGGTACCGGCCGGGCCGGTCGAAGGGAGCGGCGGACTTGTCCAGCGGCGCGGGAACGGAGTCCAGCACTCCGGTGTCGCCGGGCAGCGTGCGGTAGGGCCGCCGCGTGAGTGTGTAGGTGTACCAGGTGTCGCCGTCCGTGATGTACACATGGTCGCCGGTGCGCAGCCGGGGGAAGTCCTTGAAAGGGTCGCCATAGGTGCGGCGGTGGCCCGCGACGGCGAAGTTGCCGCGCTGCCCGAGCGCCGCGGTACGTGTGTAGTGGCCGAGGCCCTTGCGCAGGGTCTCTGCGCGGGTGTTCTCCAGCACGGGCCGGGACCAGTCGCGGCCGAAGCGGGGGATGTACATCACGGCGAAGGAGGTGCCGTCCCGGTAGCCGCCCGGCGACGCCTTTCCGGCCCGGTTCCCGGTCCTGGCGCGGTCACCACCGGACGTGCCGTCGCCGCCGCGGGGCCGTCCGTCGTCGCCGCTGCCGCGGCCTGGGCCCTTTCCTGCGGACTCCCCGCCGGCTCCGCGCACCGGCCCGGACGACCACTTCTTCTGGAGCCTGGCGATCTCGTCGTCGGCGGCGCTGTCGGCGCGCAGCCCCGTCCAGTAGAGGAGGTGGACGACGAAGAGGACGATGATCAGGCCGACGGTGATGCACAGCTCGCTGAGGCTTCGTACGACCGCTCGTAACGCCACGCCGTCTCACTCCCGCACAGTCACGGTCACTCCAGGGGCTTGGCCTGCCGGAGATCCACTGTGCCGGAGTAGCCGGGAAGAGTCAGCGCCTCGTGCTCCTCGACTTTCCAGCCGAGGCCGTAGGCGTCCACGTACTCCAGGTAGTTCTGGATGGCGGGTGCCTTGTCGAGCGCGGTGCGCAGCTTCTCCCGGTCACCGACGGCAGTGACCTTGTAGGGCGGTGAGTAGACGCGGCCCTGCAGGATGAGGGTGTTGCCCACGCAGCGCACGGCGCTGGTGGAGATCAGCCGCTGGTCCATCACCTTGATGCCCTTGGCCCCGCCCCGCCAGAGCGCGTTGACGACGGCTTGCAGGTCCTGCTGGTGGATGACCAGGTCGTTGGGTTCGGGGTCGGGGAGCCCGGGGACCTTGGCGGTCGCGTTGCTGGGGGCGTCGTCGAGGGTGACGGTCAGGCCCTGCCCTGAGAGCTTCTTGAGGCCGGCCAGCTTCTCCAGGCTGCCGAGCCTGCGGTCCTGGTCGCGGCCGCTGCCGTCGTCCCGCCGGGCGAGCTTGTCGACCTGCCGGCGCATTGCCGCGGCCTGGCTGTCGAGCTCTTCGTTCTGTCTGCTGCGTTCCTGGATGAGGTCGGAGAGCCGCAGCATGGAACCGTCGCTGCGGATGTTCGTCCCTTGCGCCGTGTTGAAGCTGACCCAGAAGATGAGACCCGCGAGGGCGAAGACGCCTATGGCGGCCAGCCGTGCAGGCCGGATCAACGATCTGGTCACCGTACCCTTGTCTCCCTCCGCCCTGGGAAAGCACTACGCTAACGGACCACCGTCCCAGTGGGCCGTACGGCGGTCAGCAGAGCATCGACAGGAGAGACTCTCGTGCCGAAGTCACGTACCCGGAAGAAAGCGGACTTCACACCCCCGCCGGAGAAGAAGGCCACCCAGATCGATCTGCGCGGGGGCGGTGGCCGCCGCTGGGTGGCGCCCCTGATGCTGGCGATGTTCGGCATCGGTCTCGCCTGGATCGTGGTGTTCTATGTCACAGACACGACGCTTCCGGTCGAGTCGCTGGGCGACTGGAACATCGTGGTCGGGTTCGGCTTCATCGCGACCGGCTTCGTCGTCTCCACCCAGTGGAAATAAGAGTTATCCACAGGCTGATCCACAGCCTTGGAAAACTCACAAGATCTGTGGATAACTTTCGGCGCGTTGACGCCGGTGTGACCGCACGGCCGGTGCGGGGAGCCCTGGTCGGGCGAGGAATCACAAGGGAAACGCACACCTGAGCGAAGGTGCCCCCGGACGGACCACGCCATGCACAAGATTCCGTACCCGCTGTGGACAACTCGGCGACGGACCCCCTTCCGAGCTCCAGAAGGGCGGCTCCGCGCCCGGTTGTCCACCGGGCACGGGCGGTCTCAGCCGAGCCGGCCCAGTCAGCCGAGCCGGCCCAGTCAGCCGAGCTGGAGCGTCCGCACCACCAGCAGCACCACGATCACCGCGATCATCAGTGCGAAGGCGCCGTACTGCACCAGCGCCCGCCTCTCGCGGGGCGCGTGCACCAGGGCCCAGGCCAGCAGCAGGCCGGCCACCAACCCGCCGACGTGCGCCTCCCAGGCGATGTTCTTCCAGGTGAAGGTGAAGACCAGATTGATCGCCAGCAGGATCAGGATCGGCCGCATGTCGTAGCGCAGCCGCCGCATCAGCACGGCCATCGCCCCGAAGAGGCCGAAGATCGCACCCGAAGCGCCCAGTGACGCCTGCTGCGGTGCCGCCACCAGAAAGGTGAGCGCGCCGCCGGCGAGCCCGGAGACCAGATACAGGCCCAGGAACCGCACCCGGCCCAGCGCCGCCTCAAGGGGCGGGCCCAGGAACCACAGGCCGAGCATGTTCATCGCGATGTGCCAGATCTCCTGGTGCAGGAACATCGAGGTCAGCAGGCGGTACCACTGCCCCTCCGCGACGCCCTCCAGCGGACCGTACGGCTCGGTCACCGCCTGCCCGAACAGCAGCAGCTGGTCCAGCAGCCGGTCGCCGACCGCGAGCACCGCGATGAAGACGGCGACGTTCACACCCAGCAGCGCCTTGGTGACGAGCCGCGGGTCCGCGGTGACCCGCCCGCCCGCTACCGTCCTCGGCCGATTGGCACCCGGCCGGTGTCCGGTGCCCGATCCGGACCGTACGCACTCGGGGCACTGGAATCCGACGGACGCCGGCACCATGCACTCAGGGCAGATGGGCCGCTCGCAACGCGTACACGAAATGCCCGTCTCCCGGTCGGGGTGCCGGTAGCAGTGTCTCGGCGCCCGCCCTTCGGCCCCGCCCCCGGGTTGTCCGTCCTGCTCCACGCTCACCCCTCCAGTGTCCCGTACGCATCAGCCCCACCCGCCGAGAATACGGACGGGTGGGGCGTGCGGTTCCCGCCGTCGGCCCGCGGCCGCCCGGCGCTCCCCTCGGCTCGCTCGCGCTGCCGGTCGGCTATGCCTGCTGCCGCTCGATGACAACCGACTCCAGCACCACGTCCTGCAGCGGACGGTCGGTGCGCGGGTTGGTCTGCGTACCGCTGATCGCGTCGACGACCTCCTGACTGCTCTTGTCCGCGACCTCGCCGAAGATGGTGTGCTTGCCCGTCAGCCAGTTGGTGGCGCCGACGGTGACGAAGAACTGCGAGCCGTTGGTGCCGGGGCCCGCGTTGGCCATGGCCAGCAGGTACGGCCTGGTGAAAGCGAGGTCGGGGTGGATCTCGTCACCGAACTCGTAACCGGGGCCGCCGGTGCCGTTGCCCAGCGGGTCCCCGCCCTGGATCATGAAGCCACTGATCACCCGGTGGAAGACGGTGCCGTCGTACAGCTTCGCGGTGGTCTTCTGCCCCGTCTCCGGGTGCGTCCATTCGCGGGAGCCCTCGGCGAGCTCGACGAAGTTCTTGACCGTCTTCGGCGCGTGGTTCGGGAAGAGCTGAACGCGGATGTCGCCGTGGTTGGTCTTCAGGGTGGCGTGGAGTTGCTCGGCCACGATCTACCTTCCATCTGTCTGCATTGACTGCCCCGATCCTCCCACGGACGCTGGGGGCAGTGGCTGACCCGGATGCCCGACCGGGAGATGCCGGGCAGAGCACGGGCAGGCATGATCTTCGAAACAGGTGGAAAAACGACTTCCTGTCCTCCGCTGTCGAAAAGGGCCGGCGGAGCGACTGCCCTGAGTCATGAGCCACCGAGGAGGAGGAACCGTGACCGCCAAGGAAAGCGTGCGCGCTGCGACCGGCACCGCCAAGGAGAGCGTGCGCCACGCTGCGGAGGTGGTGAGGCCCCATGCGGGCCAGGCCAAGGACACCGCGGCGCGCTACGCGTATGAGGCGAGTGCGCGGCTCGGGCCGAAGGTCTCCAAGGCCGCCGAGCAGGCCCGCCACTCCGCCCGCGAAGGATACGAGCACTACGTCGGCCCCCGGGTCGCGCGGGCTCGCGACACCCTCCCTTCCGAGGTCGAGGTGGCCGCAGGACGTGCCGCCGAGCAGACCCGCAAGGCCGCGCGGAAGGCCGCCGCCTACGCGGGACCGCGGATCGAGAGCGCCATGACGGAGGCCCGCGCGGCCGCGGGGCCCGCCCGCGAGGAAGCGGCGCAGCGCGGTGCCGCTGCCGTGGCCGCGCTGCGCGGCCAGGTGTCCGTCAAGGAGATCGAGAAGCTCTCGCGCCGCCGCCGCAGGCGCTCCCGCGCGGGCCGGTTCCTCTGGCGGGCCGGCCTGGTCGGGCTGGTCGCCGGCGGCGCTTACGCGGCCTGGCGCTGGTGGGACAGGCAGGCGAACCCGGACTGGCTGGTCGAGCCGCCGGCCGCCACGGAGGTCGGCGACCGGGGGTCGCTCGCCAGCGTGAACGGCTCGCCCGTCGAGGGCGGCGACTCCGCGCTCGACGCCGAGCTCGACCCCGAGGTGAGGGCCAAGCAGGACGACGCGGAGTCCGGCGGCACCGGCGGCTCCGGTAGCGCCGAGAGCTCCGGGAATTCCGGGGCCTCCGGGAACGGGGGCCGCCCCAAGAAGTGACCGCCGGGCGGGCGCGCGGGGCGCACACCGGTGACGGGAGGGGGCGGGAGACTCAGCTCTCCCGCCCCCTCCCGGTGTGCTCATGCGCCCCCTCCTCCAGGGACGGCACAGCGACGAGTACGTCGTCCAGCCCGGTGATCCGCAGCAGGCGCAGCACCCGGTGGTCTACGCACACCAGTGTGAAACTGCCACCGCTGGCCAGCACCCGGGAGCGGATGTCGACCAGGAGTGCGAGCCCGCTGCAGTCGATGAAGGTGACGGGCCGCAGGTCGGCGACCAGTCGCGGGGCGGGCGCCGTGGTCAGCGCGTAGAGCTGGGGCGTGGTTTCGAGCACCACCGCGAGGTCGATCTCGCCGTGCAGTTCGACGACCGTACGGCCAGGCTCGGCGCGGGTCAGCACCGTCCCCGCAGGGCCCTCCTGCTCGGTCCCTGCAGAGCCCTCCTGCTCGTCGGCCCAGGGCTCCTCCCCGATCGCGCGGGGCTCCTCTCGTTCGGTGGAGGACAGCCTGCGGCCGCTCTCGTCCGGGTGCGGTGCCATCGGTGCCCTCACGTATGACCTTGTGACCGTAGGAGTCCGGGGAAATCGGCCCGTAAGCATAGGCAGGACCTGTGGGGGTGGCGCTGCGCCACCCCTGCATCGTCACTCGAACGAGTGTAAAACCCCAACTCCGCTTGCGAGTTGGCGCCTCACTCTCACGAGTTCTCCCCATCGGGCCTCATCCAAGCTCATCCAGGAGAAACCCGAAAGTGGCGGACTGCGGGGCACTCGGGCAGGAAGACTGAACCTGTGCAGCAGCAGAACATCCCTGAGGAGACAACCTCCTTCGTCGGCAGGGCGGCCGAGCTTGCACAGCTGACCGCCGCGCTCAGGGAGCAACGGCTGATCACCCTCGTGGGCGGCGCCGGAGTGGGGAAGTCCAGACTCGCCCTGCACGCACTGCACACACTGCACTCACTGCACAAACCGCCCGGCAAGCACGTCCCGCAACCCCGCCCCGGGGCGGCACCCCGCGAGGAGACCGGAACCCTCTACTGGGCCGACCTGTGGCCGCTGCGCACTGACGAACTGCTCGCCGCCACCGTCGCCGACGCCCTCGGGATCTTCGACCACAGCCCCCGCATACCGCTGGACGCCCTGTGCGGCTGGGTCGCGGACCGCACCGTGCTCCTGGCGCTCGACTCGTGCGAACACCTCGTGCCGTACTGCTGTCACCTCGTCGGCGAGCTGCTGACCGCCTGCCCCAACCTCACCGTGCTGGCGACCAGCAGACAGCCGCTGGGCGCCGTACGCGAGGCCGTGCTCCCCGTACCGCCGCTCGCGCCCGCCACCGAGGGGGTGACCCTCTTCCGTCAGCGCGCCGAAGCCGTCGGCAGACCGCTGCACGCCCTCGCTGACCGGCGGCTGGCCACCCAGCTGTGCACCCGCCTGGACGGGGTCCCGCTCGCACTGGAACTGGCCGCCGCCCAGCTGCGCCACCACACGCTGGCCGAGACGGCCGACCGCATCCGCTCCGGCCTGGACCTGCCCGACGACCCCGGGCACCTCGGCCCCTGCGACAACCCCCGCCGCCCCGCCCGGCACAGCGCCGTACGCACCGCGGTGGGCTGGAGCCACGAGCTGTGCCGCCCCACGGAACGGCTGCTGTGGGCCCGGCTGACCGTCTTCCCCGCCGCCTTCGACGCCGCACTGGCCGAACAGGTGTGCACAGGTGGTCCGTTGACCGGGGACGAGCTGCGCTCCGCCCTCGCCGGACTGGTGCACAAGTCCGTCGTGACGGCCGAGGACGGGAGCTACCGGCTGCTGGACACCATCCGCGAGTACGGCCGGATGTGGCTGCGGGAGCTGGGCGAGAGCCACCAGGTCGCGGCACGGCACGCCGCAGCCGTCGTCGAACTCTCCCGGAAGGCCCGCGCCGAATGGCTCGGCGCGCGCCAGCAGACGTGGTACGAGCGGATGGAGGAGCTCTACCACGACGTGCGCGAGGCGCTCCGCTTCCTGCTGGACTCCGACCCGGCCGCGGCCCTGGAGCTGGCCGGGAACGTGGCGTTCTTCTGGGTGTGCTGCGGCCACCTCTACGAGACCCACCACTACCTGGAGCTGGCCCTGGCCTGCACCGACGGGCCGAGCGGTGCGCGCACCCAGGGCCTGTGGACGCTGGGGCTGGCCCGGCTGCTGCAGGGCGACCACGAAGCGGGCCACACCTTCGCCGAACTGACCCGGCAGGCGGCCCTCGCCACCCGGGACGAGGAAGGGCTGCGCCAGGCCGCCTACCTGGAGGGTCTCGCCGCGCTGTTCACCGGGCGCCCACTGGCCGCGCTGGCCGCGGCCGACGCGGCACTGCGGGACACCCGTGCGACGCCCGGCCCGGCCTTCGGCAGCACACTGTGCCGGCTCGTGCGGGTCTTCGCGCTCACCGGCGCCGGCCGCCTCAAAGAAGCCCGCCGCGAGGCCGAGACGCTGCGCGAGGAGTGCGTGCACCTCGGCGAGTTCTGGACCCGCTCCTACACCGACTACCAGCTCGCTCTGATCGCGCTGTTCGAGAACCGCGCGGGCGCGGCCGGCTCCCACGCACGGGACATGCTCGACGCCAAGCGCCGCATCGGCGACCGCTTCGGCATCGCGCTCGGCCTGGAGCTGCTGGCCACCGCCTGGGCCCAGCAGGGCAGGCCCGAACTCGCCGCGCTCGCCTACGGCGCCGGAGCGCAGCACTGGGACATGGTCGGGCACCCGCAACGCGGCACCCCCGAGGTGGCACCCCTGCGCGACGAGGGCCAGGCCAGGGCCCGTACCGAGCTCGGCGACACCGCGTACGAGGCCCTCTTCCGCAGAGCCCTGCACGCCGACCGTGACCAGGTCCTGGCCTGGGCCACCCACCCGGACCCGGAACCCGGCCTGTGAACCTGCCCGAGAAGGGCACGGACCGGGCGGCCTCGGGCCGCAACGACGACGAGGCCGAAGCGACCCGCCCCTCTGCGCGGATCCCGTCGGCCTCGTCCGGTGTGGAGCCAAGGGGAGTCGAACCCCTGACATCTGCCATGCAAAGACAGCGCTCTACCAACTGAGCTATGGCCCCGTCGCGCACCAGGGTACCGGCTCCTGCGGGCGAATTCCGACCGGGTATCGCCCCGCCCCTGTCACCGTCCGTAGGATGCACGGCAAGTTCGCGCGAGCGAAGTGAAACAGGGCAGCCCAGGGGAGACGCCATGGACGCAGCAGCACAGGACCCGACAGCGAAGGCGCGCGAGCTCCAGAGTCAGTGGTACGGCGAGCCGTTGGGGACTCTCTTCCGCCGTCTGATCGAGGACCTGGGACTCAACCAGGCGCGCCTCGCGACGGTGCTCGGACTGTCCGCCCCTATGCTTTCGCAGCTCATGAGCGGGCAGCGGGCAAAGATTGGGAACCCGGCCGTCGTCCAGCGCGTCCAGGCCCTCCAGGAGCTGGCGGCCGAGGTGGCGCGCGGCGACGTCAGCGCGGCCGACGCGACCAGCCGGATGGACGAGATCCGCCGTACAGCGGGCGGCAGCGTGCTCCACAACACCACCCAGACGTCCTCCTCCGGCGCCTCCCAGACCCCCGTGAAGCGCGTCGTACGGGAGATCCAGGCCCTGCTGCGCTCGGTCTCGGACGCCGCGGACATCATCGAGGCGTCGAACGCGCTCGCCCCCTCGCACCCGGAGCTGGCAGAGTTCCTCCGGGTCTACGGGGCGGGCCGCACCGCGGACGCCGTCAAGCACTACGAGGCGCATCAGAGCTGAGAACGGAAGCAGGCGCACCACCATGGGAGAGGTCTTCGCCGGCAGGTACGAGCTGGTCGATCCGATCGGCCGCGGCGGTGTCGGCATGGTCTGGCGCGCCTGGGACCACCGGCGCAAGCGGTATGTGGCCGCCAAGGTGCTCCAGCAGTCCGACGCCCACACCCTGCTGCGCTTCGTCCGCGAGCAGTCCCTGCGCATCGACCACCCGCATGTGCTGGCCCCCACCAGCTGGGCCGCCGACGACGAGAAGGTCCTGTTCACCATGGACCTGGTCAGGGGCGGCTCGCTGGCCCATCTCGTGGGCGACTACGGGCCTTTGCCCCCCACTTTCGTGTGCACCTTGCTCGACCAGCTGCTCTCCGGGCTGGCCGCGGTGCACGCCGAGGACGTGGTGCACCGGGACATCAAACCCGCGAACATCCTGCTGGAGCCCACCGGAACCGGCCGGCCGCACCTGCGGCTGTCCGACTTCGGCATCTCCATGCGCAAGGGCGAGCCCCGGCTGACCGAGACCAACTACGTCGTCGGTACGCCCGGCTACTTCGCGCCCGAGCAGATGCTGGAGGCCGAGGCCGACTTCCCCTCCGACCTGTACGCGGTCGGGCTGGTGGCGCTCTATCTGCTCACCGGGCGGAAGCCGGACTCGCAGGACCTGTTCGAGCAGTACGAGCACGGCATGCCCGCGGCCCCCGAGGGGGTGCCCGAGCCGCTGTGGCAGGTGCTGGGGCAGTTGCTGCAGCCCGATCCCGGCCTGCGGTTCCGCACCGCTACGGGTGCCCGCAAGGCGCTGGCCGGTGCGGTCGAGTTGCTGGACCAGGACGCGACCGTGGAGCAGGAGACGGTCGAGGTGTTCGACCACCTGGGGCCGCTGCCGGAGGGGTTCGGCCCCGAGGGTCCACTGGACGGCGGGGCCCCTGCGGACCCGGACGCGGCTGAGGTGAGCCCGACCACTGCTCCTGTGGCGACTGCGGCTGCTCCTGTGGCGACTGCGGCTGCTGTGGCTCCGGAGGCGTCCACCGGGACCTTCCCGCTTCAGCCCCCGGTGTCCGCACCGACGCCGATGCCGACGCCGATGCCGACGCCCGTGCAGCCTCAGGTGTACTCCGCGTACCAGCCCATGGCGGAGCCGCCGGTTCCGGTTCCGGCTCCGGCGCGCAAACCCGGGCCCCCGGCGAAGGTCGCCGTACCGATGCTGCTGGTAGCCCTCGCCTGCCTCGCCGCCGGCATCTGGGCCCTCACCGTCACGGCTTAGCCGACCAGGGCTGCCCGGCGGGTGGCAGCCCGGGCACCCCTGACGGAACGGGTCCTAGCCGTGGGTGTAAGGAGGGTGCGGTGGCCAACCCTGCGGTGCGGCAGCAGCTGCCCTGCGGCGGGCCGTGAGCAGCCACACCGCGAGGACGAGCAACAGCGCGGACCCCGCACCGACTCCGGCCCAGCCGAATGTCCGCAGGGTCGCGTTGCTGTCGGCCTCGGCTTCGGTCAGCCCCTTCTCCGCCATTTCGCGGTCCTGGTCGTCGACCCCGAACCCGGCGGTCCGGGCGTCACCGGCGTAGGAGGGTGACGCCTTCGCGTGGCCCTCGACGCCGATCCGCAGCGTGACGGGCGTGCCGTCGGGGAACTGCTGGACCATGTCGGGGCCGACGGTGACGGCCACGTAGTACCAGCCGGCGAAGCGGGTGCCGGAGACCGAGTCCCTGTCGAGGAAGCGGTTCTCGTAGCGGACGGGGTTGCTGTAGTGGTCGAACTTGGCGCCGTCCCCGTTGTAGCTCTTGACCTGCTCGTCGTAGAGCGGCGCCCGCGCCGGGTTGTAGACGTTCATCCGGAAGCCGTGCGGCAGGAAGGAGCTGCCGGCCTTGGCCTCGCGCGCCGCGTTGGGCACCTCCATGCGCGCGTACAGCCGCTGGCCCCAGTCGACCGGCACCCGGAAATAGCGGGTCTCGCCCGGCCGGAGGCGGTCCTTCCAGACGCCGTCGCCCACGGCTCGCGCGTCGTTGAAGCCGGTGCCGCCCTTGCGGGTCTTCGCCGGACCCGAGGGCGGCGCAGGACGGGTGTTGTTCTCGTCGGTCTCCTCCTCGGCGCCCGGGCGGGGCGCGGGTATGGCGCCCTTGAGACCGGGCTCCTCCATCACCGACAGCTCCAGCGGCCAGGAGCTGGGGTCGGAGTTGTCGCCCTCTTCGCGGACGATGTGCACCAGGTAGGGCCCCTTGACGCGGCATGCCTCGTCGTCGGGATCGCCCATCAGTCGGGAGGCGTAGGCGGAGAGCGGGAAGGCGGTGGCGCCGCTGCCCTTGGTGTCGCCCTGGTCGCAGGTGTCGCCGTCGGTGTTCTGCAGCGTCACCTGGAGGCCGTCCTGGTAGGTGATCCTGGTGCCGGGGTCCGGGACACCGGTCGCGGTGATGTGTACGTCGGACCTGGCGTCCAGGTCGAGCGCGTAGTACTTCTCCTCACCCGGCTTGATCCGGTCGGTGAACAGCCCGGATGTCAGTTCGGGTGCGTCCGCGCTGCTGGAGCTGCCGGTGACCTTCTCGGCGTCCTCTGCCGTCCGGTAGGTGCGCGGGTCGCCCGACGGCCCGCCGTTCGCCGCCCAGGCGCCCGGTGCGCAGGTGCCCAGCGCCACGGCGGTCGCGCACAGGGCGGCCGCCACCGCGCCGGCGCGCCTCCTGAACCGGCGGTCGAGCCCGGTCGCGCCGGTCGGAACGGCCGGACCGGTCACCCCGGTCGGGCTGGTCACTTCAGCCGCACCAGCATCCCCAGTAACCCCTGTCACCACGTGCCACCCCTCGTCGCGTTCACGCTCCGGACCCTGGCACGGTGCCGCACGGCGTACCAGGCCCCTCCTGCCACCAGCAGCACCGCGGCGGCCCCACCGCCGGCCAGTACGGCCGGGTGCGGGCCGGTGCCCGCCGCCTGCTGCCCGTTCCCGTCACCGCCGCCGGTGCCCGTGCCGTCGCCGGCGGCCGCGTCGCCACCGTCTCGCGCGCCGGCCGCGTCGGCGAACGGCGCGTCGTGCTCGGGCCCCTGCTTCGCCCGGCCCTTGACGTCGACGCGCAGGACGACACGGACCGCGGCGTTCTCGGCGATCCGGGCGGCTCCGGCGCCCAGCGTGACGGCGATGTAGTAGTCGCCGGCGCGCCGTACGGGCCGCACGGCTGCCGACGGCTCCGCGCGGTTCTTCCAGGAGACGGGAACCGTACCGTGCGAAACCTTGACTGGGTCACCCCGGTAGGGCCGCCGCGGGGAGAACTCCAGCCCGTCCGTGACCGGCAGCCGCCCGGGCGCGTACGTCTGGGTCCGTACGTAGGAGAAGGGGACGCCGCTCTGCTGCCGTTTGGGCTCGTTGGCGAACTCCACGTCGTAGCGGAGCTGTTGGTTCCAGCCCACCGGCACCCGGTACCAGCGGGTCTGGGCGGGCACCAGGGTGTCCCGCCAGACGCCCTCCCGCAGCTTCCTCGCGTCGTTGAAACCGGTGCCGCCCTCGATGTCCCTGGGCGTTCCGGTGGGCAGGGTGGCATCCTTGCCACCGTCCCGGTACCCCGTCTCGGCGCGGGCCGGGGCGGCGCCGTGCGGCAGCGGACGCTCGGCGCCCAGCCGCAGCTCCACGGGCCAGCGTGCCCGGTCGGAGTCGTCGTCGGAGTCGCGGCTCAGCTCGAAGGTGAACAGCCCCGGCTTGTCGCAGTCGAGGCCGCCGTCCTCGCTGGGGACACGGCTGACGGCCGCAGTGACCGGGGTGCCGCCCTCGCTCTGCTGGAACCAGGCACGGTCGTGGCCGCACCTGCTGCCGTCGGGGCTGCGCACCGTCAGCTTCAGCCCGTCCAGACCGGCCACGCGCGCGCCCGGCTGCGGCACGCCGGTGGCGGCGAAGTCCACGGTCCGCGCGCCGGACCCGCCGTCGAGCCGGGCGGCGTACCAGCGGGTCTCGCCGGGCCCGATGGTGTCCAGGTACTGACCACCGAGGCGCAGCGTCGGCGCATCGGCCGAGGAGTGCGCACCGGTGACCCGCTTGCCCCGGAGGCGGTAGCCGTCCGCGGACTGCCGTCCGGCGCGCTCCAGTTCCCGGGCCAGGTCCTCGGCCTCGGGTGCGTCGTAGTACTCGCCGTGCCCGGCCCGCGCGATGCACTCCAACTGCTTGCGTGCCTTGCCCTCGACCTGGAAGCCGATGGCGTCGATACGCAGGTCGAGGCCGTCTTTGGACAGTTCCTCGGCGACCTCGCAAGGGTCGGGCGTCCCGCAGGTGTCCTCGCCGTCGGAGACCAGCACGATGGTGCGGCGGCCCGGTGCGCTCTTCGACGCGGGTGGCAGGTCCGCTGCGGCCTTCTCGAGCGCGTGGCCGATGGGCGTCTCGCCCCTGGGCCGCACCTGGGCCACCGCCTTCTTGATGCCGGCCCGGTCCAGGGCGCCGACCGGTTGGACGAGCCGGGTGTCGGTGCAGCTGTCGGCCTTGTCGGCGCCGTAGACACGCAGCCCGGTCGGGTAGGCGTCGGGCAGGCTGTCGACGAGCGTGCCGACCGCCTTGCGTGCGGACTGCATCCGGGTCCTTCCGGAGCCGTCCTTGTCGGCCATGGAGCCGGAGGAGTCCAGCACGATCTCCAGCGAGTTCCGGACGAGCGCCGCTGTGCCGGGGACGGCTGGGGCGGCTGGCGCGGCTTTTGCGACCGGCGCGGGTTGCGCGGCCCGCGCTGCCTGGGCGGCCGCCGCAGTGGTGGCCGCGGCCCCGGTGAGCGGCCCGGCGAGGAAGGCCAGCAGCGCTCCTCCGGTCACTCCCCGGGCGAGCCGGCTTCGCTCTGGTCGCATGTCCTTCGTCCCCCTTGCCCATCGGATCTCCCGCAGCTTTGCGAGAGCACCGTATTGCTTTGCAAGAGCAAGCGACAAGAGGGTGAGTGTCACGGTACAGAAACAGCTGGCAGCCTCAAATTTCCCTGCGCAGAAGGCCGGATACGACGGAGGCCCCGACCGCCAGAAGCGGCAGGGGCCTCACGTTCACTGTTCGCTGGGGTTACACACCCGAACCTGCGGGCACGGAGTCGGTCGCCTCCGTCCACAGATCCTGCTCGGCGCGGTCCGCCTGGATCTGGCGGTACACGAGGAGACCGCCGATGGCGGCCAGTGCGACCAGGAAAAGCTTCTTCACCGCGCTACCTCGTCCTTCTTAGACATTGGGACCTCTCTGGCGGCCGATGATACCCAACGGCCTCCCCGAACAGCCGGGTCGGCCCGACGGCGCCCCGACGCGCCGCCGGGGCCCCGGTCACCCGCTTCCTCACGCGGTCCGGGAGCGCTTCTTCCGCTTCGTCCTGGAGCGCTCCTCCAGCTGGATCTCCCGCTCGGCGCCCGGCACGCCCTCCGCCAGCTCCCGGGCCCGCTCCCGCTCGGAGTTGAACTCGGCGCCCAGGGCTATGGCCAGATTGGTGAGCCACAGCCACACCAGGAAGACCACGACGCCGCCCAGCGTCCCGTAGGTCTTGTTGTACGACCCGAAGTTCGCCGCGTAGAACGCGAACCCCACCGAAGCGATCAGCCAGACCACCAGCGCCAGTACGGCGCCCGGCAGAACCGAGGCGAAGCCGCGCAGCCGCGCATTGGGCGAGGCGTAGTACAGCACCGCGATGATCAGGATGACGACCAGCACCATCACCGGCCATTTGGCCCAGTTCCACGCCGTCACCGCCGCGTCCCCCAGACCGAGCGCGTTCCCGGCCTTCTTCGCCAGCGGACCGCTGACCACCAGCCCGACCAGCACCAGCGCCTGGAGCAGCACCGCGATCAGCGTCACCAGGAGCTGCACGGGGCGCAGCTGGAAGACGGAGCGGCCCTCCTCCACCTCGTAGACGACGTTCGAGGCGCGGATGAAGGCGCCCACGTATCCCGAGGCCGTCCACAGTGCGCCCAGCACGCCGACGATCAGCATCACGGTGGGGGTTCCGGAGCCGGACCCCATGGACTCGATCGGCTTCTTGAACGTGTCCACGGCGGATGCCGGGCCGATCGAACTGACCAGGTCGTTGAGTGTGTCGATGATCTTCTCACGGCTCATCACCAGGCTGACCAGCGAGATCAGCGCGATCAGCGCCGGGAAGATCGAAAGTACCGAGTAGTAGGTGAGCGCGGCGGCCGAGTCCGAGAGATTGTCCTCCTTGAACTCGGTCAGGGTGCGCTTGAGCGTCTGACCGAGGGTGCCGCTGCGCGCGTGCGGTGGCCCCTCGGGCCGCCGGCCGGACGTCTTCTCCCGCTCGGGATCCCGCACGGCCGCGGGCTCTGGCTCCCCCTCGGGCCCGCGCTTCGGTTCGTGCTCGGAGGCGCGCCCGGGCTCCTGCCCGTGCTCAGGCTCGTTCTCGGGCCGCGACCCGGGATCGGGACTGGTCATCACAGCACTCCGCTCGCCGAGGAGGCGCTCGTCGGCGCCGACGGTCAGGACGCGCTACCGGTACCAGGGCCCGTAGGGGCACAAACGTCGACAGGAGCCGAGGCCGACAGGGGCCGAGGAGGAGCCCGGCCTCCGACGGACGGCGGAGGCGGATGGGCCCGGCGGTCGATGCCGCGCCAGTGGCCGGACCCCGGACTGAGGGGAACCGCTGCGGGAACGGGGGATCCGGGTGGAGCGCCGGGACCGGGCCGTACGAGGGTCGGCTCACGGGGTGGCCCCGGCGCTCTCACCGTCCGCGCTGATCGGGAACCGCTGGGTGATCGGCCTGGCCCGGGGGCGTGCCGGACGAACCCTCGCCGCCGGTACGTGACTTGAGCATGCGGCCCGCCGAGAGGTCCGGGGCGCCGCAGCGCTAGGGTGTGCGGCATTCGCGGCGGTGCCCGGACATCGCTCAAAGCACGCGCAGCACTCGGGGGAGTACCGGATGAGCAGGGCCGGCCGTGGATTCGGCAACCGTCCCACAGGACCCGTTCCGCACCGCCCAGGGCCCATCGGCAGGCTGAACCGGGCCTTCCGCGTCGGCTTGGGCACCACCCGTCAGGACCTCCGCGGACGCCTCCACGACAGCACCATCGCCCGGATGCGGCGCTCGCGGACGCTGCTGGGCATGGTCGCCGCCGGGTGGCTGGTCATGGCCTACCCCCTGAGCGAGGGCCGCGAAGAGTTCGCCCTGGGCAAACTCGTCGAACTCGTCATCGCCTGCGGCATCCTGCTGGTCGGCAGCTTCGTCGGCATCGCGGTCTTCCTCATCGCGAGCACCCCCGACCGGCGCCGCGACTTCACCCGGCGCCTGGGCGGACCCATCAGCTCCGTCCTCGCGCTCGCAACGGGCCCGGCGATCACCTGGCTGTCCGTCACCACCGTCAAGGGCGACCTGGTCGACGGGCCGGGCCTGATCGCCTTCTTCTCCTCGATCGTCGGCTCAGGCATCATCTGTCGTGTCCTGAGCCTGCTGGTTCTCCTCCTCGGGGCGTTTGTCGCCCTGGTGCTTCTGGTCGTCTCGCTCATCTACACCATCGTCGCGGCCTATGTGTGCGTCAATTCCTGCTTCCGCGCCGCGGAGGTCCACGAACTGCTCCCCGCGTTGCTGTCCCCTCTGCTGGTGTGGTCGCTGTTCGTCTTCCAGTTGATCGACGGTCCCGATGTGGCGGCGCCCCCCGAGGTGCTGTACACGTTCCTTCTCGGCGGCCCGCTGACGGTGACCGCCCTGTCGGTCTGGGAGGTACGGCGCCTGCGCAGCCGCTACGGGATCACCCTGCGCACCGCGCTGGGCCGCTGAACGGGCTCGACTCCTCCGTCGGCCCCGGGTCCTCTCGGAGCACGACGACAAAGGCCCCCGGTTCGATGGCCGGGGGCCTTTGTGCTGGTGCGGCTACCAGGACTTGAACCTGGGGCCTCTTCCTTATCAGGGAAGCGCTCTAACCGTCTGAGCTATAGCCGCGCGCTGCACAGAAAGGTTAGCGCACTTCAGCCGTGGTCCCAAATCGGTTCCGTACGGGCCGGGGGCCGGGCTACTCGTCCTCGGCCAAGGTCAGCTCCACCCCGCCGACGAAGCCCGCCGAGAGGTTGTAGATGAAGGCGCCCAGGGTGGCCAGCGCGGTGGCCAGGACGACGTTGATCACGGCGATGAGCGAGGTGAAGAGCAGGACGCGGGGCAGCGAGAGGAACGTCTCCAGGTCGAAGCCGCCGTTGCCCTCGGCGCTGGTGGCCTCGCTGACGGTGCCGCCGAGGGTGGAGAAGACGCCCATCGCGTCCATCACCATCCACAGCACGGCGACCGCCACGATGGTGCACAGCCCCAGCGCCACGGACAGCAGGAAGCTGACCTTCATCACCGACCACGGGTCGGCCTTCGCCACCCGCAGCCGGGCCTTACGGGTCCGCGGCACCGTGCGGGCCCCGGTACGGGGCTTGCGTACGGTGCCCGCTCCCGGCTGCTCCGGCCGGCCGCCAGCAGCCGCCTGCCGGTCCCCGTCCGGGGACGGATACGCCTGCGGCGGCCGGTGCGGCTGCTGCTCGGTCTGCGGCTGGGCCGGGGACGGGGGCTTCGCCTGCGGCTGCGGCTGAGCCTTCGGCTGCGGCTGAGCACCACTCACGCCCTGCTCCTAGTTGTCCTAGTCGTCGTCCGGGTCGGGCGCGTCCTGCTCCCCCACGTCAGGGGTACCCGCCGCGGCCTCCACTTCCTCGGCCTCCCGACCGGCTTCGGCGTTCCGTGCCACGCCGACAACCGCGTCCTTCTTGCCCAGGTTGATCAGTTGGACGCCCATGGTGTCACGGCCGGTCTCCCGCACCTCGTTGACCCGCGTACGGATCACACCGCCGCTGAGCGTGATGGCGAGGATCTCGTCCGTCTCCTCGACCACCAGCGCACCGACCAGTGATCCCCGGTCCTCCACGATCTTGGCGGCCTTGATGCCGAGGCCGCCGCGGCCCTGGACCCGGTAGTCGTCCACGTTGGTCCGCTTCGCGTACCCGCCATCGGTCGCCGTGAACACGAACGTACCCGCCCGCACGACATTCATCGAGAGCAGTTCGTCGTCCTCGCGGAAACTCATCCCCTTGACACCGGAGGTGGCCCGCCCCATGGGACGCAGCGCCTCGTCGGTCGCGGTGAAGCGGATCGACTGGGCCTTCTTGCTGACCAGCAGCAGGTCGTCGTCGGGAGAGACCAACTCGGCGCCGATCAGTTCGTCGTCGCGGCCGTCCTCCATCTCGCGGAGGTTGATCGCGATGACGCCGCCGGAGCGGGGCGAGTCGTAGTCCTTGAGGGGGGTCTTCTTGACCAGCCCCGACTTGGTGGCCAGCACCAGGTAGGGCACCGCCTCGTAGTCCCGGATGGCGAGGATCTCGGCGATCTGCTCATCCGGCTGGAAGGCCAGCAGGTTGGCCACGTGCTGGCCCCGCGCGTCCCGTCCCGCGTCGGGCAGTTCGTATGCCTTGGCCCGGTAGACACGGCCCTTGTTGGTGAAGAACAGCAGCCAGTGGTGGGTGGTGGAGACGAAGAAGTGGTCGACGATGTCGTCTTCCTTCAGCTTCGTCCCGCGCACGCCCTTGCCGCCGCGCTTCTGGGCGCGGTAGTCGTCCGTCTTGGTGCGCTTGACGTAGCCGCCACGGGTGATCGTGACGACGATGTCCTCCTCGGCGATCAGGTCCTCGATGGACATGTCGCCCTCGAAGGGGATCAGCTTGCTACGCCGGTCGTCGCCGAACTTGTCGACGATCGCGCGCAGCTCCTCGCCGATGATCTGCCGCTGCTTCTCGGGCGAGGCGAGGATCGTGTTGTACTCGTTGATCTTCGCCTGGAGCTCGTCGTGCTCGGCGGTGATCTTCTGCCGCTCCAACGCGGCCAGCCGGCGCAGCTGCATCTCCAGGATCGCGTTGGCCTGGATCTCGTCGATCGTCAGCAGCCCCATCAGACCCTCGCGGGCCACATCGACGGTCTCGCTGCGCCGGATCAGCGCGATGACCTCGTCGATCGCGTCCAGCGCCTTGAGCAGACCGCGCAGGATGTGGGCGCGCTCCTCGGCCTTGCGCAGCCGGAAGCGGGTGCGGCGCACGATCACGTCGATCTGGTGTGCGACCCAGTGCCGGATGAAGGCGTCCAGCGACAGCGTGCGCGGCACGCCCTCGACCAGGGCCAGCATGTTGGCGCCGAAGTTGGTCTGCAGATCGGTGTGCTTGTAGAGGTTGTTGAGGACGACCTTGGCGACCGCGTCCCGCTTCAGGACGATGACCAGGCGCTGGCCGGTCCGCGAGGACGTCTCGTCGCGGACGTCCGCGATACCGCCGATCCGGCCGTCCTTGACCAGGTCGGCGATCTTCAACGCGAGGTTGTCCGGGTTGACCTGGAAGGGCAGCTCGGTGACGACCAGGCACTGGCGGCCCTGGATCTCCTCGACCTCCACCACGGCCCGCATGGTGATCGAGCCGCGCCCGGTGCGGTACGCCTCCTCGATGCCCTTGCGGCCCACCACCAGCGCGCCGCTGGGGAAGTCCGGACCCTTGATCCGCTCCATGAGGGCTTCCAGCAGCTCCTCGTTGGAGGCTTCCGGGTGGTCGAGATACCACTGGGCGCCGGCGGCGACCTCGCGCAGGTTGTGCGGCGGGATGTTGGTCGCCATACCGACGGCGATTCCGGCCGAGCCGTTGATCAGCAGGTTGGGGAAGCGCGCCGGCAGAACCGTCGGCTCCTGGTTGCGGCCGTCGTAATTGTCCTGGAAATCGACGGTCTCCTCGTCGATGTCCCGGAGCATCTCCATGGCCAGCGGCGCCATCTTGCACTCGGTGTACCGCATGGCCGCGGCCGGGTCGTTGCCGGGCGAGCCGAAGTTGCCGTTCGAGTCGACCAACGGCATCCGCATCGACCACGGCTGCGCCAGCCGCACCAGCGCGTCGTAGATCGAGGTGTCACCGTGCGGGTGGTAGGTGCCCATCACATCGCCCACGACGCGGGCGCACTTGTAGTAGCCCTTCTCGGGGCGGTACCCGCCGTCGTACATCGCGTAGAGCACCCGGCGGTGCACCGGCTTGAGGCCGTCGCGGATGTCGGGCAGCGCGCGGCTGACGATCACGCTCATCGCGTAGTCGAGGTACGAGCGCTGCATCTCCGTCTCGAGGCTGACGGGCTCGACGCGCGCGCCCGCCTCGGTGTCCACCAGCGCGCTGTCGGGTGCCGGGGCGTTCTCGGGCGTCGGCTCCGGGGTGGTGGGGGTCTCGTCGGCCATGGTTAAAGATCAAGTCCTTCTCTGTGTGCGGCGCTTCGCGGTCCTGGTCGCTGCGAGGTCCTGGTCCGGGAACGGCAACCAGGGGCCGACGTCAGATGTCCAGGAACCGGACATCCTTCGCGTTGCGCTGGATGAACGAGCGGCGGGCCTCGACGTCCTCACCCATCAGGATGGAGAACAGGTCATCGGCGGCGGCAGCGTCGTCCAGCGTCACCTGGCGCAGGACGCGGTGCTCGATGTCCATGGTGGTGGTGCGCAGCTCGTCCGCGTTCATCTCACCCAGACCCTTGAAGCGCTGCACCGAGTCGTCCCTGATGCGCTTGCCCTGCTCGCGGCCGAGCTGGATGAGGCTGTCGCGCTCGGGGTCGGAGTAGGCGTACTGGAACTCGTCCCGGCTCCACTTGATCTTGTACAGCGGCGGCTGCGACAGGAACACGTGACCGGCCTCCACCAGCGGCCGCATGAAGCGGAAGAGCAGGGTCAGCAGCAGGGTGTTGATGTGCTGGCCGTCGACATCGGCGTCCGCCATCAGGATGATCTTGTGGTAGCGGAGCTTCTCGATGTCGAAGTCCTCGTGCACACCGGTGCCGAACGCCGAGATCAGCGCCTGCACCTCGGCGTTCTGCAGGACCTTGTCGATCCGTGCCTTCTCCACGTTCAGGATCTTGCCGCGGATCGGCAGGATGGCCTGGTACTCCGGGTCGCGGCCCGACTTGGCCGAGCCGCCCGCCGAGTCACCCTCCACGATGAAGATCTCGCACTTGGCCGGGTCGTTGGACTGGCAGTCCGAGAGCTTGCCCGGCAGCGACGCCGTCTCCAGCAGACCCTTGCGGCGCGTCAGATCCCGCGCCTTGCGGGCCGCGACCCGCGCCGTGGCCGCCTGGATGCCCTTGCGGACGATGTCGGCGGCCTCGTTCGGGTTCCGGTCGAGCCAGTCGGTCAGATGCTCGTGGACGATCTTCTGGACGAAAGTCTTCGCCTCCGTGTTGCCCAGCTTCGTCTTCGTCTGGCCCTCGAACTGCGGCTCGCCCAGCTTGACGGAGATGATCGCGGTCAGACCCTCGCGGATGTCCTCACCCGTGAGGTTGTCGTCCTTCTCGCGCAGCAGCTTGCGGTCCCGCGCATACCGGTTGATCAGACCCGTCAGCGCGGCCCTGAAGCCCTCCTCGTGGGTACCGCCCTCGTGGGTGTGGATGGTGTTGGCGAAGGAGTAGACCCCCTCGCTGTACTGGCTGTTCCACTGCATCGCCACCTCGACCGAGAGCATCCGCTCGGTGTCCTCGGCCTCGAAGGAGATGACGGTGTCATGGACCAGCTCGCCCTTGCGCGAGTTGAGATAGCGGACGAAGTCCGCGATCCCGCCCTCGTAGTGGTACCGGACGGTGTTGGGCCTGCCGTCCTCGTCGACGTGCCCCTCGCGCTCGTCCGTCAGCGAGATGGTCAGCCCCTTGTTGAGGAAGGCCATCTCCTGGAAGCGCCGCGAGAGCGTCTCGAAGGAGTAGTCCGTCGTCTCGAAGATGTCGCTGTCGGCCCAGAACGTGACCGTGGTACCCGTCTCGTCCGTGGCCTCGTTCTGCGACAGCGGGGCCGTGGGCGCGCCCAGCTTGTAGTCCTGCGTCCAGCGGTAGCCGTCGGTCTTGACCTCGACGGCGACCTTGGTGGACAGCGCGTTCACGACGGAGACGCCGACGCCGTGCAGTCCGCCGGAGACCGCGTAACCGCCGCCGCCGAACTTGCCGCCCGCGTGCAGCACGGTGAGCACGACCTCGACGGCCGGCTTCCCCTCGGACGGGATGATGCCCACCGGGATACCGCGCCCGTTGTCGGTGACCCGGACGCCGCCGTCGGCGAGCAGCACCACCTCGATGGTGTCCGCGTGCCCGGCGAGCGCCTCGTCGACGGAGTTGTCCACCACCTCGTACACCAGGTGATGAAGACCACGCTCACCGGTCGACCCGATGTACATGCCGGGCCTTTTGCGAACCGCGTCCAGCCCCTCCAGGACGGTGATCGCGCTCGCATCGTACGACGGCACCTCGGCGTCGCCTGGCGGGACGGGAGTGGGGGTTTCCTCCGCGGACTGCGGCGGAGTCGTCTTGTCGTTCTCGTTGAGATCGCCGGAATCGGCCACGAAGCGCCCTTTCTGGCACAGCACAGGCCGTCTCCAGGGCAAGGCGGAGCGGCTGCGTCGTTCGACATGTTCCGCAACGGTGCGGTAGTCCCCCAGTGTACCGGTGGCTACGACAACAGTGGGGGTTTGCCGGTGCCTGAGTCCACATGTGGCGCCCTGAACTGGCGCCGTTCGACTCCCCATATCTGGACCGGGGGGCCAAGAGCTTCACAGTGGCACTGAGAGCTTCGATCCGTCTCCGGCTGTCCCGGGCCGCGTACACAGGGCGACCGAAGGCCCCCGGACCTCACCCGTACGTGTCTCCCGGCCCCCTGCTGCCGGGCGCCCGCAGCGGCCCGTACCCCTTGCGCGGGGCCTCGGGACCCCGCACTTTGATCATCCGTACGGTGCCCTGGCCCAGGTCCTCGTTCAGCCGCGCCACCAGCCGCGGCGCCAGCAGCCGCAGCTGCGTCGCCCACGCCGTCGAGTCGCACCGCACCTGCAGCGTGCGCTCCTCCTCGTCGTACTGCTGCGGCTCGCAGTGCTGCGCCACCTCCGGGCCCACCAGCTGCGGCCAGCGCCCCATCACCCCGCCGACCGCCGCCGGCGTCTCCCAGCCGCGCTCCGCGAGGAGCCTGCTGACAGCGGCCCCCAACGGCAGCGGATCACGCCCGTCCCGCCGGGCACCCGAGCGCAGCCCACCGCCCCGGCGGGCCTGCCGCCGCTGCTGCTCCTCGGCCCCCCGCGCCCGCGCCTGCTTCCTGGCGGTCTGCAGCGCCGCCCGGGCCAGGTCGACCCCGCTGGCCGCGGGCTGCTCGGCCTTGCCGGGTTTTTCGCCGGGTTTTTGGCCGGGCTGCTCGTCGGGTTTTTCGTCGGGTCCCCCGTCGGGCTGCTCGACCGGGCGTTCGTTCAAAGCGGCGTCACCTCCCCGTCCGCCACCGAGAACCGCTTGGCCACCAACACCTCCGGCACGTCCTCCGGGACCGCGGCGGTCACCAGCACCTGCTCGGCCGGGGCCACCAGCTCCGCCAGCCGGGCCCGGCGTCTGGTGTCCAGCTCGGCGAAGACATCGTCAAGGATCAGCACCGGCTCATGCCCCTCGCTCTTGAGCAGCTCATACGCGGCCAGCCGCAGCGCCAGCGCGTACGACCAGGACTCGCCGTGGCTGGCGTACCCCTTCGCCGGCAGCTCGCCCAGCCGCAGCAGCACGTCGTCGCGGTGCGGGCCCACCAGCGTCACACCGCGTTCGATCTCCTGCTTACGGGCCTCGCCCAGCGCCGCGAGCAGCCCCGCGTACAGCTCTTCCCTGGACGCGCCGGCCACCGGACCCCGGTACTCGAACGCGACCGGGCCGCCGCCCGGCGCCAGCCGCTCGTACGCCTTGTCGGCCAACGGGCCCAGCACCGCCAGCAGATCCAGCCGCTGTGCCAGCAACTCGGCGCCCGCGCACGCCAGATGCTGGTCCCACACATCCAGCGTCGACAGATCCACACCGCGGCCGCCGTGCCGCCGCGCCATGGCGGCCGACTTCAGCAAGCTGTTGCGCTGCTTGAGCACCCGTTCGTAGTCCGAGCGCACCCCCGCCATCCGCGGGGCACGCGCCGTCACCAGCTCGTCCAGGAACCGGCGCCGCTCACCCGGATCGCCCTTGATCAGCGACAGGTCCTCCGGCGCGAACAGCACCGTGCGCAGGATGCCCAGCACATCGCGGGGGCGTACCTGCGAGGAGCGGTTGATCCGCGCCCGGTTGGCCTTGCCCGGGTTCAGCTCCAGCTCGACCAGCTGCTCCCGCTCGCCCTGCCGCACCTGGGCACGGACGACGGCACGCTGAGCGCCCTGCCGTACCAGCGGCGCGTCCGCCGACACCCGGTGGCTGCCCAGCGTGGCCAGATAGCCCACGGCCTCGACAAGGTTCGTCTTGCCCTGGCCGTTCGGCCCGAGAAACGCCCATGCGCCCGGGCCGAGCGGCACCTCGGCCCGGGCGTACGAGCGAAAATCAGCGAGCGAGAGATGCGTGACGTGCATCGTCTGGCCGTCAGCCCCCGGTGGGCGGCGTGACGTCGGCACCCGGGGCGTCAGCGCCCTTCTCCCCGGACTTGTCAGCGGCCGTCACCGCGTGGCCGCCGAACTGGTTGCGCAGCGCGGCGATCATCTTCATCTGCGGGGAGTCCTCCTGCCGGGAGGAGAACCGCGCGAACAGCGAAGCGGTGATCGCCGGCAGCGGCACCGCCTTGTCGATCGCGGCCTCCACCGTCCAGCGGCCCTCGCCCGAGTCCGCCGCGTAGCCGCGCAGCGCGTCCAGGTGCTCGTCGCTGTCCAGCGCCTTGACCGCCAGGTCCAGCAGCCAGGAGCGGATGACGGTGCCCTCCTGCCAGGAGCGGAAGACCTCGCGCACATCGGTGACCGAGTCCGCGGCCTCCAGCAGCTCCCAGCCCTCGGCGAAGGACTGCATCATGGCGTACTCGATGCCGTTGTGGACCATCTTCGCGAAGTGGCCGGCGCCCACCTTGCCCGCGTGGACGGAGCCGAACTCCCCCTCGGGCTTGAGGGCGTCGAAGATCGGCTGCACCTTCGCCACGTCCTCGGCCGAGCCGCCGTACATCAGCGCGTAGCCGTTCTCCAGGCCCCACACGCCACCGGAGACACCGCAATCGACGAAGCCGATGCCCTTGGCCCTCAGCTCCTCGGCGTGCTTCTCGTCGTCGGTCCAGCGCGAGTTGCCGCCGTCCACGACCAGGTCGCCGGGGGAGAGCAGGTCACCGAGCTCGTCGATGGTCGACTGGGTGGCCGCACCGGCCGGCACCATCGCCCACACCACGCGCGGCGCGCTGAGCGAGTCGATCAGCTCCTTGAGGCTGCCGACGTCCGCGACGTCCGGATTCCGGTCATAGCCGATGACCGTGTGGCCCCCGCGGCGGATGCGCTCACGCATGTTCCCGCCCATCTTCCCGAGACCAACCAGACCGAGCTCCATCACTGCCCCTTAGCTGTACTTCTCGCGTTTCCGCAGTTTCGTTCGCATTCGACCCTACGCCCAGCCGAATACCCCTCAGCCGGAGAGCCGCACGGGCATGATCAGGTACTTGTACGCCTCATCGGCCTCGGCGTCCTTGGCCGGCCGGCCGCTCAGCAGCGCGGGCTTGGTCGAGGTCGTGAACGACAGCTGCGCCACCGGCGAGTCGATGGCGCTCAGCCCCTCCAGCAGGAAGCCGGGGTTGAAGGCGATCGAGATGTCGTCGCCCTCCAGCTCGGCGTCGACCCTCTCCACAGCCTGTGCATCGTCGCTGGACCCGGCCTCCAGGGTGAGCACGCCTTGCTCGAAGCTGAGCCGCACCGGAGTGTTCCGCTCCGCGACCAGCGCCACACGCTTGACGGCCTCCACGAACGGCGCCGTCTCGATCACCGCGACCGAGTTGAACTCCGTCGGGAACAGCGTGCGGTACTTGGGCAGGTCGCCCTCCAGCAGCCGCGTCGTCGTCCGCCGCCCTGCGCCCTCGAAACCGATCAGGCCCTCACCGGAACCGGAGCCGGACAGCGCCAGCGTCACGCTGTCGCCTCCGCTCAGCGACTTGGCGGTCTCCAGCAGCGTCTTCGCGGGCACCAGGGCAACCGCGGAGGCGTCCGGCGTCTCGGGCTTCCACAGGAACTCGCGCACCGCGAAGCGGTACCGGTCGGTGGAGGCCAGCGTGACGGTGTCGCCCTCGATCTCGATACGCACACCGGTCAGCACCGGCAGCGTGTCGTCCCGCCCGGCCGCGATGGCGACCTGCTGCGCTGCGGCGGCGAAGACCTCGCCGGGGACCGTGCCGGTGGCCGACGGCATCTGAGGCAGCGCCGGGTACTCCTCCACAGGGAGTGTGTGCAGGGTGAACCGGGAGGAGCCGCAGACGACGGTCGCCCGTACCCCGTCTGTGGAGATCTCCACCGGGCGGTTGGGGAGGGCACGGCAGATGTCGGCCAGCAGCCGGCCGGAGACCAGCACCGTGCCGTCCTCCTCGACCTCCGCCTCGACCGAGACCCGCGCCGAGACCTCGTAGTCGAAGCCGGAGAGGCTCAGCGTGCCGTCGTCCGCCTTCAACAGCAGGCCCGCGAGCACGGGCACCGGCGGGCGGGCGGGGAGGCTCTTGGCCGTCCAGGCCACCGCCTCCGCGAGCACATCGCGTTCAACCCGGATCTTCACGTTCAGCCGCCTCCTGCTGCTGCCTCTGCTCGTGCTTTGCCGGGCACCAGTCTGACGCACGGGACTGACAGCAGGTGCGGGCGCGGGTCAAGTCGACGCGATCCGGGTCGAGGCCCGCGGAGCCGAGTTGTGCACAGCCCCCACTTCGAAGCGAATCCCGGGCTCTCTCTGTGTGGTCGTAGTAGTAGGGCTTGTGGAAACGGTGGAAAAGCGTGTTTCCGCAGCTCAGACCCGGAATTTTGTCCACCGCGCCTGTGGGTGGACCGGTGGAGGAAGGGGGGTTCTCTGTGGACGCGGAAAAGTTCTGCACACCCCGCCCACAGGCAGGAGCGGTTTGCCCACAGCTACGCCCACAGTTTTCCCCGCCTTTCCCACAGCCCAAACCTGCCCCTCGATGTGACGGCTTTCACTCGGACCGGTGAGCGGGCGCGTTGAGTTGCCGAACAGTGGACAGGACTGTGGAGAAGTAGCCGATCACTGGGGAAAAGAGCCCCCATCCTGTGGGCGGCCGGTGGACAAGTCACAGCCCGGGTCGGAGCCCCCTCGACCCTCCACATCCTGTGGACGCCGGGCGCCCACAAGTACACAGCCGAGTGACCTCGGCAAACCACCATCCGGGCGGCTCAGTTGTGGACGCCCTTGGGACAACGGAGAAGGTCCCCAGGGTGTGGAAGCGGTAAACGGCCCACTGCTGTGGACCAAGGGCCTGACGAGCCCCGTAATCGAACAACGGCGCCCGCCCCATCAGGGGCGCGGGGCTGGGCTCATGTGCGGCTCCGCCGCGTGGGCGCGAGCAACCACGACCACCGGCAGCCTGGAACACACGGCAACGGGGCACCCCTGCTCAGCACCAGGCGTGAGAGGAGCCCGGCGAGGAGGGGCGAGGCGAGGAGGGGCGAGGCGAGGAGGGGCGAGGCGAGGAGGGGCGAGGCGAGGAGGGGCGAGGCGAGGAGGGGCGAGGCGAGGAAGGGGAGGCGTCAGCCGTTCTTGATGCGGTTGGTCAGCTCGGTGACCTGGTTGTAGATGGAGCGCCGCTCAGCCATCAGCGCCCGGATCTTCCGGTCCGCGTGCATCACCGTCGTATGGTCACGCCCGCCGAACTGGCCGCCGATCTTCGGCAGCGAGAGGTCGGTCAGCTCGCGGCACAGATACATGGCGATCTGCCGTGCCGTGACCAGGACGCGGCTGCGCGAGGACCCGCACAGGTCGTCCACCGTCAGCCCGAAGTAGTCGGCCGTCGCGGCCATGATCGCGGGCGCGGTGATCTCCGGCGTCGCGTCCTCCCCGCCGGGGATCAGATCCTTCAGCACGATCTCGGTCAGTCCGAGGTCGACCGGCTGCCGGTTGAGGCTGGCGAAGGCCGTGACCCGGATCAGGGCGCCCTCCAGCTCCCGGATGTTGCGGGAGATGCGCGAGGCGATGAACTCCAGCACCTCGGGCGGTGCGTTCAGCTGCTCCTGCACCGCCTTCTTCCGGAGGATCGCGATGCGCGTCTCCAGCTCGGGGGGCTGGACGTCGGTGATCAGGCCCCACTCGAAGCGGTTGCGCAGCCGGTCCTCCAGCGTCTCCAGCGCCTTGGGCGGCCGGTCGCTGGAGAGGACGATCTGCTTGTTGGCGTTGTGCAGGGTGTTGAAGGTGTGGAAGAACTCCTCCTGGGTCGACTCCTTGTCCGCCAGGAACTGGACGTCGTCGACGAGCAGGATGTCCATGTCGCGGTAGCGCTTGCGGAACGCGTCCGCCTTGCCGTCCCGGATGGAGTTGATGAACTCGTTGGTGAACTCCTCCGAGCTGACGTAGCGCACCCGGGTGCCCGGGTAGAGGCTGCGCGCGTAGTGGCCGATCGCGTGCAGCAGATGCGTCTTGCCGAGACCGGACTCGCCGTAGATGAACAGCGGGTTGTACGCCTTGGCCGGCGCCTCGGCCACGGCGACAGCCGCCGCGTGTGCGAACCGGTTCGAGGCACCGATCACGAAGGTGTCGAAGAGGTACTTCGGGTTCAGCCGCGCGGTCGGCTCCCCCGGACCCGTGGCCGGCGCGGGCTGCGCGGCCAGCGGCCCCGGCGCTCCGCTGGGTGCGGGCAGCTGTGCGGGGCTGTCGTAGTGGGGGGCGGGAGGGCGGCCCTGTTGCGGAACCTGCGGACGGGGGCGCTGCTGGTGCTGGAGCTGGTGCTGCTGTGGCGCCTGCTGATGCTGCTGCGGCTCGTACGCCTCGAACGACTGCTGGTCATAACTCTGACCACCCTGACCGCCCTGACCACCTTGACCGTGCGGGCCGACCTGGTAGCCCTGGCCGCCGTCGTAGCTCTGACCACGCTCGTAGCTCTGGCCACCGGCGCGCTCGTAGCTCTGTGCGCTGTCGTAGCCCTGGGCGCCCTCGTAGCTCTGGGCGCCTTCGTAGCCCTGGCCCGCGTCGTAGCCGCTGCTTTGCTGGTCGTAACCCTGGTGCTCGTAGGACTGGTGCTGCTCGTACGGCTGCTGCTGGCGGTCGTAGGACTGGCGGGGCTGGTGCTGCTGCGGGGGGTAGGGCTCGCGCGGCTGCTGCCAGGTCGGGGGGTGGGGGTGCTGCGCGTAGTCCGTCGGGTACGCGGAGCGAGCGCCGGGGACCTCACGGCTCTCGTACTGGTCGAACCGCTCCTGCTGGTCGAACCGCTCCTGCTCGTGCCGGTCGCCGCCGTGCCGGTCGCCGCCGTGCCGGTCGCCGCCGTGCCGGTCGCCGCCGTACCTGTCCTGCTCGTACCGCTCCTCGCCGTAGCGGTCCTGGGTGCCGTGCTGCTGCGGGGGCTGGGAGCCGGGGTGCGGAGGCTGGGGCGGCTGTTGCGGCTGGGACGGCTGCTGCTGTTCGGGGGCAGGGGTGGGGGACGGGATCGCCGGCGCGGGCGGGGCCGCCGCCTCGGGTGCCGGGCCCGTCACGGTGATCGCCAGTCGGATGGGCTGCTGGCACTCGCGGCTGAGGGCCTCGGTGATCAGCGGCGAGAGGCGGCCTTCCAGTACCCCTTTCGCGTACTCGTTCGGCACGCCGAGCAGGGCTGTGCCGGAGACGAGGACGAGAGGCTGGCAGTCCCGCAGCCAGCGCTGGTCCTTCGCCTCGACACCCTGGCCCTCGCGCAGCAGCTGGTCGAGCACCCGTGGCCACACTGCGGCAAGATCGGCAGGTAGGTCAGCCACGGGGCACGCTCTCTCACTCGCTGGGTGACGGGTCACTCGCTGGGTGACGGTCGTCCGGTGATCGACCGGGTCCCACGAATGCATGGTTCTCGGGACGGTCGGGAAGGAAAGGAAGTTCGGCCACGGTAGTCACGCGAAGCTGCCCCGTTCAAGTCGTTGTCCACAGGCTGTGCACGAGTGCAGTAGCCGGACGGTGACAGGGTGGCGGCGGGGTGCCCTGTCAGCGCTGGTTTGACCGGATGGCGTAGGCCCGCGTACCGTAACCAGGTCGAGTGTCGACGGCTGCTGCCGCCTGCCTCCGATGGGCAAGATCAACGGGTCCAACCCGGTCGATCATGAAGCGGTGCACACTCGGGCGTTGCGAGCTACTCGTGGGCGCACGGTGACAGCCGGTCGACTCCCCACACCCAGTCCTGCGGTGACCGTGGGACACGAAGCATCTCTGGAGCCCCCGAGTGAGCAAGCGCACCTTCCAGCCGAACAACCGCCGCCGCGCGAAGACCCACGGCTTCCGGCTGCGCATGCGGACCCGCGCCGGCCGCGCGATCATCGCGAACCGTCGCAGCAAGGGTCGCGCCCGCCTGTCGGCCTGAGCAGCCTGACCACAGGTCCATGACGTGCTGCCTACCGAGAACCGGCTGAGGCGGCGCGAGGACTTCGCGGCCGCGGTACGCCGAGGACGCAGGGCCGGGCGCCCGCTCCTCGTCGTCCATCTACGCAGTCGAACGGACCCGCACGCGTCGGGGGGAGAGGTTCCCCCGGTGCGTGCGGGTTTCGTCGTGAGCAAGGCCGTCGGCAACGCGGTGGTCCGTAACCGTGTGAAGCGGCGCCTGCGGCATCTGCTACGGGACCGCCTGTCCCAGCTGCCCCCCGGTAGCCTGGTGGTCGTACGGGCGCAACCCGGCGCGGCTGAGGCGGACCACGTGGAACTGGCCCGAGACCTGGATGCCGCGCTGCGGAAGCTGCTCAAAGGGTCCCCTAGCTCTGCCGCCTCGGGGGACAGCCCCCGGAATCCCGGCCGCGAACCGGGAGGGAGAGCTCAGTGAAGTACCCGCTGCTGTGGTTGATCAAGCTGTACCAGTGGACCGTCAGTCCGATGCTCGGTCCGGTGTGCCGGTACTACCCGTCGTGCTCGCACTACGGCTACACGGCCATCGACCGCCATGGCGCCGTGAAGGGAACGGCGCTGACGGCCTGGCGCATTCTGCGCTGCAATCCGTGGTCGCCCGGTGGCGTCGACCATGTCCCCGCCCGGAAGCACCCGGTATGGCACCAGCGGATCCGCTCCCGCTGGCAGCAGCACCGGACCCAGTCCAACGCCCAAGGAGCCTGATACGTGGACACGATCCTGAGTCCTCTCTATACCGCTGTCTCCTGGATCATTGTCCAGTTCCATTCGCTGTTCAGCCTGGTCTTCGACGAGAACAGCGGTTGGGCCTGGGGTCTGTCCATCTTCTGCCTGGTGGTGCTGATCCGGATCTGCCTGATCCCGCTCTTCGTGAAGCAGATCAAGTCGACCCGGAACATGCAGGCGCTCCAGCCGAAGATGAAGGCGATCCAGGAGCGCTACAAGAGCGACAAGCAGCGCCAGAGCGAAGAGATGATGAAGCTCTACAAGGAGACGGGCACCAACCCGCTCTCCAGCTGCCTGCCGATCCTGGCGCAGTCGCCGTTCTTCATCGCCCTCTTCCAGGTGCTCAACCACATCGCGGGCAACAAGCCGGTGGGTGTGCTCACCGCGGACCAGGTCGACAGCGCGCGTAACGCCACCATCTTCGGTGCGCCGATCGCTGCGAAGTTCATGGACAGCGCCTCCAAGCTGCAGGAGCTGGGCGCGTCGCTGACCGACGTCCGCGTCGTCACGGTCATCATGATCGTCCTGATGTCGGCGTCGCAGTTCTACACGCAGCGTCAGCTGATGACCAAGAACGTCGACCTGACGGTGAAGACGCCGTTCATGCAGCAGCAGAAGATGCTGATGTACGTCTTCCCCATCATGTTCGCCGTCTTCGGTATCAACTTCCCCGTCGGTGTCCTCGTCTACTGGCTGACCACCAACGTGTGGACGATGGGCCAGCAGATGTATGTGATCAAGCGCAACCCGACCCCCGGCTCCCGCGCCTTCGAAGAGCGCCAGGAGAAGCTGCGCGCCAAGGGCAAGCTGAAGGAGGACCCGAAGGAGGTCGAGGCGCGTGAGGCCGCCGAGGCCGCCCGCGTCCGGCGCCAGCAGCCCAAGCGGCAGCCCAAGGCCAAGCGCCAGGCCGGTGGCGCGGCTCCCACGGGCACCAAGAAGGACGACTCCGCTTCGGCCGCCACGTCCCTGCAGAAGACCGGCCCGAAGACGAACCAGAAGCAGGGCGGCGGGTCCAAGGCGGCAGGCCAGGCCAAGTCGGGCCAGCAGCAGAAGTCGGGCCAGAAGAAGTCCGGCCAGCAGCGCAAGGGCCCGCAGCGTCCCAAGCACCCCTCCAAGAAGTGAGCACCGAAGGAGTCCCCGCCGTGACGGACACGACTGCCCCAGAAGGCACCGAAGCCGACACCGACACCCTGACCCGCCTCGAACAGGAGGGTGAGATCGCGGCCGACTACCTCGAGGGACTTCTCGATATCGCCGACCTGGACGGCGACATCGACATGGACGTCGAGGCCGACCGTGCCGCGGTGTCGGTGATCAGCGAGGGCTCGTCCCGCGACCTGCAGAAGCTGGTCGGCCGGGACGGAGAGGTTCTGGAGGCCCTCCAGGAGCTGACCCGGCTGGCAGTGCACCGGGAGACCGGCGACCGCAGCCGGCTGATGCTGGACATCGCCGGGTTCCGGGCCCGTAAGCGGGAGGAGCTCGCGGAGCTGGGCGCGAAGGCGGCGCAGGAGGCGAAGAGCAGCGGCGAGCCGGTGAAGCTGCGCCCGATGACGCCGTTCGAGCGCAAGGTCGTGCACGACGCGGTGAAGGCCGCCGGACTGCGCAGTGAGTCCGAGGGCGAGGAGCCGCAGCGCTGCGTGGTCGTACTCCCGTGACGCAGCAGTCGGGGGAGCCCCCGGAGCAGCAGGCGGAGCTGCCGCCCGCACCGGAGGCGGCACACAAGGCGTTCGGCGACAGCCTGCCCGCTGTCGAGCGGTACGCGGAATTGCTGGCGGACGCCGGGGTACGGCGCGGGTTGCTCGGCCCGCGCGAGGTGCCCCGGCTGTGGGAGCGGCACCTGCTCAACTGCGTGGTGCTCTCCGAGGTGGTGCCCGAGGGCGTCACGGTCTGCGATGTCGGTTCGGGCGCAGGGCTGCCGGGCATCCCGCTGGCGTTGGTCCGGCCGGATCTGGAGATCACGCTGCTGGAGCCACTGCTGCGGCGGACGACCTTCCTCCAGGAGGTCGTGGAGCTGCTGGGGCTCGATCATGTGACGGTGCTGCGCGGCCGTGCCGAGGAGATGCTGGGCACGCTGACCCCCGTCCATGTGGTCACGGCCCGCGCGGTGGCGCCGCTGGACCGGCTGGCCGGCTGGGGCGTTCCGCTGCTGCGGCCGTACGGCGAGATGGTGGCGCTCAAGGGCGACACCGCCGAGGACGAGGTCAGGGCGGCTCGGGACGCGCTGCACAAGCTGGGCGTCGTCGAGACGACGGTGGAGCAGATCGGCCGCGGCGTGGTTGATCCGCCCTCCACGGTCGTACGGGCCCGGGTCGGAGAGAGCCCCGGTGGGGTGCGCTTTGCGGCACGTCGGGTCAAGGCTGAGAAGGCGGCGCGAGCGAACGGCCGCTCAGCGCGGGGCGGGCGCCGTAGGCGCTGAAGCGTCGGGGCGGGCGGAAGCGCCGATGCCGTCCGAAACATCGAGAGGGGTCGCCCGGTTGTGTTGACTGCCGGGCGGCCGGTCGACGCTGAACCGCTGATTCGGTTACTCCATAAAAACGCTTAAGACCCCGCGGAGCGGAGTGTCGCGGCGGACACCGTCCGATGCGTGTGCATCGTGTTTCACGTGAAACGCCGCTCTCTGTTGCACGGAATCATCAACCGAGGCCGCGCTGCCGCCAGTGCGCGCGGCCAGACCGCCCCTGAGCCCCGCTCGGACGTGGATTCGTCCACAACTGAGTGGGGCTCGCTGGTTCACGGGACCGAAAGCATGGGAGGCTCTGTTCATAGCGAGCCTGATGTTGAGGAGAGTGAACCGTTGCGGTCCGACGCCAACATCGCGGGACCGATGGCCGACCCGGTCCCCGGTCCCCGCACAGAACCAGGGGATACCAGCGCGGGTGGGGTCGCTCCCCGCGGTGACGCGGCACGTGAGACGCCACCGCCCATGGATGACACACCGATCGGCCGCGCGGCACAGCAGGCGGTCGAAGCGATGAACCGCGCCGGGGAGGGCCTTCCCCGCCCCGCTCAGACGCGGATCATGGTCGTCGCCAACCAGAAGGGCGGCGTGGGCAAGACCACCACGACGGTGAACCTGGCTGCCTCGCTTGCCTTGCACGGGGGCCGCGTCCTGGTCGTCGACCTCGACCCGCAGGGCAACGCCTCGACGGCGCTGGGGGTCGACCACCACGCCGAGGTTCCGTCGATCTACGACGTTCTGGTGGAGAGCAAGCCGCTCTCGGAAGTCGTCCAGCCGGTGCCGGACGTGGAGGGGCTCTTCTGCGCGCCAGCGACCATCGATCTCGCCGGTGCGGAGATCGAGCTCGTGTCGCTGGTCGCGCGGGAGAGCCGCCTTCAGCGGGCCATCGAGGCATACGAGCA
Organism: Streptomyces spirodelae; assembly: GCF_017676385.1. Lineage (GTDB taxonomy): Bacteria > Actinomycetota > Actinomycetes > Streptomycetales > Streptomycetaceae > Streptomyces > Streptomyces spirodelae. The sequence continues at coordinate 71,566 of NZ_JAFFZN010000015.1, forward strand.
GCCGTTGGACTACATCCTCATCGACTGCCCGCCCTCCTTGGGGCTGCTGACGGTGAACGCGCTCGTAGCCGGCGCCGAGGTGCTGATCCCCATTCAGTGCGAGTACTACGCGCTGGAGGGACTCGGCCAACTCCTGCGGAACGTCGAACTGGTGCGGGGGCATCTGAACCCGCGGCTGCACGTCTCGACCATCATTCTGACCATGTACGACGGTCGGACCCGGCTGGCCTCGCAGGTGGCGGAGGAGGTGCGAGGCCACTTCGGCAAGGAGGTCCTGCGCACCAACATCCCACGGTCGGTGCGGATTTCGGAGGCGCCCAGTTACGGGCAGACGGTCCTCACCTACGACCCGGGCTCCAGCGGTTCGCTCTCCTATCTGGAGGCGGCGCGGGAGATCGCCCTGCGGGACCCGCATGTTGAGCAAGCGCAACAAGCGCAGCAGCAACTCCAGGCCCAGCAGGTACAGCAAACCCAGCAGGTACAGGCCCAGGAAGTACGGCCAGGGCAGCAGGTGCCGGTTCAGCAGGGACAGACACCGCAGACCCAGGCACCGCAGGCACCAGCACAGCAACCACAAGCAGAAGCACAAGCGCAGCAGTACGGCAGCATGGCGGAGGGGACTCAGTGAGCGAGCGACGTAGGGGTCTGGGGCGGGGGCTCGGTGCACTGATCCCGGCGGCTCCGACCGGGACGGATTCTGCTGACTCGGCGGAGAGTGAGCAGCGGAAGCAGCCGAGCATGGCCGGGGGCTCCACCTCCCCCACCGCGGTCCCTGTGCTCGCCCCGGAGCAGCGCGTACGTGGAGTGGCGGCGGCCAAGGTCGCCGCCCTCTCCCAGCGAGAGAACGAGGACGCGGGCGAGTCGTCGTCCCAGGACGCGGTTTCACGTGAAACGGCTTCCTCGGCGGCCGAAGAGAACGGTGTTCCCGGCGAGGCCGGGGGAGCGTTCTTCGCGGAGGTACCGCTCGACGCCATCACGCCGAACCCACGGCAGCCCCGTGAGGTCTTCGACGAGGACGCGCTGGCCGAACTGGTCACTTCCATCAAGGAAGTCGGCCTTCTGCAGCCGGTGGTCGTCCGGGAGCTCAAGCCGGGCAGCTTTGAGCTCATCATGGGCGAGCGCCGCTGGCGGGCCTGCCGTGACGCGGGCCTGGAGCGGATTCCGGCGATCGTCCGGGCCACCGAGGACGAGAAGCTTCTCCTCGATGCGCTGCTGGAGAACCTGCACCGGGCGCAGCTCAACCCGCTGGAAGAGGCGGCCGCTTACGACCAGCTCCTCAAGGACTTCAACTGCACCCATGACGAGCTGGCCGACCGTATCGGCCGCTCCCGCCCGCAGGTGTCCAACACGCTGCGGCTGTTGCGGCTCTCTCCCGCGGTCCAGCGCCGGGTAGCGGCCGGCGTGCTCTCGGCGGGGCACGCGCGGGCGCTGCTGTCCGTCGAGGACGGGGAGGAGCAGGACAAGCTCGCTCACCGCATTGTGGCCGAGGGACTCTCGGTGCGTGCGGTGGAGGAGATCGTCACGCTGATGAGCGGGAAGCCGAAGGGCAGTGCCAAGCCCAAACCCCGGGCCGGTGCTCGGGTCTCCCCCGCCCTTGACCACCTGGCAGGGCGGCTTTCGGACCGCTTCGAGACGCGGGTGAAGGTCGACCTCGGCCAGAAGAAGGGCAAGATTGTGGTCGAGTTCGCCTCCATGGAGGACCTTGAGCGCATCCTGGGGCAGCTCGCTCCTGGAGAGGGCCGGGTGCTGGAGCAGAAACTCGCCGAGAGCGACGACGAGGAGGACGGCGACGCCCCGGAGAGCTGAGCCGGAGAGCTGAGCCGGAGAGCTGAGCCGGGGGCCAGGTCCTCCCGGCGAGGTGAGCCGGAATGAGCCGGACCTCGGATAGCCCATAACAGAAGAAACCCGCACGACGAGCTGTCGCCCCATGGATACGATGTCTGCCATGGGGCGACAGCTCGTTCCGCTCACGCTGGACAACCTCCCGGACCTTCCTGAGCGCTGCCGTGGCTGCACCTTCTGGGAGCTGGACCCGGTCAGCGGCGAGGAGGCGAAGCGGACGGGGCGGCCGGACCTGGAGAAGGAAGCCTGGATCTCGGCGGTGCTGCTGGAATGGGGCTCCTGCGGCCGGGTCGTCTACGTCGACGAAGCCGCGGTCGGCTATGTGCTCTACGCGCCCCCGGCGTATGTCCCGCGCTCCTTCGCCTTCCCCACCAGTCCTGTCTCCCCGGACGCGGTGCAGTTGATGACGGCATTCCTGCTGCCCGAGTTCCAGGGGCAGGGGCTTGGTCGGGTGATTGTGCAGACCGTGGCGAAGGATCTGCTGCGGCGCGGATTCAAGGCGATAGAGGCGTTCGGAGACACACAGTGGACGGAACCCGTGTGTCTGCTCCCGGCCGACCATCTGCTCTCCGTCGGCTTCAAGACCGTTCGCCCGCACCCGCGCTACCCCCGGCTGCGGCTGGAGTTGCGGTCCACCGTCTCGTGGCGTCACGACATGGAACGAGCCCTCGACCAGTTGCTGGGCAAGGTCCACAGCAAGGAGCCGGCGCTGCGGCCGCTGTGAGCGAGTGCCTCAAGGCGCCTTGGGCTTCTGGATATGACTGAGGGGCGCCGTTTCACGTGAAACGGCGCCCCTCAGGTTGAGCGGTTGAGCGGTTGAGTGGTCCTCAGCCGATGAACTCCGCGAGGTCCTTCTCGATGGCTGCCTTCGGCTTGGCACCGACGATGGTCTTCACAACCTCGCCGCCCTGGTAGACGTTCATGGTCGGGATCGACATGATGCCGTACTTGGCGGCGACGCCGGGGTTCTCGTCGATGTTGAGCTTGACCACCGTCAGCTTGTCGGCGTGCTCGGAGGCGATGGCCTCCAGCGACGGGGCGATCTGACGGCACGGGCCGCACCAAGCCGCCCAGAAGTCGACCAGCACAGGCTTGTCGCTCTTCAGGACGACGTCGTCGAAGTCGGCGTCGGTCGCGGTTACGGTGGCACCGGCCATGGTGCTTCTCCTCATTCTGTGTTGACTGCGGATCGGGCTGGGGCCGGGAGAGGACTGGGCCGACCCTCTCCCGTGCGCTGCCGTGTCAGACAGCTGCTGCCGTCTTCTCCGGCTCGGGAGTCTCCTCGGTGGCCACATCGGTGAGGGCGGCCAGGTAGCGCTCGGCGTCCAGCGCGGCGGAGCAGCCGGTGCCCGCAGCGGTGATGGCCTGCCGGTAGGTGTGGTCCACCACGTCGCCCGCCGCGAAGACGCCGGGCACATTGGTACGGGTGGAGGGGGCGTCCACCTTGAGGTAGCCGTCCTCGTCCAGGGTCAGCTCGTCCTTGAACAGCTCCACGCGCGGGTCGTGGCCGATGGCGACGAACAGGCCCGTCACATCCAGCTCGCGGGTCTCACCGTTCTGCGTGTCGCGCAGCGTGAGGCCGGACAGCTTGCCGTCCTTGCTGTGGATCTCGGCAACCTCGCTGTCCCATGCGAAGGAGATCTTCGGGTCGGCGAAGGCCCGCTCCTGCATGGCCTTGGAGGCACGCAGCGTGTCCCGGCGGTGGACCACGGTGACCGAGGATGCGAAGCGGGAGAGGAAGGTGGCCTCCTCCATGGCGGTGTCACCCCCGCCCACCACGGCGATGTGCTGCTCACGGAAGAAGAAGCCGTCACAGGTGGCGCAGTAGGAGACGCCACGGCCGGAGAGCTCCTCCTCCAGCGGCAGGCCGAGCGTGCGGTGCTGCGAGCCGGTGGCGATGATCACGGTCCGGGTGCGGTGGACCGTGCCGTTGGAGTCCGTGACGGTCTTCACAGGGCCGGACAGGTCGACGGCGGCGACGTCGTCCGGGACCAGCTCGGCGCCGAAGCGCTCCGCCTGGGCCCGCATGTTGTCCATGAGCTCGGGGCCCATGATGCCCTCTTGGAAGCCGGGGAAGTTCTCGACCTCGGTGGTGTTCATGAGCGCCCCGCCCGCTGTGACGGAGCCCTCGAACACCAGCGGCTTCAGCGACGCGCGGGCGGTGTAGAGCGCAGCCGTGTATCCGGCTGGGCCCGAGCCGATGATGATGACGTTACGGACGTCGCTCACGGGAGTCTTCCTTGTCTGCCGACTGCTTCCGGGATCTTCTGCCGAGGCTTGCACCCCGTCCAACGGATCCTAAGGGGCAGACATTCCCGTGCCCGCGTCCGCGTGTCACCCGCGCGGGTAGGTGCGCCTCAACAGCACCTTGCCGGGCCCGGACGGGTCGGAGCTCACACAGGAGGGGTCCACCAGGTAGGCGTCCACGAGGTTCGAGTCGCCGCCCTGGTGGGGCAGGACGACCAGGTAGCCGGTGCGGTTCTCGAAGGTGGCCTCGGGGGCGACGGCCAGCGGGGTCTCCGTGCGGTGGATTCCGTCACGTATGCAGGACGGTACGGACTGTCCGCCATCCAGTGTGTCGTCGCGGAGAGTGCTCTCGTCACTCCCGGGGCTCCGCTTGGTGTCGAGCGAGGGGGTCTCGCTGGGCTGTGCGGGGTCGTCGGTGGCCTTGTGCGAGGGGGACGACGACTCTTCATCCGAGAGCAGCCGCTGGACGCGCTTGCGCAACTGCTGGTCGTCGCTGCTGCCGCCGGCGTCGGTGTCCGTCGAGGACGAAGGGTTGGGCGCGGCATCCGGCGCCTGCTTGCCCGTCGCCGACTGGGCGGTGCCCGAACTCACTTCGGTGGGAGCCTCGTTGGACAGCGCCCGCAGGGTGACCCCACCGAGCGTCAGTACGGCGATGGAGGCCGCGGCGACGAGCAGCACCGTCCGCCTCCGGCGCCGGGGACGGAGCGGGACCACCGTCGTCGTTTCACGTGAAACCGTGTCCGCGGAGTCGACAGTGTCCGCAGGAGCGGCGGCGGTGGCGGTTTCACGTGAAACGGCGCCATCGGACGGGTCGGTCTCATGGCCGGTCTCGCCCTTCGCCGTCGTCGACAGCAGCGACTCGGCGGCGAGAGCGGCATCAATACGGCTTGCGACGTCGTCGGGCATCCGATCGGGCCCGGGCAGAGCGCCGAGCGTCTCACTGATCTCCGCCAGCGACGCGTACACCTCGGCACAGAGCTCGCAGTCCACCAGGTGGTCCCGGAGCGCTGCCTGGCGCTCGACCGGCAGGATGCCCTCGCTGAACGCGGAGATCTCGTTGACCTCCGGGTGCTCGTCGTGCGGGAAAGGAGTGGATGTCATGCCTGCCCCCCTCCCTTCACGGCTCCGGGGCCGGTGGTGTCCTGCTGGGCGTTCCGCGAGCCCTTCCGCGTCGGCTCCTGTGCTGCCTTCTCTGCAGGCTTCTGTGCTGTCTTCCGCTGTGTCTTTGGCGGTGCCTTCGGCTGTGCCTTCTGCGGTGGCTTCTGCGGCGCCTCTCTCGGTGGTGGGACGGATGTCCCCGGGGACGGGTTCCGTACCGCGCTGCTGTCTCCGCCGACGCCACCGCCGGCGCCCCCGCTGCCGTTGCCCTCCACGGTGGGGTCGGCGTCCTTGCGGAGATGGGAGACGAGGGGGAGCAGCCGGGCTCGGCCCCGGGCGCAGCGGCTCTTGACGGTACCGACGGCCACATCGAGCACCTCGGCGGCCTCCGCGACGGGGTACCCCTGCATGTCCACCAGCACCAGCGCAGCCCGCTGCTCCACGGGCAGTTCGGAGAGCGCGGACACCACCTGCTGCCGCACATCCTGGCGCTCCACGGGCGCGGCCGCGGACTCCTGCGGCTCCAGAAGCTGTTCCATGCGGTCGGTGTCGTCCGTGAGTGTGGCCCGGCGGGAGGCCGCCTTGCGGGCGCGGTCCAGGCACGCGTTGACCGTGATGCGGTGCAGCCAGGTGGTGACGGCGGACTGGCCGCGGAAGGTGTGGGCGGCGCGGTAGGCGGAGATCAGGGCGTCCTGCACCGCGTCGGCGGCCTCCTCACGGTCCCCGAGGGTCCGCAGCGCCACGGCCCACAGACGGTCCCGGTGGCGGCGGACGAGTTCACCGAACGCCTCCGGGTCGCCGCTCACATGGCGGGCGAGCAGTTCCTTGTCGTCCGGCCCGGATATCCCGTCGGGCGCGTCCTCGCTCGCCATCAGTCCCTCCCTCACCCTGCCGCGCCCACCTCGGAAGCGGCGCCCAGCGACCTCAACTGAGGACCTGGACCTCCGTGACGCGACCACGGTAGTTGCCCTCGCTGGTGAGCGGGAGCTTGGTGAGCCACAGCAGTACGTAGCGGGTCTTGATGGGCTTCTTCGCCTTCAGGGTGAGGTGTTCGCCGGAGCCGTTGGTGACCTTGCTGAAGCTGCCCAGCGAGGTGGGTTTCTCGGTGACGCTCTTGGGCGCAGCCAGGAAGCTCGCCGAGGTCTTGCCCATGAAGTCGACCTTGAGTTGGCTGACCTGCCGGGTCCTGCCCAGATCGAGGATGAGGCCGGCGCCCGACTTCAGATTGCCGAACGTGGCGTGGCCGATGTACTTGTCCGTGAGCCAGTAGGTGTCCGGCTTGCCGTCCACGGCGTCGGGGGCGCGCTCGGGCTTCTCACGACCGTCCGAGCTCTCCGGATCGAAGTCGTCGACATCGGCGATCTTGACGGGCTTACCGGTCTCGGCGGGCTTCTCCTGGCCCTTGGCCGGCTTGGTGGGGCTCTTTGCGATCGGCTCGCCCTTGAGCAGCGCGTCGGCGACCTGCCAGCTGCCCAGGCCCAGCGCGGCGATCAGGAGCGCGGAGACGCCCCACTTGAGGACCTTGCCGGTGCGGCCGGGCAGCGTGGGCGGCGCGGGAGGCTCGGCGCCGGCCCTGGCGGCCGGACCACCGGGAGCCGCGCCACCGGGACCGCCGGGCGCCGGATAGCCGCCCTGCTGGTAGCCGGTGCGCTGGTAGGCAGGGGGCGGGGTGTAGGCCGGCTCCGGCGGGCGGATACGAGGCAGCGCGGCGACCGCCTTGGACAGCTCCTCGGGTGTGGTGCAGGGCTGCTCGTGCCGGGAGGCCGTCGCGCCGTCGTTGACCAGGGCGCGCATCGCCAGCGTGGACAGACCGCGGTGAACCCCGGCACGGAGCTGCTCGGGGGCCACGAGGGCGCCGATGTCCAGCGAGCCGACGCCGGGCAGCCCGTGCGCGTCCTCCTCGTACGGCCAGCGCTGGGTGAGCGCCGCGTAGAGGAGGGCCCCGATCGCCTCGGTGTCGTCCCGCTGCGGGTGGTCGCTGGTGACGCCGCGCAGGGCCGCGTTCACGGCGAGCCCGCGGATGCGGTACTGCCCCATGCCGGTGCGCAGCACGCAGGAGGGCGTCAGCCGCAGATGCGCCAGCCCCTCGCGGTGTGCGGCGGCCAGCGCCTGGGCGAGCTGGCTGACGAGCTGATATGCCTCGTGCGGCTCCAGCGGGCCCGCGGCGAGCAGCTCGCTGAGCGGGACGGCGTCGGGCAGCCACTCGTGGACGACGTAGACCAGCGCGTCCTCCTCGACGGCGTCGAGAACCTGGACGAACCGGGGGTCGCCGAGCAGGGCCGCTGAGCGCGCCGCGGCGAGGACCTGCCGGGCGCGGGTGTGCCCGGCAGGGAGGATGTGCACGCCGACGGCGCGGCGCAGCTTCTCGTCGACGGCTCGCCAGCTGCTGAAGCCGTCGAGGCGGGTGACGCACTCTTCCAGGCGGTAGCGCTTGGCGAGCTTGTGGCCGCTGTGCAGCTCGGGCACCCGCAGGCCGACGGTTGCCTTGTCCTTGGGCTTGTCCTTCGCCTTCTCTTTGGCCTTGCCCACGTTGTCGGGCCTGTCGCCCTTGTCGGTCTCTTCGGAGGCGTCGGCGTGGGCGGCGGAGGGCTCGGAGGTGACGGCGGGAACCTCAGGGGCTTCGGGGTCGGCGTCGGTGCCGGTGTCCGTAGCGGCCTCGGCCTCGGTTTGGGCTTCGGCGTCGGCCTTCCGGGACGGTGCCTGGTCGGCGGAGTCCGGCGCGGCCGTGTCCGGCTCGGCGGATTCCGGCTCGTCCCGGCTGCTCCCTTCGGGGGACCCCGCAGGCGCAGTGGCACCGGGGGAGTCCGTCACAGGTGCGGTGTCGGAGGGGTGGGCCGAGGCCCCCTTGCGCGGGGAAGACCCGGCGTCGTGGCTGTATCCGTTCGTCGCGTCCGTCGCACCGTCGCCCGTGGCCCCGTCCTGCTGGGCGGTCAGCGGTTCGCCGTTCGCACCGCTGGTCTCGGCCACGCCGACAGCGGCTGTGCTCCGTTCCGCCACCGTCGTTCCTGCCTCCCCATCCGTAGTGGCCGTTTTCCTGGAAACGGCCAAAAACATTGTGCCTACACCTCGCCGCTATGCACGACACGCGGGGGCGAATGATGGTTGTATACGCCGGTTTCTCGCCGAGTTTTCATCGGCCGAGTCTGGCGCGGACCATGCCGAGCATCGCCGTCATTTCCTCGATGCGCATGCGCTTCGCCGCTAGGACGAAAACCGTGCCCAAAACGATCCCTCCGCCGACCAGCGCCGCGATCGAGCCGAGGGTGCCCATGCCCAGCACGTGGGTGATGCCCCAGGCCGCGGCGCCGGCGGCGAGTGTGGCGGGGAAGCTGGCGCCCGCCAGCCTCGTGTACGTACGGACCACGTGACGTCCGTCCAGGTCGCCACCCAGCCGGTTGCGGAGCCGGCGCCAGGCGACACCGACGCCGATGATGTAGGCGAGCCCGTAGGAGGCGGCCATCCCGACGACCGCCCAGCGGGCGGGCAGCAGCAAGAAGCAGAGCGCGGACGCCGCGGCGTTGACGGCGGCCACTATCACCGTGTTGAAGAACGGGGTGCGGGTGTCCTCGTAGGCGTAGAAGGCGCGCAGCACCACGTACTGCACGGAGAAGGGGATCAGGCCCAGGCCGAAGGCCATCAGCATGAATCCCATGGAACGGGCGGCGTCCACACCGGCCGAGCCGTAGATCATCGTGCACATCGGGATGCCGAGGGCCACGAAGCCGAAGGCGATCGGGACGATGGCGACGGCGGAGTTGCGCAGCCCCTGCGAGATGTCGTCCCGTACCGCGCCGGTGTCGCCGTCGGCGGCGGAGCGGGAGAGGCGGGGCAGCAGCGCGGCCATCACGGAGACGGTGATGATCGCCTGCGGCATGTTCCAGATGAGCTGGGCGTTGGAGTAGGCGATGTATCCGGTGCCCGAGTGGCCGTCGTGGGCCGCTGTGGTGCCCGCCCAGGTGGACAGCTGCGAGACCACCAGGACACCGGCCTGGTTGGCGAGCACGAACAGGATGGTCCACTTGGCGAGCTTGGCGGCCTTGCCCAGGCCGTGGCCGCGCCAGTCGAAACGGGGCCGGATGCGGAAGCCGGCGGCCCGCAGATACGGGATCATCGCCAGCGCCTGGACCACCAGGCCCAGCAGGGTGCCGACGCCCAGCAGCCGGACGCCCTCGGGGGGGATGGTGTTGACGGTCAGGTCCGAGGTGTCGGCGGTGCCGTAGACCCACAGGAACATGCTGATTGTCGCGATGATGACGATGTTGTTGAGGACCGGGGTCCACATCATGGCGCCGAAGCGGCCGCGCGCGTTGAGGATCTGGCCCATCACCACGTGGATGCCCATGAAGAAGATCGAGGGCAGGCAGTAGCGCACGAAGGTGACGGTGACCTCGTTGGCGGCCGGGTTATCGGCGAGTTTGACCGACATCAGCCGCACCAGCACGGGCGCGGCGAACACGGCAGCCACGCCCAGCACCCCCAGGATTACCGCGACCAGCGTCAGCAGCCGGTTCGCATACGCCTCACCGCCGTCGCCGTCCTCCTTCATGGCCCGGACGAGCTGCGGCACGAAGACGGAGTTGAGGCCGCCGCCGACGGTGAGCACGTAGATCATCGTCGGGAGCGTGATGGCGAGCTGGTAGCTGTCGCCGAGGGCCGAGGCGCCGAGCGCGGCGACGATCATCGCGGAGCGGACGAACCCGGTGAGCCGGGAGACCATCGTGCCGGCGGCCATTATGGCGCTGGACTTGAGGAGTCCTCCCCCGCCGGACTTGGCCTCCTGGGGCGGGGCCGCCTTCGGGGTGACGGTGCCGAGGTCGACGGTCTGCGCCGAGGGCTCTTCGGCCGCGCCGGGTGCCCCGGGCTCGGGCGGGTAGGGCTGCGGCGGCTGGGTGGGTTCCGGGTGGAACGGGGCGTGCTGCGCGGGCCGCTGTCCGGGCTGCTGGTGCGGGTGAGGCTGCTGCTGGGGGTGAGGTGGCTGCTGTGGGTTGGGGTGGGGCGGGGACTGCGGCGGGGTCGGGTGCTGCGGCGGGGTCGGGTGCTGCGGCGGGGCGTGGCCCTGGTCGCGGTAGAGATGCGCGAAGGCGTCACCCGGCGGGGCCGACGGCTGCTGGGGCGGGCCGGGCGGCTGCGGGGGCTGCTGCCCGCCCTGGTACGCCTGGGGCCGGGGGGCCTGGCCCGGGTACGGCTGCTGCTGCCCGAAAGGCTGCTGACCCTCTGCAGCGGGCTGGCCGTGGGTGGGCTGGCCGTGGGTGGGCTGCCAGGTGTGCGGGTCCTGGGCGGCCGCGGGGTCGTACTCCTCGTACGGGGCGCGCCCGTACGAGTCCGGCACATACGCGTCTTCCGGCTGGCCAGAGCCGTCACCGGGGGTCCGGCCCCGGTCACCGCCATACGGCGCGTTCATCGTCGCTACCTACCCCTGCCCCTGCTCGCCCGGATGAGTCAACGGTCCACTTTCTCACCCGCGGCCGGGGGGTTGTCGTTTTCCCGTTCGGTGTCGCCTCGGTCACCGTCCGCGGCGTCAGCGGATGCCTTCTCCTCCGGCGCTTCGCCGTCCGTCCTGCTGTCCACGTCGCCGTTCGTCGCGTCGTCCGTCCTGCCGTCCGACTCGGCGTCGGCGTCATCGTCCGCCTCGGCACCCTCCGGTCCGTCCGGCTGCTCCAGCGGCGCGTCCGGGTCGGGGGCCGGTCCTGAGCGCTTGCGCTGGGTGTACATCCGGATGCCCGCGAGCACGATCAGCAGCACGCCCCCGGCGATCACCAGCAGCACGGTCGAGGTGATGGAGGTCACGTTGACCTGGAACTTCATCACCTTGCCGTAGCGCTCGCCGTCCTCCGTGTAGAGCTGTGCGTAGACATAGGCGCGGCCGTTGTTCTTGGCGGTGGTGTCGAACTTGAGGGACTGGGTGTGCTCGCCGTCGACCTTGACCCGCTTGGGCTCGCCCACATCCAGGCCCACCCTGCTGGAGCGCAGCTCCAGAACGAGCCCGTCCACCCCCTGGGCGAGGTTGTTCTGGACGGTCACCGGGATGGTGGCCTCGCGCCCGGAGAGGGTGATGTCCGACTTCTTGATGAGCTTGACCGCGCCCCGCAGCTCCAGCAGATACGCCTCCACGCTGTTGCGGTAGCTGCGCGCCGGGCGGTCCTCGCCGCGCCAGGCGTTGGAGACCTCACGGTCTATGGCGTTGGTGAACGGCGGTACGACCCGGTCGGCCCGGTCGAGGATCTGCTGGAAGTCCTCCAGCCCGTCCTTGGTCTTGCGCACCTGCTCGAAGGCGGCGGTCGGCAGCTCTGTCTTGCGCAGCGAGGAGGGGTAGGAGGACGGTGCCGGCATCTTGCGCCGGGCGCCCGGGTCGGGCTTGGCCTGGGCCGCCTCCGCCAGGCTGCTGGTCTCGGTCCAGCCGCTGCGGCCCAGCGTCTTGATGCCGGCCGCCATGGCCCGGGCCTGGGAGACGGTGGGCCTGCGTTGCGGGGCGACGACGACGCTGCGGGTGCGCGAGGGCACCTGCCGGGCCAGCGCGAGGGACTGCGCCGTGAACCGCTGGACGGCCAGCGAGGACGCCCCGGCGCGGCTGAGATCGCCCTCGAAGGCCGTGGACAGCGGCGCGTCGGCGACCAGCGCGGTGTTGCCGCTGCCGATCGGGCGAGCCGCTGTGGGGCTGTAGGAGAGCCCGGTCTCCCGGACACTGTCGCTACGGGCGATGACGTTGTGGGCCCCAGCCGAGGTGGCGACGTCCACGATGGAGGAGTCAACGGCGCCCTTGTAGGGCCAGGCGAAGTCGGTGCTCGGTTCCACGTGGAGCACCGTCTTGACGGTGTCCCTGCCCAGTGCGGTGGCATGGCCCAGCGAGCTGAGCGCGCCGCGGATGCTGGTGCCGCGGTGGGCGAGCGAGGCCAGGTCGGGGTCGGCGAACGGGAGGGCGACGACTTCCTTGCCGGCCACGGCGTCCTGGAGTTCGGCGAGCCACTGCTCGGCGTAGGGCTGGCCCTTACCGGCGACGGTCTCGTCGGGGCCGCCGCCCGGCTTGTGCACCCGGTAGCGGCCCGCCATCATGTCGACGCTCGCGAGCAGGTCGGGGTCGATGACCCAGGTGACGTCCAGGTCCTTGCCGAGTTCGAGCATCTGCTGGAGCCGCCCTCCGGGGGCCAGCTCCTTGGCGAGCGATTCGTCACGGAAGACCGGCGTCTGCTGCTTGTCGGACAGCGTGCGTGCCGTGACGTGCGGGGTGGAGATCAACGGCCACAGATACGTCATCCGGGTCCGGTGGCCGGACGCCTTCTCCTGCCAGGGCAGGAAGGTGCGGCCGATGCCGAGGATCTGGTCGTAGGGGCGGTTACGGGTCTGTCCGGTGAGGGAGACGCCGAGCTGGTGGACGCCGTCGCTTTGGAGATGCAGATCGCTGACGGGGACCTTGAGGGTGAACGACCGGGTGATCCCGGGGGCGAGCCCGGGGAGCCGCGCCCCGTGGTCACCGGGCACCTCGATGCCGTCGGCGCCGGAGATGTAGCCCTTGCGGCGCGCGGCCTGGTCGATGGCGCTGCGCGAGCTGAGGGCCGGACCGATGCGCGGGGTGAGCCGCAGTCGGGTCAGTGTCTTGCTGCTGGTGTTGGTGACGGTGCCGCTCAGGGTGAGGGTGTCGCCCTGCTCCGGGACGGCGGGTGTGACCTCGTTGAGGGAGACGCGCGCGCTGCGGGAGCCCGTGCCGGTGCGGACCGACTGCGCGGACGGTGCGGGGGCCCGGGAGCCGGCCGCTTCGGTGGCCGCAGAGGCGGCCGCAGGGGCTGCCGAAGCAGTCGAGGCCGCTGCGGCCGCCGAGGCCGTCGCCGGGAGCGCTCCGGCCAGTACGGGGAGGGCGGCGAGGAGGAGCACCGTGGCTCGTCGCCTCCAGCGGTTCGTCCCCCTTGGGCCAGGGGGAGCCTGCCTCTCAGCCGCCTCGGCCACGCGCACGTCCATCCCGTCGTCGGTCGTCGTCCCGTTCGCCTGATGGTAACGATGCCTGGAGGGTGGAAGTGCCGCGCCGTCCACCACATGATCACGCCTCGGCCCGCCACACGACCACACACCCTGCCCGACCGCACGGTCGCGATCCTGCGCCGAGCCGCCGACGGGCCTCCGTCGACGGGCCTCCGCCGACGGGTGCCGGGAACGGGGGCGCCTTCGGGCAGGGCGGCAACGTAACCTGTGCTGTTGTGCCGAACGCCAAGAGTGACAGCCAGGACCAGCCCATCGCAGCGGCAGCCCCCTCAGCGGGTCCCACCTCGGACCGACCGGCAGCCGAGCAGCTCAGTGAGGCGCAGCGGCGCGCCGTCAGCGAGCTGCTACGGGTCTCGCCGGTGGCGGACGAGCTAGCGCGCCGCTTCCGTGCAGCGGGCTTCCGCCTCGCCCTGGTCGGCGGTTCGGTACGTGACGCGCTGCTGGGGCGGCTCGGCAACGATCTCGATTTCACGACGGACGCGCGCCCCGAGGACGTACTGACGATCGTGCGGCCGTGGGCGGACGCGGTGTGGGAGGTCGGCATTGCCTTCGGCACCGTGGGGCTCAAGAAATCCGACTTCGTCCTTGAAGTGACGACGTATCGGTCGGAGGTCTACGACCGTACGTCCCGCAAGCCCGAGGTCTCCTACGGCGAGACCATCGAGGACGATCTGGTCCGGCGCGATTTCACGGTGAACGCGATGGCCGTCGCACTTCCGGAGAAGCAGTTCGTCGACCCGTACGGCGGGCTGGAGGACCTGGCAACGGGGCGGCTGCGTACGCCGGGCACCCCGCAGGCGTCCTTCTCGGACGACCCGCTGCGGATGATGCGTGCTGCGCGTTTCGCCGCCCAGCTGGATTTCGACATCGCGCCCGGGGTCGTGGCCGCCATGAAGGAGATGGCCGACCGGATCGAGATCGTCTCGGCGGAGCGGGTGCGGGACGAACTCAACAAGCTGCTCATCTCACGCCGACCGCGTAAGGGGCTGCGGGTGCTGGTGGAGACCGGGCTGGCCGACAGGGTGCTGCCGGAGCTGCCCGCGCTACGGCTGGAGCGCGACGAGCACCACCGGCACAAGGATGTCTACGAGCACTCACTGACCGTGCTGGACCAGGCGATCGACCTGGAGGAGGACGGTCCCGATCTGACCCTGCGGCTGGCGGCGCTGCTGCACGACATCGGCAAGCCGAGGACGCGGCGGTTCGAGAAGGACGGCCGGGTCTCCTTCCACCACCACGAGGTGGTGGGCGCCAAGATGACGAAGAAGCGGATGGCCGCGCTGAAGTACCCGAGCGAGATGATCAAGGATGTCTCGCGCCTGGTGGAGCTGCACCTGCGCTTTCACGGCTACGGCACGGGCGAGTGGACCGACTCGGCCGTGCGCCGATACGTACGGGACGCCGGGCCGCTGCTGAGCCGGCTGCACAAGCTGACCCGCTCGGACTGCACCACCCGGAACAAGCGGAAGGCCCAGGCGCTCTCCCGCGCGTACGACGGCCTGGAGGAGCGCATCGCGCGGCTCCAGGAGCAGGAGGAGCTGGACGCCATCCGCCCCGATCTCGACGGCAACGAGATCATGCAGGAGCTGGGGGTGCGCCCGGGCCCGTTGGTGGGGCGGGCGTACAAGCATCTGCTGGAGCTGCGGCTGGAGCACGGGCCGCTGGGGCACGACGCGGCCGTCGCGGAGCTCAAGAAGTGGTGGGCCCAGCAGGAGGACCTCCGGCAGGAGGACTGACCTGGTCCGCGCCGCCGCGTGCCGTTGTTTCACGTGAAACACGGAAGAGCGCGGCGGCGATGGCCGCGTAGAGCACCGCTACCCCGGCGATGACGGCCGCGGAGCGGCCGTCAGGCGGGAGCATCGCGGCAGCCACCCCCGCGGCGCCGACATAGGCCACGTTGTAGAGCATGTCGTAGAGGGAGAAGACCCGGCCCCGGAAGGCGTCGTCCACGGAGGTCTGTACGGCGGTGTCGGTGGCGATTTTTCCGGCCTGGGTGACGAGCGCCAGCACAAAGGCGGCCAGCAGTATCGGCACCGGCTGGAAGGAGAGCCCCAGCGCGGGTTCCAGTACCGCTGCGATTGCCGCACACAGCGCCATCCAGCCGAAGATGCCCGTCCTCCGGACTGCCGAGGGCGTGATGACGGCCGCCGCGAAGAAGCCCAGCCCTGACAGGGCGAGCGCGATGCCCAGCAATTGCAGCCCGCCGTCGGTCCGGTTGCTCCCGCTGTTCCACGAGTACCGGGCCAGCATCAGCACCGTGACCGTGAGCGCCCCGTAGCAGAACCGCATCAGTGCCGAGGCGGTCAGTGCGTAACCGGCCATGGGGCGTCGCCGGAGATGACGCAGCCCCGCCAGCAGCCCCCGCGCGGTGCCGGCGATCGCGGCCAGGACGCGTGGCTGTACCTCGGTCGGGTCCGGACCCAGCAGGCCCTTGCTCATCCGCAGGGAGGCGAGCCCGGCCAGCAGATAGACCGCGGCGCCCGTCAGCAGCACGATGGCGTCCGCCTGCCGTCCGGTACCAGGGGCCAGATAGCGCACCACGACGGCGACGCCACCGCCCAGGGTGGCGGCGAGGGTGCCGGCCGTCGGGGAGAGGGAGTTGGCGATGACGAGCCGTTCACTGTCCACCACGCGGGGCAGCGCGGCGGAGAGTCCGGCGAGGACGAAGCGGTTGACGGCGGTGACGGTGAGCGCGGAGAGATAGACCAGCCACTCGGGAACGACGCCGAAAACGAGCGCCGCCGTGGCCGCGGCGAGGAGGGTGCGCAACACATTGCCGAAGAAGAGCACCTGTCGTCGCTGCCACCGGTCCAGCAGAACGCCCGCGAACGGCCCGAGAAGCGAGTACGGCAGCAGCAGCACCGCCATCGCGGATGCGATGGCGGCGGGGGAGGTCTCCCTCTCGGGGGAGAAGACAACGTATGCCGCCAGCGCGACCTGGTAGATGCCGTCGGCGTGCTGGGAGAGCAGCCGTACCGTCAGCAGCTTCCGGAAGTCCGGGAAACGGAGCAGGGTGCGCAGGTCACGTGCGACGGACATGGAGACAGCCTCACACAATCGGGGCGGCGTCCGATGGTTTCACGTGAAACGGCGAGCTCCGCACCCCGCCGTACGGGCCACCTCTCCTTGTCACTCCCGCAGTGTCGCGCCCCAGCGCACGGCAACCCGTGGCACGGTCGTGGCGGAGCGCTGCCGCAACGGCCGGGGGGCCGGCGAGCCCAGCGTGAACACATCGGGAGCGCGGTCCAGGACACCGCCGCCGGGATCGTCGGAGCCGTCGTCCTTGCGGACCGGATCGTGCTCGGGCCGCAGCACATCACGCACCACCATGGCGCACAGATACGCCGTGCCGAGCAGATGCGCGGCGATGACCAGCTGATAGCCGTCCTCGGGCAGCCCGTAGCGCTTCTCGGAGCCGGTGTGGGCGAGATACATCCAGATCCCCAGGAAGTAGAGCGCCTCGCAGCTCTGCCAGATGAGGAAGTCCCGCCACCTGGGGCGGGCCAGCGCCGCCAGCGGAATCAGCCACAGTACGTACTGCGGCGAATAGACCTTGTTGGTCAGCACGAAGAGCGCGATCACCAGGAAAGAGAGCTGGGCGAGGCGGGGGCGGCGGGGCGCGCACAGGGCGAGCGCGGCGATGCCCGCGCAGCCGAGGGCCATCAGAAGGGTGGCGTAGATATTGGCGTCATCGAACGTGCGTCCGGTGCGCTGCTGGATGATCAGCCACAGTGAGCCGAAGTCCACCGGCCTCTCCTGGCTGAAGGTGTAGAACTTCTTCCAGCCGTCCCAGGACAGCAGCATCACCGGCACGTTCACCACGGCCCACGAGACCGCCGCTCCCCCGGCGGCGCGGCCGAAGGCTCCCCAGCGCCCGGCCCGCCAGCACAGCACCAGCAGCGGACCGAGCAGCAGCACGGGGTAGAGCTTGGCCGCCGTCGCCAGGCCGATCAGCACCCCGGCCGCCACCGGGCGCGAGCGGGCCCACAGCAGCATGCCCGCGGCCGTCATCGCGACGGCCAGCAGGTCCCAGTTGATGGTGGCCGTCAGCGCCAGCCCGGGCGCCAGTGCGACCAGCATGCCGTCCCAGGGGCGGTTGCGGTGGGTCCTGACCACACACACGACCAGGACGGCCAGGCAGACCATCAGCATCCCGGCGTTGACCACCCAGTAGAGCTGCTCCTCCTGTCGCAGGGAGTCCCCGCCCACCGTGAGCTTGGCCGCGATCAGCATGAACACACCGGTCAGGACCGGGTATTCGAGGTACTCCATACCGCCGGAGATCCGGTCCGGGATGCGGTCCAGGTAGGGCACGAGCCCGTCGGCGAAGCCGCGGCCGTTGTACAGGTGCGGGATGTCGGAGTAGCAGGCATGGATGTACTGCGAGGTCTGCCCGGAGAACCAGGCCCCGTCCAGGCACGGGAGCTTCTGCAGCATTCCGAGTGTGTACATCCCCAGCGCGACGGCCACCACGACGCGCACCGGGGTCCACCACCCTCCCCCGCTCACGGCGCGTCGTCCCGCCGGGCCGCCGGCCACCTCGCCGGCGGCAGCCGCCACTTCGTCATGGTCCGTGGGGCGTACGACGGGGCTTGCGGCGGATCGCCGGCCGGGGCCGGGAGCGGGGGTCCGTGCGGTGGGGGCGCTCGTCATGGATTCATCCTGCCGCACACCGCTCAGGGGAAAGGCCCCCGGCTCGGAGTCCGAGCCGGGGGCCTTTCGGGTGGCGAACCGGTCGAGCGGGAGACGGCCGATCGGACGCGCCGGGGCTTGCCGCCCCTCACTCTCTCCGGCTGCCGGTGGGACCACCGAAGAAGTTGCTGCCGGAATCGTTGCCACCGGGATCGCCGGTATCGCCGGTGTCCCCGGAGTCGCCTCCCGGTCCACCGCCCGGTCCGTCCGTTCCGCCGTTACCGCCGTTGCCGTTCCCGTTGCTCTGCTCGTCGCAGTCCGGGTTGAGCGGCGGGCAGGACGAGGACGTCGAGGACGGGGAGTTCGACGGCGACTCGCTGGGCTCGTCCGACGGCGTCTCACTGGGCTCGTCCGACGGCGTTGGTGGCGCCGAGGTCTCGGTCGGCGTCGGCGAGGGGCTGGCACCGTCGCCGTAGACCTTCTCACCGATCGGCTCCGGCACCGGGAACTTCATGACGGGCGAGCCCTTGAGGGCCTCCTTCATGTACTTGGTCCAGATCTCGGCAGGGAAGGAGGCACCGTGGATGCTCTCCTGTCCGCCCACGCCGTACATCTTGAGGAACTTCTGGTTCTTCGCGGTGTCGTTGACCCGCCACATGCCGATCGAGGTGGACAGCTGCGGGGTGTAGCCGGTGAACCAGGCGGACCTGTTGTCGTCCGTGGTACCCGTCTTGCCCGCCGCCGGGCGGCCCAGGCCCCTGGCCGTGGTACCGGTGCCCTTCTGGACCACGGTCTCCAGCATGTTGGTGATGTTGTCGGCGACGGGCCGGTCGAAGGCGGCCTCGGACACCTTCTTGTGCTGGTACTTGACCTCGCCCTTCCGCTCGACCTTGGTGACCGAGTACGGCTCGGTGTGGGTGCCGCTGGTGGCGAAGGTGCCGTAGGCGCTGGCCATCCGGATGGCGCTGGGCGCCGAGGTACCGAGCGAGAAGGTCGGCGTGGTCTTGGCGAGGCTGTCCTCGTTGACGCCCGCGTCCAGCGCCGCCTGCTTCACCTTGTCCGTGCCGACGTCCATACCGAGCTGGATGAACGGGGTGTTCACCGAGAACTGCATGGCCGTCCGCAGGGTGATCATCCCGCGGCTCTCATTGCCGTCGTTCCTCTGGTGCCACTCGTTGCCGTCCTTGTCGTGCCAGACGGTGCCGTTGTAGTTGCGCAGTTTGATCTTGTTGTCGCCGTTGTAGATGCTCTTCGGCGAGACCTTGGTGCGCGTGCTCGGGC
The DNA here is from genome assembly GCF_017676385.1 of Streptomyces spirodelae. Lineage (GTDB taxonomy): Bacteria > Actinomycetota > Actinomycetes > Streptomycetales > Streptomycetaceae > Streptomyces > Streptomyces spirodelae. The sequence goes on from NZ_JAFFZN010000015.1 coordinate 90,637, forward strand.
CCTGCTCGGGTGGCCCCTCGGGATCGCGCACCCCGTCCCGCATCGCCGCCGCCATCACGAACGGCTTGAAGGTGGAGCCCACCTGGACACCGGTGTAGTCGGCGTTGTTCCGGAAGTGGGTGGTCGCGTCCGCGCCGCCGTAGATGGCGAGGATCGCGCCGTCCTGCGGCCGGACCGAGGCCCCGCCGAACTGGACGTACTTGTCGACGTCGCGCTTGTCCGGATCGATGTTCTTCTTCTGCACCTGCTCGACGGTCTTCCGCAGCTTCATCACCTTCTTCTTCTCGAAGGTGGTGTGGATGCGGTAGCCACCCCGTTCGAGCTGGCGCTGGGAGATGCCGCTGCGGGTGGAGTCGTTGGTGATGTAGTTGTTGGCCAGGTCCACCAGGTAGCCGATCTGGCCCTTGAGCTCGGTGGACTTCTTGGGCTCCTTGGGCATCGGGAAGCCCTTGGCCTTGATCGCGTCGCGGGTGGACTTCTTCATATGTCCTGTGGCCACCTCGCGGTCCAGCGTCCAGGACCAGCGGGCCTTCGCCCGCTTGAGGTTCTTCTCCGGGGTCGCGGCGGAGCCGACACCGCCCTCCGGGTCGTAGAGGTTCGGGCCGTTGAGCGTCGCGGCCAGGAAAGCGCTCTGGCTCGCGGACAGCTTGTTGGCGTCCACCCGGTAGTACGCCTGCGCGGCGGCCTGGATGCCGTAAGCGCCGCGCCCGTAGTAACCGGTGTTCAGATAGCCGGCGAGGATGTCCTTCTTCTCCATCTTCGCGCCGACCTTGATGGAGATCAGCAGCTCCCTGGCCTTACGGGTGAGGGTCTGCGACTGGTCGAGGTAGGTGTTCTTCACATACTGCTGGGTGATGGTGGAGCCGGACTGGGTCTCACCGCCCATCGCCATCTTGGCGACCGCACGGGCGATGCCCATCGGGTCGACGCCGCTGTCCTGGTAGAAGGACTCGTTCTCGGCGGCGATGACGGCCCACTGCATGTGTTTGGGGATCTCGTTGATCCCGACGATCTGCCGATTGCGGTCGCCCTTGCCGGCGACCACCATCTGCGTGCCGTCCTTCCAGTAGTAGACGTTCTTCTCCGCCTTGGCGGCCAGCTTGGGGTTCGGCACGTCCACCAGTGCGAGGGCTATGCCCGCGAGACCCACCAGCAGCGCCAGGAAGCCGAGGCACAGTCCCGTCATCAGCTTCCAGGACGGGATCCAGCGCCGTAGGCCGTCCTTGCCGGCGCGCGGGTAGTCGATGAAGCGCTTGCGCTCCGGCACTGCGCGCCCGCGCCCCCGGCCCCCGGCCGCACGCCGGCCGCCCTGTGCGTTCGCGGCAGCGGCGGCCCGCCGCCGTCCGCCGCCCTGTGCGGCTCTCCTGGCCTCGGCTCGGCCACCGTGTCCGGGCGCCCCCGGCTCCGACCGGTGGCCCTGTGCGTCTCGGCGGCCGTATCCGTCGGGGCCCGGTGCTGAGGGCGGTGCCTGCCCGCCACCGCGCGATGCTGCGCGACGACCAGGGGACGGTGGCGGCTGCGCCGCACGACGGCCGCGCCCCTGCGGCGGCTTTCGACGGTTTCCGCTCATTGGAACAGCTACTCCTCGGGCAGGCGGCCCTTGCGCCTGAAGGTGGCAGTTGGCTTCTGGTCCCCCCGAGTGCGCCAGGACGGAAGGACCGGACCCGGGCGCACTGCACCGGGGACGAGGACGCTCCTCGACGTCGCTTGGTTCCCAGTACTCGTGGTCTGCACAGCCGACAGACTACGCAGCTTCAAAACCTTCCTTAGGCCGTATTCGCCTCAATCGACGCAAAGGGACTGCGGTGAATCGGTGATGTGCGTCCCTTCACCGGCCCCCCTCTTGTCGCTTCAGAAGCAGCGTTCTATCGTCGGGATGTATCGAGTCGATACATCAGAGCGAGATAAGCGCGGGATAAGCGGCTGTGGACGGAGGTGGGCGGACGATGAGCAGGCGCTCAGGCGTTCTCGAGTTCGCCGTACTCGGTCTGCTGCGCGAGTCACCGATGCACGGGTACGAGCTGCGCAAGCGGCTCAACACCTCGCTCGGCGTCTTCCGCGCCTTCAGCTACGGCTCGCTCTACCCCTGCCTCAAGGCGCTGGTGCAGCGCGGCTGGCTGGTGGAGGAGACGAGCGGACAGCCGGAGGAGCAGCAGTCCGGACGCGCGCAGGCGGCAGCACCGCTCACCGGGCGCCGGGCGAAGATCGTCTACCGGCTGACGGCCGAAGGCAAGGAGCACTTCGAGGAGCTGCTCTCCCAGACGGGTCCCGATACCTGGGAGGACGAGCACTTCGGCGTCCGCTTCGCCTTCTTCGGCCAGACCTCGCGCGATGTCCGCATGCGCGTACTGGAAGGGCGCCGCAGCCGGCTGGAGGAGAGGCTCGCGAAGATGCGTGCCTCGCTGGCCCGTACCCGCGAGCGCCTCGACGACTACACGCTCGAACTCCAGCGCCACGGCATGGAATCCGTGGAGCGTGAGGTCCGCTGGCTCAGCGAGCTCATCGAGAGCGAGCGGCAGGGCACCGAGCGTTCGGGGCGGCAGGGGCGTCAGACCGGTCAGGACCGTCCAGCGCCGGGTCCGTCCGACAACACCGACAGATGAGGCCGCGCTCCGTCGCGAGCCTCAGCGAGAACAAACAGGGAGCAACCGGAATGGGTTCGGTTCGCGTAGCCATCGCCGGCGTGGGCAACTGCGCCGCATCGCTGGTCCAGGGCGTCGAGTACTACAAGGACGCCGACCCGGACGCCAGGGTGCCGGGTCTGATGCACGTCCAGTTCGGCGACTACCACGTGCGCGACATCGAGTTCGTCGCCGCCTTCGACGTCGACGGCAAGAAGGTGGGCCTCGACCTGGCCGACGCCATCGGCGCCAGCGAGAACAACACCATCAAGATCTGCGACGTGCCGCCCACCGGTGTCTCCGTCCAGCGCGGCCACACCTACGACGGTCTGGGCAAGTACTACCGCGAGACCATCGAGGAGTCCGACGCGGCGCCCGTCGACGTCGTCCAGGCGCTCAAGGACTCCGAGGCCGACGTCCTGGTCTGCTACCTGCCCGTCGGCTCCCAGTCCGCCGTCGAGTTCTACGCCCAGTGCGCCATCGACGCCGGGGTCGCCTTCGTCAACGCGCTGCCCGTCTTCATCGCGGGCACCAAGGAGTGGGCCGACAAGTTCACCGCCGCCGGTGTGCCGATCGTCGGTGACGACATCAAGTCGCAGGTCGGCGCCACCATCACACACCGCGTGATGGCCAAGCTGTTCGAGGACCGCGGCGTCATCCTGGACCGCACGATGCAGCTCAACGTCGGCGGCAACATGGACTTCAAGAACATGCTGGAGCGGGAGCGGCTGGAGTCCAAGAAGATCTCCAAGACGCAGGCCGTCACCTCCCAGATCCCCGACCGCGACCTGGGCGCCGACAATGTGCACATCGGCCCCTCGGACTTCGTCGCCTGGCTGGACGACCGCAAGTGGGCGTACGTCCGCCTGGAGGGCCGCGCCTTCGGTGACGTTCCGCTGAACCTGGAGTACAAGCTCGAGGTATGGGACTCGCCCAACTCGGCGGGCGTCATCATCGACGCGCTGCGCGCCGCGAAGATCGCCAAGGACCGCGGCATCGGCGGCCCGATCCTCTCGGCGTCCTCGTACTTCATGAAGTCGCCGCCGGTGCAGTACTTCGATGACGTCGCGCGTAAGAACGTGCAGGACTTCATCGACGGCAAGGTCGAGCGCTGAGCGCTGGGCGCCGGCCGCTGCGGCTCAGCCGATGAGGGGGCCCGGGGATTCGTCCCCGGGCCCCTCTTGTGTGCGGTGCTTGCGGTGAGTTCGGCACCGCAAGCACCGCCGTCGTGACTGATCGCCGCCGCGGCGGAGAAGGTTTCTATCGGTCCACGGTGCGGTCCACCGTCGTCGTCGTATGCCGCAGGATCGCGGTGAGCTCCTCACCGACGTGCGGCTCCGGAGCGTCCGCCGGGACGAAGAGGATGGAGACCTGCATGTGCGGCGGCTCCGCGAACCAGCGCTGCTTGCCGGCCCAGACGAACGGGGAGAGGTTGCGGTTGACCGTGGCCAGGCCCGCGCGGGCCACACCCTTGGCGCGGGGCGTGATGCCGTGCAGCGCCTTGGGGGACTCCAGGCCCACCCCGTGCGAGGTGCCGCCCGCGACGACGACCAGCCAGCCGTCACCGGTGGCCTTGGCCTGCCGGTAGCCGAACCGCTCGCCCTTGGCGACGCGGGTGACGTCCAGGATCGCGCCCCGGTACTCGGTGGCCGCGTGGTCGCCCAGCCACAGCCGGGTGCCGATCCGGGCGCGGAAGCGGGTCTGCGGGAACTGCTGCTGGAGGACGGCGAACTCCTCCGGCTTCAGATGGCTCACGAACATCGTGTCCAGCGGCAGCCGTGCGGCCCGCAGCCGGTCCATCCAGCCGATGACCTCCTCCACCGCGTCGGAGCCGTCGGCCCGGTCCAGCGGCAGATGGATGGCGAAGCCCTCCAGGCGGACCTCGTCGATCGCGGCGTGCAGCCGCGGCAGGTCCTGCTCGGTGACCCCGTGCCGCTTCATGCTGCTCATCACCTCGATGACGACCCGGGCCCCGCGCATCAGGCCCACGCCCTCCACCGAGGAGACCGAGCGGATGGCGCGGTCCGGCAGCGGCACCGGCTCCTCGTCCTTGCGGAACGGGGTGAGCACCAGCAGATCGCCGCCGAACAGGTCCTTGGTGCGGGCCGCCTCGTAGGTCGTACCGACGGCCAGTATGTCGGCGCCGAACTTGGTGGCCTCGTCCGCGAGGCGCTCGTGGCCGAAGCCGTAGCCGTTGCCCTTGCAGACCGGAACGATTCCCGGGAACTGCTGAATCACCGTCTGCTGGTGCGCCCGCCAGCGATCGGTGTCGACATAGAGGGAGAGCGCCATGGCCGGTACGGAACCTTTCTGAAGGAGAGTCTGGAGGTCGGGCTGTCAGGCGCGTGGGAGCGCGCTCAGCGCCGCGACATGTACATGTCGAGCGCCTTGTGCAGCAGCTTGTTGAGCGGGAAGTCCCACTCACCGAGGTACTCGGCCGCCTGCCCACCGGTGCCGACCTTGAACTGGATCAGGCCGAACAGGTGGTCGTTCTCGTCCAGCGAGTCGCTGATGCCGCGCAGGTCGTAGACGCTCGCGCCCAGCGCGTAGGCGTCCTGGAGCATCCGCCACTGCATCGCGTTGGACGGCCGCACCTCGCGCTTGTGGTTGGCCGAGGCGCCGTAGGAGTACCAGACGTGGCCGCCGACGACCAGCATCGTGGCGGCGGAGATGCGCTCGCCCTCGTGCTCGGCGAAGTACAGCCGCATCCGCTGCGGGTCCTCGGCGTTCAGGACGTTCCACATCCGCTGGAAGTACGCCTTGGGGCGGGGGCGGAACTTGTCGCGCTCCGCGGTGATCTCGTACAGCCGCTGCCACTCGTCCAGGTCGTACGGGTTGGCCATGTTGCCCTGGACGACCTGCACACCGGCCTTGTCGGCCTTCTTGATGTTGCGGCGCCACAGCTGGTTGAAGTTCTTGTGCACTTCTTCGAGGGAGCGGTTCTCCAGCGGCACCTGGAAGACGTAGCGGGGCTGTACGTCGCCGAAGCCCGCGCCGCCGTCCTCGCCCTGCTGCCAGCCCATCCTGCGCAGCTTGTCGGCGACCTCGAAGGCGCGCGGCTCGATATGGGTGGCCTCGATGTCCCGCAGCCGCTTGACGTCCTGGTCCTGGATGCCCTTCTTGATGGCGGCCGCGTCCCAGCGCCGGATCACCACGGGCGGGCCCATCTTCACGGAGAAGGCGCCCTGCTTCTTGAGGTGGTCGAGCATCGGACGCAGCCACTCGTCCAGGTTGGGCGCGTACCAGTTGATGACCGGACCCTCGGGCAGATACGCCAGGTACCGCTTGACCTTCGGCAGCTGCCGGTAGAGGACCAGCCCGGCGCCCACCATCTGGCCCGTCCGCTCGTCGAACCAGCCCAGATTCTCCGCGCGCCACTCGTTCTTGACGTCCGCCCAGGCGGGCACCTGACAGTGGCTTGCCGACGGCAGGCTCTGGATATACGCCAGATGCTGCTCTCGGCTGACGGTCCTCAGGGTCAGGCTCATGGCGGGACGCTCCTCCGGCGAACTGACTGATGCTCGCCGGGAAGCCTACTGCCCCGCCCCTTGGCGTATGAGGGCTGCGCCCCGAAGGGGAGCGGGGCGGGGCCGCCGAAGGCTGGGGCGGGGCCGCCGGAGGCTATGGCACCAGGCCCCCGTGTGCCACACCCAGATAGAAGCCGACCGCCGCGGCGCCGAGTCCGATGATTGTGACGAACCGTTCACCGGTCGTCGCCGAGATGTACTGGCCCCAGGCCCCGGTCAGGATGCCGGCCAGCCCCGTCCACGAGCCGAGCACATGCAGCCCCGGCCACCACGCGGAGATGACGGCGATCAGGCCCAGCACCATGGTCGCGGTCGCGAAGGAGTTCTCCACCGGATGCCGCTTGCCGTCGGAGTTCAGATAGGAGAAGGGATGGTTCCAGCGCACTGCCTGTGCCATACGGCACCTCCTGTCAGAGCGTGGCGCGGACTGTAATGCCGCTCACATCTGAGGTGTCCAGATTGCTCCGGGTTACCCCCGGATTTCAACCGGAAGGCCGCAGCCAGGTAGGCTGGCCTGTCTGCGCCCCGTGGCATTCCACCGGCCCGCCGAGGGCCTGGTCCGTCAAAGGGCGCGGAAACGCATCACGACCCTCCTGCCACGGAACGACCGTGGCCGCTGAGTCCAGAGGAGGTGGGTTCCACATGCGTCACTACGAGGTGATGGTCATCCTCGACCCCGATCTGGAGGAGCGCGCTGTCTCCCCCATGATCGAGAGCTTCCTTTCCGTCGTCCGCGAGGGCAACGGCAAGGTCGAGAAGGTCGACACCTGGGGCCGTCGTCGTCTCTCCTACGAGATCAACAAGAAGCCCGAGGGCATCTACTCGGTCATCGACCTGCAGGCCGAGCCCGCTGTGGTCAAGGAGCTCGACCGGCAGATGAACCTGAACGAGTCCGTCCTGCGGACCAAGGTCCTCCGCCCGTCGACCCACTGAGGCCGACTCCCGAGTAGCACCGGGCACCAGGGGCTCCGGACACCAGCTTCCGTACCGGCCCCGGGCGCCACGCACCACAGCTCCATCGAGCACCACCACGCACCACAGCAGCCAGCAGCACGCCGAGAGGTTCACCCATGGCAGGCGAGACCGTCATCACGGTCGTCGGCAATCTCGTCGACGACCCCGAGCTGCGCTTCACCCCCTCCGGTGCGGCGGTCGCGAAGTTCCGTGTCGCGTCCACCCCCCGCACCTTCGACCGGCAGACCAACGAGTGGAAGGACGGCGAGAGCCTGTTCCTGACCTGCTCGGTCTGGCGGCAGGCGGCGGAGAACGTCGCCGAGTCCCTCACCAAGGGCACCCGCGTCATCGTGCAGGGCCGCCTCAAGCAGCGCTCGTACGAGGACCGTGAGGGGATCAAGCGCACGGTCTACGAGCTGGACGTCGACGAGGTCGGCGCCAGCCTCCGCAACGCCACGGCCAAGGTCACCAAGACCACCGGACGAGGCGGCCAGGGCGGCGGCTTCGGCGGTGGCGGCGGCCAGGGCGGCGGTGGCGGCTGGGGCGGCGGCCCCGGTGGCCCCGGCGGCCAGCAGGGCGGTGGCGCCCCCGCGGGAGACCCGTGGGCCACAGGCGCCCCGGCCGGAGGCGGCCAGGGCGGCGGTGGCGGCTGGGGCGGTGGCCCCGGTGGCAACGGTGGCGGCTACTCGGACGAGCCACCCTTCTGAGCGAAACTCATAGGAGTAGAGACATGGCGAAGCCGCCTGCTCGCAAGCCGAAGAAGAAGGTTTGCGTGTTCTGCAAGGAGAAGATCTCCTACGTCGACTACAAGGACACGAACCTGCTGCGGAAGTTCATCTCCGACCGCGGCAAGATCCGTGCCCGCCGGGTCACCGGCAACTGCACCCAGCACCAGCGCGACGTCGCCACGGCTGTGAAGAACAGCCGTGAGATGGCGCTGCTGCCCTACACCTCGACCGCGCGATAAGGGAAGGGTGACCACATCATGAAGATCATCCTGACCAACGAGGTCTCCGGCCTCGGTGCCGCCGGCGACGTCGTCGAGGTGAAGGACGGCTACGCCCGCAACTACCTGGTCCCGCGCGGTTTCGCGATCCGCTGGACCAAGGGCGGCGAGAAGGACGTCGAGCAGATCCGCCGGGCCCGCAAGATCCGCGAGATCGCGACGATCGAGCAGGCCAACGAGGTCAAGTCGCAGCTCGAGGGCCTGCGCGTCGGCCTCAAGGTGCGGGCCGGGGAGCAGGGCCGGCTGTTCGGCTCCGTCACCCCGGCGGACATCGCCGACGCCATCAAGGCGTCCGGCGGTCCCGACGTGGACAAGCGCCGCATCGAGGTGGGCTCGCCCATCAAGTCGCTCGGCGCCCACCAGGTCGCCGTCCGGCTGCACGCCGATGTGAGTGCCACGGTCGGCGTCGACGTCGCCGCCGCGTAACGCTGCGCTCGGCTCGAGCCGATGGGAGGGCGTACCCCGTGAGGGGTGCGCCCTCCGTCTTTTGGGGCTTCTCTTTTGGGGCTTCTCTTTTGGGGCTTCTCTTTTGGGGCTTCGCCCCCGCTGTTGGGGTGCCCCTGGCTGTGGGTTGCGGGCTGCGCGTTGTTTTCTGGTTGGTCGCGCAGTTCCCCGCGCCTCTTCGGGGCTCGCCCCTTCGGGGCGCTCACGCGCGTACCGCGCCCGTCACCGCCCAGCGGCCGGAGCGGGCGCGTAGGGCCAGAGTGACCAGGCGGGTGCCCATCATCAGGCCCGCGATCGTCCACCAGAGCGTGGTGAGGCCGCCTCCGAGAGCCGGGACCGCCACCGCGACCGGGGCGAAGACCGCGAGCGTCACCAGCATGGCGCCCGCCAGATACGGACCGTCGCCGGCCCCCATCAGCACTCCGTCGAGTACGAAGACGACGCCTGCGATGGGCTGGGTGAGGGCGACCACGAGCAGCACCGGCGTCAGCTGGTCGATCACGGCCTGGTCCGTGGTGAAGATCGGCATGAACAGGGGGCGCACCAGTGCGACGAGCACCCCCAGCACCACTCCGGACACCACCCCCCACAGCACCATCCGGCGGCAGGCAGCCTTGGCGCCCTCCGCGTCGGAGGCGCCGAGATAGCGGCCGATGATGGCCTGGCCCGCGATGGCTATGGCGTCCAGGGCGAAGGCCAGCAGCGTCCACAGGGTCAGCGTGATCTGGTGGGCCGCGATGTCCGCGTCGCCCATCCGCGCTGCGACCGCGGTGGCGATCATCAGGACGGCGCGCAGCGAGAGCGTACGGATCAGCAGCGGCACCCCGGCCCGCCCGCTGGCGCGGATTCCGGCGAGGTCGGGCCGCAGGGTGGCGCCGTGCCGCCGGGCTGCCCGGACCACGACGGTGAGATAGACGGCTGCCATCCCCCACTGGGCGAGCACCGTTCCCCAGGCGGAGCCGGCGATGCCCAGCCCGGCGCCGTAGACCAGCAGCGCGTTGAGCGTCGCGTTCGCGCTGAAGCCGCCGACGGCCACGTACAGCGGGGTCCTGGTGTCCTGGAGCCCGCGCAGCACCCCGGTCGCGGCGAGGACGACGAGCATCCCGGGGATGCCGAGCGCGCTGATGCGCAGATAGGTGGTGCCGTACGGTGCCGCGGTCGCTGAGGCGCCGAACGCGTCGAGGAGCACGGGCGCTGTCGGCAGGACCGCGGCGACGACGAGGGCGCCGAGGATCAGCGCCAGCCAGATGCCGTCGAGGCCCTGCCGTAGTGCGGCGGGCAGGTCGTCGGCGCCCAGGCGGCGGGCGACGGCGGCGGTGGTGGCGTAGGCGAGGAAGACGAAGACGTTGACGCCGGTCTGCAGGAGCGCGGCGGCGACACCGAGCCCGGCGAGCTGAGGGGTGCCGAGGTGGCCGACGATGGCGCTGTCGGCCATCAAGAAGAGGGGCTCCGCGACGAGTGCGCCGAAGGCGGGGAGGGCGAGCGCGATGATCTCACGGTCGTGGCGCCGCACGGTGGCGCGCGTGGTCGGGGAAGCGGGGCTCATAGGTTCGATCCAAACATCCACAGGTAATGAGTGCAAGGGGTTGTTGCCGCTTACTTGACGGTGTACGCGGCAGGCTTGAGCACCCTGGGTGATCCTCCTGGGGGGATGGCTGCGAAGTTTTTTCCCCGCACAGCCCGTGGATGGTAAATGTGCAGGTCAGAACGGGTGTGCGCGGCGGTCGTACAAGTAATCCACAGCGCTGTCCCCCGACTCGTGCACAGCTTTCGGCGGCTTCTCCACAGGTTGACCCCGGCTGTCCACACCACCCTGTGGATAAGGTGATTGGCTGAACCGTACGGGCCGCCTACCGTGTACCAGCGCCCGTTCCCCGTTCACCCTTTTCTCCAGCGTTCTTCACCGTCGGACCGACGCGCCGTAACCCGGGCCGGGCGGCTCGATTGCCAGCGTTTGTCAGTGCTGTGCCGTAAGACTGTGCCCTACGACAGGACCTGAGGGACCTGTGGCAGAACGACCTGTGGGAGGAGGCGAGGCGGGGTGACGCAGCAGCCCGAACACGTGGAAGACCCGTGGGCAGCAGACCTCGCCGAGGGGGGCTTCCACACCGCGCCGCAGGCGGCCCAGCCACCGCAGCACCGCCAGGGAAGCGGACCGGGCAACGGCCCGGGAGACGGCTCCGGGAACAGCTCCGGCAGCGGACGCGGCAACGGCTATGGAAACGGCTACGGGAACGGCTCCCGCGGCAGCTCCGGCGGCGCCGGTTCCAGCTCTGGTGGCGCCGGCTCCGCACTCGCCCTCCCCGAACAGCACGAACGCGGCCCCGAGGGCCCGCCAGGCGGCTTCGAACGGGTGCCGCCGCAGGATCTGGAGGCTGAGAAGTCCGTCCTCGGCGGCATGCTGCTGTCCAAGGACGCCATCGCCGACGTGGTCGAGGTCCTCAAGGGCAACGACTTCTACCGGCCCGCGCACGAGACGGTCTACCAGGCGATCCTCGACCTCTACGCGAAGGGCGAGCCCGCCGACCCCATCACCGTCACCGCCGAGCTGACCCGCCGCGGCGAGATCGCCCGCGTGGGCGGTCCCGGCTACGTCCAGGCCCTCGTCCAGGCCGTCCCCACAGCGGCCAACGCCGAGTACTACGCGGAGATCGTCCACGAGCGCGCCATCCTGCGCCGGCTGGTCGAGGCCGGCACCCGCATCACCCAGATGGGTTATGCCGCGGACGGAGACGTCGACGACATCGTCAACGGCGCCCAGGCCGAGATCTACGCCGTCACGGAACAGCGCACCTCCGAGGACTACCTCCCGCTCGGCGACATCATGGAAGGCGCCCTCGACGAGATCGAGGCCATCGGCTCCCGCAGCGGCCAGATGACCGGCGTCCCCACCGGCTTCACCGACCTGGACTCCCTCACCAACGGCCTCCACCCCGGCCAGATGATCGTCATCGCGGCGCGCCCTGCTATGGGTAAGGCTTTGGCGCTGGACACCCCGCTGCCCACGCCTCACGGGTGGACGACGATGGGGGAGGTCCAGGTCGGGGACGAGCTGCTCGACGCACACGGCAAGCCGACCAGGGTCACCGCGGCAACCGACGTCATGACGGACCGCGACTGCTACGAGGTCACGTTCGACGACGGCACCACCGTTGTGGCGGACGCCGAGCACCAGTGGCGGACCGATACCCGCGCCGCACGCCGTGCCGCACAAGGAGCAGCCGCGAAGGGTGACGGGAGCACTCCACGCGTCCTCCCCTCGGTGAGGACCACCCGGGAAATCGCCGATACGCTGCGCTGCCGAACGGCCGACGCCCGGCTCAATCACTCGGTGCGCAACGCGGCGCCCCTGGACCTTCCCGAACAGGACCTCCCCCTCGCGCCGTACCTGCTGGGCGCGTGGCTCGGTGACGGCCACTCCGCCGCCGCCCGCATCACCACGGTCGACCCTGAAGTGCTGCTCAACATCGAGGCCGAGGGATACCTCACCTCGCCGGTGGGCGAGGCGACGGCGACCTACGGAATCCAGCTGGCCGAGCCCCGCCGACGCCCGGCCGAGCGGGTGTGCGTCGTCTGCGGCAGGTCATTCCTCCCCAAGCTCCCACACGTCAGGAGCTGCGGACGCTCCTGTGGCGGCCGGGCACGGTTCCTCTCGCCACCGGAGCCGACGACGAGCTGTGCCGACTGCGGAAAGCCGTGCCACTCCGCCATGACCCCTCCGCGGTGCGGAGACTGCTCCCGCAGCAAGGGCAGTGTCCAGGCGATCCTCCGTTCCCTGACCGTGCTGGGGGACAAGCACATTCCCCAGAGCTACCTGCGGGCCTCTCAGGTGCAGCGCCGAGCGCTGCTGGCGGGGCTTCTGGACACGGACGGCACCGCGGACAGGACCGGGTCCGTCAGCTTCGCCGTGACCAACCGACGACTGGCCGAGGACTTCCGGGAGCTGGTCGTGAGCCTCGGCTACCGCTGCGGATGGTCGACGCGTCGGGTGCGTGGCCGCAGCGACGAGACGTCAACTTTGTACGAAGTCACGTTCACCACGCCCGACGACGTCTTCCGGCTGGAACGCAAGCGGCTGGCGCACAAGGAACGCGGCCGGGACAGCCACCCCCGTACGCGCACCCGGTTCATCACCTCCGTGCGGCCCGTACCGAGCGTGCCCGTGCGCTGCGTCCAGGTGGACAACGCGGACCATTTGTACCTCGCCACGAGGTCCATGATCCCCACACACAATTCCACGCTCGCACTGGATTTCGCCCGGGCCTGCTCCATCAAGCACGCCATGCCCAGTGTCATCTTCTCGCTGGAGATGGGGCGGAACGAGATCGCGATGCGGCTGCTGTCCGCCGAGGCGCGGGTGGCGCTGCACCATATGCGGTCCGGTTCCATGACGGACGAGGACTGGACGCGGCTGGCCCGTCAGATGCCGCAGGTGACCGACGCGCCGCTGTACATCGACGACTCACCCAACCTGTCGATGATGGAGATCCGCGCCAAGTGCCGCCGCCTCAAGCAGCGCAACGATCTCCAGCTGATCGTCATCGACTATCTCCAGCTGATGCAGACGGGCGGCTCCCGCCGCCCCGAGAGCCGTCAGCAGGAGGTCTCGGAGATGTCCCGTAACCTCAAGCTCCTGGCCAAGGAGCTCGAGGTCCCCGTCATCGCCCTCTCCCAGCTCAACCGCGGCCCCGAACAGCGCACGGACAAGAAGCCGATGGTGTCCGATTTGAGGGAATCGGGCAGTATCGAGCAGGACGCGGACATGGTGATCCTGCTGCACCGTGAGGACGCCTACGAAAAGGAGTCCCCGCGCGCCGGCGAGGCCGACCTGATCGTCGCCAAGCACCGCAACGGCCCCACAGCCACCATCACGGTCGCCTTCCAGGGCCACTACTCACGCTTCGTCGACATGGCCCAGACGTAGCAGCAGCGTTGTAGGTTCTCTGTCTCCGTCAGGTGGTGCCGCTGGACTTGTCCCTGCGGCCGACCGTCTCCCGACCACCCTTGTGTTCGTCCGATACTTGCTGGCCCGACACCCTGCTCCCCCCAGCTCCAGCCACCAGCGGGCCGCCGGCGCCGCAGCAGCCGACCTCAAGCGGCGACTCCCCACAGCATGACTGGAGGAGCTGCGGCGCACCCACACGTTCGCAGCGATCAGCTGCTCGTGAGGTTGTTCAGGCGGACGAGCGGCCGACATAGTGCCTTCATGACTGTTGGGTTCAGTGGAGACGTGGCCGAGTACTACGCGAAGTACCGGCGGGGATACCCCCAGCAAGTGCTCGACTTCCTCCAGGACTACTTCTCCCTGACAACAGACGACAGCGTCCTGGACCTCGGATGCGGCACGGGGCAGCTCGCCCTCCCGCTTGCTCCCCGAGTCCGATCGGTGATCGGCATGGACCCCGAGCCGGACATGCTTCGTCTTGCTCGTGCAGCCGCAAGCCATTGCGAAGTCCGCAACGCCACCTGGGTGCTCGGCGCCGACACCGACGTTCCTGCACTCGGCATGCTGCTGGGCCACGCGTCTTCCCTTGCGATGACCGTCGTCGGGCAGGCTCTCCACTGGATGCGGCACGACGACCTGTTCCGGGACTTGCTCCCGCTGTTCCGCGCAGGCGGAGGCATCGCCGTGGTCGCCAACGGGGCACCGCTATGGCTACAGGACACTGCCTGGTCCCGCGCTCTGCGCACCTGCCTGGAACAGCACTTCGAGACTGAACTGACCGCATCCTGCGGGACCGCTGATCAGGACCGGGTCCGGTATGCACAGGCCCTCGAAGACGCCGGCTTTTCAGACGTGCGGAGCACGACGGTCTCCTACCCAGACGAGCTGACATTTCAGCAGGTCATCGGCGGTCTCTACTCCGCCATCCCCGCAGAGCAACTACCGAGGATCGATCAGCGACCGGCGTTCGAGGAGAACGTCCGGAGGGCACTGCCGGGCGCGGAGCCCTTCCCCGAGCAGGTCCTGGTCTCCGTGCTCGTCGGCCGGACTGCCTGATGGGATGCACACCGTCCCCAGCTGGGGAAATGCCATGCTGCTGAGACAACCGCCAAACGGCACGTCCTGAGACAAGGAAGCGGAGCCCAGGTCACAGATCCGCCGCCGGACAGCGAAGCTGAGAACCTACATCCCCGGCTGACGCGGCAACGGCCCATGGGGGCCTCTGCTTCCGTGTCACGTTCTCCCCCGTGATGTTCGGGCGAGGGCAGCGAGGTTCCAGTGGGGGCTGCCGGGCGGTTCAGGGGGTGACCGTGTCCGGGAACCGGCGCTGTGTGCGGCCTGCGACGAGGAGTTGGTGGAGGCGCGCGAGTGCGGCGATGAGGGCGGCTCGCTCTTCGTCGTCCGCCCCGGCCAGGGCGTTGGTCAGGGTCTTGTCGGCGCGTCCGGCGCGGCGCTGTTCGCCGGCGGCGCGGATCGCCTCGGTGACGTCGACCAGGGTTCTGCGACCGTCGGCAGGGTCGGCTGCGGTGGTGACCCAGCTGCGGCCTACCAGGGTCCGCACGCTGGTGGAGACGCGGCTCTGGGCCAGGCCGGTGCGCTTGGCGATGTCGCCTACGGCGCTGCGGCCGTTCAAGAAGAGGTCCTGGAGGACCAGGAACTCACCGGGGGCGAGATCGGGTGCGTCTGCGCCCATGTCTTCGAGGGCGATCTCGGCCAGGCGGCGGCCGAGCTGATACAGCTCGCTCATCTCCATCCCTCCAAGTTACATCTCCAGTGATGCATCTCCAACAGATGTATCTTGACAGATCTATCTCCAGAGATACATCTTCGGAGATGTAAATGGTGAGCCCGATCCCCTGGAGAGAAACCGTGAGCCTTGGCGACTACCTGCTCTACACCGGCCTGTTCCTCGTGATACTCGCCACCCAGCTCGGCACACGGCGTCCGGATGCCAGGCGGCTACTCCTGCCGGTGGCCATCGTCGCGGGTGTCGGATTCAAATACCTCAAGGAGATTCCCCCCGGGAGCACAGCGCACCTGATCGAGGCGGCCGGGCTCGCGGTCGGCCTGCTGTTCGGCCTGGCCTCGATCGCCTTGATCCAGGTTCGCCGCGACCCGGCCGACTCGCGCCTGGTCACCGTCGCGGGCTGGCCCTACGCGGCACTGTGGACGGCCGCGATGGTCCTGCGCCTGGGCTTCGCGTACGGCTCCACCCACTGGTTCGGCCACGCCCTCGCGACGTTCTCGACCCGGCACCAGGTACCGGCCGCCACCTATGGCACCGCGTTCGTCCTCATGGTTCTGGCCATGATCACCGTCCGGACCGTCGGCGTCCTCGTCCGTGCCCGCCTCGCGGGAGCCACCGTCGACCTCGGCGCGCTGCGCATTGCTCGCCGCGTCGCCCGCTGAGCACCGTATGCGCGCGGTACCCGGTTTCTCCCTCTCGTTCGGCCCGCCCCAAGGCGAGAACCACGAGGGAAGGAGACGGAGTTGTCAGGCTGACAGCGCCTGTTCGGGCCAGGTGGATTCCTGGGTGCAGGCCGTGGACAGGTCGTCCAGTGAGAGTTTCAACGCGGTGGCCAGGGCTGCCACGGTGAAGAAGGCCGGGGTGGGGGCCCGTCCGGTCTCGATCTTGCGCAGCGTCTCGGCCGATACCCCGGCCGCCGCGGCGATCTCGGCCATGCTGCGTTCGCCGCGCGCCTGACGCAGCAGCGCGCCCAGGCACTCTCCGCGCTGGCGTTCTTCCGGAGTCAGAGGTGTCCTCACCATGCTCGCGATTCTAATACCGTGATACTAATACCGGTATAAAAATTGGCCTCGGTTGAGGAGAGAGGGAGGCGCGGGACATGGTGGAGCTCAAGACGAAGACGGCGCTGGACGCGATGAGGGAGGCAGGCCGTGTGGTGGCCCAGGCACTCGACGCCGTCCGGGAAGCGGCCGGGGTCGGGGTGTCCCTGCGGGAACTGGACGAGGCGGCCCGCGCCGTACTGAGCCGGGCCGGGGCCGGGTCGCCGTTTCTCGGCTACCGGCCGTCCTTCGCCCCCACCCCCTTCCCCGCAGTGATCTGCGCCTCGGTCAACGACGCCATCGTGCACGGCGTCCCCGGCGGCTACCGGTTGCGCGACGGCGACCTGGTCAGCATCGACTGCGGTGCCGAACTCGACGGATGGACCGGTGATGCCGCCGTCAGCTTCACCGTCGGCACCCCGCGCCCCGCCGATCTGGAGTTGATCGAGGCGACCCAGGGGGCACTCGAGGCAGGCATTGCCGCCGCCCGGCCCGGCAACCGCGTCGGCGACATCTCCCACGCCATCGGCGCTGCCGCCCGAGCCGCCCGCTGCGGCATGCCCGCCGACTTCGGCGGCCACGGCATCGGCCGCCGTATGCATGAGGACCCGCATGTCCCCAACCGGGGACGTCCCGGCCGGGGTTTCCCCCTCCGCCCCGGGCTGGCCCTCGCCATCGAACCCATGTTCCTGGCCGGCGGCCGCGACGACTACCGCGCCGACGCGGACGGCTGGACTCTCCGTACCACCGACGGCAGCCGAGCCGCCCACATCGAGCACACCGTCGCCATCACCGAAGAAGGACCTCGTATCCTCACGCTGTCCTGAGAAACGGCAGCTCTGACGGGAGCTGCTGTGGTGGTCGTCCGGGACGGGGGGCCTGGGGGGGCCTGGGGGGGCGGTTCGGTCTACGCGGCTCCGGCCGGCTCCGTCACCGGGAGGCATTCGGCGAGCAGGGCGACGATGTCGCGCCAGGCTCGCTCCGCATGCCGTGGATGGTGGCCGACGCCGGGGACCACGGTCTGGTCGACCGGCGGATGGTGGAAGGCGTGCAGCGCGCCGCCATAGACGACGAGGCGCCAGTCGACGCCCGCGGCCTGCATCTCGGCGGCGAACGCGTCCCGTTGCGCGGGCGGCATGATCGGGTCCTCCGAGCCGACCCCGGCCCACACCGGGCAGCGAATGCGTGCCGCCTCGCCCGGCCGGCCCGTGGTCAGCGCGTTGACCGTGCCGATCGCGCGCAGGTCGACGCCGTCGCGCCCGAGTTCGAGCACGATCGCGCCGCCGGTGCCGTAGCCGACGGCGGCGATCCGGTCGGCGTCGGTCCGCGGTTCGGCGCGCAGCACGTCGAGCGCCGCGTGGCCGATACCCCGCATCCGGTCCGGGTCGGCGAGCAGGGGTGTCGTGTGCGCCAGCATCTCCTCGGGGTCGGTGAACCACCGTCCGCCGTTGATGTCGAAGGCGAGTGCCACGTATCCCAGTTCGGCGAGCGCTTCGGCCCGGTGGCGCTGGAAGTCGTTGAGCCCCGGTCCCTCGGGCCCGATCAGGACCGCGGGCCGGTGGTCGGCACCGGCGGGGAGCGCGAGGTGCCCGACCATCGTGAGGCCGTCGGCCGGGTACTCGACCGTGCGTGTGGTGACCATCGTCATGGGACCGGACTGTAGTGATCGTGAGGGCGGGATGGACCGGTCTTCACCGTGGGCAGAACGGTGCGGTGATCGGCTCCGGGCGAGGTCCGCCGTCTGCGGTCCTGGCCGCCGGAGACCCGTGATGGCTTGCCGAGGGCCGTCAGCCGGTCGAGGGGGGCTGGCTTTGCGTTCACTGACGCAATCGTGGTGACCGTGAACGAGCCGCTTCTGACAGCGGCTGACAGCGGCTGACGGTGGCCGACGGCGGCGACGCGGTTGGCGTGACGTGGCTCCGCCGGGCAGCGAGGTCGTCGTTTTCGCGGCTCGGTGAACCCCCTCCTGGTAAATCGCTCGCGCCACGGTACCTAGGGGTTCTAGGCTATAGCTAGAAGCCCAAGGAGACGCGAGGAGGGTGCATGGCGAGGGCCGGGCTGACGGCGGAGCGGGTGACGATCGCGGCTGCCGAGCTGGCGGACGAGGTCGGGCTCGACCAGGTGACCATGTCGCAGGTGGCGCGGCGGCTGGGTGTGAAGGACGCGAGCCTCTATTCGCATGTCCGCAGCCTGGAGGAGCTGCGCGGGCGGATCGCTCTGCTGGCGGCGGACGAGAAGACCATCCGTATCGCGGAGGCGACCGCCGGGCGCGCGGGCAAGGACGCGCTGATCGCGTTCGCGAATGCCTGGCGGGAGTACGCCCACCGGTATCCGGGCCGTTACACGGCGACGCAGTCCCAGGTCCGGATCGACCCGGAGCTGGTCGCCCGAGCGCCCGGACCACGGCGCGCTGTCGAGCTGACGTACGGCATGCTGCGCGGCTACGGGCTGGCCGAGCCCGACCTGACCGACGCGGTACGGCTGCTGCGCAGCACGTTCCACGGGTTCGTCGCCCTGGAGGCGGCGGGCGGCTTCGCGCACGAGCGTTCGCCGCAGCAGTCCTGGCCTCGCGCCCTTGAAGCGCTGCACGCCCTTCTGGAGCGCTGGCCCTCTTCCGGAGAAGGAGATTCCGCATGACCGGTCCGACCCTCGGCAGCCTGCGCGTGCACGGCGCGACCCTGCACTACCAAGTGCGCGGTCAAGGGCCGCTTCTGCTGCTGATCCCCGGCGGGGCCGGCGGCGCGGCGTCCTTCGACGGCATCGTCGACGAACTGGCCGCCGCGTACACGGTCGCGACCTACGATCCGCGCGGTATGTCCCGCAGCACGCTGGACGACCCCGAAGCCGAGCAGCGGGTCTCCGAGCACGCCGATGACGCGTTCCGGATGCTGGAGCTGCTGTCGCCCGGTGAGCCCGCCCGGGTGTTCGGCGCCAGCTCGGGCGCGATCGCCGCGCTGCATCTGCTCACTGCCCACCCCGAACGCGTCGCCCGTGTCGTGGCGCACGAGCCGCCAGTGGTGGAGGTCCTGCCGGACGCGGCCGAACACCGCGCACTCGTCGCCCGTGTGCGGGAGACGTTCCGCACACGGGGGCTCATGCCGGCGATGGCCGTATTCGCGGCGGGGCTGAAGAAGGACGCGGGGCCGAAGGAGGACGGCGACGCTGCTGAGCAGCCGGTGGCCGGGGCCGAGCAGGAGGTCGAGACGAGGCTTCCACCGCAGGCCGCGGGGCGGGCCGAGCAGACGATGGCGAACCTCCCGTACTTCGTCGGGCGCATCGTGCCCGGTTTCATGTCCTATGTCCCGGACGTTCAGCGGCTGGAGGCGTTCTCGGACCGGCTCGTGCTCGCCTGCGGCCAGGATTCACGCGGCGAGCTGCCCTACCGTCCGGCCGCCTTCCTGGCCCAGCGCCTCGGCACGGAGCTGCTGCACTTCCCCGGTGGGCACACCGGACTGACCACGCACCCCGAGGAGTTCGGCGCGCTCCTGCGGCACGCCTTCCACGCCACGGCCTCCCAGGGCCGGAGGCCGTCACCGTCGAAGGCGGACTCGGCACCGGTCGCGTAGCGGGCGCCGTAAGGAGGGAGGGGAAGGCGTCGATGGCCAGGGCGGCGATTGCCGGATCCGTCGTGTGACGCGGTCGGCAGGGGTCGTTGTCAGTCCCGTGGGGCATGCTTGCGGACATGAGTGTGGATGCGGTCGGGGTTTCCGGTGTGGGCGTGGGTGCTTCGGAGTTGGGCCGGATCGAGGGGGCGTTGCGGGCGTCCTGGGGCGCTGACACGTGTGCCCCGGACGAGCTGGAGCGGGCGGGCTGGAGCCCCGCCAACCCCGCGTGGGGGCAGTGCGACGTGACGGCGCTGGTGGTGCACGATCTGCTGGGCGGGGAGCTGATGTGCGGGGAGGTGTACGCGGAGAACGGCCGGCGGCAGGGCTTCCACTGGTGGAACAGGCTGCCGGACGGCTCCGAGATAGATCTCACCCGCGACCAGTTCCGCGCCGGGCAGGTCGTCATGGAGGGCGTCTCCGTGCCGCGCCCGATGGGGCACTCGCTGCGCAGAGCCGCTGAGTACGGCCTGCTGCGCGCGCGGGTGTGGGAGCGGCTCGGTCTCCCGGCCGGTACGGCACAGGGCGCGTGCGGTTCCGGTCCCCGGGGCGGGTCGGCCGTCAGGGGATCAGCAGCACCTTGCCGAGGCCGGCGCGGTGCCGGATGAGGCGGTGCGTCTCCTCGGCCCGGATCCTCCACGAGCCGGAGAAGGACGGCTATGTGCGACGCGAGCCGCACCCGCGCCGACTTCCTGGCTCTGTTGGAGCGTGCGGCGCGCCTGTGAGGTGCGGCGCGCTGGGAGGGGGCGCGCTTGCGAGGGGTGAGTGCTGGTGGCCGCTCAGGCCAGGGGCATCTTGAAGCCTAGGTGTGAGGCTTGGAAGCCCAGACGCTCGTAGAAGCGGTGCGCGTCGACGCGGGTGGCGTCGGAGGTCAGCTGCACCAGCACGCACCCCAGGCGCCGTGACTCGGCGACGGCCCACTCGATGAGCCAGGTGCCCATGCCGCTGCCCCGGTGGTCGGCGTGGATGCGTACGGCCTCGATGAGGGAGCGCGCCGAGCCACGCCGGGACAGGCCCGGGATGACCGTGAGGTGCAGGGTGCCGACCGTCCCGCCGTCCAGTTCGGCGATGACGAGGTGCTGGTTGGGGTCGGCGTCGATCCGGTCGAACGCGGCGCGGTAAGGGGCGAGATCGGACGGCGTCTCGCGGGTGGCGCCGAGCGGGTCGTCGGCGAGCATGGCGACGATCTCGGGGATGTCCTCGGCGGTCGCCCGGCGGACGGTGAACTCCTCGGCGGGCGGCTCGGCGGCCGGGGTCGCCGCGCCGGCTGAAGTCGTGGTCATCCTCGGCACCCTACGCCTACGGCGTTTCCGGCGGGTGTAGCTGGGTCGGGGCTGCCCCTTGCTGCCCGTCGCAGGCTGCGGGTGGGTTGCGGCTCGGGGGTACCTCCCGGCCGAAGGCTGGGGGAGCGCCGTTCCCCCGCGCCCCTCCGGGGCGCGCACCCTGCGCTGCTGCGCTCGGAGCACCTCACCTGCCATCCGGTGCACGGCGGCCCTGCGCGCGGCGGCCCTGCGCGCGGCGGCGAACTGATCGCGCCCCGCGCTCGCACGGCCGTACGATCGCGAGTATGCAACCGGCTCAGCAGGCGACTCCGCGAACGGCGCCGGGACGGCGCCGACCTCGACTCCATCTCTTCGACCTGGACGGCACTCTGCTGTACGGCTCGGCGGCCTCCGTCGAGATATCGCGGCAGCTGGGTGTGGAGCGCGAGATCAGAGAGCTCGAACGCGCTTTTGCAGACCAGAAACTGACGCCCCCACAGTTCGCTCAGCGGGCCTGCGCATTGTGGTCGGCGCTCACCGACGAGACCGTGGCGGCCGCCTTCGCGGGAGCGCCGTGGCTGGCGGGTATCCGGGAGGTGTGGGCGCGGATCAGGGAGGACGGGGAGCGGTGCGCCGTCATTTCGCTGTCGCCGGATTTCTTTGTGCGCCGACTACTCGATTGGGGGGCCGACGTTACCCACGGTTCACGGTGGCCGGACGTTCCGCGCGCAATTCCGAACGGAAGTACGAAGTACCCGATGCGTCCCCTGGAGCCGGCGGGGATTCTTTCGCCCTCGTCAAAGGTCATGATCGCCAAGGAGCTGTGTGCCCAATTCGAGGTCCGGGCCGAGGACTGCGTGGCCTACGGGGACTCACTCTCCGACGCCGAGCTGTTCGCCACCGTCCCGGTCTCGGTGGCGGTAAACGCCGATCAGCATGTGCGCTCCCTCGCTTCGCACCACTACACCGGTCGTGATCTCAGGGACGCGTACGGACTCGTCTCCCTGCCACGGTAATTCATGTTCCAGTTCCGAATGACGGAATTCGGTGGAACCGCGAACAGGGGTTGTGGCGTGAAGGCTTCACGGTATGGTCGGGTCCCTCCCGCAACGTGATGTAAGGACTGCAAAGGTTTCCTTGCTCGATGTTGGCCGGGGGCGGTTTACCGAAACTTTCGGAACACGGATGTGCACAGAACGTCCGGAAGAGGTACGAGGCGAGGCGAGCATGACCACCATGTCGGGCAGCGACGGTGCGTCCGCCGGTGGCAGCGGCGGACGGGGATGGTTCACCCCGGCGTCCGATGCCGCACCCGCGGAGCGCCCCGCGCCAGACGCACCTGATACGGCAGCGACCCCGCAGGGCACCACGACGGTCGCACCTGAGCCGGAACCGGTACCGGAAGCGGAACCACACCCGGCACCGCCGCAAGCGGCGGCGGCCCCCACCCCGTCGGCGGCGCCCGAGAGCCGAGCTTCGGCGGCCCCCACCGACCAGCTCGCCGACTCCGAGCTGATCCGGACCTCCATGGCGGAGCTGGAACGTTCCTCCGAGGCGGCGACCGCGTACTTCTACGCGCTGCTGTTCGTCCAGTATCCGCACCTGCGCGAGATGTTCCCCGCCGCCATGGACAACCAGCGCGACCGGCTCTTCCGCGCGCTGCTGACCGCCGTACGCCTCTACGACGACGGCAAGATCCTCACCGAATACCTCGGCAATCTGGGCCGGGGCCACCGCAAGTACGGCACCCAGCCGACCCACTATCCGGCCGTCGGCGAGTGCCTGATGGCCGCGATCG
This sequence comes from Streptomyces spirodelae, assembly GCF_017676385.1. Lineage (GTDB taxonomy): Bacteria > Actinomycetota > Actinomycetes > Streptomycetales > Streptomycetaceae > Streptomyces > Streptomyces spirodelae. Next base: position 113,583 of record NZ_JAFFZN010000015.1, read on the forward strand.
CCCGCTACACGCCGCAAAGCTGGGGGCCGCGCACCGAGGCGGCCTGGGTACGCGCCTACACCGCGATCTCCCAGACGATGATCGACGCGGCGGCCGAGGACGAGAAGCGGGCACCGGCCTGGTGGGATGCGGAGATCGTCTCGCACGAGCTGCGCACGCCGGAGATAGCCGTGATCACCGTACGCCCCGACAAGCCGTACCCGTTCCGGGCCGGGCAGTACACCAGCCTGGAGACGCCCTGGTGGCCGCGGGTGTGGCGGCACTACTCGTTCGCCTCGGCACCCCGCCCCGACGGCCTGCTGACCTTCCACGTCAAATCGGTGCCCGCCGGATGGGTCTCCAGCGCGCTGGTGCAGCGCGCCCGCCCCGGCGATGTGCTGCGACTCGGCCCGCCCGCCGGCTCGATGATCGTCGACCACCGGGCCGACAGCGGCCTGCTGTGCCTGGGTGGCGGCACCGGAATCGCACCCATCAAGGCGCTGGTCGAGGACGTGGCGGGGCAGGGCAGGCCGCGCCCGGTCGAGGTCTTCTACGGTGCGCGCACCGATCACGACCTCTACGACCTGGACACCATGCTGCGCCTCCAGGAACGCCATCCCTGGCTGTCGGTACGCCCCGTCGTCGCGGCTGGCCGGGCGCGCGCCGCCGCCGAGGCGCTTGCGGGCGAGCTCCCCGACGCGGTACGCAGATACGGCCCTTGGTCCGCTTACGACGGCTATCTGTCCGGGCCGCCCGGAATGATCAGGACCGGGGTCGAGACGTTGGTCGGCTGCGGCATCCCGACCCACCGCATACGGCACGATTCCCTCGACGAACTGGTCGGGCAGGGGGCTTGAGTGGTGGGGTGTGCGGATCGTGGCTGTCGAGGGCCGGCCGGTTGACGAAAGGGACGAGTGGCGGCGTTGAGTGACGCGAACGGATACGGCGGCGGATCCGCGGGGCACATAGCGGGCACGGACCACGGTCCTCCGGGACGGCGGCCGCCCGGCAGCGACGGGGAGCGCGCGCTCCAGCAGCGGATCGGCTCCGACGGCCGTGCCCAGCGGTTCTACCAGGACCAGGTGCTCGACCATCTGAACGAGCGGATGCGGGAGTTCACCCACCAGCAGGAGATGTTCTTCCTCGCCACCGCCGACCGCCACGGCGAGTGCGACAACAGCTTCCGCGCCGGCCCTCCGGGGTTCCTACGGGTCCTGGACGAGCGCACGCTGGTCTTCCCCGAGTACCGCGGCAACGGGGTGCACGCCAGCCTCGGAAACATCCAGGAGAACCCCCATGTCGGGCTCCTCCTCATCGACTTCCTCCGCGCCAGGATCGGACTGCACATCAACGGCCGGGCCGAGGTGCTGGACGACGCCGAACTGCGCCCCTGGGTCCCCGACCTTCCGCAGGACCCGGTGCCCGGACGGCGGGCCGTGCTGTGGGTGAGGGTCGATGTGGAGGAGGCGTACATCCACTGCGCCAAGCACATCCCCCACCTCCAGAAGGCGCCGCGCCGACCGGCGCGCGAATGGGGCACCGACGACTACAAGCGCAAGGGCGGCGACTTCTTCGGCGCGGCCCGCGACGCCCGCGAGGCCCGCCGCGAAGCGGCGGCCGTCTCGGAGCCGACCGTCTCGGAGCCGGCCGCCTCGAACGGAAGCCCGCGTACCGCCGCGGGCGGCCGGTCGGGCAGCAGTGCGCGGGGCGCGCACGCGTTGGGAGACGTGCACGCGTTGGGAGACGTGCATGTTCCGGCAGAGACGAATGCTCCGGCAGAGGCGAGCGGTTTGCCGGATGTGAACGCTCCGATAGAGGCGAGCGACCCGGCAGAGGTGAACGCTCCGACGGAGGTGAACGCTCCGACGGAGGTGAACGCTCCGACGGAGATGAGCGGTCCGCAGGAGGCGGAGGGCGTACCGGCCGAGGAGACGCTCACACTGGCGGCGCCACCGCTGCCGCCCGGGCTCCCGTCGATCCCGAACGCCCCAGACACCCCGCCCACCGCACCCGCGCCCGCACCACCCACCGCACCCGCACCGCCCGCTGCGGCCGGCGACGCCGCGTCACCCGCACCGGTGGCCTCCCCCGACGACGCCACCCCGCCGGTCCCCCCGTTCCCGGTGTCCCCACCGGCGCCCGCCGTGCCACCTGCCCCTGCCGCCCCACCCGCCCCCGTGTCCACTCCCACGAATGCGCACGACGAGGAGTCGGTGCCTGCCCCGTCCACTATGGCTGCCGGACCCGCTCCGGAGCGGGAACGTACAGCCGGGTCCGGGAACACCCCGGACCCGGCAACCGCCCCCGGCAGCGGTCCTGACGCCGATGGCGGCGCCGGGCCGGGGTCCGGCTCCGTGCCGTTGCCTCGGCAGCGGCGGCATGCGGCCGAGACACCGTCCCCCGTATCCACGGTCTCCTCGGCGGTCTCCGCCGCGATGTCGGCCCGCGCCGGGAAAGTGGAGGGCGGCGAGCACGCCCGCGACATCTCCGCGTGGCGGCTGGAGGCGGAACGGGCGCTGGCCGAGGCGCAGCGACGGGGCCGCGGCGCGGAATCCGACCAGGACCGCGAAGCCGCGTCCTTTCAGGGCTGGTTCGGCTAGCCCTCACGTAGCTCGGGGCAACTCACCCCAGGTCAGGGGCGAGCAGGGCCTGGACGCCCTCGATGTTGGCGGCGAGGTAGGCCCGCAGCGAGGGCGGTACGACCTCGACCGAGGTGACGCCCTCCGGTGTGAAGGGCAGCCGTACGATCTCGTACTCCCCCTGCGGCTCCTCGACTTCGGGTCCGTGCCGTAGGCGGGGGTCGAGGGAGACGAGCCGGCACACGAAGAAGTGCTGAACCTTCACCCCGCCCGGCGTCTCCTCGGGATCACTCACCGTGTCCACGAAAGCGGGCACCACATCGGTGATCTCGGCACCCAGCTCCTCGGCCACTTCGCGGTGCAGTGCCTCGACCACGGTGTGGTCCACATCGGGTTCGACTCCGCCCCCCGGTGTGATCCAGTACGGCTCCTGACCGGGCTTGGTGCGCTTGATGAGGATCATCTCGGCGGGCTCGCCGGGGGCGGCGCCGGGCGCGAGAAGGACGGCGCGGGCAGTCCGCTTGACCACGGGACGTTCGACGAACATGCAGGAGGTCTGGCCCACATCGCCCCGGGCCAAACCCTCCGCTTTCGTCACCGTGCGTTGCGGGCCATTAAATCTCCCGATAAGTCCATACCGATAAGTGATTGGACACTGACGTTGAGTCAACTACTCTTGTCGTCTGCGCAGCTTCGCGCGTAGAGCCGGGCAGCGCGCCGAGCCGGGCGGTTCGTGGCAGGAGGGGGGAGCCACGAACCGCCCTTCACGCATCACGGCAGTGGCGCGGCGGACCCACGCGCCCACCGCGCCATCGGACTCACTGCGCCATCGGCAGATACACCCTGTTGCCCGCCTCGGCGAACTCGCGGGACTTCTCCGCCATTCCGGCCTCGACCTCCTCCATCGTGGCCCCGTGCTGCTCGCGGATCTCTTGGGAGATCTTCATCGAGAAGAGCATCACTAGATGCGGCACATCCGCTACCGTGGTCATGCCCGGCAGGGCCACGGGACAGGGGGAGGCACCCGATGGAGAAGCGTGAAGAGGTCGTCAGCAGGTTGCGAGGGGTCCCCGAAGGGCTGCCCTCGGTCGAGGAGGTCCGCGCAAGGCTTGCTGCGGACCCGTCGCTGAAATGTGTGGTCTGCTACGCCCGCATCTCTTTCGACGGCCGGGTGAAGGACGCGCACGGCATCGAGGACCAGCACCGCGACATGGCCGGCGACGCCGCCAAGTTGGGATGGCTGGTGGTCTACCGGTACACGGACAACGACAAGAGCGCCAGCAAAGAGAGCGTCATCCGTGACGACTTCGAGCAACTGATCAATGACCTGAAAGCCGGTACCACCCCCGAGGGGTACCCGATCCACGGTGTGATGGCCGTGAACGATGACCGCCTCTACCGGCGCCCCAGCGACTGGGAGCGCTACCTGAAGGCGTTCACGGCGCACGAGGACCGGGTCTACCACGACTCCAACGGAGTGCAGGACCTGTACGCCGAGGGGTTCGAGATCAAAGGACTGGTGGGTGTCGCCATGTCCCTCAGCGAGACGCGCAAGAAGCAGCGACGCACCCGGAACAGTCACCGCAGCCGCGCCATCCGGGGCAAGTCCGTGGCCGCGTGGCGCCCCTTCGGGTGGGACGACGACCGGGTCACTCTCCGCCCCAAGGAAGCCGAGGCGATCCGGAAGGCCGTACACGACGTCATCGCCGGAGCCTCCATTTCCGAGATCACGCGGCAGTGGAAGGAGGCCGGGTTCATCACGAGCCGCGGCAACCTCTTCCAGTACCAGACCGTCAAGCAGGTGCTCTTGAACGCGCGCCTGTGCGGCTACCGCGAGGTCAGAGGGGAACTCGTCCGAGACGGGGATGATCAGCCGATCGTGGGCGAGTGGGAAGCGATCATCACGCCGAAGGAGTGGTACGCCGTCACCGCCACAATCAGGGAGCGGGGACGGGGAACGGGCCTTCCTCGCGGCGGCCTGGTCCACAAGTACCTGCTCACCGGCATTCTCCGCTGCGGCCACGTGTTCGAAGACGGGACCGTGTGCAACAACAAGATGATCGGGATCAAGGCGAACGGCTGGGTGAAGTACGAGCACGCCTACATGTGCAAGAAGACCGTTGACGGCGGCTGTAACAAGACCTACAAGCGCGGCGACAAGACCGACAAGGCCATAGAGCGGCTGGTGATCGCCAAACTCAAGCAGGAGGCCGAAGCCGCCGCCCAGGAGGTGCCGGAGTGGGACAAGGGCGACGACTTGGACCGCGCTGTTCAGAGTCGTAAGGCGCTGGAAGGCCGATGGCACGAGGGAGAGATCGACGATGAGACGTTCTTCAGGAACCTCCCCGCTCTCGAAGCCCGGGTCAAGGAACTCCGCGCGGACCAAGCCGACTACCTGGCGAAGAAGGCGGCAGCCGAGGCCGCAAGAGAGGACATCGCCGCGTCATGGGAGTCCAAGACGCTGACCCAGCGGCGGGAGCTGATCAAGAAGGCTGTACACGCGATCGTCGCGCTCCCCGGCGGCAAGGGGAACAAAGCCTTCGACCCCGAATTGCTCAAGCCCGTTTGGCGTTCCGCCGGGTGAGCCGCACACCCAAGATCACACTCATGGTCCGCAACTGATCGTCCGAGAGCGGCGGTGACTGGCGTATATGACGCTCGATCCACTCCGTCACCGCCGCCTCTTCGGCCGCCTCATCCTCTCGCTCGGTCTGCCCCGCTGGGGTGTTGGTCATCTCCTGCCACCGCCGGCCGACGTGGAGACTTCGCACGCTTCTTCACGGTTCCGGGCAAGGTCCGATGCGACCCCTGCCGCTATGAGCGCTGCGCCGGGGGTATGGCCGGAGCCGACGTAACGCCAGTGGCGTTCAGTGATCACGTCTGTATCGCCCGGCGCGTCTGGTTCCCGTTCGTGCTGCGCTCGCTCCTCACGAAGGAGGGCGTACGTCGTTGAGTAGCTGCGCGACTTGGTGAGGATGTGGCCCCGGTAGCCGATGGTGTGTGCCCAGGACCGCAGCCGTAGCGGCTCCAGTTCCGGCAGTACACCGAGACGCCAACAGGTCGCCATCAGAAGGCGCACGTGCCGGGATACGAGCGCGGACGTGATCTCTTCCGTCCCGTTGACTCTGTGATCGAGCCCCGCAGATGTCTCGGCGGCTCCCTTGGTGACGTACTTGGCTACGTAGGCGGCAACGGCGTTATCGCTCAGCGCGCTGGGGTCGTTGAAGGCTCTCAGCGTCCGGACGTCGAGCTGGTTGCCCCAGCGCAGGTTGTATTCGCCGAGGGCAGGTGTGTACGGCGTGCGCAGTCGCACGGCCGACGCTGCAGTGTGGACTGCTGATGCGAGCGTGTGAGCGTCGAGCCAGAGGGGCGGCACGGTGTTGGGTCCGTCGGGCCCGTCGAGGCGTACGACGGCATGTACGTGGACAGCGGCTCGCTGTTGGTATTCGGCAACCTTTGCGTAGGAGACGCGCACCGCACGACGCAGGCCCGCCCGAGTGTGGCCTGTACGCGTGGCCAGGTGGTTGTAGAGGTTGTCCGTGAATGCCTTCCACAGGCGTCCGGCGTGTGCGTGCCAGAGGACATGTGCCGGGTAGTCGTAGCAGCCGGTGCACAGGGGGTGGCCGATCAGCGGGTCACCGGACCTGTGTACGGCTCCGCAGCTCTTTGAGCGTCCGTGTTCGCAGGTGTGGGACGTGCGGCGCGGTCGGCAGCGTTCACCGTCGGTGGCACGGTGGACAGGCCCGAAGCTGGGAGCGGTAAGGGTGATGAACAGGCGAGGATGTTCCCGGACGGCGTCCGGTACGCCCTTGCCTCCGTTGAGACCGGCGCGGACGAGGTGGAAGGTGTCCCCGGCGTGGAGTCGGGAGCAGGGCGCGCAGACCGATGCGCGGCGGTTGCGGCAGCGGACGGAGAGGCGTTCGCCGGGTTCCGCGGATGTGTCGTAGTGGTGCAGAAGTTCACCGGTTGCTGCGTCGTACGCGCTTGTTGAGCCGGAGAGGTGCACGGGGTGAGCGCAGCCGCCGGTAGCGGTGACCTGTTCGAGCCAGCGCGGGAACTGCGGATCTTGGGCGAGTCGTATGACGTCGCGGTCGACTTCGGAGAGCTGACGCAGGCGCGCCGCGCGGTCGAGTACGGCGCGCCTGTCAGCCGAGGTGATCTCGGCGGTGATGGTGGGGACCTCCCAGGGTGGGCCGCCGCAGCGGCACGGACGGTTGCGGTTGGGTGGGTGTCGTCCATGGCGATCACTCCTTGATTCGCTGGTTGGTGGTGTGGGTCAGCGGATGGTTCCGGTGCCCCGGCAACAGCGGCAGCGCCGCATGTGTCCGGTGCGGGTTCTGCGGTAGCGCTCTCCCTTGCAGATGGGACAGCGGACGCGATGCATGGTCACCTGCTGGGCCTCCCTGAGGGGTCTAGCTGTTGTGGGAAAAGCCGGAGAACAGCCAGCTCACGAGGCCGTCTGCGGTGAAGATGACCGGTGTCTGACCGAGGTACATGCCGAACAGGCCGATGAGCACCGCTTCCCACCACCGCACATGACGGGAGCGCACGAGAAGTACGGTGGCGAGCCCGAAGAGCAGCACCAGCGGAAGAGCAGCGTTCTCACTCACGGGCGTCGCCTCCTTCCAGGTCTTCCAGAGCGCGGACGACCCCGGGCAGGCGAGGCGCCAGCCCCCCGTATTCAGATGCCGTCGCTTGGGCTTCAGAGGGTGTGGTCATGTGGGAGCGCCCGCGCATCCACCCGCCCAGCTCGCCGGTGGTGACGGCAACGCCCTGTTCGGTTTCGCCGATGGACTGTGCGACTGTCACGGCGTCCTTATTGAGGTCGCCCAGGGCCATTTCTGCCGTGCCGGGGTCGTTGACGCGGTGGCAGATACGGCCGCCCAACTGGGCCCGCAGGGCCGTCACGCCCGGACCCAGATCCGAGCCGACGCGCTGGCCGGCCACCACCAGGTGCATGCCGAGCGCCGCCCCGAGTTGGGCCAGCCGCAGGAGGTAGGTCGAGCACTGCTCAGCCTCTGCCCGCTGTTCCCTGCTGCCGTTGGTCAGATACAGCTCAGCGAGTTCGTCCACGACCACGACGACGGGTACCGGCCGTTCCTTCTCCGGCAGGTCCCAGATGGACCGGGCTCCGGCCACGCGGCAGAGACGCATCCGGTCTTGCATGTCGACGACCAGGGCTCCGAGCACGGCGATGGCTTCCGTACGGCAGGTGGCCAGGGCTGAGAGTCGCCGTTGGAACAGGCCCAGTTCCATGCCGCCTTTGCAGTCGACGCCGACCAGGGCGACAGGTTGCGGAGCGAGCTCGCTGATCAGCCGGGCGATCAGCGTCGACTTGCCCGACTGTGTGCCGCCGACGATCAACCAGTGCGGTACGCGCCGGAAGTCCATCAGCCAGGCGTGACCGGTCTCCAGCGCGCCGACCACAGCCGAGAGCAGCGAACCGGAGACCTCCCTCGTGGTGCGGTTCGGACCCGCCAGCGGGTCACTGGCCGTCGCCGTGATCAGGACGATCCCGCGTTCGGGCGAGACGACCCGCACAGCGTGCACCTTCCAGGCGTGCACCAACGCGTCAGCCGCCGCCAGGAACGGCGCCGGAGTCTGCCCCGCATACAGCCGCACGCGCAGCGACAGACCGTTGGGTGTGGGACGAGGGAAGGCGCAGCGCGGTGTGTGGGTACGCAGGGGATCGCCCTTGACCGCCAGGTCACCCAGCAAACGCCGGTTGGGTTTGTGGGAGACCGTGAGGTCATTGAGGTGAGCAACCTTGCGCCAGGTGAGCAGGACCCGCAGCGCCGCACGCGGGTACCCGGTCACGTACCAGTGCCAGTCCGGCCGCTTGGCCCGCAGGCGATCACTGCCGACCAGCAGCCAGAACAGAACTGCTAAAGCGAGCACAAGCAGACCGAGCCGGTCCATCAAGCACCACCGCCCTTGCCAGCCGCAGGACCGGACGCCGGTGCAGGCGTCGCCACAGGCGTGATCGCCGAGGCCCGAAAGCTGACGCCGTGCCTGTCTCCCATCGACCAGGCGAACGCCTCCAGCCCGGTAACCCGGACCTCGACGCCCTCCACAATGCCTTTCGGTTCACCAGGTACGGCGATCTCGATCACCGAGACTCGGCGGCCTTCCTGCCGCACCATCACGCCGACGGTGTACACGGTGTTGCCGTCCCGGTCCTTCTTGACCTCACGGTTCTCGTAGTTGCTGTACTTCGTCTCCGGCTCGACAGCGCACCGCAGTACGCCAAGCCGGGATGTGTCCACAGGTATGGACTGCATGAGTTGGGGGCCTCCTTGGCCACTCGAACGTCTCGGCGGACGTCACTCGTACTGACGAGTGACGACTATGCATGCCTTGACGCCCAAGCGCAACCACTTATGCTGACGAGTGACGTGACACATCCGATTAAGTGCATGACCAACGAGTGCGCCACCGATCAGGAAGGCCGTTATGGGAGAGATCCAGCGCCCCGGAGCGCTCTACCGCCAGGTCGCAGCCGCGATCCGTGACGCCATCCTGGCCGGCGAGTTCGAACCAGGCGCGCCACTGCCTTCCGAGGCCCATCTGATCGACCGCTACAACGTGTCGCGGCCCACTGTGCGCAACGCCATCGCTGCCCTGCGCGCCGAGGGGCTGATCGAGGTCATCCACGGCAAGGGCAGCTTCGTTCGCAGCGCGCCCACATCCGCCTTCACGATGGATCGTGCCGTCAGTCGAGACGCCGAGGGTGCGTACGCAATCGGCACGGAGGGTTGGCAGCTCCACGAAGAGCCGAGCATCTACCGCACTTCAGTCGCATTCGGCGAGGAACAAGAGCCCGAGGAAGCCGCGTTCGGTGTGGACCGCCTATGGGTTGACCCGGACACCGGTGTCCGCATCGCACACCGCACACTCATTCCGTTCCGCACCGCAGAGGGCACCGAGCTGGAACAGGCACCGGACACACCACCGGAGAAGATCTACGCCCTCCTGGCCGAGGCCGGGCACAAGCTCCGATGGACAGAGACCGCCCGAGCCCGCATGCCCCTCCCTGATGAGCGCACCACACTCCAACTCCCCGACGCCACACCCGTTCTGCACACCACCCGCACCACGTACGGCCGCAAGAACGCCGCTCTGCTGCGCGAAGAATTCCGTGTCAACGGCGACCGCGCACAAGCCGCCTACCGCATCACAACCGAGAGCACCCGCCAACTGCGCGCCGTACGCGACTGAGACGTCGCGGGGTGTCGAAACCTGTCTTTACTTCCTCAAGGCGGCTCGCTCCGCTCACCGCGCGCGGCCCGGCCGCCGACCGGGCCTGCGCTCCTGTCTCCGCCCCGCTCCAGCCCGGCCGGCGCCCGTGCCGCGCTCACAGCAATCAGCCGCCCGATGCCAGAGAAGGGATACGTCGTGGCTGGGACGGTCGGCTCCACGGCTTTACGGAGCCACTTTGGCGCGAGCCTCGAAGATCATGGCCCCAACGTCGTGCTTCACCGGGCAGGTCCACAGACTGCCCGACGCGCCGCAAGCTTACGGGGCCATGATCACTCGCGCCAAAGCAGCACCACCCCAAAGCCGTTCCACCGACCTCTCAATCTTTCTCTCCCTGACCGAGCGCCTCGGCATTCCTCTCAATCGTATGACCTAGTTCGAGGTTTACCGCACCCTTGGTGCGACCCACAGCGTTTACGGCAGTGATAGACCATGGCATGGGAATCGACGCACTTCCGAGATCCGGCGACGCCATGAGATGGAACACAGGAAGCGGCAGAACTTCTTCCGCTCGAAGACTTGATACATCACAGAGGATTTTTCTTCCCTCAACACGTGCATGGAGATCGAGAGTCGAACCGGCTGGCACGATGTTGTTGAAGTGGGCATAGTTTATGCCGCTTGAGAAAAAATTCTTCTCGCCAAGAGGGATCGGCCTGATTGGAGGCTCGATGTCATCCCCGGAGTAATCGTCAGCCAAGCATGCAGAGATACCTTGCGGCAAATCCACCTCGACTCTCACTTGCTGATAGCTTCGCTCTTGCGAGTTATGAAGCCGCAAACGCAGGGCGCCATGCCCTCTGCGCACATATGCTTGCACGGCAAATTCGAAGAGATAGGAATTATATTCTTCGAGATACTCACGCACTTCGTCGGCGTATTCTTCATCTGTACGTGAGTCCGTGCCACCTGAGGCAAACCGTGGGTGCATTGAAGGCTTTCGCTTGCTATTGGCCTCAACCTCCCGCCTTTCCTCCTCAAGCATATTCTTAAGTATCTCGTCAAGCCAGGGCCAAGACGGAACCGAGACAGGCTCATCCTGGACTGAAAGAGTTAGTGACTGACGCTCTTCTGCTGTCTGCGCCCTCTGCGTCAGACTGAGCACCTCCCCCGGTCCTGCAAGGGCGGTCTGAGCAGTCCTGCGGACGAAGATCATGCCAGCGTAGTATCTATCAAATTCCTTCTCCAGGGTGTGGATCCGGTCTCCCTGCTTCGGGGGGTCGACGGCGATTACTAGAACCTCCCGTCCCTCGATGGTTGCGTAGCTTGGAATCCATTCAGGCCCCAATGGGCCGAGGTACGGGCGAATCCCGGACTCCAGGTCAGCCAGGTCAATCGTTTCCACCCCCGCTAGGTTACCGGGCTCGACTCCCACCAGGATGTAACCGAAGCCACCAGCTGCCTGACGACTTCTCTCTACAGAACGATTCGCCATGGCTAGAATATGACGCGCCAGCAGAGCCTTCGACTTCTTCTCGCTCAAATCATAATTTGACTTCCATTCGATCCAATCGTTTTCGTCGTGCTCACCTGCATCTTTGACGGCTTCCACGAGAGCTCTCAATTGCAGAGGGGAGCGGAAAGGGCTGGTCTGGTCGATGTTGAGCGCCATGCTGCCAGTATGGTCGGTCATTGAGGTGGCCGCACTGAACTTGCACTCACAGCACTCTCTTTCCCCGTGCGCCGAGCCTCGCCTACGCTCACCCACAAGCTCGGCGGACCATGCTGCGGACGGCGCATACGAGTTCAAGGGCTGGCAGGACGCGCTGGGCCCGAGTTGGCAGCCTTCCGGTTAGCACTTGCACACGAGTTGTTTGGCTGCTGCACCACAACCGCACCAGATCGAGCAGGGAACAGCGGGGAATCACGGGGAAAGCAGCGCAGCCCAACGAAGCCACGATGCAGCCATCTGTACAGGTCAGCGCCCAAACCGGCCGTTAATGACCGCAGCTTCCCAAGCTGAGAGCTCCGGCAGTCGTCACGGACCCGCCGTGGCCGCTTGCTCTGGTCGACGACACACCCCGGTAGCGTGGCTGAGGCCGGTGGGGTGCATCGAGGCATACGCGTGCGTGGTCGATCGGCGCACCCACCATCGTGGCTGACTGTCGTCGGCTGAGGTTCGTGCCACTGCCGTGCCAGATGCTGGGGTCAGCCACGGTCAACGGCGGTGTCTCACGGCCGAGTTCTCGGCAGCCTGACCAGGTATCGAAGCTCCAGGTCAGCGACACGATCATCCCGCCTCTCTCCTAAGGCGGGTGTCGCCTCCGAGTAATGGCCGACCTGCCCATTGGGTGCTCCTCAGCGAGCGCTCCGAGTGCGCCCTGGGGGACGGCTCAGCCGCTCCGGCCGGGCGTGCGGCCTTCGGCCGGTCCCGTCCGGGCGGCAGCCGCCCCAGGGCTGACAGGCGGCATGAGCGCATGAGGAGCCTCACTGATCGCCGGTCTTTCGTCCCCAGGGCGCCCACGAGGCATTTCAGCGGCGCCGGCTCTCGGTCCCAGCCCGAGCTGGGGTCCGCACCCGGTCGTCGGCGGAGGTGACCACGAGCAGCAGCCGACGTCAGGGAACTGCTTGCGCGGCGTGGTACAAGGGGCGCTACAGCGCGCCCCTTGACCCCGCCCGAGCGGCACATCCTCAAGCGCGGATGCGGGCATCGTCGTGGTAGAGATCCGTACGCGCTTGAGAACGTGCCGCCTGTGCCTCCCTCTGCCCCCGGTGTAGGGACCTCAGCCTGCTTCCCGCAGTCGGGCAGACGCGACCCGCACGAGCATGGCCAACTCCCGAGCAGCTTCCACCGGGACCGCCAGCTGGACCACGCCCGAGCCGTCCGCAGTCGCATCAGCCCGCGCCCGCAGATCATCGGTGTCGAGCCCTGCGGCACTCAGCGCGTGCAACAGCTCTTCCCCCGTGTCCTTCGCGTCCCGCCATCCACCCACGTAGTCCACTCCGCGCACCCACAATTCTTCGTCCAGACTGGCCGCCTCACCGTCGAACCTGCCGTCCCCAGGGCCGCACATCCGTCTCAAGTCCCCTTCTCCGCACGCCGTCTGACGTTGACCGTGTGGGCCGTGCCGAACGAGAGCACGACGACGACCCCGGTACCATCGGCACCGGGGTTCGTGATCGATCCCCAGCCGGACCACCCCGGATGCTGTCCAGGCGAGGGGTGGTCCGGTATTGCGTATGCGGTTGTTCCGCGTGGCCCGACTCCCCGTCCATCGACGGGAACGAGGGACGCGGGCGTCGGGCCGTCTCAGGGCGACAGCGGTTTCAACGCCCGCCACCACCCGACGACCACTTGTTGAGCTTGCGCACGGCCGCCTCCAACTCTTTTCGCTTCGCCGTCTGGTCTTTCTGCCCGTGGCCGCGGCTTTGCTGCTCTCCTTCCGCCTCTGCCATCAGTACGGCCTCCAAGGACTCAGAGCGCCTTTTCGTCCCTGTGGTGCCAGGCCCGCTCTCTCGCACAGGAGCCGCGTCAACTGTGCTTCCAGCAAGGCGGCATCATCCACCGACAGCACAGCCGACTCGGTCGATACGTGAGCGTCACCCCGAAAGACCTGAACCGGGATGTGGAACCGGTCATCGACCAAGCGCACATCGCCAGCCACCTTGAACCGGTGCGGCACGTCCTCATGCCGGTGGCTGCTCACCTCATCACCGCCATGTCGTACCGCGTGTACGCCAGCACCCCACGCCGAAGCCGCTCCCGCTGCTGTGCTTCCCGCTTCTCGTGTGCCACGACATAGGGTCGGACCAGGCCGACATCTTCGCCACGCAGCGAAGACCGATCGAAGACCCGATGCACGCGCGGAAGCATCAGGGTCGGGGTGTCGCCAGGAATCGCGGGGGATGCTGTCTCGACTGTGCGATGACGACCCGCACCGGGCAACAGGAGTTGCAACAGCCATCGCACGAATTGAGGGATAAGGTTTGCCACGTTGACGCTCCTACACAGCGTTGACCACGCCCCCGGACCGTTCGCATCGGTCGCGGGGGTCTCTTGCGTGCCAACTGTGCTGAGAGAGAAGGGCGATGGCTTCCCGCCCGTGGCTATCCCCATGATGGGTAGGCTGACGGTCAGGCTTCGCGACACACTGTCACCAGCAGGCGCAACGGGGCACACGATGACTGGTTACCAACCGCCGACCGCACTACCGCGAGAACTCCTCAGCCACCCCGAGATGCGCGCCGCGATCGTGGCTCACGACTTCGGCGCGGTCTTCTCCCTTGCCCGCCGACTGGCCAAGATCAGCTACTCCAAGATCGCCGCCGAATGTGACATCAAGCCCGAACGCGTCGGCACCCTCGCCCGTGGCCAGGGCCGCATCACGTCATTCGACAAGATCGCGGCAATCGCCGACGCCTTACGCATCCCCGGAGACCTACTCGGCCTCGCGCCCCGTGGCTGGGAAGCTGCAACCGCATCCGGTCACGCCCCTACCGCCTCAGCACGCTCCACGCCCGCCACGCGAGAGGGAAGCGAATCAGTGCTGCGCAGGGAATTCTTCAAAAGCTCGGCCGGAGCAGGTCTGGTACTCGGCCTGCCCGAACTGACCCAGATCAAGGCAGGCCGACACATCGGCCGAGACGTGCCGGACCAGTTGCGCCACCGCACGGCACGACTGCGGCGCCTCGATGACGTCCTCGGCGGTGGAGACACCTACCGCGTCTACCTGGGCGAGTACCAAGCAACCAAGACGATGCTGCGAGAGGGCAGCTATACGGAGGAGACCGGGCGCGCGCTTCTGTCAGTGCTCTCCGAGCAGGCTCAGCAAGCCGGATGGGCCGCATTCGACGCGGGCAACCACACCGACGCCCGCAGTCTCTACGAGGACAGCCACCAAGCCGCTACCGAGGCGAAAGACGCCGCCTTGGCAGGCAACGCCCTCGCGTTTCTCGCCTACCAGAAGATCAACACGGACCGCTCTGCCGGAGTGAAGACCGCCGTGCAGGCATGCCGGACCGCAGGCCCCGACGCCCTGCCCGGGGTGCGGGCACTGCTGCATGAACGCCTCGCGTGGGCTTACGCCGTCGCCGGGAACGCGAGCGAGACGGAACGCGCCCTGAGTATCGCTGAAGGCGCCCTCAGCCAGGACGACGGAAGCCCACAGCCCGACTGGTCATCATGGGTCGACCGCAACGAACTCCAGATCATGACCGGCCGATGCTGGACCGAGCTGCGCCGGCCACTGCGCGCCGTCCCCGTCCTCGAAGACGTGCTCACCCGGTACGACGACGCCCACGCGCGGGACAAGAGCCTCTACCTGTCGTGGCTCGCGGACTCCTACCTCGCTGCTGGAGAGATCGAGCAGGCCACGGCCATCACCAGCCGCGTACTGGAGCTCTCGGCCGGAGTGGCATCCGTCCGCCCACGGCAGCGCCTCGCCCCGATCCTCCAGCAGCTCAGCGTTCACCGCGAGCTTCCGGACGTCGCCGAAGTGCTGGAGAAGGCCAGAGCGTGAGAGGTCAGTCCGCAGGGTTCGGGTCGGTGGTCCGCTCCACCCACCGCAGATAGGCATCCGAACCCGCCACGATCGGCACGGCCGACACCTCCGGGTTCTTCCACGGGTGATGCTCCAAGAGGTGCGCCTCGAGATCGGCGTAACGGTCAGCACGGGTCTTGAACAGCAGTTGCCACTCTTCCCCCGTGCCGAACTCGCCCAGATGCCAGAAGACGGAGACCACCGGACCGACGATCTGCGCACCGGCCGCAAGCTGGGCAGTCACCACCGACCCCGCAAGCGTCGTAGCCTGCTCGCGGGTCTCCGTCGCCGTCGCCACCTGAAGGAAATCAGTCATGCCCGCGAGCCTAGTGCCGCATCAGGCAACGTTCGCCCTGCCGACCACGGCTCGTAGCCGTTGATCGACGGCGTCCCCGTCACCGCCCCGCCCTACGGCGACCTTCAGGACTCGGCTGCCTCTCCAAGAAGCAGGAACGTCATGCGTCCGGAGGACCCGGGACGGTGCATTCCTCTCACTCGACCGCAGGGGTGGCCATGTCCGCTGGAACGGCCACAGCCGCCCACTTGCCAGCAGTGAAGTACGTGATGTCTGCGAGGCGCCAGGTCACACCGTTCACTGCGAAGGTGTCGTTCAGTTGGAGTCCCTCGTCCCGCTCGGTGCCGTCCACGTCGAGAATGGTCAGCAGCACCTGGGCCTCTCCAGAGTCCCTGGGCGGGACGCTGCTCACTCCGCCGATCCGCCCGGCTCCGATCGTCGTGACCTGCCCGGAGCGGATCACCAGCTTGTCCCGTGTCATATCAGTTCATTCCCCTCATGCCCCGCATACGCCTGCATACATCCTCGTTCGACCTACGTGAGCGTGGCGTAGAAACCGAACCCCTTGTAACTGAAGTAGTCGATGAACTCCTCAGGCTTCACCGCCTCCGGTTGCCGCATGTTCCAGGGGTTCCTCAAATGGACCATTCCGTCCTGCGCCCCGACCACCTCGTACGCGTGCCCCGCCATCAGTTTGTGAGGTAGTGCCTTTTCGCCCGCCGCCTCGTCGAGCGGGCGCGTTCCAGCCACGATCGGCTTCTTGTCCGCGAGTTGCTTCTGCAGGTGGCCCTCCAACGCGGGGCTGGCACCTTCGCCTTGCGGGAGTGGGTAAACCGCGCTGTCCTCACCCGTGAGCTGGGTGAGCATCTCGGGCTGGTCCCACCGGCTGGTTTCCCGGTTGACCGGGCGACCTCGACGAACGCGGGAAGTCCCGGCTCAAAGCGATGTTCCCACTGCTTGGCGAAGCCCAGCCGCTCGTACCAAACGACCGCCGCAGTGTCCTCGACACGAAGAATGGGCATGACTTCTTCGTCCATGGAGTCATCGTCGCAGACCGCCCAGGGCGAACGTTGCCTGATGCGGCACTAGTTCGGTCGTCGGAAGCTGTTCCAGAGCATCCGGAAGCCTGCCGTAGGCCAGGGGAGATGATCAACTTCACCAGGCAAAGCGGCCCCGGGTCCCGAGGCCGCTTGACTGGTGACGCGACTGGATCAGTCCGCGATGGGCAGGTAGACGCGGTTGCCCGCTGCCGCGAACTCCCTCGACTTCTCCAGCATCCCCGCCTCGATTTCCTCGGGGGACGCACCTTCCTCACCGCCGAACTGCTCTGTGATGCTTCTGCTAATCTTCATCGAACAAAATTTCGGCCCGCACATGGAGCAGAAGTGTGCGGTCTTGGCAGGCTCGGCCGGCAGCGTCTCGTCGTGGAAGGAGCGGGCTGTGTCCGGGTCGAGGGCCAGGTTGAACTGGTCCTCCCAGCGGAACTCGAAGCGGGCGTCCGAGAGTGCGTCGTCCCAGTCCTGGGCTCCGGGGTGGCCCTTGGCCACATCCGCCGCGTGGGCCGCGATCTTGTAGGTGATCACGCCGGTCTTGACGTCGTCCTTGTCCGGGAGACCCAGATGTTCCTTCGGGGTGACGTAGCAGAGCATCGCCGTGCCCCACCAGCCGATCATCGCCGCGCCGATACCGCTGGTGATGTGGTCGTAGGCAGGTGCGATGTCGGTGGTCAGCGGGCCCAGGGTGTAGAACGGGGCCTCGTCGCAGACCTCCTGCTGGCGGTCGATGTTCTCCTTGATCTTGTGCATGGGCACATGGCCCGGGCCTTCGATCATGGTCTGCACATCGTGTGCCTTGGCGATCCGGTTGAGTTCCCCGAGGGTATCCAACTCGGCCATCTGCGCGGTGTCGTTGGCGTCCGCGATCGAGCCGGGGCGCAGCCCGTCGCCGAGCGAGAACGTCACGTCGTACGCGCGCAGGATCTCGCACAGCTCGCTGAAGTGCTCGTACAGGAAGCTCTCCCTGTGGTGCGCCAGGCACCACGCGGCCATGATCGAGCCGCCGCGCGAGACGATTCCGGTCTTGCGGCGGGCGGTGAGCGGGACGTAGCGGAGGAGGACGCCCGCGTGCACGGTCATGTAGTCGACGCCCTGCTCGCACTGCTCGATGACGGTGTCCTTGTACACCTCCCAGGACAGCTCCTCGGCCTTGCCGTCCACCTTCTCCAGCGCCTGGTACAGCGGCACCGTGCCGATGGGGACGGGGGAGTTGCGCAGCACCCACTCGCGGGTGGTGTGGATGTTGCGCCCCGTCGAGAGGTCCATGACGGTGTCGGCGCCCCAGCGGGTCGCCCACGTCATCTTCTCGACCTCCTCCTCGATGGAGGAGGTGACGGCCGAGTTGCCGATGTTGGCGTTCACCTTCACCAGGAAGTTCTTCCCGATGATCATCGGCTCGGTCTCGGGGTGGTTCACATTGGCGGGCAGTACGGCGCGGCCCGCGGCGATCTCGTCCCGGACGAACTCGGGTGCGAGGTTCTCGCGGAGGGCGACGTACTCCATCTCCGGGGTGATCTCGCCCCGCTTCGCGTACGCGAGCTGGGTGACGGCGCTGCAGCCGCGGCCCCGGCGCGGCTGGCGGGGGCGGCCGGGGAAGACGGCGTCCAGACCTGCCAGATCAGTCGCTCCGCTCCGGACCAGCCCCCCGCGCGGGCTGGTGTGCTTGATGCCGTCGTCCTCGGGTCGCAGCTCCCGGCCCGCGTACTCCTCGGTGTCTCCCCTCTGGATGATCCAGTTCTCGCGCAGCGGCGCCAGACCGCGGCGCACGTCGGTGTCGATGTTGGGGTCGGTGTACGGCCCGGAGGTGTCGTAGAGCGTCACATCCGTGCCGTTGGTGAGATGCACGCGGCGGACCGGCACCCGGATGTCGGGGCGCGGCCCTTGCAGATATCCCTTGTGCGAGCCGATCGCGTTCTCGGCGCGCGCGTGTGCATCCTGCGTGGTCATGAGACCCACTCCCTACGCCGGCATTACCCGGTAACAGGTTCGGCGGTCGGCGCAGCCGTTTCCGTGGTTCCTTCCACGGAGGTCAGCGCCCTCTCAGCCCCGTGCTCGGAGCTCCCGCGATGTGCAAAGGCATCTCTACGCTAACGGCACACCGCCCGGACTGAACACCCCGCATGGCCGTTCTTGCGATGATCGGGCGGTGACCCATTCCGACTCCGCCGACACCGCGCCCCCTGGCGGGCCCGCCACCGGCCACGCCGCCGGTGGCGGAAACCCGCACGCCGACGGCCACTCGCATGCCGAAGGCCACTCGCACGCCCACGCCCACGGCCACTCGCACGCCCACGCGCACGGGCCTGCCGCGCCCGTCTCCCGCCATCTGAGGAAGGTCATCGCGGCCGTGCTCGTGCCGTTCGCGGCCGCGGTGCTGACGGGCCTGGTGGTGCTGTGGCCGGGAGGCGCGCCGGACCACAAGCACGACCACTCGGGGGTCGGTTTCGACCGGCCGACATTCGCCGCGAAGGTCGTCGGGCTGGCCGAGGTCGACTGCGACAAGGTCAATGTCCAGCAGCCGCCCGCCTCCTCGGGCGGCGCAGCGCAGACCCCGGGCGGGACCCGGCAGGGGGGCTCACACGGCCCGTGTCACAAGGCGAAGATCGAGGTCACCGAGGGCAAGGACAAGGGCCACACCTTCACCGAGGTGGTGCCGCCCGATGCCACCCGCACCTACTCCGTCGGTCAGGGCGTCGTCGTCGGCTACGCGGAGAAGGCGCCGCGCAATCTCCAGTACAGCGTCGTGGACGCCGACCGTGATGTGCCGATGCTGCTGCTCGCCGGCATCTTCGCGCTGGTTGTGGTGGCGGTCGGGCGGCTGCGCGGGGTGCTGGCGCTGGCCGGCCTCGTCATCAGCTTCGCCGTGCTGACGCTGTTCATCCTCCCGGCCATACTGCAGGGCTCCAACCCGCTGGTGGTCGCGGTGGTCGGAGGCAGCGCCATCATGCTGACCACGCTGTATCTGTGCCACGGTCTGTCGGCCAGGACCTCGGTCGCGGTGCTGGGCACGCTGGTGTCGCTGCTGCTGATCGGGCTGCTGGGCTCGCTGTTCATCGGCTGGGCCCGGCTGACGGGCAACACCGACGACCAGACCAGCCTGGTGCACGGGCTCTACCCCGGCATCGAGATCAGAGGGCTGCTGCTGGCCGGGGTGCTGATCGGCTCGCTGGGCGTGCTGGACGATGTGACGGTCACCCAGACCTCGGCCGTCTGGGAGCTCAGGGAGGCCGATCCGGGGGCGAGCTGGCTCCGGATCTACCGCTCCGCCATGCGGATCGGGCGCGACCACATCGCGTCCGTCGTCAACACGCTGGTGCTGGCCTACGCGGGGGCCGCGCTGCCGCTGCTGCTGCTGTTCTCCATAGCCCGCAGCGATGTGACGATGGTCGCCACGAGCGAGGTGGTCGCCGAGGAGATCGTCCGTACGCTCGTCGGCTCCATCGGCCTGGTGGCCTCGGTGCCGGTGACCACCCTGCTGGCCGCGCTGGTCGTCTCCGCCGACCGGGGCGGCCGCTCATCGGGTGCGCGGCCGAGCATTCCGGCTCCCTCGCCGGGTGTCCCGGCGGCGGCTCGTCGCCCCGCGGTCAGCGGTGGCCGCGGCCGCCGCCGCAAACCGAAGTGAGGGACTCACCAGTCACTGCGGCCGGCGGCGCCGGCCTTGAAGCGGCGGACGAGGTAGACGACTCCGCCGACCAGGGCGACAAAGATCAGCACCTTGAACAGCAGGCCGATGAGGAAGCCGACCACGCTGGCGATCAGGCCGCCGAAGACCACAAGGGCGATCACCGGTATGACGATCCATGTGACCCACCACGGCAGGCCGGAGAGGGTGCCTTTCGCGTCCATGACTGTGTGCTCCGTCTCTGAGAGTTCTCGAAGGCCCTGTGCCCTCTGCCCTCGATGCTAGGGCGGGCCGCAAGGCGACGGGGTGGTCACAGCCCCAACCCTCCCCTGAATCCGACCCTGAGGGGACCCTGAAGTGAGGAGCAGTCGCGGGGGGCCGGAGGGTCGGGGGCCGAGGGCGGGGGCGCTCCTCACCCCTCCGGGGGCGAGAAGACCACCAGGACGCGCAGGTCCTCGGAGATGTGGTGGAACTTGTGCGCCACCCCGGCCGGGACGTAGACGACGCTGCCCCGCGCCACATGGGTCGTCTCGTCGCCCACGGTGATCGATCCGCGTCCGCTGACGACGAAGTACACCTCGTCCTGGGCGTGCGGCTGCTGCCGGTCGACGGCGCCCGCGTCCAGCGCGTAGAGGCCGGCCGACATGTTGCGCTCGTGCAGGAACCGCAGATACGCGCCGTCGTTCACAGCGCGCTCCGCCTCCAGTTCCTCCAGGCGGAATGCCTTCACCGCTGTCCCCTCTCCCTGACCCGGCTGCTGTTCTGCAACGATCGGTGTATGAACTTCCTCATCAAGACGCTGGCCAACGCGGCAGCCCTCGCCGTGGCGACCTGGCTGCTCAGCGATATCGAGCTGACCGGTGGTTCGGAGGGCGAGAAGGCGCTCACGCTGCTTGTCGTCGCCCTGATCTTCGGCGTCGTCAACGTGGTGGTCAAGCCGATCGTGAAGCTGCTCTCGCTGCCGCTGCTGGTGCTCACGCTCGGGCTGTTCACGCTGGTCATCAACGCCCTGATGCTGATGCTGACCTCGTGGGTCGCCGACAAACTGGATGTCAGCTTCCACGTGGACGGGTTCGGTACGGCGTTCCTCGGCGGCCTGATCATCTCCATCGTCGCCTGGGCCCTGCACCTGGTGCTCGACCGGGACCGGGACTGACGGCCATGTACCGGGTGTGTTTCGTCTGTACGGGCAACATCTGCCGCTCGCCCATGGCCGAGGCCGTCTTCCGGGCGCAGGTGCGGGAGGCGGGCCTGGACGGGCTGGTGGAGGTCAGCAGCGCGGGCACCGGCAGCTGGCACCTGGGCGAGGACGCCGATCCCCGGACGGCAGCCGTACTGGGCACCGCCGGCTACCCGCTCCACCACACCGCGCGGCTGTTCGAGCCGGACTGGTTCGAACAGCACGATCTCGTCGTCGCGCTCGACGAGGGCCACGCCGCCGAGCTGCGGTCCATGGCGCGCAGCACCGCCGAGGCCGCGAAGGTGCGGCTGCTGCGCTCCTACGACCCCGACGCCGACCCGGACCGGCTGAGCGTGCCCGACCCCTATTTCGGCGGCTCGCGCGGCTTCGCCGAGTGCCTGGCGATGGTGGAGGCCGCCGCCCCCGGGCTGCTGTCGGAGGTCGACGCGGCGCTCGAGGCCCGGGAGGCGGGCTGATGGGCCCGGCGCCGCCCGGGAGCCGGAGCCTGGAACAGCGCGTCGCCCGGCTGCTGGGGTACGCCGTCGCGTCTGCCGCTCCGGTCGGTGGTGGCTCGATCTGTGACGCCTACCGGGTCTCCGGCGGCCTCGGCGGCGAGCAGGACGGAGGACCGTTCGAGACCGTCTTCGCCAAGTCGCTGGACGCCGCGCCCGCCGACTTCTTCGCCGCCGAGGCCGCCGGGCTCGCGCGGCTGCGCGCCACCGGCGCCGTGCGTGTGCCCAGGGTGTACGCCGTCGAGCGGGACGTTCTCGTGCTGGAGTGGATGGAGCCGGGGGCGCCCGACCGGTCGGCGGCCGAGCGGTTCGGGCGGCAGCTGGCCGCGCTCCACGAGTCCCCGGCGCCGTCCTGGGGAACCCCCGGCGAGCCCTGCTATCTGGGCCCGTTGCCGCTGACGTCACCGCCCGAACCGGTGACCGAACCGGGGGCCTGGCCACGCTTCCACGCCGAGCACCGGCTGCTGCCGCTGCTGCGCGCCGCCGTGGACAGCGCCCATATCGGGCCGCGGGACGCACGGGACGTCGAGCGCCTGTGCGACCGGCTCGACGACCAGGCCGTGGCCGGACCCCCGCAGCCGCCCGCCGTCATCCACGGCGACCTGTGGTCGGGCAATGTGCACTGGGCGGCGGACGGCGGGGCCGTGCTGATCGACCCGGCCGCACAAGGCGGCCACCCCGAGACCGATCTGGCGATGCTCCAGCTGTTCGGCTGCCCCGAACTGCCGCGCATCCTCGCCGCGTACGAAGAGGTACGGCCGCTGCCGGGGCGGCAGTCGCGGCTGCCGCTGCACCAACTCCAGCACCTGCTGGTACACGCCGTGCTCTTCGGCGGCGGTTACGGTGCCCAGAGCGGCGCCGCCGCGCGGGGCGCTCTCGCGTGAGGCGGGGCGCTCTCGCACGAGGGCGAACGTTGTGGTTGCGGCGCTCGCATGTTCCCTGAGGACCCGGCAAGGAGGTATGCATGACCGCACCGGACGATCCGCCGCTCACCGGGCCACGGCTCGACTACGGGCCGGCCAACGACGCCGACGGCACCCGGGTGGTGCGAGCCGGACTGCCTGCCGAGGAGCCGTACGAGCCGCCGCTGCCCGGCCCCGTCTTCGCCGCGCACTACCATCTGCCCGGCGAGGTGGAGGGAGCGCCGTACGCGTACGGGCGGGACGCCAACCCCACCTGGACCCGGCTGGAGCAGGCGATCGCCGACCTGGAGGCGCCGGGCGACCCAGACGCCGAGGCGGTCGCCTTCTCCTCCGGGATGGGGGCGATCTCCGCCGTACTGCTCTCGCAGGTCAGGCCCGGGCAGACGGTGGTGCTCCCCTCGGACGGCTACAACCTGCTGGCCGCCCTCCACGAACGGCTGGAAGGTTTCGGTGTCCAGGTGCGCACCGCCCCCACCGGCGGGGACGCGCAACTCGCCGAACTGGACGGGGCGAGCCTGCTGTGGCTGGAGACGCCCTCCAACCCGGGGCTGGACGTGTGCGACATCCGCAAGCTGGCCGACGCGGCGCACGAGCGGGGCGCGCTGGTGGCGGTGGACAACACCCTGGCCACCCCGCTCGGGCAGCGCCCCCTCCTGCTGGGCGCCGACATCTCGGTGGCCAGCGGCACCAAGGCGCTGACCGGGCACGGCGATGTGCTGCTCGGCTATGTCGCCACCCGCGACGCACAGGTCGCGGCGGCGGTACGCGGCTGGCGCAAAACAGTCGGTGCGATTCCGGGGCCCATGGAGGCTTGGCTCGCGCATCGTTCGCTGGCGACGCTGGATGTGCGCACCCAGCGCCAGGCGGGCAACGCGCTCGCGGTCGCCGAGGCGCTGACCGCGCGCCCCGAGGTGAGCGACGTGCGCCACCCGGGGCTGTCCGACGACCCCGCACATCCGCTGGCGGCCCGGCAGATGAGCCGCTACGGCTGCGTCGTCTCCTTCACCCTCCCCGACGAGGCGTACGCCAACCGGTTCCTGGCCCGGCTGAGGCTGGTGAGCGACGCGACCAGCTTCGGCGGGGTCCGCTCGACGGCCGAACGCCGGGGCCGCTGGGGCGGCGACGCGGTGCCGGACGGTTTCATCCGGCTGTCGGTGGGTGTGGAGGACAGCAGGGACCTGGTGAGGGACGTCCGCCGCGCCCTGGACGAGGCGGCGGGCTGAGGCGTCAGGACCTCTTCGGCGTCAGGCCGTGGGGGTCTCGGGGCCGCCGTACTCCGGGCTGGAGTAGTCGGGGCTGGAGAACCGGGGGCGGGAGGGCGTCTCCTCCGCCGTCTCGGACGAGGGGCGGCTGGAGAACCCCGGGTGCGAGTAGCCCAGCCGACTGCCGGGCGACTGCGGTACGTATGCCGTCGGGGCCTGCTCAGGGCCGTTCGGATCAGCCAGCGCCTCCCGCAGGAACGGCACCACCCCCCGCTCCAGCAGCGCCTCGCGCCAGGCGGCGCGGGCCAGCGCCACCTCCTCGGCGAGGCTGCTGCCGCCCGGATCGGCGCCCTGCCGCTCCCCGCCGGGATCTCGGATCGAACTGGCGCCGTTGCGCAGCGCCATCAGCAGCAGCCCCGCCATGGCCACCAGGATTCCGGCCGCCGCGAACGCCGCGAACACCCAGCCGGCGCTGCGGATCGGCCCCGCGACGGCGGGCTCGGGGGAGAGCAGCCGCAGCGCGTACCCCAGCAGCAGGAAGATGACGGCGGCCGTGGCGGCCAGCAAGGGGGCCAGCACCGAGACCATCGCCGCCAGCCCGGCGCCGGACGCCTCCGCGAGGGACTCGCCGCCCATCGCGCCGACCAGCTTTTCGCTCACGCTGCTGCCGCCGCCCTGGCCGGGGCCGCGCACCTCGGCGGCGCCGTTCTCGTGCGCGGAGCCGCCCCGGCCCGGGGAGCCGGAGACGGAAGGCGCGTTCTCCGGGCGGCGCAGCTCTTCCCGCAGCCGTACGAACTGCTGGTACTCGGCCTCGGCGCAGGCGGCTATCGCGGTCGCGGCGCTGAGCGCCATCGTGCGCAACTGCTCGGCGTTCAGCCGTTGCCCGACCGCCGCCAGGCCGGGGCGGCGGTGGGCGGTTCGCAGTGCCTCGTCGAGGACCCGCTCGAACTCGGGCCGGTCTTCGCGCAGCAGGTGCGGAGCGCTGTTCATGTGCATCCCCCGATGCTCCGTAGGGCCCAGGCGGCCGGTCGAGGGCGGGGCAGGTCAGCGGACAACTCGTTTCGGCAAGCCGATGGTAGAGCTGTTCCGGCGCCGCGTGACAGAGAGTTTCCAGAATTGACCCGCTACAGCGATGCCCCCCAGCCGATCACCTCTGGAAGAACACCTGCCCTGTTATCCGCGCGCGAATCAGAAGCGGTGTGGAACCGCACGCCGCGCGCCCGCCCTTGGGGACCCCACGCCCCCCGGCGCGGGGTCACTGCACCAGCGGGAGCCGCGCGATGAGGAGCTTTCCGGCCATGGTGACGCCGCCGTCCATGGCGACGGCCAGCCCGTCCGCGTACACGTGCGGACCGGTGACCTCGGGCGCGCTCTCGCCGTCCTCGCTGTCGACTTCGCCGAGCAGATACGGGATCGGGCTGTGCCCGTGCACGATCCGCTTGCCGCCGAAGGCGTCCAGCAGCTCGCGGACGGCGGCGGGCCCTGCGGTCTCCTCACGGAAGGCGAAGCGCTTGGTGAACTTGCGGAACAGGTCCCAGGTCTCCTCGGCGTCGTTGCGCTGGAGGGCTTCGGTGATCGCGTCGTTGACGTCCTCGATCGTGTCGCCGTAGTCCAGGTAGCAGGTGGCGTCCGAGTGCACCAGCAGATGGTTGTCGGCCAGCGCGATGGCGTCCAGCCGGGACATCCACTGCACATGGTGGTCGGCCAGCCGTTCCATGTCCGTGCGCTGGCCGCCGTTGAGCAGCCAGGCCGCCTGGAACGAGGCCGTGCCCGCACCGGAGTTGACCGGTGTGTCCCCGAACCGCTTGGCGCCCAGCAGCAGCAGTTCGTGGTTGCCCATCAGTGCCTTGCAGTAGCCGCCCGCGGCCGCGGCCTCGGCGGAGAGCTGCATGACCAGCTCGATGACGCCGATGCCGTCGGGCCCCCGGTCGGTGAAGTCGCCCAGGAACCACAGCCGCGCGTTGCCCGCGATCCAGTGGCCTTCCGCGTCGATGATCCCGAACTGGCGCAGCGCGGTGCGCAGTTCGTCGAGGTAGCCGTGCACGTCCCCGACGACGTAGAGCGGCCCCTCACCCTCGTTGGCCGTCCCCGCGGGCACCGGCACGTCCACCATCGTCGGCTCGGGCCCGTCGCTCTTGGCGGCGGCCATGGCCCCGACCACGGGCAGGTCCCGCGCTGTGGGCGTGTAATCCTCGGCCGGCCCGGCGGGCGCGGGCTCGTTCGGCACGGATTCGTTCCGTACGGACGCCTGCGGGGCGTGTGCTTCCCGTACGGGTGCGCCGAGCGGGGTGCGCGGATCGGCCCGGACGGGGCCAGGTCCCCCCGGTGCCACCGCCGCTGCGACCGCGCGCGGGTCGGAGGGCCCGGCCACCGCGCGCGGCCCGGCCGCCGTCGCGGCGTCCTGTGCCGCCGCTGACAACGCCGGGGCGGTTCCCGCGCCGTGCGTCGTCGTCCCGCCGTGCCATACGTCGGGTCCCTGACCGGCCCCCTGAGTCATCGACCCCTCCACCATCGCGCCGCCGCCGTGCACCGCAGGACCTCCCCCTTCCATGGGGCCCCAGTCGCTGGTCTTTCGGCCGGGGTGCCGCCCCAGGTCGGGAGCCGGTCCCGGTGTCGTCCTCACCCGGCCTTCGGCCGGGAGTGCCCCCAATCATAGGAACGCAGGTCGCGGCTTGTGACGCACCTGGGGTCGCGCATTTGACGAGGTGCCACGAGCCGGAGGGAATTCCTCCTGAATTCTCCGCTGTCGTACCCTACGGAATCCGTGCTCGGGGGCGTGCGGGCCACGCCACTCACTCGCTTGCGGGGGCGCGGGGAGCGCTCACCGTCGTCCGCGCGCTGCCGCGCCGGGACGAGGTGCGCACGATCAGCTCGGTCGGCATCACCCGCTGGACCGGGCGGGCCGGGGCGAGCCCTTCGATGGCGTCGATCAGCAACTGGGTGACGGCGTTGCCGATCCGTCCGGGTTTCAGCGAGAGCGTCGTGATGGGGGGAGCGGTCGTGGCGTAGGCGGGGGACTCGCTGCAGCACACCAGCAGCAGATCCTCCGGCACCCGCAGCCCGTACCGGCGTGCGGCGGCCAGCAGGTCGGTGCCGTTGGGGTCGAAGAGCCCGTACACCGCGTCCGGGCGGTCGGGTCTGGCCAGCAGCCGGTCTGCGGCGACGGCGCCCGCGCACGGATCGTGCGCCGGGTAGCGCTCGTAGACCGGCTCCTGGCCCACGCGTTCGCACCAGTCCAGGTACGCGGTGGTCGACAGTCGGGTGTAGGTGTCGGTGCTGGTGCCGGTCAGCAGCCCGATACGGCGGGCACCGGACTCGGCGAGGTGGTCGAGGATGCCGCGGACGGCCGCTTCGTGGTCGTTGTCCACCCAGGCGGCCACCGGCAGCGAGTCGCTGGGGCGGCCGTCGGAGACGACGGGCAGTCCGGAGCGGAGGAGTTCGCTGACGATCGGGTCCTGCGCCGAGGGGTCGACGACGACGGTGCCGTCGAGCGCCACATTGGACCACACGTCGGGGCCACCGCCGCCCGCGGGCCCGCTCCGGGCCGGCGCAGGGAGGATGACCAGCGCATAGCCGCGGGCCAGCGCGGCCGAGGTGGCGGCCGCGGCCATCTCGGCGAAGTAGGCGAACTCCGTGAAGGTGAACGGTTCTTCGCCGTACGTCGTCACTGTGAGGCCGATCAGCCCCGATTTTCCCGTGCGCAGCGTCCGGGCTGCGGCCGAGGGGCGGTAGCCCAGCCGCTCGGCGACCTCCCGGACGTGGCTGCGCGTCGCGTCCGGGAGACGGCCCTTTCCGTTGAGGGCGTCGGAGACAGTCGTGATGGAGACACCGGCTGCGGCGGCGACATCTCTGATGCCCGCCCGCCCGTTCAGCCGGGCTCCACCGCGGGGCGGGGGGCACCTTCCGGCCACGGGCGGGGGGACGGAAGTAGATGTCCGAGCCGCCTGATGCTTCTCTGCTGCTGTCATGGCGAGCCGATCGTAGGCCCGGAGCATGACGAGCGAGGGGGCTGTTCGAGCGCTGTGTGCAGGCACGGTTCTGCACGAACCGCTTGCGCCGACGACCATGGAAACCCCAGCTCGGAGCGGGTCTGCCTGGCGCGTCCCCGGTCGCGGCTGCGGTCTGCGGCAGTGCCCGGGCGAGGTGTCGGACAGGGCGCAACTCACCTTCACGAGCGATGCGCGCCACAGCGCCCGCCACCAGCGCGCGGAGCGGAACGGCGCACGCAGGCGCGCGCACGGGAGCGCGCCAGGGGGCGCGCACGGAGGGAGCTCCGGACTGTCAGGGTGGCGCGGGAGCTACGCCGCACGGGTGAATCCTCATAAGGTGAAGAGCATTGGCGCGCAGGAGCCAGTGTGAGACCGGTGCGCGGTCCCGAGGCGACGACGGAGGAGGAGCAGCGGTGAGTGACACGAGCGAGCGGCGGGCGGACGGGCCCCGGCTGCGGGAGGCGCTGGAGGGCATTCCCAGCTACAAGCCGGGGCGTCCGGCAGCCGCCTCGGGCCCCGTCTCCTACAAGCTGTCCTCGAACGAGAACCCCTACCCTCCGCTGCCCGGAGTGCTGGAGTCGGTGACGTCGGCGGCGGAGTCCTTCAACCGCTACCCCGACATGGCCTGCACGGGGCTGTACGCGGAGCTGGCCGAGCGGTTCGGGGTGCCTGTCCCGCATCTGGCGACCGGCACCGGTTCGGTCGGCGTGGCCCAGCAGCTCCTCCAGGCGACGGCGGGCCCCGGCGACGAGGTGATCTACGCCTGGCGCTCCTTCGAGGCATACCCGATCATCACCCAGATCTCCGGTGCCGCCTCGGTGCGGGTCCCGCTGGCCGGGGGTGCGGAGTACGAAGCGCACGATCTGGACGCGATGGCGGACGCGATCACCGAGCGCACCCGCCTCATCTTCGTCTGCAACCCCAACAATCCGACGGGCGCCGCCATCCCCGGCGCCGAGCTGGAGCGGTTCCTGGACCGGGTGCCCCGTGAGGTGCTGGTGGTGCTGGACGAGGCGTACCGCGAGTTCGTCCGGGACGAGCGGGTGGTCGACGGTCTCGAGCTCTACCGGGACCGGCCGAACGTATGTGTGCTGCGGACCTTCTCCAAGGCGTACGGCCTGGCCGGGCTGCGGGTGGGTTTTGCCGTTGCCCATGAGCCGGTGGCCGCCGCGCTCCGGAAGACGGCGGTGCCCTTCGGTGTGAGCCAACTCGCACAGGAGGCCGCCATCGCCTCGCTGCGCAGCGAGGATGCGCTGCTGGAGCGGGTGGAGGCGCTTGTGAAAGAGCGCACACGCACCCTCGCGGAGCTGCGCGGACAGGGCTGGACCGTGCCGGAGTCGCAGGCCAACTTCGTCTGGCTGCGGCTGGGGGAGCGTACGGCCGCGTTCGCGGAGCAGGCCGAGGCCGCCGGGGTGACGGTCCGCCCGTTCCCGGGCGAGGGGGTGCGGGTCACCGTGGGGGAGACCGCAGCCAACGACATCTTTCTGCAGGTGGCGGCCGCCTTCAGAAAAGAGCTGTAGGCAGGTGGGAGCCGAGGGCGGGCGTGCCGGACCGTGTGGGCGCCCGCCCTCGGCTTGAAGGGACCCCCGCTCGCATGTCCGAAATGGCGGCGTCGTACGCTAGGTCTTGTGAATGTGAACGCATTCACGAAGTCTCGCGCTGGTGTGTGAAGGAGTAAGCGACGTGACGGATCTTGCGTTGGCGCCGGAGACACTGGCGCGCTGGCAGTTCGGCATCACGACCGTCTACCACTTCCTCTTCGTCCCCCTCACGATCTCGCTGGCCACCCTGACCGCCGTGCTCCAGACGGCGTGGGTGCGCACCGGCAAGGAGAAGTACCTCAAGGCGACCCGCTTCTGGGGCAAGCTCTTCCTGATCAACATCGCCATGGGCGTGGTCACCGGCATCGTGCAGGAGTTCCAGTTCGGGATGAACTGGTCGGCCTACTCCCGCTTCGTCGGCGACATATTCGGCGCACCGCTCGCCTTCGAGGCGCTGATCGCCTTCTTCATGGAGTCGACGTTCATCGGGTTGTGGATCTTCGGCCGCGACAAGCTGCCGAAGAAGCTGCACCTGGCGACGATCTGGCTGGTCGCCCTCGGCACCATCGCCTCCGCGTACTTCATCCTGGCCGCGAACTCCTGGATGCAGCACCCGGTCGGCTACCGCCTCAACGAGGAGACGGGCCGCGCGGAGATGACCGATTTCTTCGGCATCCTGTTCCAGAACACCGCGCTGGCGCAGTTCTTCCACACCATGACCGCCGCCTTCCTCACCGGCGCCGCGTTCATGGTCGGCATCTCCGCCTACCACCTGCTGCGCAAGAAGCACATCGCCGTGATGCGCAGCTCGCTGCGGCTCGGGCTGGTCACCCTGGTGGCCGCCGGACTGCTCACCGCCGTCAGCGGCGACCGGCTCGGCAAGATCATGTACGAGCAGCAGCCGATGAAGATGGCCTCGGCCGAGGCGCTGTGGGACACCCAGGCACCCGCCCCCTTCTCCGTATTCGCCTACGGCGACGTCGAGAAGGGCCACAACAAGGTCGCCATCGAGATCCCCGGCCTGCTCTCCTTCCTCGCACACGACAACTTCCACGAGGCCGTCCCCGGCATCAACGACACCAACGCGCACCTGAAGGAGAAGTTCAAGGACAGCACGGGCCTGGACGACTACCGGCCCAACATCCCCGTCGCCTACTGGTCCTTCCGCTGGATGATCGGCTTCGGGATGGCCTCGCTCACGCTCGGCGCCGTCGGCCTCTACCTCACCCGGCGCAGGTTCTGGCTGGCCGAACGGCTGCGCACCGGCGAGGACGAGGTGCCCCGGCTGGCCCTCACCAGGAACCGCGAGCTGAACCCCCGGCTGGGCACCTGGTACTGGCGGCTGTCCGTGCTCACCCTCGGCTTCCCGCTGATAGCCAACGCCTGGGGCTGGATCTTCACCGAGACCGGCCGTCAGCCCTGGGTCGTCTACGGCGTGCTGCCCACCTCGGCCGCCGTCTCGCCCAGCGTCTCCCAGGGCGAGGTCCTCACCTCGCTGATCGCCTTCACCTCGCTCTACGCGCTGCTCGCGGTGATCGAGGTGAAGCTCCTGGTCAAGTACGTCAAGGCCGGCCCGCCCGAGCTGACCGAGGCCGATCTCAACCCGCCCACCCGGATCGGCGGCGACCCCACGGGCACCGACGCCGACGCCGAAGACCGGCCGATGGCCTTCTCGTACTGACTGACCCGTACCGACCCGTGCCGACCCGAGCTGACCCGTACTGACAGACAGGGGCGCTGAGCAATGCAACTTCATGACGTCTGGTTCGTCGTCATCGCCGTCCTGTGGATCGGCTACTTCTTCCTCGAGGGCTTCGACTTCGGCGTCGGCATCCTCACCAAGCTGCTCGCCCGCGACCGGGCCGAGCGGCGGGTGCTGATCAACACCATCGGGCCAGTCTGGGACGGCAACGAGGTGTGGCTGCTCAGCGCGGGCGGCGCCACCTTCGCCGCGTTCCCCGAGTGGTACGCCACCCTCTTCTCCGGGTTCTACCTGCCGCTGCTGGTCATCCTCCTGTGCCTGATCGTGCGCGGCGTCGCCTTCGAGTACCGCGCCAAGCGCCAGGAGGAGCACTGGCAGCGCAACTGGGAGCACGCGATCTTCTTCACGTCGCTGCTCACCGCGTTCCTGTGGGGTGTGGCCTTCGCCAACATCGTGCGCGGCGTGCGGATCGACGCGGACATGGAGTACGTCGGCAACCTGACCGATCTGCTCAACCCCTACGCGCTGCTGGGCGGGCTGGTCACGCTGGGTCTGTTCACCTTCCACGGGGCCGTCTTCACCGCGCTCAAGACCGTCGGCGACATCCGCACCCGGGCGCGGCGGCTGGCGACGAGGACCGGTGCGGGCGCGGCCGTGCTCGCGCTGGGCTTCCTGCTGTGGACACAGGCCGACCGGGGCGACGGCGCCTCGCTGGTGGCGGTCGTGGTGGCCGCCGTGGCACTCGCCGCAGCGCTCGGCACCAACCTCGCGGGCCGCGAGGGCTGGTCGTTCACCTTCTCCGGACTGGCGATCGTGGCGGCCGTGGCGATGCTCTTCCTCTCCCTCTTCCCCGACGTCATGCCCTCGACGCTGAACGAGGAGTGGAGCCTGACCGTCACCAACGCGGCCTCCACCCCCTACACGCTGAAGATCATGACCTGGTGCGCGGCCGTCGCCACCCCCGTCGTCCTGCTCTACCAGGGCTGGACGTACTGGGTCTTCCGCAAGCGCATCGGCACCCAGCACCTCGCCCCCTCGGGCGGGCACTGAGTCCGGGGCGGTCCGATGAAACCTGTCGACCCGCGGCTTGCGCACCACGCCCGTGCCACCCGCGTCTTCCTCGTCGCCGTGGTGGCCCTCGGGCTGGCCGGAGCCGGACTCGTCGTCGCCCAGGCGGTGCTGCTCACGGACGTGGTCGTCGGCGCCTACCGGCACGGCCGGTTCGAGCAGGGCGCGCTGCTCCTGCTCGCCGCCGTCTCCCTCGCCAGGGGCCTGGTCTCCTGGCTGACCGAACTGGCCGCACACCGGTCGGGCGCCGCCGTCAAGTCCCAGCTGCGGCGGCGGCTGCTGGAGCGGGCCACCACGCTGGGCCCCGGCTTCCTCACCACCCAGCGCACCGGCGAGCTGACCACCCTCGCCACCCGGGGCGTCGACGCGCTCGACGACTACTTCGCCCGCTATCTGCCCCAGCTCGGCCTCGCCGTCGTGGTGCCCGTCGCCGTGCTGGCCCGTATCGTCACCGCCGACTGGGTATCGGCAGCCATCATCGTCGTCACCCTGCCGCTGATCCCGGTGTTCATGGCGCTCATCGGCTGGGCGACCCAGTCCCGGATGGACCGGCAGTGGAAGCTGCTGGCCCGGCTGTCCGGCCACTTCCTCGACGTCGTCGCCGGACTGCCGACGCTCAAGGTCTTCGGCCGCGCCAAGGCCCAGGCCGACAACATCCGCGCCATCACGGCCGACTACCGCCGCGCCACCCTGCGCACCCTGCGGCTGGCCTTCCTCTCGTCGTTCGCGCTGGAGCTGCTGGCCACCATCTCCGTGGCCATCGTCGCGGTCAGCATCGGAACCCGCCTGGTGCACGGAGAGCTGGACCTGCACACCGGGCTGATGGTGCTGATCCTCGCTCCCGAGGCGTATCTGCCGCTGCGGCAGGTGGGCACCCACTACCACGCCGCCGCCGAAGGGCTGGCCGCTGCCGAGTCGGTCTTCGACGTGCTGGAGCGGCCCCTGCCGGCGCACGGCTCGGCCCGGGTGGACGCACGGAACGCCACCGTGACGCTCAAGGGCGTGGCCGTTCGGCACCCGGGACGGTCCGGCTACTCCCTGCCGCCGACGGATCTGACCCTGCGCCCCGGTGAGACGGTCGCCCTCACCGGACCCTCCGGCGGCGGCAAGTCCACGCTGCTGTCCGTCCTGCTGGGCTTCACCCCGGTGACGGAGGGGCGGGTGCTGGTGGGAGGGGTCCCGCTCGACGAGCTGGACCTCGCCGCCTGGCACCGGCAGATCGCCTGGGTGCCCCAGCACCCGTACCTCTTCGCGGGGACGATCGCGGAGAACGTCCGGCTGGCACGGGCCGACGCCGATGAGGCAGCCGTCGCGCGGGCGCTCGCCGACGCCGGGGCGCCGGATCTCGACCCGGCGCAGGAACTGGGGGAGTCGGGCGCTGGTCTCTCCGCGGGACAGCGCCGCCGCGTCGCTCTGGCCCGCGCCTTCCTCGCCGACCGCCCCCTGGTGCTGCTGGACGAGCCGACGGCCGCGCTGGACGGGGCGACCGAGGCCACCGTGCTGGCCGCCGTCCGCCGCTTGACCAGGGGCAAGACGGTCATTGTGGTGACCCACAGGCCCGCACTGCTGGCAGCGGCGGACCGGGTGAGGGAGCTGACCCATGTACCGGGGCCGGCTGTCTCAGCAGCCTTGGGGCAGTCTGCCGCGAGGGGCGGCAGTGGAGGTCCCTCCGGCCGGAGGCCGGGGGAGGGCCGAGGCGGCCCGCGGACGCCAACCGACGCTCAGTCCTCACTCACCGTGGACGCCGCCCCCGCACGGAGCCCCCTCACCCGCGTACGGGACACCGCCCACAGCTCGCGCCGCAAATTCGCGCTCGCCCTCGCCCTGGGCGCCCTCGCGCTGGCCAGTGCGGTGGGCCTGATGGCAACCTCCGGCTGGCTGATATCGCGCGCCGCCCAGCAGCCCCCGATCCTCTACCTCATGGTCGCGGTCACCGCGACCCGCGCGTTCGGTATCGGACGCGCCGTCTTCCGCTACGCGGAGCGCCTCGTCTCGCACGACGCGGCCCTCCGTGTCCTCGCGGAACTCCGCGTCACCGTCTACCGGCGCCTGGAGCGCCTGGCTCCTGCGGGTCTGAAGGACAAGGCCCGCGGCGATCTGCTCACCCGCCTGGTCGCCGATGTGGACGCGCTCCAGGACTACTTCCTGCGCTGGCTGCTCCCGGCGACCGTTGCCGGAACGGTCGGCGTGGCTGCGGTCGCCTTCACCGCATGGCTGCTGCCCGCCGCCGGTGCCGCCCTCGCGGTCGGCCTGGCGGTTGCGGGCATCGCGGTGCCCGTGCTCACGGCGGCGCTCTCCCGCCGTACGGAGCGCCGGCTGGCCCCCGCGCGGGCCCGGCTGGCGGTCCGTACGGTGGACCTGCTCACCGGCACCGCCTCCGGGGAGCTCCCGGTCACCGGCGCGCTCGCGGCCCGCCGCGCAGAGGCGACGGCGGCGGACACGGAGCTGACCAGGATCGCGGCGCGCTCGGCTTCCCGCACGGCGCTGGCGTCCGGGCTGAGCACCCTGGCGGCCGGTCTGACGGTGACGGCAGCGGCGTGGGCGGGCGCGCGCGCCACCACGGACGGCGCCCTCGACGGTCTCCTGCTGGCCACGGTCGTCCTCACCCCACTGGCCGCATTCGAGGTGGTGACGCCGCTTCCGCAGGCCGTGCAGTTCCGGCAGCGGGTGCGGCGCTCGGCCGAGCGGGTGTACGAGGTGCTGGACGCGCCCGCGCCGGTCGAGGAACCGGAGCACCCCGATCCACTCCCCGCCGACCCGTTCCCCCTCCGCGTCCGCGAGCTGACCGTCCGCTATCCGGACGCCCCGGCCGCGGCGCCCCCTGCTCTCGCCGGCTTCGACCTGGACCTGACGCCGGGCCGCCGAGTCGCCGTCGTGGGCGCCTCGGGCTCCGGCAAGACGACCCTCGCGGGCGCGCTGCTCCGCTTCGTGGACCCGGTGGCGGGCACCTACACCTTCGGCGCGGCCCCCGCCGTCTCCGCGTTCGACGCGGCGACCGACACCGTCCGGCGGCAGGTCGGCCTCTGCGCCCAGGACGCCCACCTGTTCGACAGCTCGCTGCGGGAGAACCTGCGGCTGGCCAGGCCGTCCGCGACCGGGCCCCAACTGCGCACGGCGCTCGCCGCCGCCCGCCTGGACGACTGGGTGGCCACGCTCCCGGACGGCCTGGACACCATGGTCGGCGAGCACGGCGCCCAGCTCTCCGGCGGCCAGCGGCAACGCCTCGCGCTGGCCCGCGCCCTCCTCGCGGACTTTCCCGTCCTCGTCCTGGACGAGCCCGCCGAACACCTGGACCTGCCAACGGCGGACGCGCTGACCGCCGACCTGCTGACCGCCACCGAGGGCCGTACGACGGTACTGATCACCCACCGCCTCCAGGGCCTCGAAGCCGTGGACGACATCGTCGTCCTGGACGCCGGCCGTCCGGTCGAACGCGGCACCTACGCCCAACTTGCCCATGCCGACGGCCCCTTCGCCGCCATGCTCGCCCGCGAACGCGAGGCGGCGGGTGCCGCGGGGGCGGTAGGTGCCGTGGGTGCAGCGGGGGCCGCGCCGCTGGCTGTCGGCTGAGGCGCTACCCGGCGGCCGGGCCCCTCTCCGCCGCGCTGCGCTCGACGCAGAACTCGTTCCCCTCCGGGTCGGCGAGCGTGACCCACCCCCTCCCGTCCGCCGTCCGGTGATCCGCGACGAGGGTGGCGCCCAGCGCCAGCACCCGTTCCACTTCCTCGTCCCGGGTACGGTCCTGCGGCTGGAGGTCCATGTGGACCCGGTTCTTGATGCTCTTGGCCTCGGGGACGTGGATGAACAGCAGGGCCGAGCCCGGGGCCTCGACCAGTGCCTCCGGATCACCCGGGTAATCGTCGTCGGAGAGGGCCCCGTCCAGCACGGCCGCCCAGAACTGGCCGAGGCGGTAGGGGTCGTGACAGTCGAAAGTGAGGTGGCGCACAACGGAAGACATGCGGTGAACTATCGGCCACGGTGCCCGGCCGGTCCACCGCGTTTCTCCAACTGTTCGCCCCCGAGGTGTTCGCCCCCGCGCTGTCCCACCTGCTTCTCCACTGTCCGCGGGCGGTGCCCGCGGGGGTGGGCCTCGGTGCTGACGGCGATGGTGTTGGCGGCGACGATGACGAGGACGGCCAGCCAGGAGACGGCCGGGAGGTGCTGGTCCAGTGCGAGCAGCCCGATCAGCGCCGCAGCCACCGGGTTCACGCTCATGAAGACCCCGAAGAAGTGGGCCGGGACGCGGCGCAGCGCCAGCAGGTCGGACAGGAACGGCACGGCCGAGGACAGCACCCCGGCGGCCAGCGCGCAGGCCGCGGCGGTCGGTGTGGGCCGGTGGTGCACCAGGACGGCGACACCGATCGGCAGGTACAGCGCCCCGGAGACCAGCGCGGCCGCCGCCGAGCCCTGTGCGCCGGGCAGCCGCTCGCCCACCGTGCGGTTGAGCAGGATGTAGCAGCCCCAGCAGACCGCCGCGAGCAGGGCGAGGGCGATGCCGAGGTAGTCGGTGCTCGGCTCGGGCCGTACCAGGACGACGACCGCCGCGGCCGCGGCCACCGCGCACCCCAGGTGCAGGCGGCGCCGCGACCCGGCCAGCGCCACGGTCAACGGGCCCAGGAACTCCAGCGTCACCGCGAGGCCGAGCCCGATCCGGTCGATCGCCGAGTACAGCGACAGATTCATGGCCGCGAACACCACGGCGAGTCCGAGCACCGGCCGCCACTGCGCCGCGGTGAACGACCTGAGCCGTGGGCGGCCTGCGGCCAGCAGCAGCACGGCGGCCACCCACTGGCGTACCGCCACGACCCCCACCGGGCCGATCGCCGGAAAGGCGACCGAGGCGATGGCCGCGCCCGACTGGTTGGACACGCTGCTGGCCAGCATCAACCCGAGGCCCGACCACCGGCTCCGGCGAGCGGGTGCGGGCGCGGGTGCGGCCGCGGGTGCGGCTGCGGTGGAGTGAGAGTGTGCGGGGGACGGTGCCATGCCCGCACTGTCCACCGCACCGGTGCATACGCAAAATGCATACCCGGCGCCATCGATACGCTGGACGTATGGATGGTCGGGATAGTCAACCGGAGCTGGAGCTGCGCCAGCTGCGCTGCCTGGTGGCGATCGTCGACACCGGCAGTTTCACCGACGCGGCGCTCGAACTCGGCGTCTCCCAGGCGTCCGTCAGCCGCACACTCCGGTCGCTGGAGCAACTGCTCGGTGTGCGCCTGCTGTACCGCACCAGCCGGACCGTCTCCCCCACCACCGCGGGCGTGGAGGTCCTGGTCCGCGCCCGGCAGCTCCTCGCGGAGGCCGACAACCTCGTCCGCGCGGCCACCACCGGCCACACCCGGCTCCGCCTCGGCCACGCCTGGGCCTCGCTGGGCCGCCACACCACCGAGTTCCAGCGCCGCTGGGCGGAGCGGCACCCCGATGTGGAGCTGCACCTGATCCGGCACAACAGCCCCACCGGCGGCCTGGCCGAGGGGGTGTGCGACCTGGCCATCGTCCGTACCCCCTTCGACCGGCAGCGCTACGCCCACGCACTCCTCGGCCACGAGCGCCGCTATGTCGCCCTGGCCTCCGACGACCCCTGGGCCAGGCGCCGCAGCGTCCGCCTCGACGAGGTGCGGGAGCGGACGGTCGTGGTGGACCGGCGCACCGGCACCACCACCCTCGACCTGTGGCCCAAGGAGGTCCGGCCCGCCAGCGAGTACATCCGCGACGTCGACGACTGGCTCGCCGCCATCGCCGGCGGCCGCTGCGTGGGCATCACGCCCGAGGCCACCACCAACCAGTACCGCCGCGTCGGCATCACCTACCGCCCCCTGCGCGACGCCGCCCCCGTCCCCGTCCACCTCATCTGGCAGCCCCACGACCCCCACCCCGCCACCCACGCCGCGGCCGCCCTGCTGACCGACCTCTACGGGGGGAGTCAGGCGGTCACAGGAAGCTCTCGATGACGGTGGCCACGCCGTCGTCCTCGTTGGAGCCCGTGGTGTGGGTGGTGCTGAGGAGCACTTCCGGGTGGGCGTTGGCCATGGCGTAGGAGGTGCCTGCCCAGGTCAGCATGGCCAGGTCGTTGGGCATGTCGCCGAAGGCGACGACCTCGTCAGGGGCGATGCCGCGCTCCTCGCAGGCGAGGGCGAGGGTGCTGGCCTTGCTGACGCCGCGGCCCGAGATCTCCAGCAGGGCGCTGGGGCTGGAGCGGGTGAACTCCGCGTGGGAGCCGGCGGCCTTGCGGCCGAGGGCGAGGAACGCGTCGGGGTCCTCCGTCGGGTGGTGCGCGAGGAGCTTGACGACGGGCTCGGCGTGGTGGCCCTCGGGGCCATCGGCCAGCAGTTCCTCCACGGGCGCGTACGAGGCGCCGGGGTCCTGCGGAAACGAGGGGTAGCCGGGCTCGTAGTGGATGCCCCCGGTGCGTTCGACGGCGAAGCTGACACCGGGCGCCGAGGCGCGCAAGGCCCGGGTCACGGCGAGCGCGTCCGGCCGTGCCAGCTCACGGACGCGGATCACCCGACGGCCGGCGTGCAGGTCGACGACGGCGGCGCCGTTGGCGCAGATGGCGAGGCCATGGCCGTGTACGTGCTCACTGACGACGTCCATCCAGCGGGCGGGGCGGCCGGTGACGAAGAAGACGTCGATCCCCGCGGCCTCCGCGGCGGCGAGGGCCGCGATGGTGCGGTCGGAGACCGTCTTGTCGTTCCGCAGCAGGGTGCCGTCCAGATCGGTGGCGATCAGGCGGGGCATGGTTCGCCTGCCGGGGGACGGGCGGCTGCTCAGGGAGGGGCGGCTGCTCAGGGAGGGGCGGCTGCCCAGGGAAGGGCGGCTGCTCAGGGACGGGGAGGCCAGGTCTGCGGACGTGCGAGTCGGGTGAGTCACGTGCACTATCTTCCCGCATATGCCTGAACATGCGTGCGAAGCTCCGCACATATGAGAGAGAGATGAGAGCGCGCCTTGAGGTGAGGGGGCTCGCGAGCGCACAGAGGGCGCACGGGAGGGGCACGGGAGCGGTGCGGAAGGGGTGCAGGAGTGGTGCAGGAGGGGCGCGGGACCGGGCCCGAAGAGGGTCGATAGCGGGCAGAGCGCTCTTATCGTCCTCTCACCCGTCAAACAGGCACAATCGAAGAGAGCGCCCCATAAGTGCTACAGCGCTTCCGGCGTCCCCAGCGCCACAGCTTCCGCGCCTCGGGAAGGAGCGGCCGTCATGGCTCGTCACTCGCGCTACGTCGCAGACCGTGGGCTGACCACACGGATGGTCACCACCATGTTCCTGATCGGCCTGCTCTACGTCGTCCTCGTCGGCGTCCTGGTGGCGGTGCTCGGCAACGCCTGGCCCATCGTGCTGGTCATCGCGGGCGGGCTGTTCATCGCCCAGTTCTGGTTCAGCGACAAGATCGCCGCCTTCAGCATGGGCGCCCGCGAAGTCACCCCGCAGCAGGCACCGGAGCTGCACGGCGCGGTCGACCGGCTGTGCGCCCTCGCCGATATGCCCAAGCCGCGAGTGGCCATCGCCGACAGCGATGTGCCCAACGCGTTCGCCACGGGCCGTAACCAGAAGAACGCGCTGGTGTGCGCGACCACCGGGCTGATGCGCCGCCTGGAGCGGGAGGAACTCGAAGGGGTGCTCTCGCACGAGCTGTCGCACGTCGCGCACCGTGACGTCGCCGTCATGACGATCGCCTCGTTCCTCGGTGTACTGGCGGGGATCATGACCCGGGTGGCCCTCTGGGGCGGCATCGGCCGCAGCGCGGGCCGCGACAACAACGGCGTCGGACTGCTCCTGCTGCTGATCCCGCTGGTCAGCGCGGTGGTGTACATACTCAGCTTCCTGCTCACCCGGCTGCTGTCCCGCTACCGCGAGCTCTCGGCCGACCGCGCCGGCGCCCTGCTGACCGGCCGCCCCTCCTCCCTCGCCTCGGCCCTCACCAAGATCAGCGGCGATATGGCCCGCATCCCCACCAGGGACCTGCGCAAGGCCGAGCCGTACAACGCCTTCTTCTTCGTGCCCGCCTTCTCGGGCGAGAGCCTCGCCTCGCTCTTCTCCTCGCACCCCAAGCTGGAGAAGCGGCTGGAGCAGCTCAGCCGGATATCAGCGCAGCTCGGCCAGTGACCGTGACTCGTGACCCGCGACCCGTGACCGCCGACCCGCGTCAACCGCGTGCCTTGAAGTGAAGGGAGACGGCCCGTGGGCTTTCTGGACGTGCTCCTCGGCCGCAGCAAGCCCAAGCGGCCCGATCTCGACCAGCTCTTCGCGCTGCCCGCCGCCGCGCTGACCCTCCAGGCGGGCACCGCCTTCACACCGACAGGTGTCGGTGCGGTCTGCTTCGCCACCGTCGAGGGCGGCGCCTTCACCCGGCTCCGGCAGGACGTACGGGAGCTGCTGGACGCGGACACCGCGCGAGGCGGCATCCCCGTCGAGTTCGAGCAGGACTCCTACGGCTACACATGGCTCACGGCCCGCCATCCGGCCGACGACATGGCGGCGCTCGTCAACGACCTGCACGCCGTCAACACGCTGCTCGCCGAGGGCGGGTTCGGGCCGCAGCTGCTCTGCTCGCTGGTCTCCTTCCGGCAGGACGGCTCGAGCTCCTCGCTGGCGCTGATCTACCTCTACAAGCGCGGTACGTTCTATCCCTTCGCCCCGCTGCCCGGCGGCGGCGAGAAGCGGGACAACGGCCTGGAGCTCCAGGTGCGCGGCCTGTTGGCCGGCGACCTCCCGGTGGAGGAGGACCTCAGCCGCTGGTTCCCCGTCTGGGGCGCCCCGGGCCTGTGAGCCGTGAGCCGGGTGTCCGGGCGCTCCGGGCCCGGGAGTCCGGCTGGCAACCCCGGTTGGCAACCCCTGCCGATGAAGGCCGGGTTCCGCTCTGGCAGGATCAGCCGCCAAAGCAGTGATCCGGCAGGCTGGGCGAGTTGCCCGGGCCGGACGCGGGGAGCTTCAACGGGGAGAGTGAGGAAGACATGCGTACGTGGACTCGTGCTGTTCCGGCGGTGGCTGGAGCCGTGGTGGTGGCGCTGGCACTGACCGGCTGCAACGACAGCGGCTCCGGGAAGAAGAACCGCGGCTCCGACTCGCACTCGTCCGACTCCGGGTCGGACTCCGGGTCGGACTCCAAGGGCGGCAAGAAGTCCTTCGCCCTGGGCGAGGCGAGCCCGGTGCAGACCAGCGACCAGCAGAAGTCCAAGGGCGCCAAGTACACGGTCACCCCCACGAAGGTGCAGACCGGCACAAAGGCCGACATGGACAACTCCGGCCTCAAGAAGGACAAGGACGACGGCCCGCAGATCCCGGTGTACGTCTGGTCGACGCTCAACCACAAGAGCGGCAAGGCCATGGAGCTCGGCGACATGGACGACGACCTGATCGTCAAGACGGACAAGGGCAAGCGCACCAGGGCACTGATCGTGCTCATGGGCGCGGCCAAGTGGCCCAACTGCCCCGCGCCCGACACCAGCAAGCAGCTGAACCCGGGTGACTCGGAGAAGATCTGCACCGCCTTCCTCATCCCGGAGGGCCAGAAGGCCGCCGCCGTGGAACTGAGCCAGGGCTTCTACAAGGACCCGCTGGAGTGGCCGGTCAAGAACTGACCAGCCCCACCGCCCCGCGCCCCGTGAGGGGCGCGGGGAATCGCCACCTGCGGCCCTGCGGCCCTGCGGCCCCTGCGCCCAGGCCCTCCGCGCCCCGGTGAGCGTCCCTGTGCTGTGGGCGAACTGCGGTGCGGGGACGGTCGGGCGGTGGTTGGGTGGCTGGATGGAGACCTTGGTACTGGGCGGGACAGCGTGGCTGGGCCGGGAGTTGTCGCGACAGGCGGTTGAACGCGGGCACCGTGTCACGTGCCTGGCGCGGGGAGAGAGCGGAGCCGTCGCGGAGGGCGCGCGGCTGGTCTCCGCCGACCGGCGGCGCGGTGCGGAAGCGTACGCGTCGCTGCTCGACCGCGACTGGGACGCGGTCCTCGACGTGGCCCGGCAGCCGGGCTTCGTACGCGGCGCCCTCGACGCGCTGGGCGCGCGGGCCGCGCACTGGACCTACGTCTCCTCCGTCAGCGCCTACGCCTCCCACGGTGTGCGCGACGTGGACGAGACCGCGCCCCTCCTCCCCCCGACCGACCGCGACGAGGTCGACGATTCGCTGTACGGCGAGGGAAAGGTCGCCTGCGAGCAGGCGGCATCGGCTGCCGTCGGCGACCGCCTGCTGATCGCCCGCGCCGGGCTCATCGGCGGTCCGGGCGACGGCAGCGGACGCTCCGGCTACTGGGTCGCCCGCGCGGCCCGCGCTCCGCACGCCCCGATGCTCGTCCCCGACACCCCGGCCATGCCGACGCAGATCGTCGACGTACGGGACCTCGCCGCCTGGCTGTTGGACGCAGCCGAGAACGGAACCACCGGCACCTGCAACGCCGTCGGGCCGATCGTCCCCTTCGCCGAGTGGATCGAGCTGTCCCGCACCATCGGCGGACACACGGGCCCGGTGGTCACCGCCGGTTCGCAGTGGCTGCTCAGCAACGGCGTGGCCCAGTTCATGGGCCCCGAGTCGCTGCCGATGTGGCTGATGGAGCCGGGCTGGGAGGGCTTCCTCGCCCGTGACGGCTCCGCCGCGAGCGCCGCGGGGCTCCGCCACCGGGCCCGGGAGGAACTGCTGGCCGACACCCTGCGCTGGGAGCGCGAGCAGGGCCTCGACCGGCCACGACGGGCCGGCCTCAGCGCCGGGCGCGAGCGCGAACTGCTCGCGGCGCTCGGCTGATGACCGGCTGATGACCGGCTGACGACCGGCTGAAGGCGGCCGCCGCCGCTTAGCATGAGCGCATGGCGAAGACGGCGACGATCTACCACAACACCCGCTGCGGTACGTCCAGGAAGGTCCTGGGGCTCCTGGAGGACGCGGACTACGACATCGAGATCGTGGAGTACCTCAAGACCCCGCCGGACGCGGCCACCCTGCGGCAGCTGATCACCGACGCGGGGATCGGCGTCCGCGACGCCGTCCGTACGAAGGAGGCCGTTTACCAGGAGCTGGGTCTCGACCGGCCGGACGTGACCGACGACGAGCTGATCGCGGCGATGACCGAGCACCCTGTGCTGATCCAGCGCCCGTTCGTCGTGACGGAGAAGGGCACCCGGCTGGCCCGCCCGGTGGAGCTCGCCGAAGAGGTGGTGTGAGCCGGCTGGCCCGGTGCTGTCCGGGTCCGTTCACCCGCCCGCTTCCCGAGGGGGCCGGAC
This sequence comes from Streptomyces spirodelae, assembly GCF_017676385.1. Taxonomy (GTDB): domain Bacteria; phylum Actinomycetota; class Actinomycetes; order Streptomycetales; family Streptomycetaceae; genus Streptomyces; species Streptomyces spirodelae. Next base: position 157,175 of record NZ_JAFFZN010000015.1, read on the forward strand.
ACTCCTGACACCTGTCAGGTGTGACTGGGCGCGGAGCGTAGCGGACGATGTCAGTCCTGTTGTGGACATCCCACAACTTCGGGATGATGCGCTGCGCCGCGACCCGATGCTGGGGCGTAGAGCGCACAGCAGGCTCGACATCGAGCGACTGGAGTGATTCTTGGACGGAACTCCGGAGGTCTTCGCCATTCCTCTCGAGGATGAGGCGTATCTGGTGTACGCACCGCTGCACGGCGTCGCCTTCGCCGCGACGAAGGGCCTGGTGGCGGCGCTCCCCGGCGTACTGGCAGGCGAGGGCGGCGGGCCTGACGGCGGCGGGCCCGACGGTGGCCGGCCTGACGGTGGCGGGCCTGACGATGCCGAGGCGGACCGGGGCGGGAGCCAGATCGGCAGGGCCGGGGAAGGTACCGACAGCGTGGCCGCGTTCGCGCGCGAGGCCGGACTGTTGCGGACGCCTCCCTCACCCGTCACCCGTCGGAAGGGCAACCCGGCGCCGACCGAGGTCACGCTCTTCCTGACGACCGCCTGCAATCTGCGCTGCACCTACTGCTACGCCTCCGCCGGTGACGCGCCCGCCACCTATATGTCCATGGAAGTCGCCAAACAGGGCATCGACTTCGTCATCGACAACGCCAAGCGCCTGCGGGCGCCCTTCGTGGGCGTGAACTACCACGGCGGCGGCGAGCCCAGCGTCCACTGGAACCTGATGACCGAGTCGCTGGCCTACGCCCACGACCGGGCCGACGGCCTCGACGTCATCGCGGCGTCAGCGGGCAACGGCGTGTTCACCGACCGGCAGATCGACTGGATGATCGCCAACCTCAACGGCGGTATGAGCCTGTCGTTCGACGGACTGCCCGAGGCGCACGACAAGCACCGGCCGACGGTACGGGGCACGGGGTCGAGCGACCGCGTCATGCACACGATGCGACGTTTCACGGACGCGGACTACCCCTACGCGGTGCGGCTGACCGTCACCGCCGAGCAGATACCCCTGCTGCCCGACTCCATCGAGTTCATCCTCTCCCGGTTCACACCGCAGCGCGTACAGGTGGAGCCCGCCTACCAGCTCGGGCGGCACGAGGGGAAGCCCGACGCCGAGACGGAGGACTTCATCGCCGCGTACCGCGAAGCGCAGGCACGCGCCGCGCGGTTCGGCCACGAGCTCGTCTACAGCGCTGCCCGGGTCGGCACCCTCACCAACCACTTCTGCGGGATCACCCAGGACAACTTCTGCCTCACCCCTTCGGGCAACGTCTCCGCCTGCTTCGAGGCGTTCTCCGAGGACAACGAGTTCGCGGACGTCTTCTTCTACGGCTTGTCGGGGCCGAACGGCTACACATTCGACATGGACGCGCTCGGCCGGCTGCGCGAACTGGGCGTCGAGCACCGCTCCTTCTGCGACGGCTGCTTCGCCAAGTGGAACTGCGCGGGCGACTGCTACCACAAGTCCCTCTCCGCGAACGGGCGCGGCGAGTTCGTGGGCTCGCAGCGCTGTCACATCACCAGGGAACTGGTGAAGGACCAGCTCCTCACCCGCATCGCCGGATCGGGCGGCCTCCTGTGGCGCGACGGCCACGACGGCGAGCCCTGCACCGTGCACGGAGGCCGGAATGAATGACGTGATGCTGCCCTGGCCGGAGCCGAGGCGGCCCGGCAAGGGGGGAAAGCAGGGCGGAAAGCGGGACGGAAAGCAGGACCGGAAGGCGGAGACCCCACCCGCTCCGCACTACGAGATCCAGCGGGTGAACGCCGACGGCTCCACAGGGCCCGTCGAGGTGCTGCCCATCACCAAGCCGCCGTGGGCAGCGGAGTCCGGTCGGCGCGGCTTCCTCGGCGCGGGCCTCGCGTCGTCGGTCGCGGCGGCACTGCTGCTCAGCGGGTGCAGTGACGACGGCTCGAACTCCCCGTCGTCGCCCTCGCCGAGCGGTTCGGACCCCTACTCCCCCTCTCCCACCGAGTCGGACTCCCCGAGCCCGTGGAGCGACCCGCCGACGGACCCGCCGTCCTACGACCCCACTCCGACGGACACCCCGACCTACAGCACCGGCGGCAGCACGACGACCGGCGGCACCACCTACGGGGGCACGTCCAGCGGCAGCACGTCGAGCGGGAGCACGTCGAGCGGGAGCACAACGACCGGCGGCACCACCTACGGAGGCACGACAAGCGGAAGCAGCGGGAGCGGGGGCACCATCTGCACCTGCAACAAGGTCTGCACCTGCATTCCGGTCTGCCAGGCACACGAACTGCTCAACGCCGACCCCGTCGTCCGGCGGATGGCCGAGACCGTGCTGGTCGCCATGGGCCTGCGCGAACTCCCCTATCTGCGGTGGGCGGCAGACGAGGCGGCCCCTCCTCTCCGTACGCGGATCGAAGAACTCACCGGGGAACTGCGCGGCGGCCGACGCCTGGACCCCGACGAGCTGGACGACCCCGGCTGCGAGCCCTACCTCACCTCCCATAACCCGGTGATCGCCCTCATGGCCGCGCAAGTGCTCACCCTGCGGGCGCTGCTGCGCGGGACGAGGCTGACCGGCGTCACGGCTGACCGCGCGGCGCGGGCGCTGACCACCGGCCACGCCCTCCATCTGCGGCGGGCCCCCGCCTGGAGCACGCCGCACAGCGGAGCAACGGAGGGGCGGCCCGCCTGCGCACGCTGAGGTCGTGGGGGTCATGGGTGGCGGCGCTGTCGGCGCCCGCCGCGTTCCTGGCGGTCCTCGTGGTGATGCTCGCCAAGAACGCCGAGAAGCTGCTGACGGGCGAGTCCGCCACCGTGCGCGGTGTGAGCCGGTGCGTGGAGGGCGGCGGTATGGCGCTGCCGGCCTCCCACTGCGACGGACGGTGGGCGTTCTCCGACGGCCGCACCGGCGAGGGCGAGATCACCGGCTCCGAGGTGTCCGTGGGCGACTCGATCTTCGCGGGTGACGGCTGGGCGTACACGACGACCGGCCCGCTGCACCGCATTGTCTGGGCCCTGGTCGGGATACTTGTCGCGCTGGCCGTGGTCCTGCTGTCGATGTACGTGGGCTACCGCAGGAGGCTGCGGCGGACAGCAGCGGAAGGCTGAGCTCTTCCGGTCGTACGCATGGACGCGGGACGAAGGGTGGGCAGGACATGGGAGCCGGTACGGAAACGGGTGCGGGGACGAGCACGGGTGCGGGGACGAGTAGGGAGTCGGGTACGAGTACGGAGTCGGATCCGGACACGAGTACGGAGGCGGGCTCTGACGAATACGCGCGGGTGGCCGCGTTCCGCGCACGCATAGGTGTCTCCGCCCTCGTCGACGTCCACACGCACTTCATGCCCGACCGGCTGCTGGCCAAGGTGTGGGCGTACTTCGACGCGGCCGGGCCGCTGGTCGGGCGGGAGTGGCCGATCGCCTACCGCGCCGACGAGCAACGCCGCCTGGAAGTGCTGCGGAGCTTCGGGGTACGCGCGTTCACCGCGATGCTCTACCCGCACAAGGCGGGCATGGCCCGCTCCCTCAACGACTGGGCGGCCGACTTCGCCGCCCGTACGCCCGACTGCCTGCACACCGCCACGTTCTACGCCGAGCCGAGCGCCGCCGACGACGTACGCCGCGCACTCGACCAGGGCGCCCGCGTCTTCAAATGCCACGTCCAGGTCGGCGGCTTCGACCCGCGCGACCCGCAGCTGGACGAGGTATGGGGCCAGCTCGCCGAGGCGCGCGTACCGGTCGTCACCCACTGCGGCTCCGGCCCGGTTCCCGGCGCGTACACCGGGCCCGGCCCCATCGGTGCCGTACTCGACCGGCACCCCGGGCTGCGGCTGGTCGTCGCCCACCTGGGCCTGCCGGAGTACACCGACTTCCTCGCGCTGGCCGAACGCCATACGGAGGTCATGCTGGACACGACGATGGCCTTCACCCACTTCGTGGAGGAGATCGCACCCTTCCCCCGCGAAGCCCTGCCCCGGCTGGCCGACCTCGGCGACCGCGTACTGCTGGGCACCGACTTCCCCAACATCCCGTACAGCTACGCCGATGCGCTGGAGTCGATGGAGGCGCGGACGGGCCTGGGACCGGAGTGGCTGCGTGCCGTCTGCCACGACAACGCGGCCCGGCTCTTCGGCCTGGGATGAGCCGGTGCGGGGACCCGGATCGGTGTGAGCCGGATCCGGGGGCCCGCCTTCGTCAGGAAGCCAGGGAGTTCAGCCAGGGTGAGAGGCCGTAGGCCACGGGGACGACCTCCTTGTACGACAGGTCGTCGTCCAACGTCACCACCAGTCGGCAGAACGGCGGATACCAGGTGCGCCGCAGATGGGCGCGCTTGTCGAAGACGGCCTCCAGGAAGGCCGGTGTCGCCTCGCGCGGCAGATCGTGGAAGATCACCCCGTCGAGCGTGATGTGCGCGTCGCCCTCCTCGAAGAGCTGAACCGTGATCCGGGGCGTGAACGGCGCCCCGTCGGGCCCCTGGGTCGCGGGGATCTCCAGCAGCGCCTCGTGCGGAAGCGAGCCGTCCTCGTCCGTGACGGCGAAGGCCCCTGCCGCCGTCCGCCGCGACGACTCGTCCGCGCCGATGGCGTGCTCAACCGACACCGGCAGTCCCCGCCGCTCCGCCAGCGCGGTCAGTACGGAGACGGCCGACTCGGTGCTGTGGATCTGCGGCGGCAGCCGATGCGGATGACGGAACCGGTCCATACCACCGAGCATGCCCGCTCCACGGCACTCCCGCGAAGCGAGCCTCCTGCTCCATGCGGTGCGGGACAGGCAGGGCGCGCCGACGCGCACCGAGTGTGGGTGGTTGTTCACCGGTAGTGATCCCTGTGCAGTGCTCTCGGGGGTGGCCCCGGGCCCTCTCAGGGTGATCACTGATGGGCAACGGCGGGCGGCACACGGAGAGTTGCCCTTGTCCGGGGGATGCCTCCCGAAAGCCGTCTCTCGAAAGGCTTTGCATGCGCCGCCTCTTCGTCTCCGAAGTGCGTACCTACCCCGGCAGGGTGGCCGCCACGGCGCTGGCATGTGCGGCGACTGCGGCCGGGGTGGGAGCGTGCCTCCTGCTGTTCATCGGGGTCGGCCTGCCCGATTACGCGGAGAACTCCGTGGCGGCCCGGACCGCGCAGGACACCCGCAACCTGCTGTCGCTGCTGCTGTCCATGCTTCTGATGTGCGCGGTCGTGGTCATCGGCTCGACCGTCTCGCTCTGGACCAGGCAGCGCCTCGACCAGTTCGCCGTACTGCGTGCGCTCGGAGTCACCGCAGGTCGGCTGCGCGGCATGGTCGCACTCGACGTGGCCGCTCTCGCCGTCGTCTCGGCCGCCCTGGGCGCGGCCGTCGGCATGGTCCCGCTGGCGCACGCCGGGAGAGCGCTGCTGGTCCGACGCCAGTTGTTTCCTGCGGCTGCTCCCCTTCCGTCGCTCGGCACGGCCTGCTGGGCAGCGGTCGCCGTGTGCGTCGGCCTGGGCGCTGTCGGTGTGCTGGCGGCCACGGCGAGCGTGCTGGCCGCCGGTCGGGTCAGCCCGGGGGCGCTGCTCAAGGACGGGGAGCTGACCATGGAGTCGTCCCGCGGCCGGGCGCGGCTGGTGACGGGCGGCATCATGGCCGTGGCACTGTGCGGACCCCTGGTTTGCGTCATGGCGTTCATGGAGCTGCCCGCGACGGTGCGGGCCGCTGTGGCGCCCGGCCTGGCGCTGGTGGTGCTGCCGACTCTCGCTGTCCTCGCCCCATGGCTGGTACCGCCGCTGGTCGGCCCGGTCTGCTTGGTCCTCCGGCTCGTGGACCGGCGGCTGGGACGTATCGCGGCGGCAGGCTTGCGGGCCGCTCCCGCCCGTACGACGGCGATGGCGGTGCCCGTGCTGCTGGCGGTCGGCATCACCGGCTCGCTGCTCGGCGCAGGTGCCACGGTGGGACGTGCGGTCGAACGGCAGAACGAGAAGGGGCTGCGTGCCGACGGAGTGCTCACCGCCGAACCGGGCAGCCGCCTGCCCGCCACGCCCCGCCCGGTCCCCGGAGGCACAGCCACCCCGCTGCTGGCGACCAAGGTCACCACCCCTCCGGCCTTCTACGGCAGCGGACCCACCACGACCGACGCCTGGGGCGGCGACGGGCCCGCGCTGGTCAGGGTCCTGGACCTCGGCGTGCGCGCAGGACGGCTCTCGGCCCTGCGTGACGGCACCTTCGCGGCGGGTGCAATACAGGCGGACAGCCACCGCTGGCGCGTCGGCCAGCGGGTACGGCTCACGCTGGCCGACGGATCGCACCGGTCGCTCACCCTGGTCGCCGTCTACGAACGCGACCTGGCCTTCCCCCAGCTGGTGATCCCCCGGTCGACCGCTCTGCGCCACACCCCGGCTCCGTACGCCGACCGCGTCCTGCTCACGGGCCCGCTCCGGTCCTGGCCTCGAGAGCCAGGCCGGCGGATCGCCTCCCGCGCCGCATACCTGGCCGACTCCGCACCCCGTGACCCCGCCGACGACCTCGCCGCCCGGCTGATCGTGGCCGTCGTCGCCGGTTACGCGCTGCTGTCGGCCGCCAACACCTGCTCGCTCGCCCAGCGCGACCGCCGCAGCCAGCGAGCACACCTGCGGGCGCTGGGTCTGGGACGCCTCCAGCTGCTGCGCTGCCTCCTGTACGAGGCGGTGGGCGCGACGGGGATCGGCGTGGCCCTTGCGGCCGCCAGCGCTGTGGTCTGCCTGATTCCGCTCTCCCTCGCCCTCGGAGCCGGCCCGATACCGGGCCTCGATATGCCCTGGACCCTCGGCGTGCTCGCCGGGGCCGCTCTGGCGGTTGCCGTGCCGACGACGATGACGGCTCGCCCCTTGTCCGGCATCCACACCCAGTTCGCAAGGTGTCGTTGAAGGGTGGTCGAATGAGGTATCGCGGCAGCCCTCGTACGGTCGGGGTCCGGCCGACCGGGCGCTTAAGCTCGGGGTATGCGTTTGAGCACCGTGATCCTTCCTGTCCGCCGCTGGTCCGAGGGCGGGCGGGAGATGTGGCGCCGGGCCGAGGAGCTGGACTTCCACACCGCGTACACCTATGACCACCTCTCGTGGCGGGTGCCGTTCCGTGACGGTCCCTGGTTCGGTGCCGTACCCACCCTCACCGCCGCCGCTGCCGCCACCTCCCGGCTGCGGCTCGGCACGATGGTCACCTCCCCCAACTTCCGCCACCCCGTTCCGCTCGCCAAGGAACTGATCACCCTCGACGACATCAGCGGCGGCCGCGTCACCCTGGGGATCGGCGCCGGAGGGTCCGGCTTCGACGCGACCGCCCTGGGGCAGCACCCGTGGACCCGCCGGGAGCGCGCCGACCGCTTCGCCGAGTTCGTACCGCTGCTCGACCGGCTCCTCACCGAGGACGAGGTGACGGCCGAGGGCACCTACTACGCCGCCCACGAGGCGCGCGCCCTCCCCGGCTGTGTACAGCGGCCCCGGCTGCCCTTCACCGTCGCCGCGACCGGCCCGCGCGGGCTGCGGCTGGCCGCCCGCCACGGGCAGTCGTGGCTGACGACCGGCGACCCGGCCGCCAACGAGACCGGCACCCCCGCCGACTCGCTGGCCGCGCTCGCCCGCCAGACCGAGGCCCTGGAGAAGGCATGCGCCGAGGCCGGCCGCGACCCGCACTCCCTCGGCCGTACGCTGCTGACCGGCTTCACCCCCGACCGCCCGCTGGAGTCTCTGGACGCCTTCGTCGACTTCGCCGGCCGCCTCGCCACTCTCGGCTTCGACGAGCTCGTCCTCCACTGGCCCCTCCCCGGCACCCGCTTCGAGGCGGACCAGTCGGTCTTCGAGCGCATCGCCACGGAGGCACCCGCCCAGCTCGGGTAGCCGCGGTGTGCGGCCCGGGTGGACGGCTCGCCTCACCCCCCTCGCGCCGTCATCCGGTCCATCGCCCGTGCCCGCACCTCCCGTTCCGCCGCCGCCGCGATGAAGCCCGGCACACGGGCCTCGCCGACCAACTCGCGAACCGACTCGACCGTTTCAGCGGGCAACCGCACCTGCTCGCTCCGGCCCGCGCGGCCAGCAGCGGTACCGTCCGGAGCGGTGCCGTCCCGCGTGGTGCCGTCCCGAGTGGTGCCGTCCCGCGTGGTGCCGTCCGGAGCGGCGCCATCTGGAGCGGCGCCATCTGGAGCGGCGCCATCTGGAGCGGTGCCGTCCCGGGCGGTGCCGCCTGGCGCGGTGGAGTTCGCGGTCCTGCCGATCGCGGCAGCACTGGCCAAGGGGGCGGCTGCCGCCGAGCGCAAGTGGTCGCGCAGGGAGCGGGCGGCCAACTTCTGCATCGCTCTCGCCAGTTCGGCCTCCACCGTCTGCTGCGCCAGCGGGCGGAGCCTGCGCACCAGGTCAGCTGCCTCGGAGGCGTCACCCTCGGAGAGGTGGGTGCCCAGATAGCGGACGAAGACGTGCTCGTTGGTGAAGTCCAGGAAACGGGCGGCTATGTGCTCCACCTGGCCGCGCAGCTCCCGCAGTTGCTCGGTGATGGCCGGCAGCGGCACCCCCGCCCTGTGCAGCTCCACGGCCACCGACAGCTCCTGCGGGCTCGGCACCAGGAACTCGTCCTCCCTCCCCGGCAGCGGCTCCAGCACCCCCAGGGCCATCGCCTCGGAGACGGCCGCCGCGTCGTGCGCGCCGCCGAACAGCTCATCCAGCTCGGCCCGCGAGACACGGCCCGACTCCTCGTCCGTCCACGGCCCGTCGACCTCCGCGACCAGGCCCAGCACTCCCCCCAGGCCCCGGCCCTCGTCCCATGCCTGGAGCAGCTCCTTTATCGATGCCAGGGTGTAGCCCCGCTCCAGCAGGTCGGCGATCTGCCGCAGCCGTGCCAGATGCGAGTCGTCGTACACATTGGCCCGCCCCCGCCGCTCCGGCTTCGGCAGCAGGCCCTTGTCCTGGTACGCGCGGATGGTGCGTACCGTCGCCCCGCTGCGGTGTGCGAGGTCTTCGATGCGGTACTCCGGAGTGCGGTGCCCGGACTCGGACGTCGAGGCCCGCGCCGGGTCCTTGGTCCGGGGTGAGGGTGGCATGGTCGTGGTCTCCTTCGACACGGCTGCGTTCGACAAGGGCTACAAGGGCGGCCGGACGCGGGCGATGCCGCGCAGGGCTCGCGGGGCGAGACGGGACAGCAGCCGGGCTCCACGGGCCTCGGGCGTCACCGGCACCACGGCCTGGTTGCGCACGACGGCCCGCAGGACGGCCTCCGCCACCTTCTCCGGCGGATAGTTGCGTATCCCGTAGAGCCGGGACGTGCGGCGCCTGATCCGCTCCTGCTCCGCCTCGTCCGCCCCGGCGAACCGTGCCGTACCGGTGATGTTGGTGTTGACGAAGCCGGGGCAGACCGCCGTCACACCGATGCCCCGGCCCGCCAGCTCGGCACGCAGGCACTCGCTGAGCATCAGTACGGCCGCCTTGGAGGTGCTGTACGCGGGCAGGGCGCGGGAGGGCTGATAGGCGGCGGCCGAAGCGGTGTTGACGATGTGTCCGCCCTGGCCGCGCTCGGCCATCTGCCGGCCGAAGAGCCGGCAGCCGTGGATGACCCCCCACAGATTGACGTCCAGTGTCCGGCGCCACTCCTCGGTGGTCGTCTCCAGGAAGGAGCCCGCCATGCCGATGCCCGCGTTGTTGACCAGCACATCCACCGTGCCGTACGCGGTGGCCACTTTCTCGGCCAGCTTCTCCATCGCCTGCTCGTCCGCGACATCCACCGTCTCCGCCCACGCCTGCGGAGCACCCACCAGGCGCGCCAGGTCCGCGGTCCGGGCGGCGCTCTGCGGGTCCCGGTCCACCGCGATCACCCGGGCCCCCGCCTCGGCGAACGAGAAGGCCGTCGCCCTGCCGATACCGCTGCCCGCGCCGGTCACCAGCACCAGTTGACCCGCGAACCGTTCCGCGTACCTGCCGGTGGCCACGGGTTCCCTGGCTGGCATCCCCGGCTCGGTACCGTCGACGAACTCGGTGATCCAGTCCGCGAGCCGGTCCGGCCTGGTACGCGGCACCCAGTGCTTGGCCGGGAGGGTGCGCCGGGTGAGGCGGGGTGCCCACTGCTCCAGCTCGTCGTAGAGCCGCTCACTCAGGAACGCGTCCTGGGTGGGTGTGATGAGCTGGACCGGGACATGGGCATAGCAGTCGGTGCGGGGGCGGCGCAGTCTGGCGCGGACATTGTCCCGGTAGAGCCAGGCCCCGTGCGCCGCGTCATCGGCCAGGGACGAGGTGGGGTAGCCGCCGCCCGGCGCCTTCTCGGCCAGCTCCAGCAGCCGTGGCCAGCGCTTGCCCAGCGGCCCGCGCCACGCCAGCTCGGGCAGCAACGGGGTGTGCAGCGCGTACACGTACCAGGACTTGGCGCCCTGGCCGAGCAGTTGCGCGACCCGGCGCGGAGTGGGCCGGGACATCCGCTTCCTGATCCAGTGGCCGAAGTGGTCGAGCGAGGGCCCGGAGACCGAGGTGAAGGAGGCGATCCTGCCCTCCGTACGGCGCACCGTGGCGAACTCCCAGCCCTGTACGGAACCCCAGTCGTGCCCGACCACGTGCACCGGCTCGGTGGGGCTGACCGCATCCACGACTGCCAGGAAGTCGTCGGTGAGCTTCTCCAGGGTGAAGCCGCCGCGCAGCGGCCTGGGCGCCGAGGACCTGCCGCAGCCCCGCACGTCGTACAGCACCACGTGGAAGCGGTCCTTGAGGCGGTGCGCCACCTCGGACCAGACCTCCTTGCTGTCCGGATAGCCGTGCAGCAGCACAACCGTCGGCCGGGCGGTATCGCCCAGCTCGGCGACGCACAGCTCGATTCCTCCGGTGGCCACCCGGCGCTCCCGCGCGCAGGTCGGCAGGCCGGGCTCCGCCGGGCGCCCACCCTGGGCGGCGCCGTTCGCGTCGTTCGCCTTTCCACTCATACCGCCTGTGCCTCCTCCTGCCGGCGCCGCACTCCCCCACGCTCGAATGCGCTCGCGCGGGGGGACCCCCATGGCAGATCGTCGTCCAGCCAGAACGCGCTCTCCTGAAAATCCCGGGAGTCGGTGACCACCAGGATCTCCTCGAACTTCGCGCCCGTACCGCGGAATCCGAGGTGCGGCTGCACCGCCCACAACCCCGGCTGCGGCGGATGGTCCGAGAAGCGGTACGGGCTCCACAGCGGGGACCAGCCGTCCCGGTGGCCGTGCAGCGCGTCCCGCGCCAGACCGCGCAGGGCGTTGGTGCCGAAGCCGAGGACCCGCGGCGACCAGCGGCGGTCCGGGACGCGGTCGACCTTGTGCGCGATGACACCGAAGGGGTAGGCGCGGTGCCGGTTCGTATACCCCTGTGCGGTCATCAGCCGCTCAACGTCCTCGTAGATCTCCCGGAGCGAGCGCCGCTCCCGTACTCCGGTGAGGATCAGGTCGCGGTGTTGCCGCAGGTCGGCCAGCAGCCTTTCGTGCACCGGGTTGAGGCCCAGGCAGCCGGAGTAGCCGATGTCGGAGGTGTAGCCGCCCCGGATCGGCGCCATGTCGAGGATGAAGGGCATCCCCGGCTCCAGCTTCCGGTTGGTGGGGAAGAACTGGAGCGGGACCTTGAACCCGGTGAACGCCGTGCGGTCCCCGAACCAGGCGAAGGGCAGATGGAACCAGTCCCGCACGCCGCGTTCGCGCAGCCACTCGCGCTGCATCCGGGCGGCTTCCCGCTCGGTCACCCCCGGCTTCAGCCGGGCGGCGACCGACTCGGCGCAGGCGTAGGCCAGTTGCTGGACCTCCCTGAACCCTCGCAGGTCAGCGGAGGAGTATCCGATCGTCGCCGCACGCATCCCGGCCTCCGTCCGTAGGTGATCGCCGGTCCTCCGGCGCTCCGTCGCCAAGCGGCTCCGGTGCGTGAGCAACTTGACATCGACGAATGTGACATCGACCCGTGGCTGGGTCAAGGGGTCCGCAGAGCCTGTGGACAACTCCGGATCACGGCCGACCCCCCCTTCCCCTACGGGGCGCTACGACTTGAGAGGGACGGGCCCACGCTCTTGAGAGGTATGCGCCCGCCCCGGAAACCGGCGCCGCGTCTGACGCGGACGCGACGAGCGGCTCATAGCGTCGAGGTGTGACTGTGATCGCGATCGAAAGCCTCAGCAAGCGGTTCCCCCGGGTGACCGCACTGGACCGGCTGACCGTCGGCATCGAGCCGGGGGTCACCGGCCTGGTGGGCGCCAACGGAGCCGGAAAATCCACCCTCATCAAGATCCTGCTCGGGCTCTCCCCGGCCTCCGAGGGCACCGCCAGCGTGCTCGGCATGGATGTGGCCACCCAGGGCGGCGCGATCCGGGAGCGGGTGGGGTACATGCCCGAGCACGACTGTCTGCCACCGGACGTGTCCGCGACCGAGTTCGTCGTCCACATGGCGCGCATGTCGGGACTGCCCGCCACAGCGGCTCGCGAGCGTACTGCCGACACCCTGCGCCACGTCGGCCTCTACGAGGAGCGCTACCGGCCGATGGGCGGCTACTCGACGGGCATGAAGCAGCGCGTCAAGCTCGCCCAGGCCCTCGTGCACGACCCCCGGCTGGTCCTCCTGGACGAGCCCACCAACGGGCTCGATCCCGTCGGCCGCGACGAGATGCTCGGCCTCATCCGCAGGGTGCACACCGACTTCGGCATCTCCGTCCTGGTCACCTCGCACCTGCTGGGCGAGTTGGAGCGCACCAGCGACCACATCGTCGTCATCGACGGCGGCAAGCTGTTGCGCTCCTCCTCGACCGCCGACTTCACCCAGCGCACCGCCGTCCTGGCCGTCGAGGTCACCGACACCGACGAGCACCCCGACGGCACCGCGGCCCTCCGCGCGGCGCTCCGCAAGGCGGGCCTGGCACCGCACGAGCCCGCTGACGACAGTGCCGTCGCACCCGGCGCCGGGCACCTGGTCACTCTCGACATCGGCAGCGAGCACGGGGACACCGAGGCATCGACCGCATCGGCCTCCTCGGTCTTCGACACCGTGCGGGACACCGCGGCCGACCTCGGCCTGGGGCTGGTCCGCATGGAACAGCGCAGGCACCAGATCTCCGAGGTCTTCACGGAAAGGAGCGCCGACGATGTCGCCTGACCGCACCCTGGGCCACCCCACCGCCGAGCGGGGCCAGGACGTCATTCACAACATCGGCTACCGCGGCTACGAGGGTCCCAGGCTGGGCCGCTCCTACGCGCGCCGCGCCCTGTTCACCCAGTCGCTGCGCGGCACCTACGGGCTGGGCCGGTCGGCCAAGTCCAAGGTGCTGCCGATGCTGCTGTTCGCCGCGGTGTGCGTGCCGGCCGCCATCCTGGTGGCCGTGGCAGCCCTCACCAAGAGCAAGAGCCTCGAAGCCGGGTACGCGGAGTATGTGCTGCTGATGCAGCCGGTGCTGGGCATCTTCCTGGCCGCCGCCGCGCCCCAGGCCATCTCCATGGACCTGCGCTTCAAGACGATGCCGCTGTACTTCTCCCGTCCCATGGAGCGCAGCGACTATGTGGCAGCCAAATACGCGGCCCTCTCGGCGGCGCTCTTCGTGTTCACGGCCGTGCCCGTGCTGATCATGTATCTCGGTGCGCTGCTGGTGAAGCTGGACTTCTCCGACCAGACCAAGGGGGCCGCCCAGGGCCTCGTGTTCTGCGCGCTGTTCGCGCTGCTGCACGCCGCCATCGCCGCCTGGATCGCCGCGCTGACCCCGCGCCGCGGCTTCGGTGTCGCCGCGATCATCGTCGCGATCACGGTTCCCTACTTCCTGATCAGCGCGCTCCAGGGCATCGCCCTCACGTCCGACAACAGCAGCGCCATCGGCTGGCTCGGACTGGGCTCGCCGGGGACGCTGCTGGACGGCATCCAGAGCAGGTTCCTGGACGGCCGTTCCGGATTCCCCGACGCGCAGACGCTCACCGGTGCCCAGGGCGGCGTCTACCTCGTCGTCTTCGCGGCACTGGTCGTCTGCTTCTACGCCCTCCTGCTGCGCCGCTACCGAAAGGCCGGACTGTGACAACGATCCACATCGACCGCGTCTCCCGCTGGTTCGGAAACGTCGTCGCGGTCAACGACATCACCATGGACATCGGCCCGGGTGTCACCGGCCTCCTCGGCCCCAACGGCGCCGGCAAGTCCACCCTGATCCATATGATGGGCGGTTTCCTGGCGCCCTCCAACGGAAGCGTCACCCTGGAGCCCTCTCCCGGCCCCGACGGCAGGCCCGTGACGGCCGCGCCGATCTGGCGCAACGAGGACTCCTACCGCCACATCGGCCTGGTGCCCGAGCGCGAGGGCATGTACGACTTCCTCACGGGCCACGAGTTCGTCCTGGCCAACGCCGAGCTGCACGGCCTGCCCGATCCGCGCGCGGCGGCCGCCGAGGCGCTGGCGACAGTCGAGATGGAGTACGCGCAGGACCGGCGCATCTCCACCTACTCCAAGGGCATGCGGCAGCGTGTGAAAATGGCCTCCGCACTGGTGCACCACCCCTCGGTGCTGCTGCTGGACGAGCCGTTCAACGGAATGGACCCGCGCCAGCGCATGCACCTGATGGAACTGCTGCGCAAGATGGGCGACGAGGGCCGCACCGTGCTGTTCTCCTCGCACATCCTGGAAGAGGTCGAACAGCTCGCCTCCCACATCGAGGTCATCGTCGCCGGACGGCACGCAGCCAGCGGCGACTTCCGCAAGATCCGTCGCCTGATGACCGACCGTCCGCACCGCTATCTGGTGCGCTCCAGCGACGATCGGCGGCTGGCTGCCGCGCTCATCGCGGACGCCTCCACAGCGGGCATCGAGGTGGATCAGGCCGAGGGCGCGCTGCGCATCCAGGCCGTCGACTTCACCCGCTTCACCACGCTGCTGCCCCGCCTCGCACGGGAGCACGGCATCCGGCTCTACACCGTCTCGCCCTCCGACGAGTCCCTGGAGAGCGTCTTCTCGTACCTCGTCGCGGCCTGAGCGGCGGAAAGGAGCTGACCAGATGTACAACCCGACGGTCGCGCGGCTCACCTGTCGCGCACTCCTCGGCCGCCGCCGTGCGCTCATCCTGTGCGCGCTGCCGGCACTGCTGCTCGTCGTGGCAGCCGTCGTACGCGCCATGAACGGTGCCGACGACGCGGTCACCAGCGAACTGCTGGGCGGCTTCGCGCTCGCCACACTGGTGCCGCTGATCGGCGTGATCGCCGGCACGGGCGCCATCGGCCCGGAGATCGACGACGGTTCGGTCGTCTATCTGCTCTCCAAGCCGGTCTCGCGCACCTCCGTCATCGTCACCAAGCTGCTGGTCGCCACCGGCACGACAGCCGTCTTCTCGGCGATACCGGTGCTGATCGCGGGCTTCATCCTGAACGGCAACAGCCAGCAGCTCGCCGTCGCCTACGCGCTGGCGGCGGCTGTCGGCTCCATCGCCTACAGCGCGCTGTTCCTGCTGCTGGGAACGGTCAGCAGGCACGCCGTCGTCATCGGCCTGGTGTACGCGCTGATCTGGGAGGCCCTCATCGGCAGCCTGGTGCCGGGGGCCAAGACGCTCAGCGTGCAGCAGTGGGCGCTCGCGCTCGCCGAGAAGGTGGCCGGAAGCAGCGCGGACGTCAACTCGTCGGTGGGCCTTGTGGCCGCACTGGTGCTCATTGTCGTGGTCACCGTGGGCGGCACTCTCTTCGCCGGGCAGAAGCTGCGCACGCTGACACTGGCGGGGGAGGAGTAACACAAGAGGGAGCGGAGGAGCGGGTGGGAGCGAGGAGTTGCTCCCACCCGCTCGGCGTTCTGTCAGTGCGCCGTGCTGCTGATCCTGCGGTCCCTGCCCGCACCCAGGCCCAGCAGCACCAGGCCCGCACGTACGCACAGCAGCAGCACGATCGGCGCTGTCCAGCCACCGGTCGCCTGGTGCACAGCGCCGAGTGGGAGGCCCCGGGCACGTCCGCTCCGACGGGCCCGGGGCCACCCCCCTCTCAGGCGGTCACTCGTCTTCGGACTCCGACCCGGTGCCGAGAGCGTGCGCCACTCCGCGCAGCTCGCGGCGCATGGCGCGCATCTCCTCGCCCATGTCGGCCAGCCGCTGGCTCATGGCGCACACCACCTGCTCGGTGCGCTCCGTGCGGCGCTCGGTCTCCGCGAGCCGGTGGTCCATCCGCTCCACCCGCGTGGACAGCCGGCCGATGACCGGTCCCAGTTCCTGCAGTACGGCACCGAGTTCGGCCCCGGCCGCCTCGAGGTTGCCGACCCTGCGGTCCAGCGACCCGTATCCCGCGGCCAGTGTGCGGACCGTCTGCCGCAGCTCCTCCGTGGACTGCCGCACGGCCTCGACGCCGGGGTGCGCACGGGCGCTCTCCTCGACGTCGAGGAGGTACGAGCGGACCCGCTGGGCGATCACACTGTCGCGCAACAGCATCGCCACATTGAGGACGGCGCGGCGGCTGAAGACGGTGAGTCCACTGCGACGCTGTGGATAACCGGTCTCCGGCCCGGATGAGACCGACAACTTGTCGGTCTGATATCCGCGCAGGTCAGAGCCCTTGAGAACGGACATCCCGTTGCTGATGAGCTCTTCGCGATGCCGCTCGGCCAGCTTTTCCACAGTTTTCAGCGGCACTTCGAAGTAGTTGGCCACATCCCGCGTGGTGGCCTGTGCACCGCCTGTGGAAAACGCCAACGCCTTGACTTTGTCGAGGACTTCGACCTTGTGTGCCATACCGGAGCGCGCGCTGCGCGACTCCAGCAGAACGGAATCGGTGTACATGGCAGACCCTCCTGGGTCCTGGTTTCGGACATGTCTGGGAAACCCCGCTCACCTGGGGGCGTCAGGTGTCCGTATCCAGGAACCAGGAGCGGAGATCAGCTCATGTCTTCCCACGTACCGCACTACCGGCAAGAGGCCCCCGTCGCGCCCTGCTGGCGCATCCTGACGGGCCGACTCTCAACCGGCTACCACCACTTCACACACTCTCGACGTCACGCTCTCCAGTCGCCTCCGCGCAATGGGTACAACGATGCGAAAGTCGTACGGTTACGCGATGCGAGCGACGCGAACGCCTCAACCGCGCCCGTCGCCCCGCAGGTTGAAGCGGAACATCCCCTGCGGGTCGCACTCCGCCTTCAGCCGCTCCAGCCGGGCACCCGTCTGCTCGCCGTACACCGACCGTGCGGCCTCCCGATCCTGCGGCCCGTACAGGAAATTGGCGTTCCGCCCCAGCGCGCGGTCGCCCACCGGAGCCAGCACCCGCTCATGCAGTGCCCGCACGACCTCCTCCCCCGAGCCCGGCCCGGCCCCCGACCCGGAATCCGCCGCCTGGTCGTCCGGCACCGGCGAGAGCACGTACAGCAGATAGCCCGCGTCCCGGTGCGGCACCGCGTTCGGCACGGCCGCCCGGCGGGAGAAGGCGCCGCCCAGATGCCGCATGCTGAGCACACACATCACCTCGGCCGACGGCCCGGCAGCGGCCAGCACGGACCGCCGCGCGCTCTCGTCCAGTCCGTCGGAACCCAGCAGCACATTGGCGCTGCGGTAGGAGTGCGGGGTGTCCGGTTCGCTGAAGACGGAGCCGCACTCGTCGTACGGCATGTCCCGCAACTCGTCGATCAGCACGCATCCGATGGCTCGCAGCGGCTCGACCAGCCGCTCCCCCTCGTCGCTCGGTCCGCTGAACGCGATGTGCACCTGTGCCAGATAGCGGCCGCGCAGCGGCGCGGGAACGGCGGGCACGTCCGGCATCGGCAGCAGCGTCACGGCGGAGGTCAGCTCGTCGGGGACCGACTCCGTCCACTTCTGCCAGATCCGCAGCACCTCTTCCGCGACCTGGCCACCGTCGAAGACGAGCCTGCCGCCGAAGATCCGCTCCACGGGTACGAGTTCGATCTCCATCCCGGTGACGACGCCGAAACCGCCACCGCCCCCGCGCAGTGCCCAGAAAAGCTCCGGATCGCTGTCAGCCGTCACATGGCGCAGCCGGGCGTCCGCCGTCACGACGTCGATCCTTCGCACCCGGTCGGCCGCGTAGCCGAACTGCCGTCCCAGCAGCCCGACACCGCCGCCCAGCGCGTACGAGACGACGCCGACGCCCGGCGCCGAGCCGTTGACGGGCGCCAGCCCGTGCCGCGCGGCCTGCTCCACCAGGTCGCCGGCCCGGACGCCCGCCTCGATCCACGCGGTACGTGCCCTGGTGTCGATCCGGATGCCCGTCATCCGCCGTGTGCTGACCAGCACCCCCGTACTGGCCGCCGCGCCCAGGCCGTGCCCGGTCGCCTGCACGGCCAGCGGCAGTCCGTACCGCTGTGCGTGGTCGACCGCCGCCCGTACGTCGTCCGGTGTGCGGGCCACGACAATCACGTCCGGACGGTGCGGATTCCCCGTCTGGAAACCGATGCGCTCCTGGTCGTACTCCGGCTCTCGGGGTACGAGCACACTGCCGCGCACCGCCGCACGCAGCGCCTCCAGCCCTTGCCCGCCCATCTTGTCCGTCCTCCCCGTCACCGCCGGTCGCTCCTGTGTTTCCTTGCGCACGCCAACGCCTTCCTTGCGCACGCCAACGCCTTCCTTGCGCACGCCGACGCCTTCCGTCCGCATGCGGCCCCTTCCGCTCACTGCCGTGCCGCGCCAGGGACCTGCCATTCAGGGTCCCTGCCGAGCCAGGCGGCGAGGCGGGTGCAGGTGTCGGCGCTCTGCGGGGCCTGGCGCGTCTCGCCGAACGGCAGGTGCTCCCGCCCCTCTGCGGGCAGCGCCTGGTGCGCGGTGGCCAGCGCGAAGCGGGCCACCTCCTCGTCCAGCTCGCCGCTCCAGCCGATGGCCCGCGCCAGGTCCCAGGTGTGGCCGACGGTCTCCATCACCGAGCCCGCCAGCGCGATCCGGCCGGGCATCCGCCCCCAGGGCACGGTGACGACGGCGTCCATGGCCTCGTCGCTCTCCCAGGCGGTCAGCATCCGCTTGCGGCCGTCCTCGTAGAGTTCGGGCCACTGTCCGGCGGGCACGTCGGCCGTCCACTCGGGCACGTCCGCGCCCTTCCCGTCCCCGCCTTCGGGCACGGTGGCGATCCGGCGTGCGCCGCTGACCACGTGGCCCAGCAGGGCACGCACGTCGTACTCCTCGCACGGTGTCGGGTCGTCGAGCCGTTCGGGCCGTACGGTGGCGATCACCGTGGCCAGCTGCGCGGTGGCGCGGGCGTACAGCGGGCGGGGGTCGGGGATGTGCGGGGTGCTGTTCACGGTTCACTCCTGGGTACGCGGCCGGCCGTGGCGGTGCCGGGCCGGCGGTGGCTTCGGTGCGAGGAGAGTCTGCCGGGAAAACTGGACACAACCCGTCAACATTTTTGCGGCACTGTGGAGAGGTGAAATCCGACCGGCTGCTGGCCATCCTGTTGCTCCTCCAGACGCGCGGCCGCGTGCCGGCCGACGAGCTCGCCGCGGAGCTGGAGGTCTCCGCGCGGACCATCTACCGGGACGTCGAGGCTCTGTCGGCCGCCGGGGTGCCTGTGTACGCCGAGCGCGGGCGGCACGGAGGCATCACCCTGCTGCCCGGCTACCGCACCGATGTGACGGGCCTGACCAGCGACGAGGCCCGCGCGCTGTTCGTACTGGCCGCACAGGGCGTGCACGCGGCCCTGGGGCTCGACAGCGCTCTGGGTTCGGCGCTGCGCAAGGTGATGGCCGCGCTTCCCGCGCCGCACCGGCCGGTCGCCGATCTGACGAGCCGCCGCATCCTGGTCGACCCCGACCGTTGGCTGCCCGGACCCCGCGGTGAGGTCCAACTGGACGTGCTGCACACCGCTGTCTTCGCCGACCGCAGGCTCCGCCTCCGCTACCGGCACAGCGGCCAGCACCGGGTGCGCACCTACACGGTCGATCCGTACGGCCTCGTCAGCAAGGCGGGTGTCTGGTACCTGGTCGCCGACCGGCGCCGCTCCCCCGCGCTCTTCCGTGTCGACCGGATCGCCTCCGCGACAGCGCTGGAGGAGCCCGTACGGCGCCGTGAGGGCGTCGAGCTCTCAGACGTATGGCAGACGCTGCGCCGACGGGTCGAGGACCGTCCCAGAGAGCTGCGGGTGACAGCGAGGGTGCATCGCTCACGGCTCGACATGTTCACCCGGATCGTGGGTCCCTTGCTGACCGAATACCCCGGCGCGGACGGGAAGGGTGAAAAAGAGGGTGACTGGGTCACCGTCCGCCTGGCCTTCTCCGTCCTCCCCGGCGTCAGCGTGCTCTTGCAGTTCGGCCAGTGGGTCGAGATTCTCGATCCCCCGGAGGCCGTCGAAGAACTGCTGCGACGCACCCGCGAGGTGGCCGCCCTGTACGAGCGGCAGCGCGCCTCGCCGTCCGGGAGCGCCACCGCTACCGCAGCGCTCTCCTACGAGACCGAGGAGTGAGCCGGGGACGGAACCGTCCGCCGGGCCTCGTCCGGGCCGCTGCCGCCAGCCGCCGTCTCCCGGCTCGCGCTGAAGGCGACAGCCCCCAGGCGACAGCCCTCCGGCCTCTGTCGGCGGGCGTCAGCCGGCCAGGCCGGGGAGCCGCTCCAGCACCTGCGCGATGCCGTCCTCGTCGTTGGAGGCGGTCACCTCGTCCGCGACGGACAGCAGCTCCTCGTGGGCGTTGGCCATGGCGACGCCGTGACCGGCCCAGGCGAACATCGGGATGTCGTTGGGCATGTCGCCGAACGCGACGGTCTCGGCTGCGCGGATCTTGAGCCGTCGGGCGGCCAGAGCCAGCCCCTTGGCCTTGGACAGACCCAGCGGCAGCAGTTCCACTATGCCCTCGCCGGCCACCACCACGCCCACCAGGTCGCCGACGGCGGCCCGTGCGGCCTTGGCCAGCTCGTCGTCGTCCAGCTGCGGATGCTGGATGTAGAGCTTGTTCAGCGGCTGCCGCCAGATGGTCTCGCGGTCCTCGAACGGGACGTAGGGCAGCGGCCCGTCATGCACCCGGTAGCCGGGTCCCGCCAGCACCTCGCCGTCCACCCCGTCTCGGGAGGCTGCGACCGCGACGGTGCCGACCTCCTTCTCCAGCAGGCCAAGGGCCTGCTCGGCGACGCGCCTGTCGAGCGTGACGGAGGTCAGCAGCCGGTCCGAGCCCGCGTCGTAGACCTGGGCGCCCTGTGCGCACACCGCCAGCCCGCGGTAGCCGAGGTCGGCCAGTATCCGCTTGGTCCACGGCACCGCGCGGCCCGTGACGACGATGTGCGCGGCACCGCGCGCGGTGGCCGCTTCCAGCGCGGCGCGGGTACGCCGCGAGACGGTGTCGTCGGAGCGCAGCAGCGTGCCGTCGAGGTCGGTGGCGATCAGCCGGTACGGGAACGCGTCGGGACCGCCAGGGGCGGCAGCTGGCGCGCTCACTTGGCGACCGGCTCCAGCGCCTCACGGCCGCCCAGATACGGCCGCAGCACCGGCGGCACCCACACCGAGCCGTCCTCCTGCTGGTGGTTCTCCAGCAGCGCCACGATCGTGCGCGGTACGGCGCACAGGGTGCCGTTCAGCGTCGCCAGCGGCTTGACATGCCCGCCCGTCGCCCGACCACCGCCCCCGCCGGAGGTCGCTTCGCTCCCGCCTGCCTTCTCGCGCATCCGGATCGACAGCCGACGCGACTGGAACTCGGTGCAGTCCGAAGTGGAGGTCAGCTCGCGGTACTTGCCCTGGGTGGGGACCCACGCCTCGCAGTCGAACTTGCGCGCCGCCGAGGAGCCAAGGTCACCGGTGGCCACGTCGATCACCTGGAACGGCAGTTCCAGCGACGACAGCCACTGCTTCTCCCACTGGAGCAGCCTGTGGTGCTCGGCCTGGGAGTCCTCAGGGGCGACGTAGGAGAACATCTCCACCTTGTCGAACTGGTGGACGCGGAAGATGCCGCGGGTGTCCTTGCCGTAGGAGCCGGCCTCGCGGCGGAAACAGGGCGAGAAGGCGGCGTAGCGCAGCGGCAGCCGGTCCGCCTCGATGATCTCGTCCATGTGATACCCCGCCAGCGGCACCTCAGAGGTGCCGACGAGGTACATGTCGTCCTTGGGCAGGTGGTAGACGTCCTGCGCGGCCTGGCCCAGGAAGCCGGTGCCCTCCATGGCGTGCGGCTTGACCAGCGCGGGCGTCAGCATCGGGGTGAAGCCCGCCTCGGTCGCCTGTGCGATGGCCGCATTGACCAGGGCCAGCTCCAGGAGCGCCCCCACGCCGGTCAGGAAGTAGAAGCGCGAGCCGGACACCTTGGCGCCCCGCTCGACGTCGATGGCGCCGAGCTTCTGGCCCAGCTCCAGGTGGTCCTTGGGCTCGAAGCCCTCCGCCGCGAAGTCGCGTGGCGTGCCGATCGTCTCCAGGACGGCGAAGTCCTCCTCGCCGCCGACCGGGACGTCCGGGTGCACCAGATTGCTGAGCCGGCGCAGCAGTTGCTGTGTCTCCGCCGCTGCCTCGTCCTTCTCGGCGTCGGCTGCCTTCACGGCGGTCGCCAGCTCACCGGCGCGGCTCAGCAGCTCCGCCTTCTCCTCGCTCGTTGCTTTGGGGATGAGCTTGCCGAGCTGCTTCTGCTCGGCGCGGAGTTCGTCGAAGCGGACGCTGGAGGACCTGCGCCGCTCGTCGGCGGAGAGCACCGCGTCGACGAGGTCGACGTCCTCTCCACGGGCGCGCTGGGAGGCGCGCGCACGGTCGGGGTCCTCACGGAGCAGGCGAAGGTCAATCACCACGCCAGGGTACCGGTGGGCTCGGACGCCGCTCGATTCGATATCACTTTGCAGTGTTTTGCCCGAATTGGGCGTTTTGCTGCGCCGAGGAAAATACTGTTCTCTGGGTTTCTCGTTCTTCCGGTTTTCCGGCTTTCCGGCTTTCGGTGAGCGTCGGCCGGCCCGCACGTACAGGGGTGGGGCGGATGGACTGGAGGTGCTCGCGGGGGAGTTGAGCAGGCTTCCCGGCGGCACTTATCCACAGCTGTGACAGACTCCGGCCGGGTTTTCCACAGGGGGAGAAGTAGTGCTGTGGAAATGAGGGAGTTCCGTTCCGGCATCTGTTCGGTCGGCGCGGAATTCCCGGGGTAAACCAGAAATACCCACTCAATCGAGGGGGGTTAGCTCACCCCAAAGAGTTGATCAACGGAATTGTGGTGACGGGGTGGGAGCTGCGCCCTGTGGAGGGAGATGGGGTCTGCATGCCGCTTTGTCGACTGAGTCCGTTTTCTCTGTCGACTTGTGCACAGGTCGGCACCCACCCCTGTGGATAACTTTGCCGACCCTGTGTACGACGCGTCGGTGCGACAGTACGAGCTGTCTGTGCGGCAGTACGGCCAGCCTGTGCGGCAGTACGGCCAGCCTGTGCGGTTGTACGACCCGCACGTGCCGTCAGTCCCGCCCGTCCAGGCACCGCGACAGCCAGTCGGCTGCCGCCACGAAGTCCCCGTCCGCTGTCCCCGAGCGCAGCGTCGGCGGCTGCTCGTCGGCGCGCGGGTACGAGCCCAGGAACCGCACCGCACGGCAGGAGCGCTTCAGCCCCATCAGCACATCCCCCACCCTGCGGTCCTGCACATGGCCCTCGCAGTCCACCGAGAAGCTGTACTGGCCGATGCCCTTGCCCGTGGGGCGCGACTCGATCCGCATCATGTTGACGCCGCGCGAGGCGTACTCGTGCAGCACCTCCAGCAGCGCACCGGGCTGGTCCCCGCGCAGCCAGAAGACCACCGAGGTCTTGTCGGCCCCCGTCGGCGCGGCCGGCCGCCCCGGCTGCCCCAGCAGCACGAACCGCGTCATGGCGTTCTCCGCGTCGTGGATGTCGGTGACCAGCGGCTCCAGGCCGTAGGTCGCGGCGGCGAACTCACCGGCGAAGGCGGCGTCGTACCGGCCTTCCTGCACCAGCCGGGCACCGTCCGCGTTCGAGGCCGCCGACTCCCACAGTGCGTCCGGCAGGTGCGCGGCCAGCCAGTTGCGCACCTGCGGCTGCGCGACCGGATGCCCGGTGACCGTCTTGACCTCCTCCAGCCTGGTGCCGGGACGCACCAGCAGCGCGAACGCGATCGGCAGCAGCACCTCGCGGTAGATCATCAGCCGCCTGCCGCCCGCGAGCTCGTCCAGCGTGGCGGTGACGCCGCCCTCCACCGAGTTCTCGATCGGCACGAACGCCGCCTGCGCCTCCCCGTTCCGTACGGCGTCCAGCGCCGCGGGAACCGACACCATCGGGGTGAGCTGGCGGGTGGCTGCCTCGGGCAGGGTGTGCAGCGCGGCTTCGGTGAAGGTGCCCTCGGGGCCGAGGTACGTATAGCGGCTCGCAGGTGTCATGAGCCCACGGTAGTCGCGCCGGGAGGCCGTCCGGGGCCGGTCTCAGCCTTCGAGCAGCCGCTGCCCGACGTACTCGCCCTTCCGGGGGCCGCCCGGCACCGCGAACAGTCCGCTCGCCTCGTGCCGCAGGAAGCGGGAGAGCGCGTCCCCCCGGTCGAGCTTGCGCTGCACGGGTACGAAGCCGCGCAGCGGATCGGCCTGCCAGGCCAGGAAGAGCAGCCCGGCGTCCGGCGCACCGTCGTCCCGGAAGCCGTCGTGGAAGGAGAACGGCCGGCGCAGCATCGCGGCTCCTCCGTTGCTGCGCGGAGCCGTGACCCGGATGTGCGCGTCCCCGGCGATCACCGGCAGCCCGTCAGGGCCGCGCTTGTCCAGATCCGGCTCGGTGTGCTCATGGCCGCCGGACAGCGGAGCGCCGTCGGACTTCCGCCGCCCTATGACCTTCTCCTGCTCGTCCAGTGAGCGCTTGTCCCAGTCGTCCAGCAGCATCCGGATGCGCCGCTGCACCACATAGGAGCCGCCCGCCATCCAGGAGGGCCCGCCCGAGGACGGTACGAAGACCTTCCCGGCGAAGTCCTTCTCCTCAGGCCGGGGATTGTTCGTACCGTCGACCTGTCCCATCAGATTGCGCACCGTACGGGGGCGGTCCGTGGCGCCGGGGGAGCGGTTGAAGCCGGACATCTGCCAGCGCACCCGCGCGGTGCCCGCCGCCTCGCGCTGCACGGCGCGCAGCGCGTGGAAGGCGACCAGCGCGTCGTCGGCCCCGATCTGCACCCACAGGTCGCCGTCGGAGCGCTTCTTGTCCAGCGCGTCGGCCGAGAAGTGCGGCAACGGCGCGAGCTGCGTCGGCAGCCGGTCCTCGAGCCCGGTACGAGCGAAGAACGTCCGGCCGAACCCGAAGGTGACCGTCAGCGACGACGGCCCGGCGTCCAGCGCGATCCCGGTGTCCCGCTCCCCGTCCCGCGGCGGCTCGCCCGCCATCATCCGCCGGGCCGCATCGGACCAGCGGCGCAGCAGCGCCGCCGCCTGCTTGCGGCCCGCGTCCGGCGCGAGGTCGAAGGCGAGCAGATGACCGTGCGCCTGCGCGGGCGTCACGATGCCCGCCTGATGCGTGCCGTGGAACGGCACGGCGGTGGAGCCGAGCGTGGTCAGTGCAGTGGGCGCCTCGTCCTGGGCTGCGGCATACCCCCAGGCGCCGCCGGCCCCGCCCAGCGCGAGCCCGGCGGCGCCCGCCGCCGAGGCGGTGCCCAGCAGCCGGCGACGCGTGACCAGCCCGGCCCCGGAACCCTCGCCGCGACCCGTGGTCTTCGTCGTCCTCGCGCTCCCGTGCTCGCTGTTCTGCGCGCTCTGGTCGGCGGTGCCCTTGTTGGCGGCGCTCTTGCCGACGTTGCTCTTCCTGGCGGAGTTCTTGCCGGTGTCGCTCTTGCTCGTGGCGCTGTTGTCCGCGGCGCTCTTGTCCGCGGTGTTGTTCGAGTTCTGTGTGCTCATCTGGTCGCTCGGTTCCGGCTCAGCCGATGGTGGCGGTCGTGGTCTTGGTGACCTGGTCGATGTCGGAGGTGCGGACGGTGACCGCGACCTTCCATTTTCCGGCCATGGGCAGTTGCAGCCCAGTGGCCTTCCAGTGCCCCTTCTCCCGCTTCACCGGTTCGAGAGGGACGGACAACGGGCCGAGGTCCTTGGCGGGCAGCGTGAAGGCGACCTTCACCTCGGGGGCCTCGACCGGCTTGCCGCTGGGGCTGGTGGTGCGCAGCTCCAGGCTGTTCCCACCGCTGGTGCCCGGGTCGATCTCCAGCTCCGCCGTGCCCTTGCCGCCCGGGCCGCCCGTGTCGAACGGCACCTTCACATCCACAGGACCGCCGGGCTCGCTGCGCGCCGCGCTCTGCGCCGCGCGCACCTGTTCCTCGGTGCGGCCCGGCTCGGTGCCGGTCAGTGCCGTGGTGACGCCCAGCAGTACGAGAGCGACGGCGGCCTCGGTCAGCACCGTGCGGCGCAGCCCGCTGCGCTGCGGGTCGGCCTCGCGCTCCTGGCGCCGCCTGGCCGCTTCGGCTGCGGCGCGCTGCCGCGCCAGCTGGGCGGCCCGCACAGGGTCGGCGGGCTCAGCGGGTTCGGTGGGCTCAGCGGGTTCGGTGGGCTCGGCGGAGTCGGCGTGGTCTGCGGGTACGGATGTCTTTTCCGCGCCCGCCGGAACGGCCGCCCGCCCGGCGCCCCTCGGGCCAGGCACCTTTTCCGCTCCTGTGGAGACCGCGTTCTCCACACCTGCGGGGGCCTCGGTCAACCTGGTTGTCCATCGCCTGGAGAACCAGCCGACGGACACCAGCACCCCCACCACGAGCACCTTCACGATCAGCAGCTGCCCGTACGAGGTACCGGTCAGCGCGCTCCACGACCCCACCTGGCGCCACGACTGGTACAGCCCCGTCGCGGCCAGCACGGTGACGCAGATCAGTGCCAGCCGCGAGAAACGGCGCACTGTCGTGCCTGTCGGAGAGGGGCCCCAGCGCAGCAGGCAGAACAGCGCGGACAGACCGCCCAGCCACAGCGCAACGGCGAGCAGATGCAGCACGTCCACGGGCATCGCCAGTCCGGTCTGGATGCCGGTGGAGGCGTGCTCGGCCATCGCCCAGGTCGCCGCGAGACCGACCGCCACCACGACACCGCCCACGGACAGTCCGTAGCGCAGATCCCGCCGTCGGCTCGCGGCCTGGTCCCGCTGGGCGTACGCGCCGAAGAGCACCGAGACGAACAGCGCGGCTGCCGCGAGCAGCAGCAGCCGGGAGACGAGCGCGCCACCGGGCTTGGTGGCCACCACCTCCTTGAGGCCGCCCAGGTCGACGACGTCGGCGAGCCGCCCGGAACCGGCATAGGGGCCGCGCAGCAGCAACAGCGCCAGTGTCGCTGCCGTCAGGGTGGTCCAGCCGGTGACCGTCAGCCGCTGCACCGGCCGCGCGGAGGCGGCCGGTGACGAGCACAGCAGGACGAAGGCGGCGCCGCCGACCAGCAGCACGAAGCCCGCGTAGGCGGCGTACCGGCCGATCCCGTAGAGGGCGCCAACGGCGCCACCGCCCGCCTCCTTGTCCTGCTGCGGCACCTGCACACTCGTCTCGGAGGGCTTCCCCACCGAGAAGGTGAACGCGCCGGAGACGGGATGGCTGTCCGCGGAGACGGCCTGCCAGGCGACGGTGTAGGTGCCCTGGCCCAGCCCGGTCCGCAGCGAGACGGTGCGCCGCACCTTCCCGCCCGTGCCGGTGTCCCGGACCTTCCGGGTGTCCACCCGCTTGCCGCGCGGGTCCAGCACCCGGATGGCACCGTCCGACATGGCAACGCCCTCGGAGAAGTCGAGCGTGACCTGGCGAGGCGCGCCGCGCACCACCGAGCCCTCCGCCGGGTCGCTGCCCGTCAGCGCGGCGTGCGCCGCGGCCGGGCCCGCGGCCGTCAGCACGGCCAGCAGCGCGCAGACCCCCGTGACGAGGGCCAGCAGCACCCACGTGGCGGCCGGGCGGGGCGCGGCGGGACGGGCGCAGCCGCGGCGGGCGGCGGCGCGTCGAGCTGTGCGGAGCGGTTCCGCCGCGGTGGCGGTGGTGTACGGCACGCCTGCGGACCTCACTTCCGGGGTGTGTAGTTGGTCGCTTCGACAGGCGCCTCGACCGTGACGGCACCGGACCGCTCGAAGTGCAGTACGAAGGTGACCGTCTGGCCCTTGGTGGGCTTGCGCTTCAGCCCCATGAGCATCAGGTGGTTGCCGCCGCGCCCCAGTTCGAGAGTGCCGTGTGCGGGCACGCGCAGGGACTTCACCCGCTCCATCCGCTGCTCGACTGTCTTGTGCATCTCGACCTTGCCGGCGACGTCACTGGAGACGGAGGTCAGCTTGTCGGCCTGCTCGCCGCCGTTGCGCACGGTCAGGAAGCCGCCTGCCATTTCCTTGGTCGGCGGCTGCGGCACATAGGCGCCGCTGATCTTCAGCTCCGGACGGCCGTCGCCCTTGCCGTCGCCGCCCTTGTCGTCGGAGGAGCAGGCGCCCAGCGCGAGGGTGAGTGCCGTGCCGCAGGCCATGGCGGCGAGTGACCGACGCGCACCGGGGGACAGGCGCCTCGCGGACGCGGACCGGGCGCTCACGGGTTCTTCCCCTCGATGAGCTTGGGCAGGTCCTTCTCCAGGATCTCCGGCCCGGTGTTGTCCTCGGTGTACAGCACGTGCGCCTTGTCGTCCTTGGGGGAGAAGGCGAGCAGCTGGGCACCGTGAGTGGAGACGATGTCGCCGTTCTTCTTCTTGTACGACGGTGCGACGCTGACGCCCACGCTGCGTGCCCCCGCCTGGATGGTGTCGAAGTCGCCGGTCAGCCCGATGAAGGAGGGGTCCTGGCCGTCCAGCCATTTGCCGAGCTCCTTGGGGGTGTCCCGCTTCGGATCGGTGGTGACGAAGACGACCCGCAGCTTCTTCTGCTCCTCCTTGGGCAGCTTGGACTTGGCGACCGAGATGTTGCTCATCGTCAGCGGGCAGATGTCGGGGCAGTGGGTGTAGCCGAAGTAGAGCAGGGTGGGGTGGCCCTTGGTCTGCTCGACCAGGTCGTAGGTCTTGCCGTGGGTGTCGGTGAGCCGCAGGTCGGGCTTGTCGAAGGGCTGGTCGAGGACCGTGCCGCCCTTCTTCTGCTGGTTGTCGACCGTGGCCGGCTTGTCGGTGGCCTTGGCGCCGCCGTCGTCGGAGCCGCAGCCGGCCAGGGCGAGTGCGGCGGCCGTGGCGAAGGCCGCGGCGGCCGCGGCCCTTCTCGTAGT
>NZ_JAFFZN010000016.1 GCF_017676385.1 Streptomyces spirodelae
GCGGCGGGCAAGGGACACCCCCTCATCAGCAAAGGCGGCTCATCCCGTCGAAGGCGAATCGCGGCAGCCGCAGTTGGCCAGCGCCGAAGCGAGCCGGTCCAAGGATTGCTGGGCGGCATCCCGGCCGGAGGCCCCCGTCGTCATGAAGGCGAAGGCCAGCATCCGCCCGTCGGCGTCCACCACGGTGCCGGCCAAAGTGTTCACCCCGGTGAGGGTGCCGGTCTTGGCCCGTACGAGACCCGCGCCCGGCTCGCCGCGCTCGCCGCCGTAGCGGTCGCCGAGGGTTCCGGTGAATCCGGCGACCGGCAGCCCGGTCAGTACGGGGCGCAGTTTCGGCCGGTCCGGATCGGCCGCCAGAGTGAGCAGCCGGGTGAGCAGCACGGGCGAGACCCGGTCGGCGCGGTCCAGCCCGCTGCCGTCCGCGAAGCGGGCGCCCTTCAGCGGCAGGCCGAGCTCCTTCAGGGTGTGGCGGACGGCGCGGCCCGCGCCCCGGAAGCTCGCGGGCTCCCCCTGTGCGAGGGCTGTCTGCCGGGCGAGCGCTTCGGCGAGGTCGTTGTCGCTGTGCGTGAGCATGCGCTCGACCAGCGCGCCGAGCGTGGCCGAGCGGTGGACGGCGAGTTCCGCCGCCCCCTCGGGCGCTCGGCGCTCCTCGGGGGTGCCCTCGACCGTGACGCCCTCGTCGGCGAGTTCGCGGGCGAAGATCTTGGCCGCCTCCAGCGCGGGGTCGGCGGCGCGGGGTGCGGGCCCGTGGTGGCTGTTGTCCGTACGGCCCTCCTCGACCATCAGCGGGGTGACCCGGGCGAGGTTCTCGTTGGGGCCGATGACGTGCCGGTCGGTGCCGGTGTAGCGGGAGGTGTCGTAGCCGAGGCCGACCTCGTGGACGTCGCGCTTGTCGAGGGCGCGTGCCGTCCGCTCGGCCATGGTGGCCAGGTCCCGTTCGGTGAGGGTGGGGTCGCCGCCGCCGACGAGGGTGACGCGGTCGCCCTTGCCGACGGCGCGGGTGGCGATCCGGTAGGTGTCGCCGCGGGCGGTCAGCGCCGCGACGGCGGTGGCCAGCTTCACCGTGGAGGCGGGCGCCGAGACGGCCTCGGCGTCCCGGGAGAAGAGCTGCCGTCCGGTGACGGCGTCCACCACCGAGGCGTGCCGTACGGCGCCCAGCGAACCGTCCTCGATCAGCGGTTCGAGGGTGTCGGCGAGTGCCGAGGCGGTGGGCGGCGGCAGCTGGTCCGGGCGGGTGCCGCCGCGGCCGCGCGCGTCGGTGCGCGGGCCGCCCTCGCCCGCTGCCCGCTTCGGCAGCGGCCCGGCCGCTGCCAGCACCTGGGGGGCCATGGGGTAGCTGTCGGTGCCGGGCCGGGTGTGGTCCCCGCCACTTCCGCCCTCCTGGCGGGCTGCCCGGACGCGCTCGGCCGTACGCTGACCCGAGTCCCACGGTCCGGCAGCGGCCACCGTCACCAGTGCGACCACGAGTCCGAGTGCGGCGGAGGCGGCGGTGAGCCGGGCCGTCTGCCGCTGCTGCGGAGCGGCTGCCCGCCAACGACGCCGGGCCGCGCGTGCCGCCTCGCGGGCGCGGTCGGTCACCCGTACGGCCGCCGTCCGGGTGTGTGCCGCCGCCTTCCGGGTGAGGGCCGGCGCGGTGCGGGTGCGGGCTGCCGCGGTGCGGGCCACTCGGGCTGCCGAACGGTATGCCCGCTTCGCGGTGTCACGCACCTTCGCCTTGGTGTCATGCACCTCGACCAGCCCCTTTCGCGAGCACACATGTGCGTGGGGGACACTTAATCACCAGACTGGAGTTCTTCTGGGGGACGGCCCCCAGGGCACACGAGTGCTGATGAGACTGATCTCATCATGATCTATACGGAGGAGCCTCCCTTGGAGTTCGACGTCACCATCGAGATCCCGAAGGGCTCGCGGAACAAGTACGAGGTGGACCACGAGACGGGCCGCATCCGGCTCGACCGGCACCTGTTCACCTCGACCGTGTACCCGGCGGACTACGGCTTCGTCGACGGCACCCTGGGCGAGGACGGCGACCCGCTCGACGCGCTCGTGCTGCTGGAGGAGCCCACTTTCCCCGGGTGCATCATCAAGTGCCGCGCCATCGGCATGTTCCGGATGACGGACGAGGCCGGCGGCGACGACAAGCTGCTGTGCGTGCCGTCCTCGGACCCGCGGATGGAGCACCTGCGCGACATCCACCACGTCAGCGAGTTCGACCGGCTGGAGATCCAGCACTTCTTCGAGGTCTACAAGGACCTGGAGCCCGGCAAGTCGGTCGAGGGCGCCAACTGGGTGGGCCGCGCCGAGGCGGAGGCCGAGGTCGAGGCATCCATCAAGCGGCTGGCAGCCGAGGGCGGCCACTGAGGCCGTCCACTCCCCGGAGGGGCTGAGCGTCTCGGCCCCTCCGTCTGCTTTGCGTCTGCCGGCAATGAGCCGATCAGCTAGAAGCCGCGGGTGCGCTTGGCGGCGCGGCGGCCCGGCAGCGGGGTCTCCTGGCCCGGGGTCTTGATGAACAGGCGGGCCAGTTCGCCGCCGAGGTTGACCCCTATCGCGATGGCCAGTGCCAGCGCACCCGCTGTGGCCAGGTGCTCGAAGCCCTTGTTCACATCGCCCTGGGCGATGTTCAGCAGCCCGAAGTAGGTGTTGCTACCCGGCAGCAGTGGCCCGATCGCCGCCGTGATGTAGGGCAGCGACGAGGCGAACTGGTAGCGGGAGAGCAACTGGCCGAAGAGGCCGACCAGCCCGGCGGCCACCACGGTGGCGGGTACAGGTGTCAGATCCGCCTTGGTCAGCGCGCCGAAGATCAGCCAGGCCACGCCCCCGTTGAGGGTGGCCGGCAGCACGGTGTGACGTTCCTGCTGGAGCAGCACGCAGAAGGCCAGCGCCAGCAGCATGCCGGCCAGCAACTGGGTGACGGGACGGTCGACGTGGCTGACGATGTCGGGCGTCAGCCGGGCGTTCAGCCGGTCGCCCACGTACAGCACCAGCAGCACGCCGCAGACGATGCCGACGATGAGGTAGATGACCTCCAGCAGGCGCGCGGCCGCGGTGATGTAGAAGCCGGTGAGCCCGTCGTGCACCGCCGCGACCAGCGCCCGCCCCGGGATCAGCGCGAAGAGTCCACCGGTGATGACGGCCGACGCCTGGATACGGGTATCGGTGTGCTGGGAGAGCAGCGCGACGCCGACACCTATCGCGGCGGGCGGCATCGCCGCGGAGGCGAACTGGTAGAACTCCGGCAGCCCGCGTCCCGCGCACAGCCAGGCGAGCCGGTCACCGAGCATCGCGCCGAGTGCGGCGAGGACGAACACCAGCCCGTCGCCGCCCACCAGCAGCGAGGCGGCACCGGACAGCGCGCCGCTGGCCACGGTGAGGGCCCACTTGGAGTAGGGGTGCCGGTTGCGGCGCATCTCCGCGAGCCGCCGGTACGCCTCCTCCAGGGACACCTCGCCCTGGGTGATGTCGGCGACGAGCGCGAAGACGGCCGACAGCCGGGTGTAGTCGGTGCCGCGCCTGCGGACGGTCCTGCTGAGCGTCACCGGGTCGTCGACCAGCGACGGCTGGTGGGTGATGGCCAGCAGCGTGAAGGTCACCTCGGGCTCGGTGCGGTCGAGCCCGTAGGCGTGGGCGACACCGAACATGGCGGCTTCCACGTCCTCGGCCCCCTCGCCGCCCGCCAGCAGCAGCTCGCCGATTCGCAGCGTCAGGTCGAGGACGCGGGGCACGGCAGGGCCGCTCTCCGCGCCCTCGTCGCCGCGCGCGGCCCGCTCCGGCACGGGGCGCTCGGCCAGCGGCATCCGTACCAGCGAGCGCATCCGGTCCTGCCAGGGCGAACCCGGCTTGGCCAGCGGGCCGACGACGGGGATGCCCTCGGGCGGGGTGAACGCGCTGCCCGGCTCGGGCGGCGGCTGTGTGACGAGTCCCTCCGGAATGGTGAACTCGGAAGTCGGGTGCTCCTCCTCGGGAACGGGCGGAAGCGGCACGCCCAGGGGCGCCGTGAAGGCGCTGTGCGACTCGTCGGACACCGGTTTGGTGTCCTCCGGCTCACCACCCTGCTCCGCGGCGTCGCCGTTTCCCTTGGGCTGCCCCACCACGCTCTGTTCGCTCCTTCCCTCGCTCTCCAGCAGTGTCACACGAGCAACGCCGTGTCCGACGAGGACCGTTCCACGGAACGGAAGCGTGCTACCTCACAGTGGAGCATGCGCGGAAAACCTCCCCCCAAAGGCCCCCTGTACAGGACCTGTACAGGGGGCCGTCGAAAGGGGGTGTGGCCACCGGAGAAGGACCGGACACCGGAGAAGGAACGGACGGTGGGCGCTTCAGCCGGCGTCGGCGGCCCGTGCGGCGTTCGCCGCGATCGCGTCCCGCATGTACCGGGCCAGTCCCGGCCTGATCGCCTCATAGGTGGCGGTGAAGCGCTCGTCCTGGACGTACATCTCGCCGAGCCTGCAGTGCATCTGATGGTCGCACTCGTAGCTGAAGCGGGAGATGAACAGCCGGTGCCGCTCGGCGAGGGCGGTGACCGCGGGCGCGTCGGGCGGGTCGCCCGCCGCCAGCCGGTCGGCGACGGCGCCGTGGATCTCGTCCATCTCGCGCCTGAGTGCTTTCCAGTCCTCCTTGCTGCAGGTGGCAGCGCGGCGCTGCGCCTCGCGGTACTGCGCGGAGTCGCCCCAGCGGCGCTCGGCCTCCTCCGCGTGCTCGTCCGGGTCGAAGTCCCCGAACACCTCGAACTTCTCCTCAGGGGTGAGGTTGATGCCCATTCTGCGTGCCTCCATGGCGCGTTCCACGGCGGCGGCCATCTCCTTCAGCTGGTCGATCCGCGCCGTCAGCAGGTGGTGCTGGCGGCGCAGATGGCTGACCGGGTCGGCTGCGGGGTCGTCCAGCAGGACGGCGATCTCCTCCAGCGGGAAACCCAGCTCCCGGTAGAAGAGGATCTGCTGCAGCCGGTCCAGGTCGGCGTCCGTGTACCGCCGGTGCCCGGCCGTCGTACGGGCCGAGGGCACCAGCAACCCGATCTCGTCGTAGTGGTGCAGCGTGCGCACCGTGATCCCGGCGAAACCGGCGACCTGCCCGACGGAGTGGCTCACCACCGCCTCCTTGCCTGCCATCGCTCGTTGCGGTCGCTTACGGGCATCCACGGTGCTGCCTCACGTCACGTGAGGTGCAAGCCGCATTTCCGCGCCGGCGGGCGATCCTCGTCCGGGCGCCGCCGGTGTCACCGCCGGCCGGTGTCACCGCCGCCCGCCCTCACAGCGGTGGGCGGTCCGTCAGTACGCTCAGATCGCGCTCGCCCTCGCCGGCCATCACAAAGGCGCCGGCCTGCAGCCGGGAGATCAGCTCGCGGGCCCAGGCGGCATCGCTGTCGGCGGTGTGCACCCATAGCTTCATGATCTCGTCGATGTGGCCCCACTCCTGTGGAACGCCACCGTCCGGGGCCCAGTTCCGGGTCACCTCGTCACGCCAGGACTCCAGTGCGGCGACCCGCTCCTCCAGCAGCGCCACGGCCTCCGCGCGGGGCAGGTCGACGAGGAAGCCGACGGCGGAGGTCAGCAGCTCCTGCTTCTCCTGGGTGGCGGTCAGCGCGTACCGCAGCAGCCGGAAGAACTCCGCCTCGCCCGCCTCGGTGATCTCGTACTCGGTGCGGGGCGGGCCGCCCGCGGTGCTCGGGGCCGTCTCGTGCGGCAGCAGCAGGCCCTGCTTGGCCAGCTGCTTGAGCGCGTGGTAAATCGACCCCGGCTTGGCCGACGACCACTGGTGGGCGCCCCAGAACTCCAGGTCGTTGCGGACCTGGTAGCCGTGCGCCCGCCCGCGCAGGCGCACATCCCCCAGCACCAGCAGCCGGATCGCCGACATCGCTTCCCTGCTCCCCTGCCCGGTCATACCGCCGTTGCGTTGTCAAGCCACACCCTATGCGGGTCCGGGGCAGGGGAGCAGCCGCGTGGGGTCAGTCCTGACCGGCGCCGCTCTGGTCGGTGCCGCTCTGGTCGGTGCCGCTGTGGTCGGTGCCGCTCTGGTCGGCGCCGCTGTGGTCGGCGCCGCTCTGGTCGGCGCCGCCGAACGCGGACCAGTCCGGCTCGGGCATCGCGCCGGTCTCGAAAACCAGGTCGAAGGCGCCCTTGCCGTCGATCGTCTCGCGGATGATGTCGGCGTGCCCGGCATGCCGCGCGTACTCCTCGATCAGGTGCAGCAGGCCCCAGCGCCAGGAGAACTCGCCGCCCTTGTCCCAGGGGGCCGGCGGGACGACGAAGGTCGCGTCGAGCGAGGAGAGCTCACCGACCGCCTTCTCGACCTCGACGGCGACCCGCTCGCTGTAGGCGAGCAGCGCGTCGATCGTCTCGTCGGCGGTGGGGGTGAAGCTGTGCTCCCACTCCTCCTTTTTCTTCTCCTCACTGGCCTCGATACCGCGGAAGGTGCGGAGCCAGCCCTCCTCGACCACGGTGACGTGCTTGAGCAGTCCGGCCAGCGAGAGGGCGCTGGCCGCGGGGGTGCTGCGGGCCTGCTCCTCGGTGAGGCCGTGGAGGGCGCGGCGGATGCCGCCCCGCTGGGCCTCCAGGTAGGCGAGGAGCACTCCGCGCTCGTCACCGCGCTGTTCCGCCTTGACGACTACCGGCATGGGGTTCGCCACCTCTCGGATCGCTCCGGAGGCCCGTGCCCCCGGCTGATGACCCCAAACTATGAGCCCTTGCGGTCAGGTTCTGTCCTCAAGAAGCAGGCCACTCAGCCAGACTGCCCAAGCGCAGCTTGTTCTCAGAAAGGGAACTCGCTGCGTTCGCGTTGGATGGAGACCCAGCGGGTGGTGGTGAAGGCTTCGACCACCTGAGGTCCGTTCAGGCGGCCGAGGCCGGACAGTTTCTCGCCGCCGTAGGGGACGATCGGTTCGTCGGCGACGGTGGAGTCGTTGACGTGGACCATCCCCGCGTCGATCCGGCGGGCGACCGCGATGCCCCGCTCGATGTCGGCACTGTGCACGGCGCCGGCGAGCCCGTAGGGGGTGTCGTTGGCGACGCGTACGGCCTCCTCCTCGCCGTCCACCGGGATGATCAGCGCGACGGGTCCGAAGATCTCCTCGTGCCGCAGCAGGGAGTTCTCCGGCAGGTCCGTCAGCACGCTGGGCGAGACCAGGTTGCCGTCCACCTCGCCGTGCAGCAGGGCCGTGGCGCCCTCGGCGAGCGCCTGCTCGACGATGGCGGTCACCCGTTCCGCCTGGCGGGAGTTG
Source organism: Streptomyces spirodelae (assembly GCF_017676385.1). GTDB lineage: Bacteria > Actinomycetota > Actinomycetes > Streptomycetales > Streptomycetaceae > Streptomyces > Streptomyces spirodelae. The sequence goes on from NZ_JAFFZN010000016.1 coordinate 7,214, forward strand.
ATCAGCGGACCGATATGGGTCTCAGGGTTCTCCGGGTCGCCCACCACCAGCCTGCTGACGCGCTCCACGAACTTCTCGGTGAACTCCGGCTCCAGGCGCCGGTCCACGATGATCCGGTTTGCCGCCATGCACAGCTGGCCCTGGTTGACGAAGCGGCTGTAGACCGCGGCGTCCACGGCGTAGTCGACATCGGCGTCGTCCAGCACCACCAGCCCGCTGTTGGAGCCGAGCTGGAGGATGACGCGCTTGAAGTTGCGCCCCGCGACGGTGGACACGTGGCGGCCCACGCGGTCGGAGCCGGTGAAGGAGATGACCTTGGGCACCGGGTGCTCGATGAGCGTGTCGCCGATCTCCGCGCTGTCGGTGATGACGACGTTCACCAGGCCCGGCGGCAGCCCGGCGTCCTCCAGCACCTTGGCGACCAGGGTGCCCCCGCACACCGGTGTCGACTGGTGCGGCTTGAGGACGACGGCGTTGCCCAGCGCGAGTGCGGGCGCGGCCGACTTGACCGCCAGCAGGAAGGGGTAGTTGAACGGGGAGATGATCCCCACGACCCCGACCGGGTCCCGGTAGACGCGGTTCTCCTTGCCGGGGACCGAGGACGGCAGGATCTCGCCGAGCGGGTTGAGCGAGAGCTGAAGGGCTTCCCGGAAGAACTCCTTGACCATGTGGATCTCGAAGGCCGCCTTGTGCCGGGTGCCGCCCAGCTCGGCGATGATGGCCTCGGTGATCCGCGGCTCGCTCTCCTCGATGACCCGGATCGCCCGCTCGAAGACCCGTCTGCGCGTGTAGGGGTTGGTGGCAGCCCACTCACGCTGGGCACGCTCGGCCGCGCGGTACGCCTCGTCCACCTCGTCGCGTGTGGCGACGGTGATGGAGGCGAGCTTCTCCCCGTTGTACGGGTTGAAGTCGATGATGTCCCAGGAGCCGGTGCCGGGACGCCACTCGCCGTCTATGCACTGGAGTGCCAGATCCGTGAAGTAGGACATGCCATTCCTTCTGGGGGTTGAAGGAGATGCTGCTGCTTGGTCATCGTACCGGCGGGTCACAGGAGTTGGCGGATTTGGCGCAGGTGATCCCGGCTGTGTTCCGGGGAGAGGCTGAGCTCCACGAGCCGCCGCAGCGCCTGGTCGTACTGTGCCACCTCGTCCCGCTTGTCCAGGTACAGCGCACTGGTGAGCTGTTCGAGGTAGACGATGTCGTTGAGGTCGGACTCGGGGAAGCGCAGCAGGGTGAAGGCACCGGCCTCGGCGGGGTGCCCGCCCAGCTCGAAGGGGGCGATGTGCAGGTGGACGTTGGGCCGCTCGGAGGCTTCGGCGAGGTGGTCCAGCTGCGCCTCCATGATGGCCTTGCTGCCGAACGGGCGGCGCAGCGCGGCCTCGTCGAGCACGCAGAGCAGGTCGGGGGCGTTCTCGCCGAGGAGGAGCTTCTGGCGCTCCAGGCGGAGCGCGACGCGGCGTTCGACCTCCTCCTCGGCGAGCGGGGTGCGGTGCCCGGCGGAGACGACGGCGTGTGCGTACTCGTCGGTCTGCAGGAGGCCGTGCACGAACTGGACTTCGTACGTACTGATGTGTGAGGCGGCGCCCTCCAGCCCGACGTACGTCTGGAACCAGCCGGGCAGCACATCGCTGTAGTTGTGCCACCAGCCGGCGACGCTGGAGTCCCGGGCCAGATCGAGGAGTGGTTCGCGTTCGGCGTCGTCGGTGACGCCGTAGAGCGTGAGCAGGTCCTCCACGTCCCGCGCCTTGAAACTGACCCGGCCCAGCTCCATTCTGCTGATCTTGGACTCGGAGGCCCGGATCGAGTAGCCGGCGGCCTCGCGGGTGACGCCACGGGCCTCGCGCAACCTTCTGAGCTGGGATCCGAGCAGGATGCGCCGGACCATCGAGCCACTGGAGCTGTTCACCCCTTTCGCCCCTCCGGTACTGGTCTGTGCCGATTCTGTTGTCATTCCGATCAGCCCTCCACCCCTGCTTGAAGGGAAGTGTGCCATCCCCGCGCTCCGTTGCGTGCCCGCCCGATTACACACGATCGAAAGTCGCTCGTGCACGTGCATCTGCCCTTGCATCTGCTGTGGGCATTGGGAACCATGGGGATGGCACAAGTGGACCCGCTGGCACGGAAGTTGGCTGCGCGGGTTGCGCTGTGGCGCCCGCACCAGGCGGGGTAGCACGGCCGACAGGATCCGCGCAGGATCATCAACTGCCGCTGACGCCAGGAGTGGCCCTTGTTGGGGACCGAAGGATCGACGGTGCTGGAGCCCTTATGGGGAGGGCTCCCCACGCCGGATGCCCTCTCGGTCTCCGGCTCCGCCTCCTGCGCGCTGCCGCCCCACTACGAAGCCGTCTCCAGCGCCCGGAACTTCACCCGCAGGACGCTCCAGCGCTGGGGCCTGACCGAAGAGTTCGACGACGTGGCGCTGGTGGTCTCCGAACTGGTGACCAACGCCATGCGGCACGGCCTCACCCCCGGCGCCGATCACGGGGCGGCGTCGGGGGACGAGGGCGACCCGCCGGTCCGGCTGCATCTGATGCGCTGGTCGGCCCGGCTGGTCTGTGCCGTACGCGACCCCAGCGACCAGCCGCCCGATGTCACGGCCGTACGACGTGCCGCCGGGCATCGGGAGGCCCACGGGGGATTCGGGGAACAGCACGGAAGGTTCGGCGGTCACGGGAGCCGCACGGCCTGTCAGGACTCCATGGAGTACGGGGGCTCCATGGATCGAGGGGGTGTCCCGCCCGCCGGGAACCCCCTTGGGCGCGGGGGGTCTCTCGACTGCGAGGGGTCCCTCGGACACGGGGGAAACGGGGGTCACGGGGGAAACGGGGGCGCCGTGAGAGCCGTTGACGCGTTCGACGCGTTGGGCGCCTGGGACTCCGAGGAACTCGAGAACTTCGAGGACTTCGGGGGGTTCGGGGCGCCCGGCTTCACGGCGGAGTCGGGACGCGGTCTGTGCCTGGTCGACTCCTTCAGCGACGCCTGGGGGTGGCACCCGCTCTCCGGTCCGCTCTCCGGGAAGATCGTCTGGGCGCTGTTCCGCACCGGCGGCGAGCCCCGCGAGGGGGCGGTCGTCAGTGAGCTGCCAGGTCGTCGAACTCGCCGTCCTTGACGCCGAGGATCAGGGCCCGCACCTCGGCGGGCGTATAGATCAGCGCGGGCCCGTCGGGGAAGCGCGAGTTGCGCACGGCGATGTCACCGCCTGGCAGCCTGGCGAACTCCACACACGCCCCTTGCGAGTTGCTGAACCGGCTCTTCCGCCATACGACCCCCTCCAGGTCCCTGGCGGCCATGCCGTTGAACGCGTCGGGCACTTGGATCTCCTGAGATGGTCGGATGTGCGGCTCGCCGCAGTGGACAGGGTCGTGCAGCCGTCAACTGCCAACTTCCCGGGATCATAACTTCGTTCACGTACGGATGCATGTGCCGATGCACGTGCACGACCGCATGTCGCGAGGCCATCACTACCGGTCAGCCCCTTGACTTGAAGTTCTCTTCAAGTTCTAGCTTCCCGTTATGAGCATGGAGATGACCGCCTGGCACGCGCTCTACAACGCGCGCCACGCCCACCAGGACCAGCACCCCTTCTCGCCGGCCATGGTCGGCCGCATCATCCGCTTCGCCCGCCGCCACCACCGCAAGCTGATCGCGTTCATGCTGCTCAGCAGCGTGCTCGCGGTGCTCACGGTGGCCACACCGCTGCTCGCCGGGCAGGTGATGAACGCGATCGACCAGAAGTCCTCCACCGGCACCGTGCTGGTGCTGGCAGGGCTGATCGCGGCCATCGCCCTGGCGGAGGCCGGGGTCGGCATTCTGACCCGCTGGCTGTCCGCGCGCATCGGGGAGGGCCTCATCCTCGATCTGCGTACCGCCGTCTACGACCATGTGCAGCGGATGCCGGTGGCCTTCTTCACCCGCACCCGTACGGGTGCTCTGGTCAGCCGTCTCAACAACGACGTCATCGGCGCCCAGCGCGCCTTCTCCTCCACTCTTTCGCAGGTGTTCAGCAACATCGTCACGCTGCTGCTGACCCTCGTGGTGATGTTCAACCTCTCCTGGCGGATCACCCTGCTCACCCTGGTGCTGCTGCCGCTGTTCGTGCTGCCTGCGCGGCGGATGGGCGCCCGGCTCGCCCGGCTGGAGCGGGAGCGGGCCGAGCACAACGCGCAGATGAGCACCCAGATGACCGAGCGCTTCTCCGCCCCCGGCGCGACCCTCGTCAAACTGTTCGGGCGCCCGGACGAGGAATCGGCCGCCTTCGCGGCCCGCGCCGACCGGGTGCGGGACATCGGGGTGCGCACCGCCATGGTGCAGGAGGTCTTCTTCACCGCGCTGACCCTGATGGCGGCCCTCGCGCTCGCCCTCGTCTACGGGCTCGGCGGCTACTACGCGCTGCGCGGCAGTCTCGACCCCGGCGCCGTCGTCTCCCTCGCGCTGCTGCTCACCCGGCTGTACGCGCCGCTGACCGCACTGGCCAGCGCCCGGGTCGAGGTGATGAGCGCGCTGGTCAGCTTCCAGCGGGTCTTCGAGGTGCTCGACCTCAAACCGCTGATCGAGGACGAGCCCGACGCCGAAGAGGTGCCGGCCGGACCCGTCTCCGTCGAGTTCGACGACGTCCACTTCGGCTACCCCTCACCCGACAAGGTCTCGCTCGCCTCCCTCGAAGAGGTCGCCACGCTCGACACCCGCGGCGGTGAAGAGGTGCTGCACGGCATCTCCTTCCGCGCCGAACCAGGAGAGATGATCGCCCTCGTGGGCTCCTCGGGCGCGGGCAAATCCACGCTGGCCTCGCTGGTCCCACGCCTGTACGACGTGGACAGCGGCGCCGTCCGGCTCGCCGGCAAGGACGTACGCGAGCTGAGCGCGGCCTCGATGCGGCAGACCCTGGGCCTGGTCACCCAGGACGGCCATCTCTTCCACGACACCATCCGCGCCAACCTGCTGCTGGCCCGCCCGGGGGCCACCGACGAGGACCTGTGGTCCGCGCTGCGCAGGGCTCGCCTCGACGGGCTCGTCGCCTCGCTCCCCGACGGACTGGACACCCTCGTCGGCGAGCGCGGCTACCGGCTCTCCGGGGGCGAGCGGCAGCGGCTGACCATCGCCCGGCTGCTGCTGGCCAAACCCCGTGTCGTCCTGCTGGACGAGGCGACGGCACACCTGGACTCCACCTCGGAGGCGGCCGTGCAGGAGGCGCTCGGCGAGGCGCTCCAGGGCCGCACCTCGCTGGTGATCGCCCACCGGCTGTCCACCGTACGGGCCGCCGACCAGATCCTGGTCCTGGAAGAGGGCCGGATCGTTGAGCGGGGGACCCACGAGGAGTTGCTGGCAGCGGGCGGGCGGTACGAACAGCTGTACAGGACACAGTTCCGCGAGTCGGACGGCGACACGGCAGGGACGCCCCAGGTCGACACGGCCGGGACGCCGCAGGACGCGGGGATCGGGACCGTCGCCTGAGCGGAGATCACCCTCCCGGACGCGCTCGGCGCGCGCCGGGCCCGCCACGGGCACAGGCTGAGCTGTGGACCGCTCCCCCGGCAGCTTCCGGGGGCCGGTCCCCTGGTCCGCGCCGCCGCTCCCGGAAGGACACGAGCCCATGAGCTGCTCCAGCCTTGAGGCCCTGACCCGCTGTTCCGTCGCCGTCGACCTGGGGGCTGCCAGGACCCGCGTCTACGCGAAAGGTGCGGGGCTCGTCGTCGACCAGCCGTCCGCCGTCGCCGTGAACACCCACTCCGGCGCCCTGATCGCGGTCGGCCAGGCGGCGGAGCGGATGGCCGGGCGCACTCCGCAGCACATCCAGGTGATCCGGCCCGTCTCCAACGGCCACGTGGTGGACATCGAGATGGCCCGGCGAATGGTGCGCACGCTCATCGGCGAGAGGCTGCGCGGCCTCAAGCGGCGCCGCACGATGCAGCGCGCCCTGGCCGTCGTCCCGCACGACGCCGACCCGCTGATGCGCCGTGCCGCCGTCGAGACGCTCACCGGAGTGGGGGCACGCCACGTCGAACTGGTGGAGGCCCCGATCGCCGCCGCGATCGGCTGCGGACTGCCGGTGGTACGCGCCGAGGGGGCCATGGTGCTGGTGTGCGGTACGACGACCACCCAGATCGCGGTGGTCTCGCTGGGCGCCGTCGTGGCGGGAGGCACCGTCAACCTGGGCGGGGAGACCGTCCACCACTCCGTCGTGCAGTACCTGCGCAACCGGCACGAGCTGCTGCTGCCCAGCCAGGACGTCCGCCCGCTCCACCTGGCCCTGCTCGGCAGCGGCGGCGTCGGCGACCGCCGGGGCGGGGGCACCGGCAACACGCTCGAGGTACAGGGACGCGACGTGGTCTCGGGACTCGCCCGCACCGTGACCGTCGACCCGGAGGAGCTGCGCGGAGCCGTCCAGACCCCGCTCACGGGGCTGCTGGACACCATCCGCGCCGTGCTGCACCGGTGCCCGCCCGACCTGGTGGCCGACCTCGCCGAGCGCGGGATGGTGCTGGCGGGCGGCACGGCGCTGCTGCCCGGCCTCGCCGAGCAGCTGCGCGAGCACACCGGGATGACCGTCCACGTGGCTCAGGAACCGGACCTGTGCGCCATCAACGGGCTCGCCGCGATGATGACGCACGGCGCCGGAGTGGCCGACGAGGGTGCCGCGCCATGGCAGCCCGACCCCACCCGGGCCGACCCGCTGTCGGGCGGCCGGGAGGTCATCGGCGGACCGAGCGCTGTCGCGGCCGCTGAGGCGGCTGTCCCCGTACCGGAGCAGGAGGCCGGTTAGCGGCCCGCGGAGCGCCTCCTGCTCAGATGGGGCCGACTGCGCGGTCGTGCGGAGCGTAGGGGCCGAACAGATCCACCAGTCTGGCGCGGCAGCGCTGGAGTCTGTCCCCCATGACCGCGGCGACGGTCCTGGTCATGGCCAGGCCCAGCGCCTTGTCCTCCTCGCACAGCGCCCGCACCGAGAGCGCGTCGAACTCCAGAGCGCGCACCGGGCTGTCCGCCTGAGCGGCGAGCGACCACACATACGGCTGGAACATCCAGGACCAGCCGAGCAGTTCCCCGTGGCGGACGTGGTCGATGGCCACGTCACGATGGCCCGGGATGTGCATGGCCAGCGTCGCCGAGCCGGTATGCAGTATCCAGAAGCGGTCGGCTCTCGCGCCCTCCTCGAAGATCCGTTCCCCGGCCTCGAAGCGCACTTCGTGGCCTAGGGAGCGCACCCGCTCTCGCTGCTCGGGTGTGAGTTCGCCGAGCAGCCCCGTCGTGGTCTGCATGGCCCGCCCTCCCTTCCGGGAACGGAGCGACGTACTGCCACGTCACGGCTTTTTCAAGGTACCTCGCCTCACTCGGACAGGCGAGTCCTGCACGACACGCCGTACCGTCGGCGGTATGTGCAGAAACATCCGGACGCTCCGTCCGCCCTACGCCGAGGCCGTCACCGAGCAGGACGTGCGGGCCGCAGCGCTCCAGTACGTCCGCAAGGTCTCGGGGTTCCGCGCCCCGGCCGCGCACAACCAGGCGGCCTTCGACCTGGCCGTCGAACGGATCACCGCGGCGACCGGGGAACTCCTGGAGAGCCTGGTGGTCAAGGGATCGCCCGGCGGGAACGGCTGAGACGGCCGACGGCGCAATCGTCGACGCCGGCGGTCAGCGGCGGGCGCCCGCGGTCGCCTCCTGACGGCTCTCCAGCAGTCGCAGCAGCTCGCCCAGCATCCTGGCGAGCCCGTCGCGCTCCTCCTCGCCCAGGCCCACCAGCAGCGACCGCTCGTACGCCACCTGCTCCGGCATGATCCTGTCCACCAGCTCGCGGCCGCCGGCCGTCAGCGACAGATGGGCGACCCGGCGGTCCCGCGCGTCCGGGCGCCGCTCGATCAGGCCCCGCTCCTCCAGCGTCCGCACCCGTTTGGTGACGGCCGTCGCCGAGGCGTAGGTCTCCCGCGCCAGCCGGCCAGGGGTCAGCTCCCGGTCCTCGCGGCGCAGCGCGCTGAGGATGTCGAACTCCGGGCGCGAGAACCCCTCGCGGGCCAGCGGCGCGTCGGAAGCCTGCCGCAGCAGGGCCGCACATCTGGTGAGGCGGCCGATGACCCCGATCGGCTCGGTGTCGAGGTCGGGGAGCACCTGCCGCCACTGGCCCAGGACCCGCGCGACGACATCCCCCTCGACTCCGTCCGCTCTGTCCGCCCCGCCCGCTCTGTCGCCGGGTGCGTCTTCCACCGGCACGCGCTGCCCCTCTCACCCGAGCTCGTCTCTCCCGTACACCGCCCAATTCTGCAGCCGGGGGACGGGGCGGTACGGGAGCGGGGTCCCGCCGGGCGCACGTGGCGTCCGGCGGGACTCTCCGGTAAGGGCGGGTCAGCTCACACCCTGCTCCACAGGGACGGCGCGTCCTGGGGTTCCAGTCGGGCTGCCCCTGCCACGGCGTTATGGCGCCTGGTGCTTCCGCAGCCAGCGGGAGTAGCTGGGGCTCAGTCCGGCGGCGTCGGCGTGCACGGCACGGGCGTGTGCCAGGACGGTCCGCGCCGCCCCGGCGTCGGCCGCGTCGCGGTGCCGGCCCAGCAGGTGCCGCCACAGCAACGGGGAGCCGAGCAGCGGGCGCGTCACCAGGCCCGGCGTCGGCGGAAACGTCGCCCGACACAGCCCCACCGCGCGTCCCACCTGCACCAGATGCACACAGGAGGCGGTGTCCGTCTCGTACACGGCCTCCGGCGTGAAGCCGGCCCGCGCGCACGCGGCGGCGAAGCAGTCCGCGAAACAGCCGTCCCCCGGAACGTTGGTCCAGCGCGCCCCCGCCAACTCCCCCAGCTGCACCTCCTCGCAGGAGGCGAGCGCATGGTCCTCGGGCAGCATGACGAACACCGGGTCGACGGCCACCTGGCGCCAGACCACCGCGGCACCGCCGCTCCCGGCGGAGGGCGGCCGGCTCTGGCCGCACACCCCGGCCAGCACATAGTCGATCCGGCCCTCGGCCAGCAGCCCGGTCAGCTCGCGGGTCGACCAGGACGTGTACGTCGTCACCGCGGCGCCCGGACAGGCCGAGGCCAGCCGGTCGACCAGGCCGCCCAGCAGCGGTCCGTGCGTGCCCCCGAGCCGGTACCGGGCGGGCTGTTCCGCCCCGTCCGCCGCCCGCTTCCGGCTGAACCGGCGCGCCTCCTCCTGCAACTGCGTCACCGCGGGCACCAGCACCCGGGCCCGCTCCAGCACCAGTTCCCCCAGCTCGGTGGGGCGCACCCCGTGCGGGCCCCGGATGAACAGCTCACCCCCGAGCGCCCGTTCCATCCTCTTGAGCTGCGCGCTCAACGCGGGCTGCGCCAGCCCCAGCCCGGTCGCGGCCCGCGTCAGACTCCCCGCCTCGGCGATGGCCGCGACGACCTTGAGGTGTCGGAGTTCCAGGTCCATACCAGTACGGTGGGGCGCCCGCCGACCGCCGACAAGACACCGGACACCGCTCGGCTGAAACACCGGGCGCTCCCCGCTCGTCCCACCTGGACCGAACTGCCGTCCGGCCCCACCGGTGAGTACCTTTGTCATGCTGCAAATGTTCCGGGGAGAAAGAGGGACGCGGAATGAGCACTACAGGCGGTCTTGGTTCAGCACGCGCGGAAGTGGTGCGGCTGCCGGGCGGGGACGGCCTGTGGGTGGTACGCGCGGAGGGCGGCGTGACCGACGCCGACCACCCCGCGCTCCGTACGGCCGCGCAGCCCGCCCCCGGCTGCACCGCAGTGGTCGTCGACCTCGCCCTGGTCCCGCACGTCTCGGCGGCCGCCGTCCGCACGCTGGTCGCCACAGCGCGCACCCTCCAGGAGGACGGCACCACGCTGCTGCCGGCCACCACCGACCCCCGGCTCGCCCACGTCCTGGCCGCCGACGGCGCGCTGACCGTCGTAGGGTCCGTCGCCGAGGCGACCACCCTGTGCAGCGCCCCCGAACCCGGACTCGACGTCACCGTGCCCTCACCGCGGCGCCCCGAACAGACCGGTGGAACCGGCTCGGCGCAACTGGTCGTCACCAGCGCCCCCCAGGCTCCGGGCCCGGCCCCGGCCCTCTCCCCTGCGTCATCCGCGTCCCCCGCGTCCGGCGCGTCCGGCGCGTCCTCGGCCTCTTCCGCCTCCTCGGCGCCGCCCGCCGAACTGGTCCGGCTCCGCGAAGAGGTACGCAATCTGCGGGCCAAGGTCCGCACCCACCCGCTGATCTCCCGTGCCCAGGGCATCCTGGAAGAGCGCTACCGGCTGCCCGACGACCGCGCCGCCTTCGCCCTCCTGGAGGCCAGTTCGCAGCGGTTCAACGTTCGGCTGCGCACCCTCGCCAGTGCCGTCGTCACCGTCCCGCCGCCGCGCTCCTACGACCACGAATGGTTCCCCCACCGCGAACGGCTGACCGCTCCCCCGCTGGCCTTCGCCCCCCAGCTCCGCGCCGCCACCGCCAACACCGCGGAAGTCCTCTCCGCCGTACTGCGCCACAGCATGGAGGTCGCCGAGACCGGCATGGGCAACGTCCAACTGGTCGACCCGGTCACCGGTGACCTGCGCATCGAGAAACACCATGGCCTCGACGACGACTTCCTGGAGTTCTTCGACCGCGTCGGCAAGGACGGCACCGCCTGCGCTCAGGCATCCCAGCAGGTCACCCGCGTCACCGTCACGGACGTCGCCGCCGACGACCTCTTCGACGAGGCGTCGCGCGACGCGGTGCTCGCCGCCGGCAGTCGGGGATGCCACAGCACGCCGCTGACCGTGCCCTCCGGACAGGTGGAGGGTGTCGTCTCCACCCACCACGAGCGGCCCGTCCGCGCGTTGTCCGCCGCGCAGGCCCGTGCGCTCGATGAGATGGGGGTGCAGGCCGGGCGGTGGCTGGAGTGGTACCAGCGCACCGTTGTCCTCGACGCCCTTGAAGACCTCCACTTCACCGGCAGCACCTGGCGCCACCCCTGACTGACCCCACCACCCACGGCTGAGGGCTCAGCCCTCTGACTCGCTCTCGTTGTCGGCGGCAGCCGGGACACGAACGGGGGCGTGCGTCCACAACCCACGGCACCCGAAGAGAGGGGGGATCAGGGTGGGCCGGCCCAGTGGTAGAGGTGTACAGGACGTCCCGTCTCACCGTGCTTCAACCGGTGCCGCACCAACCCAGCGCTCTCCAAGAGTTTGAGATAGCGCTGGGCCGTCTGCCGACTGAGCCCGGCCCGATCGGCAACCTCCTGCGCCGAGAACGCCTTCGCAGCCCCCTGCAGAACCTCTCTCACCAGATCGGCGGTCAGCACCGAGTGTCCCTTGGGCAAGGTCTCACCGCCGCCGCCCCACGCGGCGGCGCCCCGCGCGGCGGCGCCGAACAGCCGGTCCACCGTCTCCTGCGTGGCACCGGCCCGGGGCGCCGTCGCCAACTCGCGGCGCAGTGCGGCGTACCCGTCGAGCTTGCCGCGCAGATGGGCAAAGGTGAACGGCTTCACGATGTACTGGAGGGCACCGTGGCGCTGGGCCGCGCGGACAGTGGCGGTGTCGCGCGCGGCGGTCACCATGATGGCCTCCGTCTCCATGCCGCTGCTGCGCAGGCGGCGTAGGAGGGCCAGCCCCGATTCGTCCGGCAGATAGTGGTCGAGCAGCACCAGATCGACCGCGTGCTGCCGCAGGAAGAGCAGGGCTTCGGCAGCGCTGTGGGCGGACCCGGCGACGTGGAAGCCGGGGATCTTCGAGACGTACGCGGCGTTGATCCGGGCCACGTGGGGATCGTCGTCGACAACAAGCACCTCGATCACGTCCGTCACCCGCCCCTCACCTCCGACACCCTCGTCCCCTCCGCCTCACTCACACCCGTCGCGTCCAACTCCAGCGACTGCAGCGGCTCCAACGCCTCCAGCGCCTCCGGAAGGACCACACGGAACTCGGCACCTCCCTGAGCCGACTCACCGATCCGGGCCTCACCACCAGCGCGCTCCGCGAACCGCCGCACAAGGGCGAGCCCGAGACCCCGATGAGCCCCACCGCCCTCACCCGACTCACGATCCCCCTCCCCCGTCCCCTCGCCGAAGGCAATCGGCACGGCCTTCGTCGACCAGCCCTCCTCGAACACCAGCGCCCGGTGCTCGGGCGGCACACCGGGCCCGGTGTCCCGAACGGTGAGGACGACCGACCGGCCGTCCTCACCTCGCAGGTCGACCTCAACCGCCGCTCCCGCACTCCCCGCCGCCGCGTCCAACGCGTTGTCGACCAGATTGCCGACGACCGTGACCAGGCCGCTCGGGTCGACCAGCCGGTCCGGGAGGAACGAGTCGGGCGCCAGGCGCAGTGCGACGCCGCGCTCGGCGGCCACGACCGCCTTGCCCACCAGCAGCGCCGACACCAGCGGGTCGTGCACCCGTTCGGTGACCTCTTCAGCGGTGGCGCGGCGTACGCCCAGCGCGCCGGTGACGAACTGTGCGGCCTCCTCGTACAGGCCCAGCTCCAGCAGGCCGAGGAGGGTGTGCAGCCGGTTGGCGTGCTCGTGGTCCTGTGCGCGCAGCGCGTCCAGCAGGCCGCGGGTGCCCTCCAGTTCGCGGCCGAGGCGTTCGAGTTCGGTCCGGTCGCGCAGGGTGGCGACGGCGCCGCCGTCCGCGGTGGGCATCCGGTTGGCGACCAGCACCCGGGCACCGCGGACGGTGACCAGGTCGCGCCCCGTCACCCGCCCCGCGAGCACGTCCGCCGTACGGCCGGGGCCCAGCGCCTCGGTCACCGGGCGGCCCAGCGCTTCGGGGCCGAGGCCAAGAAGCCGCTGGGCCTCGTCGTTGACGAGCCGTACCCTGCCGTCCGCGTCCAGCGCGACGACTCCCTCGGCGAGCCCGTGCAGCATCGCCTCGCGCTCGGCGAGCAGCGCGGAGATGTCGGAGAAGGCGAGGGCGTGGGTGCGGCGGCGCAGTCGCCGGGCCAGCAGGTAAGCGGCCAGCGCGCCGACGGCGAGTGCGCCGCCCGCGTAGGTCAGCAGTCGGGGGACGAGCGCCAGCAGGCCCTCGCGGACGTTGGCGTAGTCGATGCCGACGGAGACCGCGCCGATGATCCGCCCGCCGGAGTCGCGCAGCGGGGCCTTGCCGCGTGCGGTGCGGCCGAGGGTGCCTACGTCGATCTTGGTGACGTCGTGGCCCGCCAGCACCTGGCCGGGGTCGGTGGAGACGTGGTGACCGAGGGCCGAGGGCGAGGGGTGGGCCCAGCGGATACCGCGCTCGTCCATGATCACCACGTACTCGGCGCCGGTGGCGTGCCGGATGCGCTCGGCCTCCCGCTGCAGCGGCCCGCGAGCGGTGGGCTGCTGGGCGCGGTGTGCGGCCGAGGTCAGCTCGGCCGCCAGGCCGGGCCGGGCCGCCGTGGTCTGGGCGATCGCCAGGGCGCGGCGCATGGCCTGCCGGTCGAGCTGGTCGCTCAGCGGCGCCAGGAACAGGCCGCTGACCAGCGCCGTCACTCCGACGACGAGGGCAAGCTGGGCCGCCAGCACATGGGAGGAGACGCGGCGGGGCTTACCTACGCGCATGGGCCAGGTCTCCTCTCGGCCGTTGTCGCCCCGCGCCGGACGGGGCTGTCTGGAATCTCCCGTTCCGGTCAGCTCCTGCCAGGAAGAGTAGAGGACCGCCGGCGTCAACCGTCCGGGAAAGCCCGGCTACAGGATGCCGAACAGCAGTCCGGCGCCCAGGATCACCAGCGAGGTCAGCACCGCCCACTTGATCGTGAACCTGGTGTGCTCCCCGAACTCCACCTTCGCCATCCCGACCAGGACGTAGACGGCCGGGACGAGCGGACTCGACATGTGCAGCGGCTGGCCGATGAGCGAGGCGCGGGCGATCTCCAGCGAACCCACCCCGTGCGCGGCCCCAGCCTCGGAGAGGATCGGGACGATGCCGAAGTAGAAGCCGTCGTTCGACATCAGATAGGTGAACGGGATGCTGAGGATGCCGGTCACCAGCGCCATGTGCGGCCCGAGCGCGTCGGGGATCGCGCCCACCACGGTGCGGGCCATCTCGTCCACCATGCCGGTACCGGTCAGTACGCCGGTGAAGACGGCGGCGGCGAAGACCATCCCCGCCACATTGAGCACGTTCTCGGCGTGCGCGGCGATCCGGGCCTTCTGCTCGGCCATGTCCCGGAAGTTCACCGTCAGCGCGAGGGCGGCGCCCAGCAGGAACAGCACCGGGATGGGGAGTAGCTGGGTGATCAGCAGGACCAGGAGGGTGACGGTGAGGGCTGCGTTGAACCAGTACAGCTTCGGCCGGAGCGTGGACCGGTTCGGGTCCAGGACCGCCGACTCCGCGCCATGGCCCGACACCGGCTCCGCAGCGCCCTGACCGTCCGGGGACCGGCCTTCCGAGGCCCGGCCGTCCGGGGTCCGGTCGTCCCACGTCCGGTCATCGCCGTCTGCCGTCGTGACCCGGCCGCCGCCTCCGGCACCGGCGTCCCCGCCCTTGCGGAGCGAGAGCCGTCCTCGCCGTTCACCGGTATCGGCCCCGGAGCCCGCGCCCACCAGCACGGTCTCGCTCTCCGACTCCGACCCCGAGCCCGGCTCCGGCTCCGTCCCCTGCTTCCGCTCGGTCGCCCCCGTGAAGGTCAGCGTGCCCAGGCGGCGCCGCTCGCGCAGGCCGAGCGCGTAGGACAGGACGAGGACGCAGAGCAGCCCGACAGCCAGCGCGGGGATCATCGGGACGAAGATGTCGCCCGCGTCCAGGTGCAGCGCGGTGGCAGCCCGCGCGGTGGGGCCGCCCCAGGGCAGGGTGTTCATCACACCGTTGGCCGTGGCGGCGACTCCCGTCAGTACGACCACGCTCATCCCCAGCCGCCGGTACAGGGGCAGCATCGCGGAGACGGTGATCATGAAGGTCGTCGAGCCGTCGCCGTCCAGCGAGACGATCGAGGCGAGCACGGCCGTACCCACCACGATCCGCAGCGGGTCCGCCTTGCAGAAGCGCAGGATGCCCCGCACCACCGGGTCGAAGAGGCCGACGTCGATCATGATGCCGAAGTAGATGATGGCGAACATCAGCATGGCGGCCGTGGGCGCGAGGTCGCCGACGCCGTCGAGTACGTACTTCCCCAGGTGGGCGCCCTCTCCGACCAGGACGCAGAACAGCGCGGGGATGAGCACCAGCGCCGCTATGGGGGACATCTTCTTGGTCATGATCAGCACCAGGAAGGTAGCGATCATGACAAAGCCGAGGATCGTCAGCATGGAAACCCAATCTCTCGCCCGCCGCGACGCGGCGGGGACCCGCCCGGACCCCCGCCGTCGCGGCGGGGACCCGGTGCCCGGTGACACAGCACGCGGCTGCCCTGCGACGGGGCCCCGGTGCCCTGCGGTCGCCCGACCGTAAGCAGCGCGGCACACCCGTCACAAGAGCGTCATCCGCGAGCAATATGAGCGAAACCCCAGCTCAAGGTAGGGGTAGCGGCTGGGCGCCACCGGGCGCGCCACCCGGATGGGTGCTCTGCCGCTGGTTGGACGTGCGCGGCCATGGGCACCCGGGGGACAGCCCGAGGTGCGAGGGAAGTGATGACCCATGGCTACGGCAACCATGGAAACCGTCCACATCCGGACCGGCGACGGGGCGGTGCTGACCGGCGATCTTCAGGTGCCTGACCGGGTGACCGGAGCCGTGCTGTTCGCCCACGGCAGCGGCAGCTCGCGGTTCAGCCCCCGCAACCGCGCGGTCGCTGCGGTGCTGCGCGAGGAGGGGCTGGCCACGCTGCTGCTCGATCTGCTGACCGAGGAGGAGGAGCAGATCGACGCGGCGACAGCGGAACACCGGTTCGATATCCCACTGCTGGGCCGTCGCCTGGTGGCGGCCGTCGACGAGCTGACACGGCACGGGCGGACCGCAGGACTGCCGGTCGGCATCTTCGGAGCGTCCACCGGCGCGGCGGCGGCGCTGACGGCCGCAGCCGAGCGACCCGGCACCGTCTACGCGGTGGTCTCCCGCGGCGGGCGGCCCGACCTGGCGGGCGAGGCGCTGCCGGAGGTGCTGGCCCCGGTGCTGCTGATCGTCGGCGGCCACGACCACCAGGTGCTGCGGCTGAACGAGGCCGCGGCGGAGAGGCTGCGCGCCCCGCACCGCATCCATGTCGTCCCCGGCGCCACCCACCTGTTCGAGGAGCCGGGCACCTTGGAGGAGGCGGCGCGGGAGGCGGCTGGGTGGTTCGCGCTCCCGCCCACGACGGACGGCGAGTGAGGACGCGGCCCACGCACCGCGGAAGGGTGCGCCACCAGCGCCCGGAAGAGCGCGCCACCAGCGCCCGGAAGAGCGCCCCGCCCCGAGCGTGACACGAGCACCGCAGAAGGGAGCCCCCGATGCGTTTCGCAGACCGCATCCAGGCAGGCCGCGATCTGGCCGCGGCCCTGCGTGAGATGCAGCGTACGGAAGACCTGCCCGACCCCCTGGTCCTGGCGCTGCCGCGCGGCGGCGTCCCCGTCGCCGCCGAGGTGGCGCGCGCGCTGCACGCCCCGCTGGACGTGCTCGTCGCCCGCAAGATCGGGCTGCCGGGCCGACCGGAGTACGGAGTGGGAGCCATCGCCGGTGAGGACCCGCCCGTCTACGACGCGACCGCGCTGGAGATGCTCGGCCTCACCGAGGACCGGCTCGCCTCGACGGTGGCGCGCGAGCGGGCCGAGATGCACCGCCGCCAGGACCTCTACCGGGGCAACCGACCGGAGCCGCGCGTCGCGGGCCGCTCCGTCATCGTCGTCGACGACGGGCTGGCCACCGGCGTGACGGCGCGGGCCGCGCTGCGGTACATCCGCCGCCAGCAGCCCGCCCGCCTCGTGCTGGCTGTCCCGGTGGGCTCGCCACAGGCCGTCACCTCGCTCGGCCACGAGGCGGACACGGTGGTCTGCCTGCACCAGCCCGTCGTCTTCGAGGCGGTCGGCCTCTGGTACGAGGACTTCCCCCAGATCTCCGACGAAGAGGTGACCGAAGCCCTCCATATGACCACGACCCACTGACGGCCCACCGCCTGGCCCCGACGACCCACTGACGGCCCTGGCAGCCCGCTGAGGAAGCCGTCAGGCGGCTGCCGCCCCGCCGGGAACGGTCGGGTGCCTCCGCGCGGGGTGCCCGGCCGCACGGTGGGCCGGGCGCTCGGCGCCTGCGGGGTGGCGGACGGCTCGGCGGTCGTGCTCGACCTGTCGGCGCACCCGCTCGAAGCTCTTGGACAGCAGCCGGGAGACATGCATCTGGGAGATGCCCAGCTCCTGGCCGATGCGCGACTGCGACATGTCGCGGAAGAAGCGCAGGTAGAGCACGCGCCGCTGCCGCTCGGGCAGTTCGCGCAGGCACGGCTTGACCGCCTCGCGGGCCACCACCGTGTCGTACTCGGGCTCCGGCTCGCCGAAGGTGTCGGCCAACGAGAAGCCGTCGCCGGAGTCGGCTCCCAGGGAGGCGTCCAGCGACAGCGAACGGAAGCTGCCGAGGGCCTCCAGTCCGGCGGCCACGTCCTCCTCGGACATTCCGGAGTGCTCGGCGATCCGCTCGACGGAGGGGGCGCGGTCTTCGACCGTGGTGCTCAGGTCCCGCACCGCGGCCCGCACCTTGTTGCGCAGCTCCTGCACCCGGCGCGGCACATGCACGTCCCAGGTGTGGTCGCGGAAGTGACGGCGGATCTCGCCCGTGATGGTCGGCACGGCGAACGGCACGAACGGGGCGCCCATCGCCGGGTCGTAACGGTCGACGGCCTTGACCAGACCGAGCGCGGCGACCTGCTCCAGATCCTCCAGGGACTCGCCGCGGTTGCGGTACTTGGCGGCCAGCCGGTGGGCCATCGGCAGCCACGCCTCGACCAGGCGGCCGCACAGCTCCTCCCGCTCGGGACCCTCCGGCAACGCGGCCAGCCGTGCGAAGTCCTCCGCCGTGTCAGGAGCGTCGTCGTGACTGTGGCGGGCTCGCTGCGGCCGGTACCGTACGGGGCACATGGGATCGGGCTCCTCCCGGTGTCGCTGACACGTGGACCACCGCGGGAGAAGCGGCTCGGGTGACACACCCGGGGTGACCTTCTGCGGTCGCCTCCCGCGGATGTGCCTGTCCTCCCAAGCACGTGGTCTCTTGTGTAACCGTCCCGGGAATCGGTAAACCCCCCGATCGGGTAGGGCGGCACCGGCGGCTGTTCCGCCAACCTGCCGGTGCCTCCGCGGGGCGACGTCGCCGCGCGTATCCGACCGCGTAACCGCTCGGCCGCCTCGGCAAACAGCCCTCCGGACAACTGTTGAGTTGCGGATGGCCGCTTCCCGGGTACAGGGAGGCGGCAGCCCCACCCGGAGGCGGTCCCGGATGAAGGCGTAAGGTCGGCGTCTGGCCGCCCGCAGGCACCATTGCGGGTGGCCGGTTGTATGTCCGTACCCTCGCCAGGAGATCTTCGTCATGCCGATCGACAACAGCACCGGGCCGCCCATCTACGACAGCCTGATCGAGGAGCACGGCGACGTGCCCGGCGACGTGCGCCAGGCCGCCGAGGAGCTCCAGCAGGAGGCGGAGCAGGCGGTGGACTTCTCCCCCGTGCACCACCGGCACCCCAGTACCGGCAGACCGGAGTCCTCCGAGCCTCCCGCGCCCGCGCCGGGCCCCGAGGGGCAGCAGCACCGGCCGCAGGCACCCGCGGCGCTGCCCGGCCGGAACCCGCTCCAGTCCGGCGGCCCCGGCCGGCCCGGACGGCCGGTCCGGCCCCATCAGCTCGGACAGCCCCAGGGCGGACCCGCGCAGGGAGGGCAGCAGCCGGGGCACCCTCAGGGCGGACAGCCCCAAGGCGGACCGCAGCAGCACGGACAGCCGGCGCAGGGCCGACCGCAGCACGGCCAACCGCAGCATGGGCGGCCGCACGGCGGGCAGGCCGAAGACGGGCAGCACCAGCACGCTCAGCCCCAGCACGGTCAGCACCAGCCGGGACAGCCCCAGCACGGTCAGCACCAGCCGGGACAGCACCAGGGCGGTCCGGAGACAGCTCAGCGGCCGCCCGAGTACGCGGCCGAGTAACGGTCCCAGCCGCGGGCGGCCCCGGCGAACCGCCGACGGCGGGATGCGGTGCGGTGCGGTGCGGTGCGGTCAGCCTCGCGCGGATCGCACGCTGTGGAGGGCGGCGGCCAGATTCTTGCGCACCGGCTTGGGGACCGGGGTCCCCTCGGCTCCGGCGACCAGCGCGGCCGCCACGTTCCGCAGCTTCACATTGGAGTGCTGGGAGACCCGTACCAGAACCTGCCAAGCCGTCTCCGCGTCGCACGGCGCGAGGGCCATCACCATGCCCCGGGCCTGGTCGATGACCGGGCGGGTCTCCAGCGCCTGCCGCAACTGCCCCACTTCGGCGCTCAGTTCCTCGACGCGCGCGGCCAGCAGCTCCCGTTCCGGGTCGGCCGTGCCCTCGCCCTTCGCCGGAGCGGCATCATCCGGCGGCACGGCTCTGCGCTGCGAACACTCCTCTGCCACAGAGGTACGCACAAAGCCGGTTGCGGCACTCATCGACGTCTCCCAGCGCTCGGACGGTCCTTCAATGCGAGGAGCCGCTGCCTGCAGAAGCTCCCGCACTCCGGACACTTCCGAGACTGAACCCACTGCCCCCAAACCAGCAACCCCGCCCGTTCCGCGCGATTCCGCGCAAAAACGGCACCGGGGGCTGTGTCCCCAACCCACCGGCGCCTACGCAGGGCGAGCTCACTCCCGCGCACTGTGCACGTATCCACGAAAGCGGCTGGTGAAACCACTGTCCGTCCGCTCGACGGCGGAGTGGACCCCGGAGGGTGAACGCTCGTCGAATTCGGCCGGCAGCTCCAAACCCCTCCAAAAGCAGTGACCCGATCCGAGAGCAGCGACCCGACCCGCTCGGTGTTCGTCAGAGTCCGTCAGAACCCTCCGCCGCCGAAGTCGCCGCCACCGAAGCCGCCACCGTCACCGCCGCCGAAACCTCCGCCGAAGTCCCCGCCGGAGAAATCGCCGTCCGAGAAGTCGCCGCCCGACGGATCGCCGTAACCTTCGGCGCCGTACGCGTACGGGCCGCCCAGCGCGCCACCCAGCATGGTGCCCATCAGCAGGCCGGGCAGCAAGGCCCCGCCGAAGTAACCGGCGGCCCAGGGGGCGTAGACCGGTCCTGCCTCCCAGTAGGGGCGGGCTCCCTGCGGGGTGCCCACCTGGCGGACGAGCGGTTCCTCGCCGTCGGCCAGCCGGGTCGCGTCGGCGGCGCACACCGGAACCATCCGTTCCGTGCCGCCGGGCGGCGTCCACGCCACGTCCTCGACCGACGGACCGTGCCGGGGGTCGAAGAAGCAGGGCGGACGGCGTTCGGGAAGCGGCTCCCCGCGCAGCCGCGCCTCCAGCACGGTGAGCGCGAAGCGACCCTCGGCCAGGGACTCGCTCACCTTCCGCACCTCCTGCGGGCGGCGCGCCGACGCCATCGTCGCCTTGGCGTCCTCGTACGCGTCCAGGGCCCGCGCGTAGTCCTCGCGCGCCGCGTCGGCGTCCTCGCGGACCATCCCGGGCGCCGCGGAGGCCGGGTCGAAGCCGATCCGGCCCAGCTCCTCGCCGAACGCGGTGATGTCCTCGTCCACGACCGGGCGCAGTCTCTCCAGTCCTGCCCGGTCCAGCCGCGCCTGCCGCCTGCGCCCGCCCCAGCTCACCAGGAAGGCACAGCACGCGGCCAGCAGCACCAGGATGCCGAGCGTGACGATGGCTCCGGTGCCGCCGCCGTTACGGCCGCCGTCCTGCGACGCTCCACCGCCGTCCCAGGCCGCCGGAGCGTCGCCGTCCGCCTGTGCGATCGCCTGTTCGGCGAAGTCGGTGACCATCGCCCTCGGATCACCGGAGTGGGCACGCTCCACCGCGTCGACGGTGTTGCGCACCGCGTCGCGCGTCATCACCTGCTGGTCGGCGCCCGCGTCGAAGCGGTCGCCGAGAGCCACGGCGTAGACGCCGGTGATGCCGGTCTCGGTCCGCAGGTCCTGCAGCAGCGTCTGCCGGTCGAACCCGCCGTCGGCAGGCAGCACGGCGACGAGGACCGGCTTGTCGGCGCGTTTGATCCTGTCCTCGAGCGTGTCGGCTGCGGACGGGGGCAGCGTGTCCCGGGCGCGCGGATCGACGTAGACCGGGCCGTCCCGCAGCGCGGCGGCGGCCTCGTCGACACCGCCGCCGTCCGCTGCACGCGGGACCGCGGCAGCGGCCACCACCAGCAGCAGCGCGGCCACCACCGTCGCGAGCACCGAGGTCAGACGGAAGACCCGTCGTACGGTCTTCATACGATCACAGTAGCTCAAACCGGACATTTTGCCGCGCGGGTGCTTGCGCGGGTGCTTGCGCGAGCGCTTACGCGAGTGCTCGCGCGGATGCTCGCGCAGCCGCCCGCCGGGCTGCTGGGGGAGCCGCTACCGGTGGCAGGTGAAGTTGCGCGCCTGGTCGGGGTCGCCCGAACCGTCGTACCGGGGCCATTCCGGATACGCACACAGCGGCCGGGTCCGGCCGTCGGCACCCGGACCGGTGTCCGTGACGACCGGCCGGTGCGGCGCCCTCCCGTGCTCCGTCCACTCCTCCAGCGCGCCCACCGCGTCCCAGCCGGCCGCGAAAGCCGGCGCGACGTTGGCGTGGTTGGCTCCGGGCACGAGATAGAACCGGGCGAACCGCTCCGTGGCCCGCTCGCCCATCACCTTCCGCACCCGCTGGAAGTACTCGGCGGTCGAACGGTGACTGACCAGTTCGTCCGCCGTTCCGTGCAGCAGCAGCAACTTGCCCCCGGCCCGCGCGAACGGCCGCAGATCCGGGTCGTTGACGTCCTGCAGACCCGCCAGCTCGCTCACCCGGTGCCGCCAACGGCCGGGGTGCCGGGGGTTGAGGGAGAGGGAGTCGAAATCGGGGTCCCGGGTGACGAAATAGCGCACCCACTGCTCCCAGAACTGGACGCCGTAGCCGCTGTCGAGGGGCATCGGATTCGCGGGGGCCGAACTGCCCATGCCCAGCAGCGGGGTGGTCATGTCCGCACCGGACAGGAACGGGAAACCGGGGTAACCGCGCTCCCCGCTCCCCAGCGGATACTTCCAGCGCAGCGGGGACGACAGCGCTTCCACGGTGCGGATCTGCCGGCCGGTCAGGCAGTGCGGGGCGCCGGTGTGATGGCCCGCGCGGCCGGTGCCGCTGACCGTTTCCTCGGGGCAGCGCAGCGTACGCGGGTCGAAGCGGCAGCCCGCCTCGTCGGACACCACCCCGTCCCGCAGCCCGTCGTCACCGTCACAGGCGTCCAGCACCGCGCGGTGCAGCAGCCGCTGCTGCGCGGGGCCGGGGAACGCGCCCGGGCGGGAGAGCAGCCGGGCCGCGTACCCGAAGAACAGGTCGAGGCTCGCCGCGTTCCACGCCGGGTAGACGGCCAGCACCCCGTCGAAATCGCGCGGCCAGCGCTGGGCGACCGCCAGCGCCTCCCGCCCGCCGGTCGAACCACCCGCGAAGAAACTGCGCCGCGGCTGCTGCCCGGAGTAGTGCTCACCGAGTACGAAGAGTGCCGCGTCCCGGGTCTTCTTCAGCGCGTCCCCGGCGAAATTCCGCAGGGCCTCGTCGTTCGCGCCGAACGAGCCGTCAAGGGACGGTGTCGGCTTGTGGCCGGGCGGCGCCTGGTGCCCCGAGTCGCTCGCGAAGACGGCGTAGCCCCGTCCGAGCGGGGTGCGCTTGCCCGCGGGGGCGAACGGCACGTTTCCCGTGACGTCGGGAACCGTGCCGTTGTAGCCACCTCCGCCCAGCATCATCGCCCGGTGGTTCCAGTGCTCGCGGTCCGGCAGCGCGAGCCGCAGCCTGATGGCCGGCGCGGCGCGGTCCACCGGGCGGATCTCGGCGTCGACGCGGCAGTACGGGACGAGTGCGGTGGCCCCCTCGCCGGAGGCGGGTACTGGCTGCGCGGAGGTGACCGTGCCGCCGCGGGTCGGCAGGCCGATCCGGGCGCGTGGGATGTCCAGACCGCGGAGGCCGGCGCACGGGGTGGCGCCGCTTGTGCCGCTTTTTCCGCTCCCGCCGCTCTTGCCGTCGGCGGTGGCGCCGGGTGCCGTGGGTGCCATGGTGACGGCCGCCAGTGTGGCCGCCACCATGGCGACCGTCGCAGTTCGTCTTCGCACCTGCCCGCCCTCCCCCCTTGACAGCTTCGAGTGCTGGCACGCTAGGGGGTGGTTCCGGTCGCGGCCATGTGGCCGCGCCACACGGCGCGCCCCACCGCTGTGGCCTCCGCCCCCCGGGGGCCGACGCAGCCCGCGCGGGCGGGACCGGTGGTGCGGTGCCCACGACGGCCCGCCATGAGTACGTCGCGGATTTGCCCGACCGCCCGCACGTCCTGGTTGCTCACGCGGTTCCCCCGCCTGGCGGGGCGCCGCGGGGTCACGGCAGGGCCAGGAGGGCGGCACCCAGGGCCAGGAGGGCGGTTCCGAAGAGGCGGCCGGTCAGGGTGGGGCGGGGGACTGTCTTCTCGATGGTGATGACCGCCGCGACAGCTGCCATCCAGGCCAGGCTCATCACACCGGCGGCCAGCAGTACCGCCATCAGTGCCCAGCAGCATCCAAGGCAGTAACCGCCGTGCCGTACGCCGACCGAGAAGGCGCCGAAGCGGCTGCCCGCAGTGGGTTCGGCGTACCGCATCACCAGAGCGAGCGGGGAGCGGCAGCGCACCAGGCACCAGCGTTTGAGCGGGGTGAACTGGTAGGCGCCGGCGACCAGGAGCACCACGGCGCCCACTTGTACGGCGAGCGGGCCGCCGCCCATCGCGGTGGCCTCGAAGGCGCGTACGACGGCGTAACCGAGGAGGCCGGCCACGCCCCAAACGGCAAGGTATCCGGCAGTCAGCGCGGCGAGGGTGCCGGTGGTGGCGCGTGCCCCGAGCAGCCGACGCATGCCGACCATGAACGGGGTGATGGCGGGCAGCATCATCGCCGCCATCATCACCACCCAGGTGAGCAGGAAGAACCCGAAGGCCGTCGGCGGGATCACCGCGCCGCCCCCCATCGGCCGCATGCCGGTGAGGATGCCGGAACTCATGTCGGGCATGGCCAGCGCGCCGGTCACCAGCCAGGCCGTCCCCGCGAGGGCGAGGAGCAGCCCGGCGAGCAGGAGTTCGAGCCGCGTCCAGGTGCGGGGCGCCGGGATGCCCCGCGGTGCGTCCGGACCGGGGCGCATGCCCCTGCCCGAGCGCGGACGCACACCTGCGGTGGTCATGCGCCGTCCGGGCCGTACCAGTCGAACGGGATCAGCTTGCTGGAGTACCCGGAGCGGTCCCATTCGAAGCCGTAGGCGTCGGCCCGGTCGGTGGTGGCCTTGCCCCAGGTGGCGGGGCCCTGGCCGGGTCCCGTCTCGGAACCGGGCAGGTGGTGGACCTGCACCCGTTCGCCCTCCTGGGTCGTGGGGCCGGTCAGCGCCTCGACGACGGCTTCCGCCTTCTCGGGGATGCGCATCCGCCAGGTGCCGAGGTCGTCATCGATGGAGACCTCGATCGGGGCGGTCTCCAGCCCCCTCATCTCAGGGTTCAGCATGGCGCCGAACTGCTCGGGCCAGCCGCCCGCCTCGCCGCCGAAGATCGCCTGGAGGGCCGCGCGCTGCGTGTCGTCCGCGCGGTCGTCGATGAAGAAGGCGGCGTACGCGTCCTTGGCCCCTCCCGCCCAGGGGTTGCCGGTGAAGGAGCCGAGCATGGCGACGTTGAGGCCGTCCAGCCGGGTGTCCCCGTAGGAGCCCTCGCGGATCTGCCACAGGAGGATGCCGTTGCAGTCACCGTAGGTCGGCGGCTGGGCGAAGGAGCAGGGGCACGGCACCGCGCACTTGCAGGCGTCGAACCACTCGCCCTTGAGGTGCCACTCCGGAATGGTTTGCGTGCTCTGCGCGCCCTGGGTGTCCGGCGCGCTCTGTGTGCTGGAGGTCGTCATCGCGACCACTTCCCATGGCGTGCATGTCCGATACTTCCAGTCTGCTCCCGCCCGCCCGGCCCTGTCAGCCCAGTCGGCTCAGCGCTCGGCGGCGAACGGGCCGCCGGCCGCGAACGCCAGCTCGGCGAAGCGTTCGCCGATCCGGCGGTGGGTGGCGGCGTCCGGATGGAGCCGGTCGGGAAGCGGCAGCTCGACGGTGTCGGCCTCGCCGTAGAGGTCACGGCCGTCGAGGTGGTACAGGTTCGGGTCGTCGGCAGCCCGCTGCCGCACGATGCCGGACAGCTCCTCGCGTACGACGTCGAGCGTCAGCTTCCCGTTCGCGCGCTCCGCCGGATCGCCCGCGGCCTGGAAACTCAGCCGCCCGCTGCGCAGGGCGCTCATATCGGGAAGGCACGGGCCGGGCGTGTGCTCGTGGATCGGGCACAGGATGGGCGAGACGACCAGCAGTGGCGCGGTGGGGTGCCCCTCACGCAGGGTGTCGAGGAACCCGTGGACGGCCGGACCGAAGGCACGCAGCCGCATCAGGTCGGCGTTCACCAGGTTGATGCCGATCTTGACGCTGATCAGGTCCGCCGGGGTGTCCCGCATCGCGCGGGCCGTGAACGGATCGAGCAGCGCGCTGCCGCCCAGCCCCAGATTGATCAGCTCCACCCCGCCGAGCCCGGCGGCGAGCGCGGGCCAGGTGGTG
The DNA here is from genome assembly GCF_017676385.1 of Streptomyces spirodelae. GTDB lineage: Bacteria > Actinomycetota > Actinomycetes > Streptomycetales > Streptomycetaceae > Streptomyces > Streptomyces spirodelae. The sequence continues at coordinate 32,733 of NZ_JAFFZN010000016.1, forward strand.
CTGGGGCTCGCCGCGTCGGAGCCGTGGCTGATCGAGCTGCCGTGGTGCAGCCACACCTTGCGGCCCCGGTCCGGTACGGGCTCGACGGGCGCGTCGGTACGCAGCGCGACCAGCTCGGTCCGCTCGTTGTGCGGCAGCCAGATCTCGACGTCCTTCTCCCGGCCGGGCAGTCCGGTGAAGCGGAGGGTGCCGGTCGGGCCCGGTTCGGTCCGGACGGTGCCGGTGACCATGTCGATGGTCATGGTGTCGCCGCCGGGCACCCCGGCCTGGTCCGCCAGGTGGCCGTCGACGAACAGGTCGTAGACCCCGTCGGGGCGCGGCGGCAGACCCGCGTGGACCCGCTTGGTGGGCAGCGTCTCCAGCTCGACGACGGTGGCCCGGGTACGGAGGACCAGCCGTACGCCGGAGGGCTGGGACTCGGCCATGGCGAGCTGCCCGTCCGCGCACTGGGCGCGGGCCCACCCGGGCAGCCGGTGCGGCAGCAGCCCGCGCTCGGTGCGCTCCAGATCGAGGGCGCCGCGCAGCAGCTCAGCGGTGACGGGCGTAGTGATCAACTGCTCCTCGGGGGACATACAACATCAACAACCTGTCATTGTCGGCGTTCGGGGCCATGCGGCGGGCGTCAGGCGCAGGCTTCACGTGTCCACGTGTCAACGCGTCGCGCGGACAGCAGGTGCACGCGCCCGCACTTGCCGCAGTCTCAGGAATCGGGCCAGTTCCGCAACAGGGCGTCGAGCGCGTCCAGCACCCGCGACCAGGTCTCCTGCGTATCGGGGGCACTGTGGCTGAACCCGCCGCCCATCTCGAGGCTGACGTACCCGTGGAAGACGCTCCCCAGCAGCCGGACCGCATGCGTCTGCTGGTTCTCCGGTAGCTCGTAGCCGCGCAGCAGCGCCCGGGTCAGCTGCGCGTGCCGTACGCCCGCGCTGAGGCGCGCGGTCTGCGGGTCGAGCCTGGTCTGGGCGGCGGCGTAGCGGCCGGGATGCTCCCGCGCGTAGTCGCGGTAGACGTTCGCGAAGGCGGTCAGCGCGTCCTTGCCGGCCCGCCCGGCCAGCGCCTCGGCGGCCCGGTCGGCGAGCTCCTCCAGGGCCAGCAGCGCGATCTTCGTCTTGAGGTCCTGCGAGTTCTTCAGGTGCGAGTACAGGCTCGCGACCTTGACGTCGAACTGCCGGGCGAGCGCCGAGACGGTCACCTGGTCGAAGCCGACCTCGTCGGCGAGCTCGGCTCCCGCTCTGGTCAGCCGTTCGGTACTCAGTCCGGCACGCGCCATATCGACCTCCCTTCCTACCTAAAGAATTATGCAGTTGCCTAACCCTTTTAGGCAACTTAGCCTCGGGCTTATGCGACCTCTGACTGAGCGGGAAATCCGTTCCGCCTTCCTGAACTGCACAAAGGGCGAGGCAAAGCGCCTGGCCGTGCCCCGCGATCTGGCCGACCGCCCCTGGGACGACCTCGACTTCCTCGGCTGGCGGGACCCGCAGGCCCCCGACCGGGCCTACCTCGTCACCGAGCTGGCCGGCCGGCCGCAGGCCCTCGCCCTGCGCTGCCCCGCGCCCGCACCGTGGCAGACCCGGCGCAGCATGTGCTCGATATGCCTGACCGACCACACCAACGGCGTGACCCTGATGGTCGCCCCCAAAGCCGGAAAGGCCGGCCAGCAGGGCAACTCGGTGGGCACCTACCTCTGCGACGACCTCTCGTGCTCGCTCTACGTACGCGGCAAGAAGGACACCGGCCTCTTCGCCCGGTACCACGAGTCCCTCACCACGGAGGAGAAGATCCGGCGCACCACGGACAACCTCGCCGCCTTCCTCACCAAGGTGACCGCATAGGTTCCGACGTGCCCGCGCAGTCCGCACGCACCAGGGCCGGAACCTTGCCGGTATCCGGCAGGGAACCGGGGCGGTTGCTGCCGTGTCCCCCACGTATACGGTCTGCACGATCGCGGGCAGGGATCGCCCGCAGTACGGCAAGGCCCGGACGCGGTCCTCCGCGGTCCGGTCGACGAAGGGGGAACCCATGGCACAGGGTCCGCGGCGCGCGGGAAGTGCTCGAGAGAGTGTGCGCAGAGCCGCCCGCGCCGTCGCTTCCGGCAGCGACATACGCGAGGCGGCGGAGGAGGAAGTGCGGCAGCGCGCCGCGGGAGACGGACGCGAGGCCGGTGAGCAGCAGCGCGAGGACGGCATGGACCCGTCCGACTTCCCGGCCGCACGCGAACAGGGCGGCTCCATCGAGACGGTCATGGAGCAGAAGTCCGTACCGCTGGACGAGGCGGGCGAGGAGCTCAACCACAGCGGCCAGAGCCGCGAGGGGCTGCAGCAGGTGCACACCATCTGTCCGATGGTGCTGCCGCGTGGCCGTTCGTTCCTGAGCATGCTGCCGGTGTCGATGCTGCTGGTGGTCGGCGCGATCGGGCTGGCCATCACCTCGGCCCTGTCGTCGTTCACCGGCGGCAACGCGCTGACCAACCCGCTGTTCGGAATCCACTACTGGGTGCTGGCGGTCGGCGCGGTGGCGTTCGTGTGGTGGCGGCAGGGGATGGTGATGGTCCCCGACGGCTGCCAGGCGCTGATCACCCGGTTCGGCAAGCTCGAACAGGTGGTGGGCCCAGGAAGGGTGATCCTGCTCAACCCGTGGAAGCGCGTCTCGTACATCCTCAACACCACGCGCGAGTACCCCTTCAACGCGCCCGTGCGGGAGGCGCCGACCCGGGGCGGGGTGAAGGCGTCCATCGACCTGTTCATCCAGTTCCGGATCAGCGACCCGGTGGAGTTCGTCTACACGCTCGGCGCGGTGCGCGGCTTCGAGGAGAAGCTGGGCAACGCGGTCAGCGAGACGATCCGCAGCCTCATCTACGAGCAGGAGGCCGCGGGCATCTACGACATGGTGGGCGAGGACACCGGGCGGCTGCTGGAACAGCTCAACCAGCAGTTCCGTCCCGCGGTCGAACTGACCAACGCCAACATCACGCACGCCGAGCCGTCCGACCGCGGCTACCGGATGGACCTGGCCGCACCCGAGATGGTGCGCGTCGCCAAGGAGGCGTACACCCACGAGTACGCGCTCCAGCTGCGCAAGGAGCAGGACGAGGGCGACCTGAGCAAGGAACTGGCGACCCGGCAGGAGGAGTTGTCCGCCATCCAGGCCGACATCGCCCAGTACCAGGCGCAGATGGACACAGCCGTCGAACGCGAGACCAACCGCGCCGAGGCCCTGGCCCGCCAGCGCTACGTACAGGCCGAGTCGGAGGCGAAGGCCAACGCGGCGCTGCTGGAGGCGCAGGCGCTGGACATCCGCGCGGTGACCGCGGCCGAGGCTCCCGAGATCCTGGAGTACCGCTACGAGCAGCAGGTGCTCGACACCCTGGAGCAGGTCGCCGACCATCTGCCGCGCCTGGTCCGGGTCGGCGGCGGGGACGGCGCCGGCAACAGCTCCGCCGCCGGTGTCGACTTCCTCGCCCTGGCCAGGGAACTGGTGGGCGAACGCGACACCGAGCTGTTCTCCGCTCAGGACGTGGCCGCGGTACGGGAGCGGCTCGTCGAGGTCTCGGCCCGGATCGCGGAACGGGAGGCGGAGATCAGCGCGCTGCGCGAGGCGGAGCAACCGACCGTCCCGGCAGGCGCACCCGACTCAGCAGACGCGCCCGGCTCAGCAGACGCAACGGCCCCGGCCGAACAGCACGCACCCGGGCACGACGAACCCGGCCGGCACACGCACAACAACCAGATCGACGGGGAGGCCGGTCAGTGAGCAGCGCACGCACGAACCACAGGTCCGTCATCACGGAGGAGGTCGCCCAGTGGAGCGACATCCCCCATCTGCTGCGCGGCGGTGAGGCCGGCACCCTCGTGCCGGTGATCATCCCGCGGCACCGCCGCCGCGTCTGGTGGCTGGTCCCGTTCTGGCTGGGGCTGCTGGCGGTGACCGCGGGCGTCATGGCAACGGTCCGGGACGACGGCGGGGCCACCGGCGCGGCCTGGAGCGCCTTCGCCGGCACCAGCTACGTCCTCGGCCTGCTCTTCCTCGTCGCGGGCGCGCTGTGGTGGTGGCGTTCGTCAATCGTCGAGATCGAACAGGGCACCACCGGCATCCTCACCCGTTACGGCGCCGTCGCGGGCACCCTTGACCCGGGCCGGCACTACCTGTGGCACCCCTGGTCCCGCGTCGACTTCGTGGTGGACACCGCCACCGAGATCCCCTACTCGGCCCCCGTCGTCGCCTGCCCGACGCAGGAGAATGTGCCGCTGCGGGCCATCGACTTCTTCATGAAGTTCCGCATCACCGACGCGGTGCTGTTCGTCCGCACCATCGGCGCGGGCAACTTCGACCTCGTCCTCTCCAGCGCGGTCCAGGACGCGATCCGCCAGCGCGGCCGCCGGGTGCGCACCGAGCGCGCCTACGACCTGCGCGGCTCCGACGTCGCCGACATGCAGGACCTGCTCAACCGCCAGCTGTCCCGCTACGGCGTACGCATCACCGGCGCCAACATCCCCGACGTCCAACTGCCGGCCCAGTACCAGCAGCACCTGGCCACCCGGGAGCGCGTCGCCAAGGAGTACACGGCCTACGAGCAGGAGTGGGGCCTGACCCGCAAGCGCCGCATCGACAGCCTCCAGATGGACATCGAGCGGGCGAAGAAGGTGCGGGACGCGCGGCTCGTCGAGGTCAAGGCGGCCCTCAACAAGGCCCGCGAACAGGTCGCCCAACTGCTGGAGGAGCAGGAGACGCAGGCCCAGAAGGTGCGGTTCGAGATCGAGACCCGCGGCCGCAGCGGACTGATCGCCGCCGAGAACGAAGCCCGCGCCCAGCGCCGGCTGGCCCAGGCATACCGGGACAACCGCGCCGTCCTCCAGTACGAACTGGCCCGGCGCCGCCTGGAGGTGGGCGCGTCCCTCGCCGGCCGGGCCCCCCGCCCCGTCGTCCTGCGGACCGACGCCAACACCGGAACCGACACCTCGGCCCTCTCCACCCTGCTGGCCGCCCAGTTGCTGCCGGGCGCCGCGGCGGTGCCGTCCGCGCGCCACAGCCAGGGCGCCTCGCCCCGTTCCCAGGCCGGCACCGAAGCCGACCACTCCGGTGACGTACTGCACTCCGCGGTGGAGGGAGTCGTCGAGGGGGTGTGGCCGCGCCGTTAGCGCTCAGCCGTAGCGACCGCACCGGGCCGTGTCGACAGCGCGGGGCCACGTTCCGGTGGCGCGGGGCCGCTCCTTCCGTCGGGCGGCCCCGGTCACTGTCGCGGAAGCAGTTGGGTGGCGGTCGCGGTGATGGTCTCCAGCGCGCGGGTCAGAGTGGGGATCTGCCGGGCGCCGAGCCGAGTGACGGACATGATGCGGCGGGCCGGAGCCGGCTCCCCGTGGAGCGGAAGGCGCGCCACCGGTGAGTCCTCGCGCAACTGCGCCAGACGGGGTACGAGGATCACGCCGAAGCCGTGGGCCACCAGCGCGGTACCGGTGTCCCACTCGTCCGCGTAGTGGGCGATGTGCGGGGTGAAGCCCGCGCTCATACAGGCGGCGAGCACCAACTGGTGGTAGGTGGTGCCCGGATTGCCCAGGATCCACGGTTCCCGCGCGGCGTCGGCCAGGGTCACCCGCTGCTGCCCGGCGAGCGGGTGGTCCCGCGGCACCACCAGGTCCAGCGGGTCGTCCAGCAGGGGCTGCTGGTCGAAGCGGTGGTCGGTCATCGGCGGCGAGTCGGCGGTGACCACCAGCAGCGCGAGATCGGCCTCTTCCGAGAGCAGCAGGTCGAAGCAGCGGTCCGGCTCGGCCTCGATGATCCGGACCGTCAGGTGCGGATGGGTGTCGCGGAGTCCGGCCGCGGCGGGCGGGAGCAGCCGGCTGGCGGCGGTGGAGAAGCCGCAGAGCGTGATCTGGCCCGTGGGCTCGATCCCCACGGCGGCCAACTCGGCGCGGGCGAGCTCCCACTGTTCGTGGAGGCGTTCCGCGTGGCGCAGCAGTACACGGGCCGCGTTCGTCAGCCGGATGCCCCGGCCCTGCTGCACCACCAGCTCCGCACCGACCTCGGCGGCGAGCTGGCGCAGCTGATAGGAGACGGCCGAGGGCGTGTAGTGCAGCACCCGGGCAGCAGCGGTCACCGTGCCGTGCTCGGCGACCATCTGCAGGATGCGGAGCCGGGAATCAATCATGCGAACACTTTGCACGGTTGACCCAAAGACCGTTTGATTTTCTTCTCCCCTCGTCGCCCACACACTGGCTGACGTGCTGAACAGCCGTCCGGTTCGCACGGCGTTCGGTGTCGCAGGGCTCAACGGGTTCCTTGCCCGGGCCGTCACCGCCGTCTCCGCGCTGCACCGGGTCCGGCGGCGGGCGTTGCCCGTCTCAGGCGTCTATCACCAGGTCCTCCAACGGCGTCGAGCAGCACAGCAGGATCTTGTTCCGTGCTCTGTCCCGGGGGCGGATGCCGCCGTTGTCCTGCATGTCGACCGACCCCTTCTCAAGAGTCGTCAGGCACGTGCCGCACATGCCCTGCCCACAGGAGGAAGGCAGGGTGAGGCCCGCTCGGGCCGCGGCCTCCAGCACCGGGGTGCCGGCGTCGCATTCGATGGTCGTACCGCTGCGGGTGAGCTCCACCGCGAACCCGGCGCCCCGACCCGCGCCCGAACCCGGGCCGGAGCCGGGGCCAGGGGCGGGGCCAGGGGCCTCGAAGCTCTCCTGGTGGTAGCGGCCCTCCGGGAGACCCGCCCCGAGGAGCAGCTTGCGCACCGCCCGCATATAGCCCGGTGGGCCGCAGGTGAACACTTCGCGCGTACGGAAGTCCGGGGCGATCTCCCGCAGCATGCCCAGGGTGAGGCGGCCCCGGTAGCCGTTCCACCGCTCCTGCGCTCCGTCGTCCTCGCAGACGTGGGTGACCCGGATGTTCGGCGAGGTCGCCGCGAACATCTCCAACTCGTGCCGGAAGGGGATGTCCTCGGGGGTGCGGGCGCTGTGCACGAAGACCACGTCCACCGGTGCGGCGAGGTCGTACAGCGTCCTGGTCATGGAGATCAAGGGCGTCACCCCGCTTCCGCCCGAGAGGAACAGATACGCGGGCGCCGGGTGCCGGACCGTCGAGAACCGGCCCAGCGGACCCCGGGCACGGACCACGTCGCCCACAGCCAGCTGGTCGTGCAGCCAGTTCGAGACCCGTCCCCCCGGCACCCGTTTCACGGTGATCGCGGCGAGGTCGGGACGGGACGGCGGGGAGGAGAGCGTGTAGCAGCGGTTGCTCTCCCGGCCGTCGATGTCGAAGGTGAACGCGAGGTACTGGCCCGGGTCGTGCCGGAACAGACCTGGCCCGGTCGGCTCGAAGACGAACGTCTTCATATCGCCCGTGACCTGGTGGATCCGCTTGCAGACCAGCACATGGTCCACGGCGCCGTCCTCCTCGCCCAGCGCCGTGGCCGACCGCGAGAGGTCGGGGCCGGGGAGGGTGAGTACGTCGTTCATCGCTGCAACTCCTCACGGAGGCGGTCGATGTACCAGGCGCAGAACGCCTCGACCTGGTACTCCGTCTCGGCGTACGGGCCCGGCTCGTACGCCGGGCTGCTGACACCCTGCTGAGCACGGGCGACAAGGCGCGCGTCCTGCTCGTTCGTCGCCGTCCAGACCTTGAGCAGCGTGTCCAGGTCGTAGTCCACGCCCTCCTCGGCTTCCGGATGGACGAGCCAGGTGGTGCGCAGCAGCGTCCTGTCCGGGGCGAGAGGGAGGACGCTGAAGGTGATCGCGTGATCACCGAGTACGTGGAACCACGAGTTGGGCTGCAGATGCAGGGCCAGATGCCCGAGCCGGGGTGTGGGCAGATCACCCAGCAGGCGCCGGCATGCAGCTGTGCCGTCCGGGGTGAAGGACTCGCCGGCCAGATCGAGCGCGTCCCGCTGGATGCGGAACCCGGTGGTGCGGCCGTCCAGTTCCTCGATGAGCGCGTACGGCAGGCCGAGCCTCTCGTACGTCTCCCGCATCTCCGCGTCGGCCCGCCGATAGCGTTCGTGCGCCGGACGCAGCCGCGCGGGCAGGTTCTCCTCGGTGTAGCCGTACGTGGGGAAGAAGGAACGCAGCAGCTCGGGGTGGCCGTCGCAGTGGTAGCACTCCCGGTTGTTCTCCATCACCAGTTTCCAGTTGCCGTCCTCGACGAGGTCGGTGCGGGCCGCCACCTTGGCCCGGCGCAGCTGGTGCGGGAGAAGGTACGGCTCGACGCGGGCGGCGACCTCGGCGAAGTCGGCGGGTGGCTCCTCGGCGAGACAGACGAACACCAGCCCGCCGACGCTGCGCACATGCACCGCCTTGAGGCCGAAGCAGCCGCGGTCGAACCCCGGCGGCTGCGACGGGGCGTGCCGGAGCGCGCCGTCCGTTCCGTACGTCCACTTGTGGTAACCGCAGACCAGGTTTCCGACCGAACCGTTCCCCGCCTCCAGAATGCGGGCGCCACGGTGCCGGCAGACGTTGTGGAACGCCCGCAGCTCCTCCTCGTCGTCCCGCAGGACGATCACCGAGTACGGTCCGACCTCCACCGTGGCGTAATCACCCGGCTCCGGCAGCTCGGCGTCCACGGCCACGAAGATCCACTGTCGGGCGAAGACCGCCGCGATGTCGAGATCGAAGAAGTTCCGGTCGGTGTAGAACGACCTCTCCAGGCTGTGGCCGGCGACCCGCCGCGCCACCGCGCTCCACGTCCGTGCTTTCTCGGCCGACTCGGTGTTCACCAGTGCCAGTGCTGTCACGCTCTTCCCCTCTCGATGGTGCGGACCGCGGTTCCGGGTCACATCGGCAGGCACAGCCGCAGTGCGTCGAGCACCGCGGCATGGATGTTGCGGCTGGTGACGGCGTCCCCGATCCGGAACAGCTGGTAGCGGCCCGCCGGATCGGCGACCTCCCGCTGCGGTGCGCCGGCCAGCAGCGCGCGGTGGTCCAGTCGGCCGTGGTTGCTCGACCCGGCAAGCAGGTCCCGGTACAGATCCGCGTTGGGCAACGTCCCGTGCTCGACCACCACGTGGTCCACGACGCGCTCCGCCTCGGTATCCGCGTACTCGCTGCGCAGCGTCGCGACCAGGCGCCCGTCCTCCGCACGGCGCACGGACCGCAGCCGGTGCCCCAGGGCGGTGCTCACTTCGTGCTCGGCGAAGACCCGCAGGTAGGCGGGGGAATTCATGCTGCCCACATCGGGGGCCAGCATGCGCTCCGGCGTCACATACTCGATCGGGACGCCCTGACGCGCCAGCACCTCCACCGCGTCCAGGCCCGGATAGGCGCCGTTGTCGTCGTAGACCAGCACCCGCCCCCGGGGGCGCAGAGCTCCGCCCAGAACATCCCAGGTGTCGGCCACCACCTCGGCGCCCTCCGCGAGGACGGAGACATTGGGCAGTCCGCCCGTGGCGATCAGCACGATGTCGGGGTCCTCCGCGAGCACGTCCGCCGCCTCGGCCAGCACCCCGAGCCGCAGCTCGACGCCGAGCACCTTGCACTCGTCGACGCGCCAGTCGACGATGCCGAGGAGGTCCCGCCGCCGGCTGTTCGCGGCGGCGATGCGGATCTGGCCACCGGGCGACTCGCCCGCCTCGAAGACGACGACCTCGTGCCCGCGTTCGCCCAGCACCCGAGCCGCTTCCAGCCCGGCGGGCCCGGCGCCGACGACCACCGCCTTCTTCCGCTCGGGAGCGCGCGCCACCGTGTGCGGCAGCTGGAGCTCCCGCCCCGTGGCAGGGTTGTGCACACATTTGCTGTCGCCGGAGTCGTAGATCGCATCGAGGCAGTAACTCGCGCCGACGCAGGGCCGGACACGGTCCTCGGCCCCGGCCGCCACCTTGGCCACCAGATGAGGGTCGGCGATCTGGGCCCGCGTCATACCGACCAGGTCGAGCAGACCTTCCCGCACGGCATGCCGCGCGGTGGCGACGTCCGCGATACGGCCCGCGTGCATCACCGGGACATCGAGCGCGCGCTTGATCCCGGCGGTGAATTCCAGGAAGGGCGCCGAGGGCGTCCCCATGGACGGAATCGCCCGCGCCAGGGACGCGTCGCTCTCGATCGAGCCCCGGACGGTGCTGACGAAGTCGATGCCGTCCTCGATATACCTGCGGGCCGCGGCCAGCGCCTCGTCGAGAGCCAACCCGCCCGGCCGATCCTCGTCCATCGACATCCGGATACCGACGATGAACGCGTCGTCGACCGCGGAGCGGATCGCCCGGATCACCCGCCGCGGAAAAGCCAGTCGGTTCGCCAGGCTCCCACCGAATGCGTCGCTGCGTTCGTTGGTCGCCGGGGAGAGGAAGCTGTCCAGGAAATGCCCGTACGACTGGATCTCTATCCCGTCCAGCCCGCCTTCCGCGCAGCGCGCGGCCGCGTCGGCGTAGTCCCGCACGACACGGTCCAGGTCCCACGGCTCGGCCTCCTTCGGAAAGGCCCGATGGGCGGGCTCCCGCAACGGTGACGCCGAGAGGACGGGCAGCCAGTCGCCCGCGTAGTTGCTGGTGCGCCGTCCCAGATGAGTGACCTGGCACATGACCGCGGCCCCGGCTGCGTGCACGTCGTCGGCCAACCGTCGCAGCCAGGGCACCACGTCGTCGCGGTAGAGCAGCAGATTGCCGAACGACGGCGGGCTGTCGGGCGACACGACCGCCGAGCCCCCGATCATCGTCAGCCCCACCCCGCCCCGGGCCTTCTCCAGGTGATACCTCCGGTACCGGTCCCGGGGCAGCCCGCCTTCTCCGAACGCCGGTTCGTGCGACGTACTGACCACCCTGTTGCGCAAGGTGAGGCTCTTCATCGTGAAAGGCTGGAGCAAGGGATCCGTCACTGACGTACGCATGGCGCTCCTCCTGAACCGACCAGGCGGCCTGGGGAATGGGGTCCTCGCCTACGGCGCCGTCACGGCAGCACGGTGCTGCGCCGCAGCAGTTGCTCGAAACTCGAAAGACAGGAACCGGTCTTCGTCCGGCCCCCGCACACGGGAGCCGGAAGCCCTCGTGCGGTACACCACAAGCGTGGAGCCCCCGTACGACGCGCACAATCAAGCGAAGTCGCAGGGAACCGCGCAAACCACCTGCAAGATCGACAGCCGTCGCGCCCCTTCCCCCATCCCCCGATCCCTGCTACCCCGAAGCCACCCGGCCCGGCCGCACCGGCCGCAGCCGACCGGCGGAGGTGCGGGGAAGAGAACGGCGCCGGGTGACGCCTTACGGAGTCAACCGGCGCCATGTGGTGGCTGCCACGTGGTGGCGCCATGCCCCGGGCCCCAAGAGAGCCGCCCAAGGGGGTCAGAATCTTTGACGAGGACATCACAAAGGTCACAGGGATTCCCGCCGGAGCGTCTTCACAGGTGCCGCGGAATGACATCACGCCTGAATAGAACACGTGTACGCGTCCGGGCTGCTCGCCTTGGTGTGGCACGTCCCACAAGGCTCTGTCCGACCGCTATCCACTCAAACCGAGGAAAGGGACAGTGCTGTATGGACCAGGAGGTTTCCGTCTTCCTGCCAAAGGAAGCGTCGTCACTGCCGGCCAGGCACACACAGTGCCACCAGTGAAGCCGTACCCGACCGTTGAGCGCACCAGCGGGCCAGGCGGAAAGGGCGACCGCGGACGCATGAGCACCGCCGCGACCTTGGTAAACCCTGTGGACGGCGACGCTGGGTCACAGCCAATCATCTAGGATTCCTCTCCAGAGCACGGAGCCAGCGCAAACCGGCAGCCACGCAAGAACGGCTGCGCTCGAAGATCCCTGACCATCTTCCTGTAAGCGTCGTTGAGTGCCGGTCCTGTTCTTGCCTCACACCGCACAACCAGCTGAAGGAGGTTCGGTGGCACGTACCGCGCGGCCATCCTCGCCGAAGCCCGGACCTCCCCCTCGTCGCACACGCTGGTTCCAGCCACGGCGCTCCGGCTACAAGTGGGAGCAGGAGGGACTCGATCACGTACGGCAACTGTTGCCGGACGCCGAGCCGTACCGGGCGTGGGCCACGTTCCAGTTCACGGGAGCCTCCGGCCGCGTCAGCGAATGCGACCTGCTGATCGCCGTGCCTGGCGGGCTGTATCTGCTGGAGCTGAAGGGCCACCCCGGCCGGGTGGTGAACCACGGCGACACCTGGCAGTTCCACGCCGACCGGGTCCGCACCCTCAAGAACCCCCTCCATCTGACCAACCTCAAGGCCAAGGAGCTCAAGGGCCAGCTTGAGCGGGCCGCCCGCGGCATGGGCGTCAACCCCCGGCGGGTGCCTTTCATCAAGCCCGCGGTCTTTCTGCACGACCCGGATCTTGTGAGCGCGCTCGACGAGTTCCAGCGGACCTCGGTGTTCGGGCGCAACGACAGCAACAGCGGGCTGCCCGGCATCTGGGACGGACTGCTGAACCTGCCGCCCGAGCGTGAGAGCCACCGCGTCACCCCGCAGGACAGCCAGCTCCTCGAGGAGCTGATGAAGCGCATCGGTATCAGCCACTCCACGGCTCACCTGCGGTTCGGGGACGGCTGGCGCCTGGAGCCGCGTGCCCTGGACGCGGGCCCCGGCTGGGAGGACCGGCTGGCCGAGCGGGAGGACGGCCTGGCCAAGGAGAGCGGCCGGGTACGGATCTACCTGGCCGGCGAAGCCCCCTCCCCCGATCAGCGCCAAGCGGTGGACCGGGCGGCCCGCCGCGAGTATCAGGTGCTGCAGGGCATCAACCACCGGGGCATCGTCCAGGCCGTGCAGATCCGCGAGCACGTGGGCGGTCCCGCGATCCTCTTCCGCCACCGCGCTTCCGATCTGCGGCTCGACGCCTTTCTCGACGCCTACGGCGGTCGGCTGACGCCCGAGACCCGCCTCGACCTGGTACGCCAGCTCGCCGAAGCGGTGCGCTACGCCCACGACCGCTCCCTCTACCACCGAGCGCTGTCCGCGCGCTCGGTCTACGTCTCGGCACGCGAGGACGGGAGCGACCCCGTCCTGAGGATCGCCGACTGGCAGACAGCCGCACGCGACTTCGAGACCACCCTGCACCGCACTCTCGGGGACACACCCCTCGACGCCGATCTGATCGCCGATGTCGCCCAGGTGTATCTCGCCCCCGAGACGGACCAGGAACACGCGGACCCGGTCGACCTCGACGTCTTCGGGCTCGGCAGCCTCGCCTACCTGCTGCTCACCGGACGCCCCCCGGCCGACCGGCGCAGCGCCCTCGTGGACCGGCTGGCCACCGAGGGCGGGCTGCACCCGTACGCGGTGGCCGACGGTGTCTCGACCGCCCTGGACAGCCTCGTCTTCCACGCCACCGCGGCGGACGTCCAGGACCGGCTGCCGTCCGCGGAGGAGTTCCTGCGCCTCCTCGACGAGGCGGAGGCCGACGCCACCACCCCCGAGGCGGCCGGCGTGGCGGTCCCGGACCCTCTCACCGTCCAGCCCGGCCAGCCGCTGGACGGCACCTGGACAGTCGCCCGCGTGCTGGGCACCGGCGCGACCGCCCGAGCGCTCCTGGTGCGCCGCAGCCCGGACGAGACCGGCGACGACACGGACTCCCTCCGCGTCTTCAAGGTCGCGCTCGACCACGACAAGGACGCCCGCCTGTACGAGGAGGCCCGGGCGCTGAAGGAGGTGGGCGGCGGGCACATCGTGAAACTGCTGGCCGAACCGCGCGAACTCGGCGGCCGGACCATGCTGGAGCTCGAGTACGCGGGGGGCTTCCGCCCGCCCACGGACCGGGACCCGGTCAGCCTCGGGTCCCGGCTGCGCAACGAGGGTGCGCTGGGCTACGGCCAGTTGGAGCGGTTCGGCAACGACCTCTTCGACGCCCTCGACAGCCTGGCCGCCCGCGGCGTGCGCCATCGTGACATCAAGCCGGACAACCTGGGGCTGTTCAAGCGCAGCGACGGTTCCTGGCAACTGATGCTGTTCGACTTCTCGCTGACCGACGCCCCGGACCGGGAACTTCAGGCGGGTACCCGCGCCTACCTCGACCCGTTCCTGGGCGACGGCCGGCGCGAACGCTACGACGACCACGCCGAGTGGTACGCCGCCGCGGTCACCCTCCACGAGATGGCCTCGGGCGAGCGACCGGTGTGGGGCAACGGCCAGGCCGATCCACGCACGGTCCTGAGCGCGAAGCTGTACGTCGCAAGCGAGTTGTTCGACGCGGCGCTGAGCGACGGTCTGACCGAGTTCTTCGAACGGGCGCTGCACCGCGATGTCGAGCAGCGCTACGACAGTCTCCGGGACATGCAGGAGGCGTGGCGCCGGATCTTCCGCAAGGCCGACTCGACACGTCCGGCCACCACACCCGCCACCCTCGGCATGACCGCCGAGGACATCGAGGACGCCCGCGAGCAGGCCGCCGCCGCGGCAGCGCTGGACACGTCGCTGGACGCAGCGGGACTCTCGCCGCGCGCTGTATCCGTGGCCGCCGGTCTCGGCGCCTCGACCGTCGAGGCCCTGCTGGACATCCCTCCGCACACGATCTCCCGGGCACGCGGCGCAGGCAATGTGATCCGCAAGGAACTCAACCGGCGCCACCGCCAGTGGACGCAGGCCCTGCGCAAGCGCCCTGCCGTCCGCAAGCCGGTGACGATTCCGGACGAAGCGCCCGAAGAGAAGCTGGAGTCGGTGGAGACGCTGGCCGCGCGCCTGACTCCGGCCGACGGCAGGCGCCGTACCAGGCCGCGTCCCGACGTCGTACGCGCCACGCTGCAACTCCCCGGCTGCACACCACTGGAACCGTGGCCGGCGCAGCCCGCCATCGCACAGGCTCTCGGCATCAGCCAGCCCACCGTCTCGCAGCACCAACTGGCCGCGGTCGAGCAGTGGGCGGCCCTGCCGTGGCTGACGCGCGTCCGTAACGAACTGGTGGCCATACTGTCCGAGCAGGGCAGGGTCATGACCGCCGAGGAGCTGGCCGGAGAGCTGCGCGCACGGCACGGTGCCGGTGACGACGATCCCGCCGCCGCCCTGGCCCAGGCGCTCGCCGTGGTGCGGGCGGCGGCCGACACCGAAGCCCGCAAGCGGGACGGGAACGCCGACGACGGCGAACCCCCGGCCCGGCTCGACGTCCTGCGCCGCGGCGGCCGGGTCGTGCTGGCCCTGGAGGACCAGCCCGGCTCCGACGACCCGACGCCCGCCGAACTGGCCGACTACGCGGCAGCCCTCGGGGCGGCGGCGGAGCAACTGGCCGCCCGCGAGCCGCTGCCGGGCAGGGCGACGGTGCTGCGTGAACTGCGCGCGGTGCCCGCGCCCGAGTCGCTGGCCGACACCCGGCTCGTCGACCTCGCCGCTGCCATGGCGCACGGCGTCGCCGTCTCCCCGCGCCTGGAGCTGTTTCCGCTCGGCCTCGGTCTGGCCCGCGCGCTGCGGATCTCGCAGGCTCCGGCGGGGGTGCGCGCGGAGTCCGGCATCAGCACCGCGGACCTGGTGGCCCGTATCCGCGCACGCTTCCCCGGCCTGTCCGCGCTGACGGATGTCACCTACGTGGAGCTGGAAGAGGCGCTGAAGCAGGCCGACTTCCCCCTGGAGTACGACCAGCAGCGCAAGAAGTTCCTCCCACGCGCTGCCAAGACGTCCGGCACCCACATCGAGCCGTCGGCGTCGAACCTGACCAGCACCGGCTCCCTGATCGCGGCAGCGCAGAGCGACCTCGCGCTGGGCCGGGACCCGCGCCGGGTGATGTCCACCCGCCTGGAGACAGCCCGCCGGCGTGGCGGCTTCCTGGCGATCACCGTCAAGGGACTCGAACTGCCGTACGTGGCCGAGCGACTCGCAGAGCGGTTCGATGTCGTACCGGTCTCCTTCGACGAGCTGTTCCTTTCCGTCCTGCGGGAGTTGGCCGCAGAGCACGGGGCGCCCTGGCAGGCGCTGCTGACGGCGGACGCCACCCTGACCACGTCCGGCACGATCGGCGCGGGACTGGCGTCGTACGCACGGGTGGCCTCCGAGCGGGTCGTCGCCCGCGCCACCGCGCTCGCGGAAAGCGCGGGGCCGCGCACGGTACTGCTCGTCCACGAGACCGCACTCGCCGCCCGCTACTGGACATCCGGCGCCCGCGAGGCCCTGGTCACGCTCCAGGAGGCCGCCCGCCGCCCGGCGGGCTACCCGCACGGCCTGTGGCTGCTCGCCCCGATGGAGGACCCGCAGGTCTCGCCGTCGCTGGACGGCCGCACGGTGGACATCATCGACCGTGCCAGCGAGTGGGTGGTGCTGGGCGGCCTGTTCCTCAAGGAGCTGAAGGGCGACGGGGTGAGGGCACAGAGCCCGGAGAGGGACGGGGAGCACACACCGGCCCCGGGCTGACAATTCCTTTGGCGGGCCAGCGGGTTCTGTCCGAATTCCCCGCCCCTGCGGCCGCGAGTCGGCCTACGATCGCCGGGTGCTGGGACTCAAGCAGGAAGACCACTTCGCCTCGGCCGCCGGGCGGCATTTTCGGGACGCCGACTACCTCCGCGACGACGGACGCCTCCCTGCTGCGGACCACCTCTACGGGTTCGCGGCGGAGTGTGCGACGAAGAGCCTGCTGCTGCGGTTCACCGAAGTGACCATGGACCCCAAGCCCGGCGAGGACGCACCGTCCTCGAAGCCGTGGGTCGAGAATCCGGACCCGGACCACCACAGACCGTTGATCGAGTTCGGTCACGTCAACGAACTGGTCAAGGAGGTCGCATTGTTGGCGCACGGCCGTGCAGGTGCCTCCCTCCACGCGGCGCTCGAAGGCGACCTGCGGGTCTTCAGGAGGTGGCACGTGAAGTTCCGCTACTACGACGGCGGTTACGCTCAGGCGGACGTGGTGACCAGACGCCGGACCGCCGCGCAGAACATACTCAGCCTGCACGAGCAGGCCCAGCTCAACAGAAAGCTCCCATGATGCGCTCGCCCTCCTCCGTCCGCTTCAGCGAAGCACGGGAGTACGCGTTCGAGTCCGCCCGCTCCGTGGCCGGTCAGGGCTTCGACGTCGTGCTCGTCCGGGACGTGCTGGGCCGCTTCACTCTCGTCGTGGACGACACCGGCAAGGAGGACGCGGCCCGCCTGCGGGCTTCCTGGGAGGCGGAGTTCACCGGCAGCCTGGGCCGGTACCACTCGGACCAGCCGGTGCTGCTCGCCTCGCAGATGTTCTCCGCCGACGCGGTGTTCACCTCACCGCGCGCCGTGGCCGACCCCGCCGGGCCGTCCCCCGCCGGCTCGGTCCGCCTGCTCGACAACACGGTGGTCGGCGAGGACTGGGCGAAGGTGACCACGCCGGACGCCGGCTCCCTCGCATCCCGCTCCCGAGCCCACCGCACCGCGCTGTACGGCTTCAAGGGCGGCGTCGGCCGTTCGACGGCGACCGCCGTGCTCGCCCGGCATCTGGCCGACCGGGGCCATGCCGTCCTGGTCGTCGACCTGGACCTGGAGTCGCCCGGTGCGGGCCCCCTGCTGGCGGGCCGGAACCTTCCCCGGCACGGGATCGTGGACCATCTCGTCGAGGCCGCCGTGGACAACGCCGAGGGCCTGGAACTGGTGACCCGCACCCCTTACGAGCCCCGCGCCCCCTACGAGGGCCTTTGGGGCGAGCTGTGGGTGGCCCCCGCCCGGGGCCGGACCGAGACCGACGTGCCCTACGCCTACGTCGACAAGCTGAACCGCGTCTACTCCGACCTCCCCGGGACCGACTTCGCGGCCCGCCTCGAGCAGGCCGTCCACGCCTGCGAGGACGCCATGGAACGCGACAGCGACACCGCTCGCCGCCCCGATGTCGTACTGCTGGACAGCCGCGCCGGCATCCACGACATCGCCGCCGTCACGATCTCCCAACTGTGCGACACAGCACTGCTCTTCGGTGCCGACAACACCCAGACCTGGGCGGGCTACGGCGACCTGTTCGCCGCCTGGCAGTCCTTGGGCCAGGCACCCCTCATCCGCGAGAAGCTGCACATGGTGGCGTCGATGGTGCCGGACTCGGTCCACTACCCGATGCGGGGCTATCTGGAGACCTTCCGCGCCCATGCGTTCGAACACTTCTCGGTGCTGTACGACGAGGTCGCACCGGGCGCAGGACCGTCCCCCGAGGAGCCCTTCGCCCCGTCCCTGCACGACGACTGGGCCCCGCACACACCCATCCCCATCCTGTTCGACCAGGGGCTGGTGGGCATGGACTCGCTCAACGCCCCTGACTGGTGGGACCGCGCCTTCGTCCAGGCCGCGTACCGTGATTTCCTGCCCACCGTCACCTCACTGATCGAGGAAGCGCTGGGCGACCGCGCGGACCAGGAAGGAACGTGATGACCGAGGTCTCCCTCTCCGCACAGGAGTACCGGGACCTGCTGTCGGCGGCGTTGGAGGACGCCACAGCGGCCGACGCCCGCCCCCCGACGGCCCGCACGCTGTTCACCCCTGACTCGCACCGGCAAGCGCTGTACGTCGACAACGTGGTGGTGCAGGGCGGCCGGGGCGTCGGCAAGACGTTCTGGTACTGGTCGCTCCTCGACGACGAACTGCGCGACCTCGCTGCCCAGGAGTACCGCATCAACCGCCTCAACAGGCTCCGGGTCCACCCCGGATACGGCCTGGCGATGCGGTCCGGGCACTACCCGGGCCCGCTGGTGCTGGGCAGCCTGCTGGCGGCGGGCGAGGACCCGTACGACATCTGGTACACGGTCCTCCTCAACGCCCTCGGCCAGCCCGATCTGTCCGGCCTGACCGAGTGGGCCGACAAGATGGCCTGGGTCCGTGCCCACCCCGGCCCGGCGGAGCGCACCATCGAGCAGGCGGACAGTCAGGCGTACGAGGAGAAAATCGTGCACCTGCTGCTCTTCGACGCGCTGGAGCATCTGGTCAGCGACCGCGGGCAGGCGGACCGGCTGGTCGGCGGCATCCTGCGGCTGGCCCTCCAGATGCGCCTCGCCACCCGCAACATCCGGCTGAAGGTGTTCGTACGCCCCGACATGTTCGAGGCGGCCGGCAACCACTTCGCCGACGCCTCGAAACTGTCGGCCTACTCGGCCCGGCTGGAGTGGACCCAGACCGATCTGTACGGCCTGCTGTTCCAGTATCTCGGCAACGAGCAGGGCGAGGAATCCGAGCGGTTCCGGATGCTCACGGGTGGCTGGAAACCGGAGAACGCCGGTGCTCGCCAGGCCCCGCCCCGGCTGCTGTCCGTCGACGAGAACACCCAGCGACGCCACTTCGACGAGATCGCCGACCCCTTCATGGGAAGCAACGTCCGGAGGGGGAAGACCTACACCTGGCTGCCGAACCACCTCATGGACGGGTGCGGGCAGGTCAGCCCCCGCAGCTTCCTGGAGGCCCTGTCCACCGCCGCCGAGACGACCCGGGCCCGCCACCCCGGACACGACCGGGCACTGCACCATGAGGGAATCCGCGCAGGCGTGCAGAAGGCGTCGAAGCGGCGGGTGGACGAGGTCAAGGAGGACACCCACTGGGTACGGCTGGCGATAGAGCCGCTCGCCGGCTACCAGGTACCGGTTGCCGAGAAGACGGTGCTGCGCCTGTGGAAGGAGGCGAACCTGTCGGCGTCGCTGGCCGAGGAGACCTCCGGGTACGTACAAGCCGACACCCCCGAACGCGTCCGCATGGGACCACGCCAGCCGGAAGACCTCCCCCGGGTGATCACCGAGCTGATCGAACTGGGCGTGATGACTCAGCCGCGCAGCGACGGCCGCCTGGACCTGCCCGATGTGTACCGGATCGCGTTCGGCCTGGGCCGCAAGGGAGGAGTCCCGCGCCCGACGTCGTAACGACGACCGGCCTCCGGGAGCCGGGAGCCCCGCGGCCCTGCCCCATACGGCCCGGACCAGGCTGACGGTCATTGCCTGCGCACAGCGCCGGGCTGGCAGGATGGGCGGATACGCCGTGGTAGTACGGCGAGCCAGTAGGGGATGGAGAGGTTCCACCGGTGACGTTCGAGGAAGCCCGCACTGAGGCGGGTGCGTCGATGGACCGCGAGAAGCACGAAGCGCTGCTCAAGGACCTGCAGAAGCAGGTCACCCTGCTGGTGGCGGACCTCAGGGAGCGGGCGGCACTGGAGGAGTTCGACGGGCCGCTGCGGACCGAGTACGACCGCGCTGTGGAACAGGAGCGCACCGCACCGCAGCACTACGAGTCCTGGCTTGAGGAACGCCTCGTCCAGGTCGCCGCCGCATGGGTGCTGGGCTGCGTCTTCGTGAGGTTCAGCGAGGACAACGGACTGCTCCCCGACGCCTGGCTCTCCGGCCCCGGCGCACGGCTGGCCGAGGCCCAGGACCGGCACGACGACCACTTCCGTACCCACCCGGAGCACAACGACCGCGACTGGCTGTTCGCCTCCTTCCAGGCCCTCGCCGACGCCCACTCCACCGCCGCGGCCCTCTTCGACGAGCGCCACAACCCGATGCGGGAGGTCACCCCCTCCTACGGAGCCGCCGCCCGGCTGCTGGCCTTCTGGCGGGAGCGCGGTCCGGACGGTGAGATCCGCTACGACTTCACCGACCCCGAGCTGAACACCCGCTTCCTCGGCGACCTCTACCAGGATCTCTCCGAGCACGCACGCAAGACCTACGCGCTGCTCCAGACCCCTGTCTTCGTCGAGGAGTTCATCCTCGACCTGACGCTGGAACCGGCCGTCGAGGAGTTCGGCCTCGACCCGGTCTGGAAGCACCGCCCGCCCCGCTGGCGCGGCGAGACGGACCAGGACGGTGACGTACGCGGCCTGCGCTGCATCGACCCCGCGTGCGGCTCGGGCCACTTCCTGCTGGGTTTGTTCGAGCGGCTGCTGGCCAAGTGGCGCGAATTGGAACCCGGCACGGATGCGTGGCTGCTCATCCGCCGCACCCTGGAGTCCGTCCACGGCGCCGACAAGAACCCCTACGCCGTCTCCATCGCCCGGTTCCGGCTCCTGGTGGCGGCCCTGAAGGAAGGCGGCGTACGGGAGTTGCGCCGCGCCCCCGGAATGCCGGTCCGGGTGGCGGTCGCGGACTCACTGCTGCACGGCCGGGAAGCGGGCCGGGGCGCGGGCCAGACGCTGGATGACCCGGCGGGCGGTGAGGTCTTCACGTACCGGACGGAGGACGTGAAGCAGTACGTGGACGAGGTGGACCTGCTGGGCCGCGGCTCGTACCACGTAGTGGTGGGCAACCCGCCGTACATCACCGTGAAGGACAAGCAGGAGAACGAGAACTATCGGAAGGCGTACTGGGCCTGCTCGGGCAAGTACGCGCTGTCGGTACCGTTCGCCCAGCGGATTTTCGAGCTCGCGGTTCGGGCCGGTGGCAGCCACCGGGACGGCGGTTTCACGGGGCAGATCACGGCGAACTCATTCATGAAGCGGGAGTTCGGCAAGGTCCTCATCGAGTCGTTCTTCCACGGCGGCCCGTACAAGGACCCGGGAACAAAGCGCAAGGACAACTACTCCGGCGTGGAACTGACTCACGTCATCGACACCTCGGGTGCATACATCCCCGGGCATGGGACGCCGACGGTCATTCTCATCGGACGGCACCAGATGGCACGGCAGGCGATGCCGATTCGGGCAGTGCTGGGGATTCGGGGCGAGGCCAGCATTCCGGAAGAGGGCGCCCTTGGTCCGGTGTGGCGGGCGATCGTCGAGCAGGTGCGGAAGCCGGGGAGCGAGTCGGAGTGGGTGAGCGTCGAGGATGTGGAGCGGGCAGGCTTCGCGGAGCACCCCTGGTCACTGAGCGGAGGTGGGGCCGGTTCGCTCATGGAGGCGATCGAATCGGCTGCGCCGCACAGGTTGTCGAGCCGGGCCACGTCGATCGGCATCACGTCGGTCACTGGGGAGGACGACCTGTATCTTCTTCCTCGCAACGGTGCCGCAGCACGTCTTCGGGTCGCCAGAACACGTCCTCTGGTGACGGGAGAAGTGATCCGCGACTACGGACTAGAACCCGAGTTTGACTCAATTTGGGTGTACGACGGGAATTTCAGGACGGTGAGCTGGGGTTCGATCGGCGCAACTGGGCAACTACTAGACCCGTTCCGTACTGCCATCTCGTCGCGCAAACGCTTTGGCGTGCCAATGCTCGAGCGAGGGATGTCATGGCATGAATGGCAGGAGCTGTATCCGAGTAAGCTGACCACACCGCTGTCAATCGCCTTCGCTTTTGTCGCCACGCACAACCATTTCGTCCTGGACCGGGGCGGGAAGGTATTCAACCGTACTGCACCGGTGATCAAGGTGCCGGAAGAGGCAAGCGAGGAGCAGCATCTCGAATTGCTGGGGGTGCTGAATTCCTCGGGGGCGTGTTTCTGGTTGAAGCAGGTCAGCCAGGGCAGGGGAGGTAGCGGCCTCGGGCGCGGAGTGCAGGACGAGGAGTGGGAAGAGCGTTACGAGTTCACCGGCACCAAACTCCAAGAATTCCCCCTCCCCGAAGCCCTCCCCCTCGCCCACGCTCGCGAACTCGACCGACTAGCCCAAGAGCTGGCCCAGCACGAGCCCTCCGCCGTCGCCACCGCCAGCACCCCCACCCGCGCTGCCCTCGACGAAGCGAAGGCCGCTCAGGAGCGCATCCGCTCTCGCATGGTGCTGCTCCAGGAGGAGCTGGACTGGACCGTGTACGGAGCGTACGGGCTGCTCACCCCCAAAGAGGTCGCCCGCACCACGCTCTCCGGTGATCCCGCCGAACTGAACGACACCGACGTACCGCAGCTCCAACTCGGTCAGCGAGCCTTCGAGATCGTGATGAAGCAAAAGGTCGACGCCGGTGAGCTTGACACCGCCTGGTTCGACCGGCACGGCTCCACCGAGACCGCCGTCGCCAAGGTCCCGGAGGGCTGGCCCGACCCGTACAAGGAGGTCGTCAAGGCTCGGCTCGACGTCATCGGTTCCCACCGGGACATCCGGCTGATCGAGCGCCCCGAGTACAAGCGCCGCTGGTCCACCGAGCCCTGGGAGAAGCGCGAGGCCGCCGCCCTTCGCACCTGGCTCCTGGACGCGGCCGAGCGGGAGGAGCTGTGGTTCGAGGAACGCGGGGAGTACACCGCGCCCCGCACGCTCACCGTCTTCCAACTCGCCGACGCACTGCGCCACGACGAGGACTTCCAAGCCGTCGCCGCGCTCTACGCCGCCGACCATCTCGGCAAGAGCGACGCCTCACTCGCCACCGTCCTCGCAGCGGTCATCGAACCCGAGCACGTCCCCTACCTCGCCGCACTCCGCTACAAGGAGCCCGGCCTGCGCAAGCGCGCCCAATGGGAGCAGGTGTGGGAGCAGCAGCGCGAGGAGGACCGCACCGGGGAGCGCCAGGACATCAAAGTCCCTCCCAAGTACACGAGCGCCGATTTCCTCAAGCACTCGTACTGGTCCAACCGTGGCAAGCTCGACGTGCCGAAGGAGCGGTTCATCTCCTACCCGGGGGCTTCCTCGGACGGCGATCCGTCCCTCCTGCTCGGCTGGGCCGGCTGGAACCACCGCGACCAGGCCGAGGCGCTGGTCAATCTCATCAACGACCGCTCCTCAGTGGACGGCTGGAGCCACGAGGACCCGCGTTTCATTCCGCTGCTGGCCGGGCTCCGAGAGGTCATGCCGTGGGTTCACCAGTGGTACGACGAGTACGACCCGGAGTGGGGCGACAACCCGGCCCAGGAGTTCCAGGCCGCGCTCAACCACGCCTGTACTGAACGTCGCCTCTCGGAATCCGACCTCCGCGACTGGCGCCCCGAGAAGAAGCGGCGCGGGCGCACGGCTGCCGAATAGCGGTACGACGGTCCCGCGTCGGGACCGTCAGTCCGTGCCTTCGTCTTTCTCGGGCACGTCGGCGGGCGGCAGCACATCAACCACGTATGAGCCTTTGTGCGGCAAGGTCTCGATGAGCCCTCGCTCACGCAGGTCCCGCAGTGCGCGCCGGATAGTGCGGTCGGCGACACCGTAAGTCTCAGCCAGCCGCGTGATGCTGGACAGTGCTCCCCCAGGCGGCACGTGTCCCGACCTGATCTCTTCCTCGAGGACACGCGCGATCCGCTGCCATTCGTACTGGGCCATACCTGAAGCTTCACCTGGTGCGCCAGACCCCGCATTGGCAGCCCATGGTGCACCAATGGCGTCCATGGCGTACCGTGGTACATACGACACAGACCCCCGCGACGGCTGCAACCGTCCGGGGGCACGGCCGAACGCTGTCAAGGAGCGTCCAACATGCACAACCTTATCCGCCGCACCGTCCACCGGCTGAGCCTGCTGCTCGCCCCCGGCACCGGAACCCACCGCGCGGGCCCCCGCAAGGCGCGGCCCGCCCTCACCACTCGCCCCACCTCCGCCCGTCTCCCCTCTCACCGCACCCCATACGCACGGCTCAGGCTCGCCGGGCTCGGCGAAGCGAGCCCCGTACCCGTACTCGACGGCGAGGCCATCCCTCTGGTGCGCCCGTACCTCGTGGCGCACGAGGAAGAACAGCAGCGGGCGCAGCGACAGCGAAGGCAGGCGCAGCAGCAACGGCACCGGCGCCGCACGCTCGTCCTCGCCGCCGACTTCGGGATCGATCTGGACCAGCACCTGATCGGCGCAGGTGGCCTGGAAGGCAGGGCCGCCTGATGGAGCACGGACACCCGAAGTGGCACCCGACGGACGACACAACCACGCTCCGGCTACTGCCCTGGCCGTCCCCGGAGGGGAAGCCGTGCTACCTCGTCCCGGACGAGGAGGGCGGGTACCTCTCACGCCTGGCCGACCAGATGGAGGAGGAGTTGCTGACCACGGGCACCGACGTGCTCGGGCTCGCCCGCGAAGTGCTGGACGACCCGGCTTCCCCGTACACCGAGGTGCGCTACGCCGGTATCCGGCTCGCCGAGTGCCTGACCGACGCCCTGCGCGTCGCCGAATCCCGCGGCCTGCGCCTCTCCGCACGAGACGCTGGGGAACCCGACGACTCCCCGAATACCACGGACACCGCGGAACCGAAGCCCGGCCGCGGACCGCACACGGAAGGTCGGTGACGCGGGCTATGGTCGTACGCACGACACGTCGTCGACGCGTCAGGGAAGGAGTAATCGAGGCCATGACCGCCCACGCCGTTGATCCCTCACCACTTGTCCCGCCCATGCCCGAGCGGAACCCGAAGGCACTGCGCGCGGCGATCGCCCAGCACACCCCCCAGCTCCTCCCCGACTTCGACGAGCACTGGAGGTGGGCGGTGGCCGACGCGTTCGACATCAGCACCGTGCCTGCGTTCATGGCCCGCTGGTGGGGCGAGTACGCGATCGCCCGTGATCCGAAGCTCGACGCCCATATGAAAGACCTCCACCGCCGCGCCTCGGAATCCACCGACATCACCGAGGCCAAGGCGCTCCTGGAGGAGGCTTCAAACATTCGCTACCACGTACGGAGGCTGGAGCCCGGCCAGTGACCGACAACGGATTCATGGGTCCGCCGTGGCAGATGGACTGGACACTCAAGGCCCAGGCTGCCCGCGACTCGCTCCCGGAGCACGTGCGGAAGGTGGTCGACGCAGCCCGCGCCGAGCTGGTCACGGCGAAGGATCCCTACTTCCGCGGCATCGAAACCGATGTGGATCTTCCCGATGGCATGAAAGTCCAGCCGGTTCAGTCCACCGAGCCGAAGGGCGCCCACGTCCTTCTCTTCGACAGCGGCCACGGCTGGATGACCTACACCTTCATTCGGCGTACCGAGGATCCGCAGATCATTGTGGAGGAGCTCTTCTGGCAGTGACCCGAAGCCCGTCACGCCAGTGACGCCCCGCACCACGTAGCGGTCCCGACCTCGCGCACCCCGCCCCTCCATCCTGGCCGAAATGGCAGGATGGAGGGGTTGCGTGCGCGCTGCGGGTGACCGCCGGGCCGCGCTGCGTGAAGTGCCCGGTCACAGAGCCGGACAAAATGCCGGCCGAACGGCCGGGTGAAGGTGCCCGGCGGGTGGCCGGGCGGGGTCTCGTCGGGGTGTGGGGAGCTGAAGCGGCTGATGGCCAGGGACAGCAAGGTCGTGCTGAGGGACGTCCTCGAGATCAGGGAGGACGCCCACGCCGGCGATTACAAGATCGCGCTGTCACAGGGGTTCGGGGACGACGCGGCCGGTTCGGTGGCGGACTATGTGGTCACCGAGCAGTTGGCCAAGGAGTTCGACAAGGCACTGCGGCTGGTCCGTGGCGCTGTGCGGAAGAACACGTCGTACGCCGCCTATCTGCACGGCTCGTTCGGCGCCGGTAAGAGCCACTTCCTGACCGTGCTGCACGCCGTGCTCAACGGCGACGCGGCCGTCCGTGACAAGCGCCGGCTGCGAGAGGTGGTCGCCGACCACGACGACTGGCTGTCCGACCGGAAGTTCCTGATGGTGCCCTACCACCTGGTGGGCGCTGCCAACCTGGAGTCGGCGCTGCTCGGCGGCTACGTGAAGGTCGTACGCGAACTGCACCCGGACGCGCCCACGCCGTCGGTCTTCAAGGCGGACGCGCTGCTGGCCGACGCCCGTGCCCTGCGGGAGTCGGTGGGCGACGAGGCGTTCATCCGGCTGCTGCCCACCGCGGGCCCGGATGCGCCGGGCACGGGTGACGGGCTGGCGCCCATCGGCTCGGCACCCGCGGGGGGCGACGGGCTCGCGCCGATCGGTACGGCGGGCCCCACCGCGTGGGCCGGTGAGGAACTCGACGCGGCCTTCGCCGCACCGGCCGGGGACACGGGGCGCGAGAGCCTGGTGACGGCGCTCATCAGCGGGCCCATGAAGTCGTACGCGGCGAGCGCCGCCGGGGGCCCGGACGCATACGTATCGCTGGACGACGGGCTCAGCGAGATCAGCAAGCACGCGCGGACGCTCGGCTACGACGGCGTGGTGCTCTTCCTCGACGAGCTGATCCTCTGGCTCCAGGCCCGGATGCGGGAACGTACCTGGGTCAACGAGGAGATCCAGAAGCTGGTCAAGCTGATCGAATCCGGCAACGCCGACCGGCCGGTGCCGATCGTCTCCTTCATCTCCCGCCAGCGCGACCTCTCCCAGCTCGTCGGGAAGGACATCCTCGGCTCCGACGTGCAGAACATGGAGCAGGCGCTGGAGTATCTGAAGGAGCGCCTGACCATCATCAACCTGGAGGACCGCAACCTCCCGGAGATCATCAGGGAGCGGGTGCTCAAGCCCAGGGAGGGCAAGGAGGAGTTGCTCCGGTCCGCCTTCAAGGGCATCGACGCGTCGAACCAGCAGGTCAAGGACATCCTGCTGGACGGCGGCGGCGCCACCGGCGCGGGCTGGGAGGACTTCCGCGCCGTCTACCCGCTCTCGCCCGCCCTGCTGAACGTGCTGGTGGCGCTGTCCGGGGCGCTCCAGCGGGAGCGCAGCGGCCTCAAGCTGGTCCAGCAGTTGCTGGAGAAGAACGCGCACGCCCCGCTGGGCCGGCTCGTCCCGCTCGGCGACCTGTGGGACGTCCTCGTGGACGGCAACGGCGTCGCGTTCACCGACGAGCTCAAGCACGAGGCCAAGGCGGCCAGGGATTTCTACGACAAGGCCCGCCAGTATCTGCTGAGCAAGTACGGCGGGGCGGACCACTCCGACTTCGTCGCCGACGACCGCTTCGTCAAGACGCTGCTGCTCGCCGCGCTCGCCCCCGAGGTGCCGGCGCTGCGCAGGCTCACCGGGGCACGGCTGGCCGCCCTCAACCACGGCTCCGTGCACTCCCGGACGGTGCCCGTCGGCACCAAGGTCACCGAGCGGTTGAAAGCGCTGCAGGGCGCTTTCCCCTCCGAGCTGCGCACCGAGGGCGAGAACGATCCGGTCTTCTCCCTCCACCTGTCCGACCTGGACATCGAGCCGTTGCTGAAGGCGGTGGCCGGAGAGGACAAGGGCGGGGCGCGCAGGGTGTGGGTGAACGACCGCCTGTGGGAGCTGCTCGGTGTCAAGAAGGGGCAGTTGCTCGCCGAGAAGGAGCTCGTCTGGCGGGGCACGAAGCGCACCGCGGAGTTCGTCTTCGGTAACGTGGCCGACGCCCCCAAGCTCCCGGACGAGCAGTTCACCCCGAGCACGGACGGCAGGATCCGCTTCATCGTCGACTACCCCTTCGACGAGGACGACCGCTATCCCTCGGACGACTTCCAGCGCGTCATGAAGCTGCAAAGCGAAGGGCTCGTAGCGCCCACCCTGGTGTGGCTGCCCCACTTCTTCTCCGAGGAGCGCAACGCCCAGCTCGGACGGCTGATGCGGATCACCTTCCTGCTGGAGCGGAACCGGCTGGACGAGTACACCCGCAACTACGCCCCCGACGACCGCGCCAAGGCCCGGCGGGCGCTGGAGCTTGGGCGCGACGGCCTCACCGGCACGCTCGTCGAGGCGCTCGGCGAGGTCTACGGGCTCTCCGCGCCCACCGAAGGCACCACGTCCGTCCCCGTGGCCGAGGGCCGCCATGTGCTCTCGCTCCAGCCGGAGTTCTCCCGCCCCGAGGTCGAGGGCGGCAAGACGTTCGCCGACAACCTCGCCCGCCTCGCCGACGGCATGTTCGCCGCGCTGTACCGCAAGCACCCCGACTTCAGCGCCATCCGCGCGGGCCAGCCCGAGGCCGTCTCGGTGAGGGAGCTGCGGACCACGCTGGAGTGGATCACCCGGGCGATGGACGAGGGCGGCCGGGTGGAGGTCGACAACAACCAACTGGGCACGGTCAAGCGGATCGTGGAACCGCTGGAGCTGGGCACCGTGCACGACGGCCCGCTGGTGCTGCGGGCCGACTGGCGCACCCGCATCAACCAGGCCGCCGCCCAGCACGGCGAGCGGGAGCTGCTGCGGGTCGAGGACATCCGCCGCTGGATCACCCAGGAGCCCCTCGGATACGCGGGCCTGGACGCGAACATCGTCAATCTGCTCATCGCCGCCTATGCGCTGCTCGACGACCGCGCCTGGACGTACCACTCCGGGCCGGAGACCACGGCACCCGATCTGCCGTCGATCGGCCCCGGCTGGGCACTGCGTTCCCAGCCGCTGCCGGACGCGGAGGTGTACGAGGCCGCGCGCGACCACGCCGGCCGGCTCTTCGGCGTGGCCGCCAAGCCGCAGCCGTACGCACGGAACGTGAGCAGCCTGGCCGAGGCCGTCCGCGGCAAGGTGGAGGAGTGCGAGACGAACGTCTCGGGCGTGCGCACCACGCTGGAGCGGCACGCCGCGCTGCTCGGCCTGGACGGGTCCGAGCCCGCTCCCCGTACGGCGATGCTGCGCGAGGCGCTGGGGCTGCTGGCCCGGCTGAGCCGGCACGGCAACGACGCGACAGCGCTGGTCGAGGAACTTGCCGCCGTCTCGCACCAGACGCCTGCCCGGGAGCTGGCCCACACCATGGAGAGTGCCGGAGCGGTGCTCCGGGCTCTGGACGGGACGGACTGGCACCTGCTGCGGAGCGTCCAGGGCCTTCGTGACCGCGACGACAGCGTGGGAGACCGCGCGGGGCGGCTCCTGGACCGGATCGCCGAGGCGGCCCGTGCGTCGGAGTTCGAGCGCTCTCTCGTACCGGTGCTCACGTCCGTGCGGGAGACCGGCATGGCCATCGTGGACGCGGCGCTCCAACTGGAGCGGACGACCCCGATGCCGCCCCAGCCGCCGGCCCCGGGCCCCGAACAGATCCCGCTGACGGAGCACGGTGCCCCGCCCGTTCCCTCGCAGCCGGACGAGCCGGGTGAATCGGCGGCACCCAAGCCGGAAACCGGCCAGGACAGGACCGGCGGGACGGACGACGCGGCCACGGCAGGGACCGGCCCGGCGGCGCGCGCCGCCCGCAGGATCATCGGTGACGCACCGAGTGGACTGGAGGCGCTGCTCGCCACCGAACTGGCCGCCATAAGGCAGGAGATCCACACGTTCCGCGCGGGGCACCCGCACACGGCGGTGGAGATCATCTGGCGGGCCGTAGAGGAACGGCAGCCGACCACGGACGGGACCGGGGACAGGACCGGAGACGGCACCGCTGCCGCGCCCGGGGACGGGAGCCGTGACGATGACGCTCGCGGCACGGCCCGGGAGTCCGCGGGCGACGAAGGCGAAGGCGGTCGCTGATGGCCGCCCACCCTGTCGTAGGCCGCCGCGCCATCGAGATGCTGCTCCAGGTCGAGTTGCCGCAGTCCGAGGGAGAACGGCTCGTCCTGGTCGACGCGGCCTACGAGGACCGCGGCCGGGAAGCCGAGTTCACCGTCCAGATCAACGGCACAAGCCGGCACGTCCGGATCAGCGACCACGACTCGCTGCTGGGAGTCGTCGACGCCTGGCAACGGCACCGGGCCGAGGCAGACGAAGACGAGAACGGCGAGAACGGGGACAAGGACGAGGACAGGGTGCTCGTCGTGACCGGGCGGGTCCCAGCCGAGCAGCTCGGCTGGGATCTGCGTGCCCACGCCGTGCGGCACCGTCCCCTGCCCGTGGACCGGGCTGAAATCGTCAAACAGCTCTTCGGAGCCACCGACCTGGACCCCCGTATGTCCGGGGAGCGCTGGCTCCTCGACGCGCTGCTGGAGGCGGAGCCGGTGGACGGCGGCTGGCCACGTGCCGGCGCCGTCCTCACCCGGGACCGCGCGGTGCGGGCGCTGCTGGCCCAGCGGCTCGGACTGGGCGACACCACCTCCGACACTCTCGACCTCGACGCGGACACGCTGTTCGCCTGGTCCCGTACGCCGACCGGCCCCGCCACGTACGCGGCGCTCCCCCTCGCCGAACGCGAGGGGATCGCCGAGTGGCTCGCACAGGCCGCGGGACCGGCCGCCGCCACCCTGATGGCGCTGGCGGCCGACGGGCGGGGTGAGCAGGCGCTGCCGCTGGGGGCACTCGCCTCCGCGGCACTCTCCTCGGAGGCGGCCGAGGCAGCCGGGTTCGCGCTCGGCACCCTCTTCGGCCCGGCGCTCTCCTCCTTCGAGGCGCTGCGGCCCTTCGCGGACGCCGCGACCGGCGTCCTCACCCGCTGGATCGCACAGGCCGAGAGCAGCGGACCGCAGCGCGAGGAGGCCCGCGGTCGTGTCCTCGACGTCCTCGAGCACGCCGACCGGCTGTCGACGGAGGCCAAGCTCAGCCCGTTGATCGGCACCGACCGGCTCCTGCCGTCCGGCTACCGGCAGCGGCTGCGCGACCTGGCCGCTCTGCTCGGCGGACCAGCAGGGCCGGCGGAGACCGCCCTGCGCCACCTCACGGAGCACCAGCTCAGCACCGTTTACGCCGACTCCACGGAAACGGCCCGTGCCGCCGTGCGGCTGGTGCGATGGCTCCACCGCCCACTGCCGCCGGTCGAATCGGTGGGGCGAGCGGTGCGGGCGCACATGGCCTCGTCCGGGTGGGCCGATCTGGCGGTGAGCATCCTCGCCGAGGGGGACAGCTCGCGGGACGCCGCCGTGGCGGGCGCCTACGAGAAGCTGATAACAGCCGTACGAGCGCGGCGTGCGCGCCTTGACGAGGCATTCGCCCAGCGGCTCGCCGTGTGGACCGAAGGCGCCTCACAGCAGGCACCGGGCGGCGCCCTGCTCATCGAGGACGTTCTCACGGAGGCGGCCGCACCACTCGCCCGCAACGGCGGCAGACCGCTGATCCTCGTCCTGGACGGGATGAGCGCCGACGTGGCCGTCCAGCTCGCCGGAGAGCTGGACCGGCGGGTGTGGACCGAGGTGGTACCCAAACCCGGGCCCGGCCGGCAGCCCGCGCGGCAGGCCGCCGTGTCGATGGTGCCTTCGGTGACGAGAATCAGCCGGGCGTCGTTGCTGTGCGCGCGTGCGGAGGAAGGCGGGCAGAACAAGGAGCGGACCGGATTCGCCACCTTCTGGAAGCGGCGACGCCGTGAGGCACAGCTCTTCCACAAGGGCGGCTACGAAGGGCCCCCCGGTCACGGGCTGGCGCCTGAACTGCTCCAGACTCTCGCCTCCGACGACATCGTCGGTGTCGTCCTCAACACCATCGACGACGCGCTGGCCGACGGCCGCGAAGGCATCGCCGGCCGGTGGAGGATCGGCGACATCGCCAAACTGCCCAACCTGCTCAACGCCGCCCGCGACTACGGCAGGCCGGTCCTGCTCGTCTCCGACCACGGCCACGTCCTGGACCGCACTCCGCGCACGCATCAGCAGACCGCGGCCGACGGTGTGCAGGGGGCACGGTGGCGCACCGGCACCCCCGAGGACGGCGAGATCCTGCTGGCGGGTCCCCGAGTCGGAGCCCCCGGCGGCCGGGCCGTCCTCCCCTGGCGCGAGGACCTGCGCTACACGGCCCGGCAGGCCGGCTACCACGGCGGCGCCTCACTCGCCGAGGTCACCGTCCCCGTGATCACTCTCGTCCCGTCCGCAGCGCTGATCCCCGACGGGTGGACACTGCTGCCGGCCGAGGGCACTGCACCGGGCTGGTGGCGCGGCGAGCAGGACCCCGCGCCCGACTCGGAGCCGCCCGCCACCTTCGAGGCCACCGCCGCCACGGGCACCGGGAGCCCTGCGGCATCCGCACCTCCCCTCGTCGAGGTGCCGGTCGCCGCCGTCGACAGCGAGGCCGCAGAGGGAACGCGCGGGCCGCGAACGGAGCCCCGAGCCGAGCCCGCCTCCCCGACACCTGGCCGAAACAGCCTCGGGGAGCGCGTCGTGCGCTCCGACCCGTACGAGGCACAGCGCAAGTTCGTCCGGGGCATCCAGGGCGACAAGGGGGACACAGCCGTCGCCGCCGCGCTCGACGCGCTGGTGGAGGCGGGCGGGAAGCTGTCACCCGGTGCGGTGGCCGCCGCGGCCCAGTCCGCCACGGGCCGGTCGCAGCGCAACCCGGAGAGGTTCGCCACCGTCCTGGAACGCCTGCTCAACGTCGACGGCTACCCCGTGCTCCAACTCGTCGAGTCCGGGCGCACCGTCCAACTCAACAAGGCGCTTCTCGAAGAGCAGTTCCTGGGAGACGTCGAATGAGCACCCCCGTGTCCGAGGTGAGTGCCGCGCGGCGGCGCGAGGTCGTCGACGCACTGCGGCGCGGCACCGTTCCGCAAGCCGGTCTCGGCCTGTTCGCCGTCGGTCTCGAACGCTTCGAGACCGCCCTGGACGACGACCTCGCCACCGTGGCCCGGGACGGTTCGGCCTTCCACGCCCTGCGCGGCGAGTACGGCTCCGGCAAGACCTTCTTCGCACGCTGGCTCGCCGAACGCGCCAAACGTCGCGGGCTCGCCGTCAGCGAAGTGCAGATCTCCGAAACCGAGACGCCCCTGCACCGGCTGGAGACCGTCTACCGGCGACTCGTCGAACGTCTCACCACGGCCACACACCGGCCCTCCGCCCTCCGGGCGGTCATCGACTCCTGGTTCTTCGCGCTGGAGGAGGAGGCCCTGGCCGACGGCGCCATCGCCGACGACGACGAGGCAGCACTGGCACAGGCGGTGGACGAACTTCTGGAGCGGCGACTGGCCGACGTCGCCCGCACCACGCCCGCCTTCTCCGCGGCGCTGCGCGGCTACCGGCAAGCGGTGGCGGCAGGGGACGGGGCACACGCCGAGTCCCTCATCGCCTGGCTCGGCGGGCAGCGCTCCGTGGCGGCCTCCGCCAAACGCGCGGCGGGCGTGCGGGGCGACCTGGACCACTTCGGCGCGCTGGGCTTCCTCCAGGGCCTCCTCACCGTGCTGCGGGACTGCGGGCACCCTGGTCTGCTGCTCGTCCTCGACGAGGTGGAGACCCTCCAGCGGGTGCGCTCGGACGTACGGGAGAAGTCCCTCAACGCTCTGCGCCAGCTCCTCGACGAGATCGACGCGGGCCGCTTCCCGGGGCTCTTCCTCGTCATCACCGGCACCCCCGCGTTCTACGACGGACAGCAGGGCGTGCAGCGCCTCGCTCCCCTCGCCCAGCGGCTGGCCACCGACTTCACCACCGACCCGCGCTTCGACTCCCCCCGCGCCGTACAACTGCGCCTTCCCGGATTCGACCTGCCGGCCCTCGGCGAACTGGGACGCAAAGTCCGTGACCTCTACGCGGGAGCCGCCCGTCACCCCGAGCGGCTCGCGGCCCGCGTCGACGACGCCTATCTCGACGAGCTGGCCCGCGCGCTCACCGGCTCGCTCGGCGGCAAGGTCGGTATCGCCCCGCGTCTGTACCTGCGCAAACTCGTCGCCGATGTCCTGGACCGGGTCGACGAGTTCGCGGACTTCGATCCCCGCACCCACTACGCCCTCACCCTGAACAGCGCCGAACTCACCGAGACCGAACGGAGCGCGGCCGTCGGCGCCGGCGACGTCGAACTGGACGTGGACCCGGACCTGGACCCGTCATGAGGCAACCGGTCGAGGTCCTGGACCTCCTGGACCCCGTCCTCGGACACCACATCGTCAACGCGCTGGGCTGGCGCTCCCTGCGTCCGCTCCAGGAAGCGGCCGTGGAACCGCTTCTTGGCGGCGAGGACGCCGTCCTGCTGGCCCCCACGGCCGGGGGCAAGACCGAGGCAGCCGTCTTCCCGCTGCTGACGCGCATGAACCGGCACGGCTGGAAGGGCACCAGCGTGCTGTACGTGTGCCCGCTCAAGGCGCTGCTCAACAACCTCCACCCCCGGCTGCGGACGTATGCGGAGTGGCTGGGCCGTACGGTCGAGCTGTGGCACGGCGACGTCACAACGCCCCGGCGCCGCCGCATCCTCTCCCACCGGCCCGACATCCTCCTCACCACGCCGGAGTCCCTGGAGTCCATGCTGGTGAGCACCCATGTCGACCACCGGGTCTTCTTCTCGGGGCTGCACGCCGTCGTCGTCGACGAAGTGCACGCCTTCGCGGGCGACGACCGGGGCTGGCACCTGCTGGCCGTCCTGGAACGCCTGAGCCATGTCGTCGGGCGCCCACTCCAACGGGTCGGACTGTCGGCCACCGTCGGCAACCCCGACGAGCTGCTGACCTGGCTCCAGGGTTCGGGACAGGGGCGTCGCCCCGCCCGGGTCATCGCCCCCCACCTCGGCGAAACCGAACCCGGCACAGCAGCCGCGCCCGCAGCGCCGCCCACAGCAGCCGCACCTTCCCCCTCCGGCGACATCGAACTGGACTACGTCGGCTCCGTCGCCAACGCGGCGACGGTGATCGCCGCCCTGCACCGGGGGGAGAAGCGCCTGGTCTTCTGCGAAAGCCGCCGCACGGTGGAAGAGCTGGGCGAGCAACTGCGCCGCAAAGGCGTGACCACCTTCCTCTCCCACGCCTCGCTGTCCGTGGCCGAACGTCGCCGCGCCGAGGATGCCTTCGCCGAAGCCCGCGACTGCGTCATCGTCTCCACCAGCACTCTGGAACTCGGCATCGACGTCGGCGACCTGGACCGCATCATCCAGCTCGACGCACCGTCCACCGTGGCTTCGTTCCTCCAGCGCCTCGGCCGCACGGGACGCCGCCCCGGAGCCTCCCGCAACTGTCTGTTCCTCGCGCTCGACGAAGCCGGGCTGCTCTCCGCGGCGGCCCTTCTGCTGCAGTGGTCGCGGGGCTGGGTCGAACCCGTCGTGGCCCCACCCGAGCCCCGTCACCTGGTGACCCAGCAACTGCTCGCCCTGTGCCTGCAGGAACACCGTGTCGGAGAGAACCTGTGGCGGGAGTGGTGGGGCGGAATCGGCCCCTTCGGGCCCGGAGCGGCACCCGTCGTGCGCCACCTGGTCGAGCAGGGATATCTGGAACAGGACGGTGGAGTCCTGTTCATCGGGCCCGAGGCCGAACGCCGCTACGGGCACCGGCACTTCATGAACCTTACGGCGGTCTTCACCGCGCCCCCCGAGTTCGCCGTCTACAACGGTCGTTCCGAGATCGGCCGCACCGATCCCGACCTGCTGACCGAGGAAGTCGCCGGTCCGCGCAAGCTGCTGCTCGCGGGACGGAGCTGGCTGGTGACGTACATCGACTGGAGCCGCAGGCGCTGCTTCGTGGAACCGACCGACGAAGGCGGACGCGCCCGCTGGAGCGGCTTCGGCGGAGACCGGGTCTGCTCCTTCGCCCTGACCCGAGCCGCCCGCGATGTCCTGCTCGGTGCGGACCCTCCCGTAAGCCTGACGAAACGGGCCGCCGTCAGACTCACCAAGGCCCGCGACGCACACACGGACTCGGTGCACCCGGACGGAACCGTTGTCACCCGTCTCCCGGACGGCGACATCCGCTGGTGGACGTGGGCCGGCCACCGAGCCAACGCCACACTGGCCGCCTCACTGCCCTCCGTCGTCGCCCCGCAGCGACGATTCGCCGACCACTGGATCCGGCTCCGGGACGACGTCACCCCGGCCCGCTGGAAGACCGCCGTCGCGGATGCCGCCGCTGGGATGTGTCTTCCGGAGGTCGACGCGCGTGCGGTGCGTGGGCTCAAGTTCGGGGAAGCGCTTCCTCCCCGTCTGGCCGAGGCGACACTCGCCGCGCGCACCGCCGACGAGGAGGGGGCCCGTGCGGTCCTTGCCGCACCAGTGCGCTTCACCACACTCGCCCGCCAGTAGCCGGCGTCGGATGCCACGGCCCGGCCTGGCGATCGTGGCGGGCGGTCACGACGTGAAGCCGTGCTGGACGCCGTCATCCTGGAAGCGGCGCCGCATCAGGCAACCACCGAATCCGCACCGGTCGAGCCTCCGGCGACCTCGCGGTCCTCGTTTCACGGCTGCCCCAACCGGACGGCGTGGACCGGATCACGTGTTGAGCAGCCAGATGGAGAGGTTGAGAGCGGCGGCGAACGCGACCCATGCCATGTAGGGCAGGAGCAGCACAGCCGCGGCCCGGCGCCGCCGGCCGAAGGCGGCGACGGTGCCGGCCAGGGCGACGAGCAGGAGACAGATGTCGACAAAGGCCAGTCCGTAGGCGTCGGCTGCGAAGAACAGGGGGGTCCAGGCGAGGTTGAGAGCGAGCTGCACGGACCACCAGGTCATCGCCACGACGTGGCCGGTTGTCCGAGAGCGCAGTACGAGCCAGGCGGCGACGGCGATCGTGCCGTAGAGCACGGTCCACACAGGGCCGAAGAGCCATCCCGGTGGAGCCCAGGACGGTTTGGTCAGCGCCTGGTAGGTCTCTGCGGAGTCGGCGGCGGCGAAACCACCTGCCGCGGCCACCGCGTAACACACCGCGAGCAGCAGGAGCAGCGTCGGCCAGCCCGCGCGCGGCCGGCCGGTCGGCTCCCGGCCCGTCGGCTCCCGGCCCGTCGGCTCGCGACCGTCGTCGCCCGTCAGCTCGGCCATTGTTTCCTCCGATCGATCACCGGGCCAGGGTGCCTGAGCGCGGGGCTGGTACACGGCGTGCGCGTCGGCGTCGCCGTTCCGCTTGCTCCACACCGGTGACACCTGGTCGCGAGGTGTGATCGAACGACCGGGAGAGGCCGGCCTCCTGTCGTTGGGGGTACTTGGCCGTGGCGCCTGGCATCGGCCAGTGGAACGTGGTCCGCTGGACCGGCGGTCGCGGCTGCGCCACTCGTCGTCGACCCCCCGCGGCTGCCACGTTCGGACAGGGTCCGGCCGGGAGCGCAGAGCGAGCAAGCCGTCCCCGGCCTCCGTGCGCCACAGGTATCGCGTCGACCGAGGAGCACCATGGACCGACGAACACCGCCGGACACCGAGCCGCAGCGCACGGCCCCGGACGGAACACCCGTCGTCGAACGGCGAGCACGGTGACCCCCCGCGACGCCGAAGCGCACGACACCGTCGTCGTCGGAGGGGGTGCGGCCGGTCTCAGCCTGGCGCACCGGCTGACGGAGGCCGGCGCTTCCCCCGTGACCGTGGTCGAGCCGCCGGACGGTCCGCTGCGCCCTGCGGAGCGGACCTGGTGCTACTGGGAGTCGGGCGTCGACGGCCTCGAAGAGGTCGTCAGCGCGTCATGGTCGAAGCTGCGGGTACACGGCGCCGACGGCCGCCCTGTCACCGTCGAGCCGGCCCCGTTCACTTACCGCATGGTGCGGTCGACCGACTTGGAACGCATGGTCCACGGCCGGCTGGCCCGGTCGGACGGCGGGCGTCTGTTGCGTGCGACGGTGGAAACGGTGTGCGCCCTGCGCAAAGGAGCGGAGGTCCGGTGCACGCTGCCGGGGGGCTCGTCCCTGACGCTGCGCGCCCGACGCGTGTTCGACTCCCGACCGCTGCCCGCCCTGCCGCCGGCGCGTACGCGGTTGCTCCAGCACTTCCGCGGCTGGTTCGTGCGCACCGACACCGACCGGTTCGATCCCGCGGTCGCGGACCTGATGGACTTCCGGGTCCCGCAGCCGGCGCACGGGCTCGCCTTCGGCTACGTGCTGCCGCTGGCGCCGGACCGGGCGCTCGTGGAGTACACCGAGTTCTCCGGCGCGGTGGTGAGCACCAAGGCGTACGAGTCGGCACTCGGTCATTACTGCCGCGACATCCTGGGACTCGGCGCGCTCACGGTGGAGCAGCCGGAGCAGGGGGCCATCCCCATGACCGACGCACGCTTTCCGCGGCGGGTCGGAGCCGCCGTGTTCCGCATCGGGACCGCGGGCGGCGCCACTCGGCCGGCCACGGGCTACACCTTCGCCGCGGTGCAGCGACAGAGCAGAGCCATCGCCGCCACCCTGGGCGACGGGCACGAGACCGTGCCCGCGCCCTACGGGCGCCGCGCGCTGGCGATGGACGCGATCCTGCTGCGTGCTCTGGACACCGGGCGGATCAACGGCCCTGACTTCTTCACCAACCTGTTCCGGCGCGTCCCGGCCGAGCGCCTCCTGCGCTTTCTCGACGGTACGACCTCGTCCCGGGAGAAGTGGCGCATCGGACTGCGCACTCCTGTTCGGCCGATGCTCTGCACCGCGGCCGAACTGCCTTTCCTGCCCCGCCGTTCCTGGCCTGCCGTTCCCGGCCTGCCGTACGAATCGGAGTAAGCCACCGATGAGCCTGCTGCGCGACCACGACCTGGCCCGCGCCTTCGACCACGCCTCCCGCACCTACGACAGCCTCACCTCCCTCAACCCCGGCTACCACACCGACCTCCTGCGCTCGGCCCGCCGTCTCGGGCTCCCCGACGGCGGAGCCGGACTGCATCTCCTCGACATCGGCTGCGGCACCGGCGCCTCCACCCGGGCTCTGCTCAGGGCCGCGCCGCGGGCCCGGATCACCGCCGTGGACGCGTCCGCCGGCATGCTGCGTCGCGCGCTGGCCAAGCCGTGGCCCGCGCGTGTGCGCTTTCTCCACCTGACCGCCGAGGAACTCGCGACGGCCGGCGAAGGCCCCTTCGACGCCGTCTTCGCCGCCTACTTGTTCCGCAACGTCACCGATCCGGACGCGGTCCTGCGGAGCGTTCGGAGTCTGCTGCGGCCGGGCGGGCGTCTCACCGCCCACGAGTACAGCCTCAGCGGCTCGCGGGTGCACCGAGCGCTGTGGACGGCGGTGTGCCACGGGCTCGTCATCCCCGCGGGCACGCTCCTCGGCGACCGTGCCCTGTACCGCCATCTGTGGCACAGCGTCCTCGCCTTCGACACCGCCCCCGCCTTCGCCGCCCGGCTGGGCCGTACCGGCCTGACCTCGGTGCGTGTCGCTCCCGTCGCCGGATGGCAGACGGGCATCGTGCACACCTTCCTCGCCCGCAACGGCGGCACGCCCACCGCGAGAAAGGACGAGCAATGACCGCCCGGCGCACTCCTGCCGCCCGCCGCACTCCTGCCGCCCGGCGGGGCCGGGACCGCAAGGCGGAGATCCTGTTCCCCGCACCCGGCGCGGAGCGCTTCCGACGTGGGGACGAGCCGTCCGTCGCGGTGATCGGTGGCGGAATCGCCGGTCTGGCCGCGGCCACCCTGCTGGCCGAACGCGGCGCCCACGTGACCCTGTACGAGAAGGAGGGCTCGCTCGGCGGCCGGCTCTCCGGTCGGCGCACCAGGCTGGCGGACGGCTCCGCGGTGACCATGACCCGCGGTTTCCACGCCTTCTTCCGTCAGTACTACAACCTCCGCGGCCTGCTCCGCCGCACCGACCCCGGCCTCGCACGGCTCATCCCGCTGCCCGACTACCCCCTGCGGCACAGCGGCGGCCTGACCGACAGCTTCGCCCACATCCCGAGGACCCCACCCCTCAGCGCGTTCGGCTTCGCCGCCCTCAGCCCTACCTTCCGTCTGCGGGACCTGGCCACCATGGACGCCCGGGCCGCACTCCCGCTCTTCGACGTGCGCGTACCCGAGGTCTACGCACGCTTCGACAGTGTCACCGCCACCCGAATCCTGGAAGCGGTGCGCTTCCCGGAGGCCGCGCACCACCTGGCCTTCGAGGTGTTCTCGCGCAGCTTCTTCGCCGACCCGAGTGAACTGTCGGCCGCCGAACTGCTGTTGATGTTCCACATCTACTTTCTCGGATCGGCCGAGGGCCTGCTCTTCGACGTGCCGAGCGAGCCCTTCCCCCAGGCGCTCTGGGACCCGCTCGGCGACTACCTCCAGCACCTCGGCGCGGACGTGCGCACCGGCACCTCCGTGCACGAGATCGTTCCCCACGACGGCGGTGGTGCAAAGGTGCGTACCGACGCCGGTACCGACCTCCACCAGGCAGTGGTGCTCGCTCTCGACACCGGGGGGCTGCGGCAGATCGTCGCCGCGTCACCCCGCCTCGGCACCTCTGCCTGGCGTGACGGCATCGCCGCACTGCGCACCGCACCGCCCTTCCTCGTCTCCCGGCTCTGGCTCGACCGGCCGGTCCGCTCCAAGAGGCCCGGATTCCTCGGCACCAGCGGCTACGGCGGGTTGGACAACATCAGCACTCTGGAGCGGTACGAGGGCGAGGCCGCCCGCTGGGCCGCGCGGTCCGGGGGATCAGTCGTGGAACTGCACGCCTACGCCGTCGATCCCGCGGCCGAGC
The DNA here is from genome assembly GCF_017676385.1 of Streptomyces spirodelae. Lineage (GTDB taxonomy): Bacteria > Actinomycetota > Actinomycetes > Streptomycetales > Streptomycetaceae > Streptomyces > Streptomyces spirodelae. Next base: position 73,328 of record NZ_JAFFZN010000016.1, read on the forward strand.
AGAAGGACGTGCAGGACATGCTCATCGACCGACTCCACCAGGTGTACCCGGAGACCCGCGAGGCGCGCATCGTCGACTCCCGGCACGAGTGGCGCTCGGACTGCCCGCTCTTCGAAGTCGGCTCCCACCAACAGCGCCCCACCGTGCGCACTCCCCACCCATGGCTGACCCTGGCCGGTGACACGATCCGCTGCGACCTGCCCGTCGCCCTCATGGAACGGGCAGCCACCACCGGCTTCCTGGCGGCCAACGCACTGCTCGCCGACCGGGGTGTACGGGGGCAAGTGCTGTGGACGGTCCCGCGGTCGGGCCGTTCCGCCCTGCTCCGGGCGCTCGGGGCGGTCGCGGGACGCCGCCCTTCCTCCTGACCCTCCGCCTGACCCGTGGCATCCCGCACGCCGGTGTGGGATGCCACCGGTGCGGGCTCATCCAGGGAACCGCCCGGTGCTGCGCAGCGTCCAGCGCCGTTGGGCGTAGGCCAGATCGTCGCGCCACAGGCGCCCGGCCGTACGGCGCATGAGTGGTCGCAGCACGGGGGCCACGGCTCGGGCGAGGGCGAAGCCCGGCCGCTGGGAAGTGGCGACCATCGCCTCCACCACGGCGGTGCGCGGATGATCGTGGTTCAGCCTCGTCAGCGGTGTCGCGTGCGTCTCCACCACGGACGTGCTGCCTTCGCCGCCGGTGATGCGCATCACGACCGTGCGCGGCTCCGGCGCGGTGAACTCGGCCCGCACCGGGACCACCAGACGCCCGGCCACCCGGAAGGAGACATCGACGACGAAGGCGTCGTCGTCCTCCCCGCCACGGGGTTCCCGCACCACCGACAGGTCGACGAACGAGTACGGGTGGAACCACGAGCCGTGCCACGGATCGAGCCGGTTGGCCACCACGTCCTGCGGCTCGCACCGCCCCACCGCCGTGAACACCGCGTCCACACCGCTCCCTGCCACGGGGCGCTCAGGCACCACCGGGAGCTCAGTGGGCTCCTCCCCGCCCACCTCGTCCAGCCGTACCCAGACGAGTACGCCGTCGTCGTGCACGGGGAACGGCTGCCAGCCACCGGACGCGGAACCGTCCAGGGCAAGGCCGTGCCAGTGGCACACCAGAGTGCCGCACACCACCCGGCTGTCGCGCAGAGGAGCCCCGAGGTGCGGGCAGACGCCCGGCCCCGCGCGCAGCCCACCGTCGTCCGAACGCCACAGCACGACCTCCAGGCCACCGACCGTCCTGCCGTACGGGCGGTCGCCCGCGCGCACCTCCCGGGAGGCGCCGACCACGAACCAGTTGCCGGACGGCCGGGCCGACGCCCGCTCGAGCGCGTCGGCGACGAGTGCCGGCCGCGCCTGACGCCAGGTCGGTGCCTGCGCCGCCCAGTCCGGGCCGGAGGGCCGACGTCGCAACGGCGGGGACCAGCGCTTGCCGCCCATTCGCTCACTCACCGCGCCGCGCCCTTCTCCTCGGCTGCTCGACGGGGCTGCCACAACCGCCCGGCGCGTGCGCGAGCGTGCCACCGGGCACCGGCCACGCGCAGCACACCCGCCGCGGCGACGGTCGCACGACGCCGACGGGACACCACCGCACGACGGTGCAGCACGGTGTAGTCCTGCTCGGCGATCGCGTCGAGAATCCCGCCGTAGAGGGTGAACGCGGCACGGATGCAGGGACGCACCCGCGGATCGAGCATGGCGATGCCCGGCTCCGCCGCCCGGTACATCTTTCGCGTCATGGCCTCCGCCGCGACGAGAGCGGCCCGGATCCGGGGGTCACGGCGTCCAGTGCGTCGGCTCCACTCCAGCAGGGGCCTGTCCACACCGTTTGCCGCCAGCAGATCGCCGGGCAGGTAGACGCGGCCCCGGTCGAGATCCTCACCCACGTCGCGCAGGAAATTGGTGAGCTGGAAGGCCACACCGAGCGCCGCCGCGTGCGGTTCCGCCTCCTCCCGGGCCGTGACAGTGCCGAGGACCGGCAGCATCTGCAGACCGATCACTGCCGCCGAACCATGCACGTACCTCTGCAGATCAGCGTAGGTGGGGTAGTCCGTGACGGTCAGGTCGGCACGCATCGAGGACAGGAAGTCGGCGAAGAGCGCATGACCGATGTCGAACCGGTCGGCGGTGTCGACGACGGCCCGGACCACCGGTTCGCCGCTGCCGGCGCCGGTACGCAGTCCGTCAGCGAGATCGTCCTCCAGACGACGCAGCAGCCGGTCGCGCTCCTCGGTCGTATGGTGCCGGTCGAGGTCGTCCACGATGTCGTCGGCCCAGCGGGCGAAGCCGTACAGGGCGTGCACGGCCGAGCGTCGTTCGAGCGGCAGGAGACGGGTGGCCAGGAAGTAGGTCCTGCCGTGGCGGGCGTTGAGCCGACGGCACTGCGCGTAGGCAGCACGGAGCGCGGGGTCGGTGATCCGGGCCGCGTCCAGTTCACGACGGGACATCAGTACCCGCCGGAGCCGGAGCCGCAGATGTGTCCGCCGTGGCCAGGGACGGGCGCGCTCGTGCGGACCGGCGGCCGGTGACGCCTGTGCCACCGGTGACGCCTGTGCCGCCGGTGACGCGCGCGGCCGCGAGTTTGCCGCTGATGAGTACGGTCGGTACGCCGACGCCCGGAGTCGTCCCGCATCCGGCGAGTACCACGTTCTCCACCTCTCGTGGGAGGTTGCGCGGGCGGAACGGTCCGGTCTGGGCGAACGTGTGGGAGACCGAGAAGGGACTGCCGGCCGCATGGCCCTGCCCTGCCCAGTCGAGCGGCGTCACCAGGAGCTCTTCCTGGACGCTGTCCGCGAACCCGCCCAGGCCCCGGCGCTCCAGTTCCTCGACCAGGCGGTCGCGGTATCGGGGGCCGAGCTCCCGCCATGTGGCGGCCGCGGGACCGACAGTGGTGTTGGGGCAGGGGGCGAGGACATAGTGGAGGTGGCGTCCCGGCGGCGCCAGGGCGGGATCGTGTGCGGTGGGGCGGGTGATCAACAGCGAGGGGTCGCTCATCAGCTCGCCCGCACGGGTCAGCTCGTCGAACGTGCGCTCCCACGCGGCGCCGAAGGAGATCGTGTGGTGGGCGAGGTGGGGCCAGGTACGGTCCGTGCCCGCGTGCAGGATCACAGCGGACGGTGAGTGACGCAGCCGTGCCGGACGCCGTGGCCGGCGTCCCAGCAGTCCGTAGGCAGCGGGCAGCTCACACGTCAGCACCACCGCGTCGCAGGGGATTCGCTCGCCAGAGGTCAGGCGGACAGCACGCACACGGTCTGCCGAGCGCTCCAGTGTGCACACTTCGGCGGTCCAGCGCAGATCGGCGCCCGCTTGTGCGGCAGCGTCGGCCATGGCGCGCGGGAGCGCGTGCATGCCGCCCTTCGGAAACCAGACGCCGGCCACGGTGTCCATGTACGCGATCACCGCGTAGGCCGCGAGTGCCCGGGCGGGGGCCACGCCGACATACAGCGACTGGAAGGAGAAGACGCGGCGCAGGCGGTCGTCGGAGAGGAAGCGGCGGATACGGCCGTCCAGCCGTCCGAACCCGCCCAGCGCCGCCAGCCGCGCCAGATCCGGGTGCAGGAGTTGGAAGGGTGAGTCGAAGTTCGTGTCGATGAAGCGGCGCATCTGCGCCCGGTACAGCCGCCCCAGCCACTGCCGCAGCTCGCGGTAGCCGGCCGCCTGTGCCGGTCCGGCGAAGCGCCGCACCTCCGCCTCCATCGCCGCACCGTCGGTGTGTACGTCGAGCGCGGACCCGTCCGCGAAGCAGGCCCGGTAGGCCGGATGAAGAGCCGTCAGCTCGACGCGGCGGTGGAGGCTGTCGCCGACGGCGGCGAACGCCTCGTCGGCCAGGTGCGGCATGGTCAGCACCGTCGGGCCGGTGTCGATCTCGTATCCGCCCAGGCGCACCCGTCCGGCCCGGCCGCCAGGACCGGCGTCCCGTTCGACGACGGTGACCCGGCGGCCCGCACCCAGCAGGTGCAGGGCGCAGGCCAGTCCGGACAGCCCGGCACCCACCACGACGACATGGTCGGTCGGCCCCGGCACCCGCTTCACGCGACCTCCTCCGCACGGCGCGGAGCCACGCCGGCCGCGCGCCGGACCGGCGCGCCGAACTCCCGGCGTACGGCCGGGCGGTCGACCTGGGTGGCCACCCTCGGCGGCATCGTGGGCATGCGCACAACCCCTTCTCACTCCCGGTCACCTGCGCACAGGTGCTTGCGCCGAGTGTCCTGATACGCATGCGATTCCTGCCCGGTACGGCACTCGTGCCGGGTTGTCTCACCCCAGTGGCCCAACAGCCCGAGGCCCATGGGCACCGACCCCGGGACACGAAAAAGCCCAGGGGCCGTCTGACGATGCGAGGCCGGCCCGTCTACTGGTGGGCGACCACGGAGCTGGTGGCGGTCGGAGTGGAGACAGGCCGACGTGCTGGGCTCGCCTCCGCAGACCTGAAGGGCCCGGTCGTCGGCCAACCACCTTGTAACGGGAGCCTGTTGGCCGTAGGGCAGAGGGGTGAGCAGCATACTTCCGCTCTCTGGCGGCGGGCGGACGCTTGTGGTTAGCTGCTGCGCGTCGGACCGGCCCTCGGCCGGTAACTTCGCGCAGAACGGGGACGTTCATGGCCAAGCGCATGCTGTTCAAGGCGGCGACCAAGCTGGGCATCACCGTCAAGGGGGCGGCCGGCGCCTACCCCTGGGTTCCGTAGACATCTGTTGACGTAGACACCTGTTGACCCCCTAGGCATCGCGCCACTGGCAGTTCCACGGCGGCCCGGCCCTGGCACCCACCGGGGCCGGGCCGCCCGCGCCTGAGCTCTGCCAGCACTGTCCGGAGGACTGCCGGCACTGTCCGAAGGAGAGGGATCCGTGCTCCGTCCCCCCGCGCCCACGGGGTTCTCACCCGCCGAATTCCTGGAGAGATACGAGCAGGACCGCCTCGGCACGCTCGGCTCCGCCGTCCGGCAGCACGGCCCGGTCGTACAGCTCGCCGAGGACACCGTGCTGGTCAACGACCCCGCCGCGGCGCAGGAGGTGCTGCGCCGCACCAACACCGACTTCCTCGTCACCAGCACCATCCGGCGCGACGAGGTGAGCGGTGTGCGCGACGATCCGGCCACGCAGGAGTGGATGCGCGGTCGCCGGGCCACCCAGCGGGGCATGTCTCCCGACCCGCTGCGGGAGCACCGGCGGTGGCTCACCTCCGCGGCCGACGCGCTGTGCCGGCAGTGGCGGACGGCGGGCGACATCGCTGACCCCCTCCTGAGCCTGGAACAGCTCACTGCCCGGTCCTTCACCACCTACTGCTTCGGTTCGCGGGATGCCGGCCCGGTCCCCGGCCACACGGCCGAACTGCTGGCGTCCATCACCCCGCTGATCGCCAGCCCGTTCCAGCTGCCGCGGGCGCTCCGGCGGTTTCTCCCGCGCTACCGCCGCTCGGTGCGTGCGCAGAGCGCTCTGGAGGACGAGCTGCGCAGCGCGCTCGCCAGGCCCGGCAGCGGTGGACTCGTCGACGCGCTCACCGCCTCCGGGCTCGGCACGGAAGCCGTGGTGCGCATCCTCGTCTCCAGCGGTCTGGCCTCCTACCGGGTGCCCGCGGCCGCCGTCACCTGGTGCCTGGTCGCCCTGGCCGACCACCCTCGGACGGCCGACGAATGTGCGCACGCACTCCACTCGGCGGAAGAGGGGAGCGTGCCGGAGTACGTACGGTGGACGCTCGCCGAGACGCTCCGGCTCTGGCCGCCGAACTGGCTGATCGTCCGCACCGCGCGAGGCGAGCAGGAGGCCGCGGGCTGGCGGATACCCGAGGGCGCCGCCGTGCTGATCTCCCCGTACGTGCTGCACCGGAGCACGGCGACGTTCGGCGACGACGCCGACCGCTTCCGCCCGGAGCGCTGGCAGGATCTGAAACCGGAAGCCGGCACCTATATGCCGTACGGCATGGGCACCCGCTGGTGCGTCGGCAAGGCGCTGGCCGATGTCGAGCTCTCGACCCTGGTGAGCGTCCTGGCCGGCTCGCTCCGCTTCACCGTCACCGGCATGGCGACCCGGCCGGACGTCCGCACCACCCTGCTGCCGGCGGGACTGACCATGAGCGTCACCGCCCGGTGACGGTCTCGTTCACCCCGCTCCACCCCGCTCCACCCCGCTCCACGCCGCTCCACGCCGCTCACCAGCGGATGGGCAGTCGCCGGATGCTGCGGGACACCAGGCTGGACAGCCGGTCGGCCGGCGGTCCGTCGGGCGCGAGCCCGGGCAACCTGGTCAGGAGCGTACGCAGGACGATGCGTCCCTCCAGCCGGGCCAGCGGAGCGCCGAGGCAGAAGTGTGCCCCATGGCCGAAGCTCAGGTGCCCCCGGCCGCCCCTGCGGATGTCGAAACATCCCGGCCGGTCGTAGCGGGCCGGATCGCGGCCCGCGTCCGCCGCGGCGATCAGCACCACGCCGCCAGCCGGTACTACGCTGCCGCAGATGTCCGCGTCCCCGACCGCGATGCGCGGGGTCGACGTCTCCACCGGGCTGTCGTAGCGGAGCATCTCCTCGATCGCCCCCTCCAACAGGGTGTCAGGACCGGAGCGCAGCGCAGCCAGCTGCTCCGGATGGGAGAAGAGAGCGCTGATCCCGTTGCACAGAAAGTTCACCGTCGACTCGTGCCCGGCGATCAGGAGGAGGAAGGCGGTGGAGAGCAGTTCGTCCTCGGAGAGCCTGTCGCCCTCGTCGTCCACCGTGTGGATGAGCGCGCTGAGCAGATCCGGCCCCGGAACCGTGCGCTTCGCCGCTATCAGGCCCGTCAGATGAGCGACCGCCTCCCGGTGTGCGGCGCGGGCGGAGTCGCCGCTCGTGGGGGCGACGACCTCGTCCGACCATCGACGGAACGCGTCCCTGTCGATGTCCGGGACACCCAGCAGCTCACAGATCACGGTAAGCCGCAGCGGGAAGGCCACGGCGTCGACGAGATCGCCGCGCCGCTCCGGCGCCTCCAGCATCGCGTCCACCAGCCGGTCGGTCAGTACCTGGATGCCCGGGGCCAGCGCCGCGACCCGGCGCGGTGTGAACTCCCGCGAGACGAGGCGGCGCAGCCGGGTGTGGTCGGGCGGGTCCGCGAGCAGCATGTGCGCGTTCCCCGGGCTCTCCAGCGTCGTCGGCGTCGGCAGGCCCGTGGCCAGGGCGCCGTACCGTCGCCAGTCCCGGCTCAGCCGGGGATGTGTGTAGGCGACCCGAGCCGCCTCATGGCCCACGACCAGCCAGAAGGACTCCTCCCCGTCGGTGGTCACCCGGTGCACCGGCCCCCGCTCCCGCAGCGCCGCGTAAGCAGGGTACGGATCGGTCGCGAAGTCCGGGTGCAGCTCCAGGAGGTTGACCGGACGGGCATCGAGCATGGAAACCTCCGGCACAGGACGGCGGCGGGGAACTCACCCTAGGAGCCGGGCGGGGTCACGAACAGACCGGGCACCCCTGAGGCTCCCCTTGGAGCAGGCGGCACGCACGTGGGACACGAAGCGACTGCCGATACCGTGCACGGCATAAAAAACCCAGGTCACACGGCGTGTGACCTGGGCTCAAAGAGAGCCGCCTAAGGGAATCGAACCCTTGACCTACGCATTACGAGTGCGTCGCTCTGGCCGACTGAGCTAAGGCGGCAATGTGCGTGCGGCCAGTGTGGGGGCCGCTGCGGCGATAAGTCTACAGGGTTTGTGGGGGTGGTCCGGACGGGGGTCAGCCGCAGGTGGTGCCGTTCTTGGGGGGCTTGCCCTGGACGAGGTAGGCGTTGACTGCGCTGTCCACGCAGTCGCTGCCGCGCAGGTAGGCGGTGTGGCCGTCGCCCTTGTAGGTGACCAGGCGGGCCGGGGTCAGCTGGCCCGCCAGGCCCTGGGCCCAGCGGTAGGGGGTCGCCGGGTCGCGGGTGGTGCCGACGACCACGATCGGGTCGGCGCCCTTGGCGGCGATCCGGTGGGGGCCGCCCGTCGCGTCGACGGGCCACTCGCCGCAGTTCAGGGCCGCCCAGGCGAAGCCGCGGCCGAAGACGGGGCTGGCCTTCTCGAAGGAGGGCACGGCCTTGCGGGTCGCGGTGGCGTCGGCGAAGGCCGGGGGCAGGTCGAGGCAATTCACGGCCGGGTTGGCGAACATGATGTTGCTGTAGGAGCCGTCCGGGCCGCGCTCGTAGTAGTCGTCGGACAGCGCCAGCAGCTGGGCGCCGTCGCCCTTCTTGGCCGCCGTCAGCGCCTCGCGCAGCACGGGCCAGGAGCCCTCGTCGTACATGGCCCGGATCACACCCGTGGTGGCCAGCGACTCGGTCAGGGAGCGGGAGGGGTCGTCGGTCTTGAGGGGCTTGCGGTCGATCTTGGTGAACAGGGCGCTGAGGTTCTTGCCCGCCTGCCGGACGCCGTCCTTGCCCAGCGGGCAGTCGGACATGGTGACGCAGTCGCGCGCGAACGCCTTGAACGCCGTCTCGAATCCTGCCGTCTGCTCACGGTTGACCCGGCGCGCCGAGAGCGAGGGGTCCATGGCGCCGTCCAGGACGAGCCGACCGGAGCGCTCCGGGAACAGGCCCGCGTAGGTGGCGCCCAGGTAGGTGCCGTAGGAGGCGCCGACGTAGTTGAGCTTCTTGTCGCCGAGCACGGCGCGCAGCACGTCCATGTCGCGGGCCGCCTCGGCCGTCGAGACATGACCGAGGAGCTTCCCGGTGCGCTTCTCGCAGCCCTCGGCGAACTTGTCGTACGCGGTGGTGAGCGCGTCCGCCTCCGTCGCGTCGTCCGGTGTCTGGTCGACGCGCGTGTAGGCGTCCATCTGCTTGTCGCTCAGGCATTCGACGGGCTCGCTGCGGCCGACGCCGCGCGGGTCCATGCCCACCAGCGAGTAGTGCTCACGCACCTCGGGCGGGTACGCCAGGGCCGCCGACTGCTGCACGTACTCGATCGCCGAGCCGCCCGGCCCTCCCGGGTTGATCTGCAGCGAGCCGCCCTTGGGCGCGCCGCCGCCCTGCGGCTTGGTACGGGTGACGGCCAGGCCCACGGTCCCGGCGGCGTCCTTGATGTCGCCGGCCGGCTTGTCGTAGTCCAGCGGAACCCGCAGCGTCGCGCATTCGAACTCGGCCAGGCCGCAGCCGCGCCAGGACAACTTCTGCTCGTAGTACGGGCGCAGGTCTTCGGGGACCTTGGCGGGCAGCGGATCGAGCGGGGGCGCGTCGGCACCAGCGCGGTTGCTCTTCGCCGAGGGGTCGGTGTCCGGCTGCCCGGACGAGTCACCGTCGGAGGAGCAGCCCGCGAGCAGCAGGGCGACGGCCGTGAGCGCCGCCGCGCCCCCGTACCGGATACGGAACCCGTATCGGTTACGGGACGCGCCTCCGTGTCGGACACGGGAGGCGTGTGACTGGCTCATGGGGCATCCCTCCGCCGGCGGCACCTGCTGGGAGCGTACCCAGCCGAGCGCCGGGCCGTCGCCCGCAGGGGGCCTTTTGGCGGGTCAGCCGCGCAGCACGTCAGCCCGCGCGCAGCGCCATCGCCATCGCCTCCACCGCCAGCAGCGGGGCGACGTTGCGGTCCAGCACTCGGCGGCACTCCAGCACCGCCTCGATCCTGCGCAGCGTCTGCTCCGGGCGCGAGGTGGCGGCCAGTTGTCCGACCGAGCCGGCCGCCTCGTCGTGCGACAGGGCGACGGAGGAGCCCAACTGGCGGGCCAGCACGTCCCGGTAGAAGGCCGTCAGATCAGTGAGGGCCAGATCCAGCGAGTCGCGCTGGGTACGGGTCGAGCGGCGCTTCTGCTTGTCCTCCAGCTCCTTCATCGCGCCTGCCGTGCCGCGCGGCAGGCGCTTGCCCTCCGCCGCGCCCAGCGCGGCCCGCAGCTCCTCGGTCTCCTTGGCGTCCAGTTCCTCGGCGACCTGCTTGGCGTCCTCGGTCGCGGCGTCGATCAGCTCCTGCGCGGCCCGCAGCGCGCTGCCCACGTCGTCCACCCGCGTCGGCAGCTTGAGCACCGCCTGCCGTCTGGCACGGGCCCGCTCGTCGGTGGCCAGCCGCAGCGCCCGGCCGATGTGCCCCTGGGTGGCCCGTGCGGCGAACGCGGCCATCTCCGGCTCGATTCCGTCCCGCCGCATCAGCAGGTCCGCCACCGCGTCGACCGGTGGCGTACGCAGCGCCAGATGCCGGCAGCGCGATCGGATCGTCGGCAGGACATCCTCCGTCGACGGCGCGCACAACAGCCACACCGTGCGCGGCGCCGGCTCCTCGACGGCCTTCAGCAGCACGTTCCCCGCGCCCTCCGTCAGGCGGTCGGCGTCCTCCAGGACGATCACCTGCCAGCGCCCGCCCGACGGGGACATCTGCGCCCCGCGCACCAGCGCGCGCGTCTCCTTGACGCCGATGGTCAGCAGGTCCGTACGGACCACCTCCACGTCCGCGTGGGTGCCGACCATCGTCGTATGGCAGCCCTCGCAGAAACCGCAGCCGGGGCTGCCGCCCAGCGCCCGGTCCGGGCTCACGCACTGGAGGGCCGCGGCGAAGGCGCGGGCCGCCTGCTCACGGCCGGCGCCGGGCGGGCCGGTGAAGAGCCAGGCGTGGGTCATCGCGGAGCCGGACAGGTCGGCGGAGCCGGACGCCTCCGCCTCGGCCGTCACATACGCGTCGGCATCGCGCGCGGCAGCGGTGAGCTGCCGCGCTGCCCTGTCCTGGCCCACCAGGTCGTCCCACACCGCCATGGGGACCATTGTCGCGGACGCCACTGACAGCCCTTGCCCGGCATGGACAGGGGCACTCCCTGCCCGGCACGGGCCCGCCGGACGCGCCTAGCTGCGACCGCGGCGACCGCCCTCGTCGCCCTCGCCCTCGTCCTCGCGCGGCCCCAGCAGCTTGTCGGCCAGGGTGGGTGCGTCGTCCAGCGGTGTCTCCTCCGCCCAGGAGGGGCGGGGGCGCGGGGCGCCCTCCTCCACCTGCGGGAGCTCCCGCGTACGGTCCTCGGGCTCAGCAGCCGACTCCGGAACCTGTGGGAGAACGGCCGTCTCCTGGGTGTCCTCGGCTTCGGAGACCCGCGGGAGAGCCGTCGTCTCGTCCTCCGGTCCGGATTCGGTGACCTTCGGCAGCACCGTCGTCTCGTCCTCCGGCGACGCCTCCGACGCCGCAGCCCCGGGACGCGGCAACTGCGTGGTGTCCTCCGCGTCCGGGCCGTCGGCCGCCTCGCCGGGCCGCACCTGGGGGATCTGCGCCGTGTCGGCTTCAGCACCGTCGGGCGAGACATCGGCCCCGGGCTCAGAGGACACAGAGGGCTCGGAGGACTCAGAGGACCCAGCGACCCCGTCCGCCTCCGCAGCACCCGTTGCCGTCTCTGCGGCCTCCGCCGTCTCAGCCGCCGCCTGCCCCTTCGCCGCCTCTTCAGCAGCCGCCTCTTCAGCAGCCGCCTCCTCGGCAGCAGCCGCCCGCTCAGCGGCGGCCCGCTCGGCAGCAGCGGCCCGCTCGGCAGCAGCGGCCTCCTCGGCGGCCGCCGCCTCAGCGGCTGCCGCAGCGCGCGCCTGCTCGGCCTTCAGCAGCGCCTCCTCGGCCTTGCGCTGGCGCTCGCGGCGACGCTCCTCGGCCTCGGCGCGCAGCCGCTTCTCCTCCTCGGCGCGCTTGCGCAGCCGTTCCTGCTCCTCCTCGTAGGCACGTTGCTCGGCCTCGCGGCGCTTGCGCTGCTCCTCCTCGATACGGCGGGCTTCCTCCGCCCGCCGCCGGGCCTCCTCGGCGCGCCTGGCCTCTTCGAGCTGGCGCGCCAGCTCGGCCTCGCGGCGCCGGCGCTCCTCCTCCTCGCGGCGGAGCTTCTCCAGCTGTTCCTTGCGCTCGCGCTCCTTGCGCTCTTCCTCGGCCTTGCGGCGAGCCTCTTCCTCCGCCCGCCTGCGCGCTTCCTCCTCGGCCCGCTTACGGGCCTCCTCCTGGGCCTTCTTCTCGGCCTCGGACAGCGGCAGCACCTGGTCGAGACGGTGCCGGACGGCCGTGGTGACGGCCTCGGGCTCCTGCCCGGCGTCGACGACCAGATAGCGGGCCGGGTCGGCGGCGGCGAGGGCCAGGAAACCGGCGCGCACCCGCTGGTGGAACTCGGCCGGCTCGGACTCCAGGCGGTCCGGCGCCTCGGTGAACCGCTCGCGTGCCGTCTCGGGCGAGACGTCGAGCAGCACCGTCAGATGCGGCACCAGCCCCTCGGTGGCCCAGCGGTTGATGCGGGCGATCTCCGTGGGTGACAGATCGCGTCCGGCGCCCTGGTAGGCGACCGAGGAGTCGATGTAGCGGTCGGAGATCACCACGGCTCCGCGCTCCAGCGCCGGACGGACGACCGTGTCGACGTGCTCCGCGCGGTCGGCGGCGTACAGCAGCGCCTCCGCGCGGTGCGAGAGCCCAGCCGAGGAGACGTCCAGAAGGATCGACCGCAGTCGCTTGCCCACCGGTGTGGAGCCGGGCTCCTTGGTGACGACGGCCTCATGACCCTTGGCCCTGATCCACTCGGCCAGCGCTTCCACCTGCGTGGTCTTGCCGGCGCCGTCGCCGCCCTCCAGTACGAGGAAGAAGCCGTTGCCGGCCGGTGCCTGCCGGGGGTGGCCGCCGCCGAACGCCTCCAGCAGGTCGCGCCGCAGCGGTACGCCCTCCCGGTCGTCCGTGCGGCCCAGCAGGATCGCGGCGACGGGCAGCAGCAGCGCGCCCACCAGCATCAGCGTGAAGGAGGCGCCGCCGTGGTCGAAGACGAAGGAGCCGTTCTCCACCCGGTGCGGGCCGATGAGCGCGGCCAGCACGGGGGCGACGATCGCGCCCACGGCGAGCGACAGCCGTACGACCGCCTGCAGGTGCTCGGTTGTTCGGGCGCGCCGGAAGTCCTCCGTCTCCTGGTCGAGCAGGGTGTGCAGGGTGTTTGCCGTGACACCGGCGCCGGTCCCGGCCAGCAGGGACAAACCGATGACCGTCGCGGTGTCCGGCACGAGCCCGGCCGCCAGCAGCAGCACACCGGTCAGCCCGAGGACGAGCGCCAGCAGCCGCCGCCTGGAGAGCGACGGCATCGTGTGCGGCGCGAGCCGGATGCCCGCGACGGTGCCGCCGGTCAGCATCAGCGCCAGCAGTCCGAACGCGACGGGCCCGCCGCCCAGGTCGGCGGCGTGCAGCGGGGCGAGCGCGACAGCGGCCGCGATGGCTCCGCCGATGGCCCCGCCCGCTGCGACCAGGAGCGGCACGGCGCCGGTACGGCCCTTGTCCGGTCCTCCCTCGGGGGTCCTGGGCCTGCGCAGTCCCTCCAGCGGGGAGCGCGGCCGCGGGGTCTGCACGTCCGGCAGTTCGAGGAAGTAGACGATGGCGGCGGCCCCCGCGAAGAGGCCGGCGGCCACATACGAGGCGAGCGCGGCCTGGTGCGAACCGAACCAGTCGATGCCGACGCCGAGCAGGTTGCTGATCAGGGTGACGAGCACGAGCCCGGCGGCCGCGATGGGCAGCGCCACGAAGCCGGAGCGCAGCCACAGTCGGCGCAGCGCCTCGTGGTGGTCGGGCAGCGGCCGCACGGCGGCGCCCTCGGGCGGCGCGGCCGGCAGCAGTGCGGGAGCCGCGCTGTCCCTCGTCACGGTGGAGATCCGCTCGGCGGTTCCGGTCACGAAGACGGTGGCGAGCAGGACGAAGAACGCGCTGCCGGGTGTCCAGTCGATCCACAGCGGGGCGACGATCAGCGCGAGGGCGCGCAGCGCGTCGGCGCCGAACAGCGTCCACCGCCGGTCGAGCACCTTGCCAGCGCCGCCGTCGCCGCTGCCACGGCCCCCACGAGGCTTGGTGCCGGGCCCGCTCTGCCCGTCCCCGGCGTTCTTCCCGCTCTCGGCGTTCTTCCCGTCCTCGGCGTTCTTCCCGTCCCCCGCGTCCTCGGGGTCCTTGCCGTCCGCACGGCCCTGGTGGGCCTTCGCGTCACTCGCGTCACTGTCCTGGCGGCCCTTCGCCTTCCGCGGGCCGCCGCTGACCAGCGCGGAGACCGGGCCCAGCAGAACGGCGCCGAACAGGAGCGTGGACAGCAGCCGCAGCCCGAAGACGACGGCGACCACGAGGGCCATGCCGCGGTACCCGCCGCCGAAGACCGGGTCCCCCGCCACGCCGCGCACGGCCGCCGCCTGCATCGCCAGCAACAGCAGCACCAGGAGGCCCAGCATGTCGCCGATCCCACTGGTGAACTGCGCGGTCCACAGCCGCCGCAGCGGGGGGAAACGCAGCAACGCGGTCACGGCACCCTCGCGGGATTCCGCGGCGAGGGCGTCGTCCGGGGCAGTTGGGGGCGAAGACTTCATCCCGCCAGCGTATAGGGAGTGACCGACAACCCGGTTCCGTACCCGAACATCTGTGTGCGCGCCGCTGTTCAGGAACGTCTTCGGGCTACTCCTGCGAAGAGATGTCCGAAGAAGCGGACTCCTCGGCAGCCGACTTCTTCGTGGCTGCTGTCTTCTTGGTGGCCGACTTCTTCGCGGTGGTCTTCTTCGCCGTGGTCTTCTTGGCTGCCGTCTTCTTGGCAGTCGTCTTCTTCGCCGCGGTCTTCTTCGCGGTGGTCTTCTTCGCCGCCGTCTTCTTCTTCGCGGGTCCCTTCGCCCGCTTCTCGGCCAGCAGCTCGAAACCCCGCTCCGGAGTGATCGTTTCGACGTCGTCGTCCCGCCGCAGCGTCGCGTTCGTCTCGCCGTCCGTCACATACGGACCGAACCGGCCGTCCTTGACCACCACGGGACGGTCCGTCTCCGGATCGTTCCCCAGCTCCTTGAGCGGGGGCTTGGCCGCGGCGCGGCCCCGCTGCTTGGGCTTCGAGTAGATCTCCAGCGCCTCGTCCAGCGTGATGTTGAAGATCTGCTCCTCGCTCTCCAGCGAGCGCGAGTCCGTGCCCTTCTTCAGATAGGGGCCGTACCGCCCGTTCTGGGCCGTGATCTCGTTCCCGGACTCCGGGTCGACGCCGACGACCCGCGGCAGCGACAGCAGCTTGAGCGCGTCCTGCAGCGTGACGGTGTCCAGCGACATCGAGCGGAACAGCGAGGCGGTACGCGGCTTGACCGCGTTCTTGCCCGTCTTCGGCGTGCCCTCGGGCAGCACCTCGGTGACGTACGGACCGTACCGGCCGTCCCGCGCCACGATCGGGCGTCCGCTCTCCGGGTCGGTGCCGAGCTCGAAGTCGCCGCTGGGCTTGGCCAGCAGTTCCTTGGCGTAGTCGACGGTCAGCTCGTCCGGCGGCAGGTCGTCGGGGACGTCCGCACGCCGGCCGGGCTCGCCCTCCTTCTCGCTGGGCCCTTCCACGTACGGGCCGTAGCGGCCGACGCGCAGCGTGATGCCCTCGCCCACGGGGAAGGAGGAGACGCCCTTGGCGTCGATCGCGCCCAGGTCGGAGACCAGTTCCTTGAGCCCGCCGAGGTGGTCGCCGTCGCCGTTGCCCGCAGCCGCGGCCTCACCGGCCTGGGCCTCGCCGCCTTCGCCGCCCTCGCCGAAGTAGAAGCGGCGCAGCCACGGCACTGCCTCGGCGCTGCCCGCGGCGATGCGGTCGAGGTCGTCCTCCATCTTGGCCGTGAAGTCGTAGTCGACGAGCCGACCGAAGTGCTTCTCCAGCAGCCCGACAACGGCGAAGCTCAGGAAGGACGGCACCAGCGCGGTGCCCTTCTTGAAGACGTAGCGCCGATCCAGGATCGTGCTGATGATCGAGGCGTAGGTGGACGGGCGCCCGATCTCGCGCTCTTCCAGCTCCTTGACCAGCGTCGCCTCGGTGTAGCGGGCCGGCGGCTTGGTGGCGTGGCCGTCGACGGACATCTCCTCGGCGCGCAGCGGGTCGCCCTCGGCGACCTGCGGCAGCCGCCGCTCGCGGTCGTCCAGCTCCGCGTTGGGGTCGTCGGCGCCTTCCACATATGCCTTGAGGAAGCCGTGGAAGGTGATGATCTTGCCGGTGGCGCTGAACTCGGCGTCCCGGCCGTCGGCGGAGCGGCCGCCGACCTTCACCGTCACCGACTGCCCAACCGCGTCCTTCATCTGAGAGGCGACGGTCCGCTTCCAGATCAGCTCGTACAGCTTGAACTGGTCACCCGTCAGACCTGTCTCGGCAGGCGTACGGAAGCGGTCGCCGGAGGGGCGGATCGCCTCGTGCGCCTCCTGCGCGTTCTTCACCTTTCCGGCGTAGGTACGCGGCTTGTCCGGCAGGTAGTCGGCGCCGTAGAGCTGGGTGACCTGCGCGCGGGCCGCGGCGACGGCGGTGTCGGAGAGCGTCGTGGAGTCCGTACGCATATAGGTGATGAAGCCGTTCTCGTACAGCTTCTGCGCCACCTGCATGGTCGACTTGGCGCCGAATCCGAGCTTGCGGCTCGCCTCCTGCTGGAGGGTGGTCGTACGGAAAGGCGCGTACGGGGAGCGGCGGTAGGGCTTGGACTCGACGGAGCGGACGGCGAAGTCGGTGTTCTCCAGCGCCGCCGCCAGCGCGCGGGCGCCCTCCTCGTCCAGGTGGAGCACCGCGGACGGGTCCTTGAGCTGCCCGTCGGAGCCGAAGTCGCGGCCCTGTGCGACGCGGCGGCCGTCCACCGTCGTCAGCCGGGCTCCGAAGGTGGCCGGATCGCCCGTGGCACCCGGGCCGGCACCCGCTCCCGCCGAGGCATCCCCCGCCTGCCCCGCCGCGAACGTGCCGGTCAGATCCCAGTACTCGGCGGAACGGAACGCCATGCGCTCCCGTTCCCGCTCCACGACCAACCTGGTCGCCACCGACTGCACCCGGCCCGCCGACAGCCGCGGCATGACCTTCTTCCACAGCACCGGCGAGACCTCGTAGCCGTACAGCCGGTCGAGGATGCGGCGGGTCTCCTGCGCGTCGACGAGGCGCTGGTTGAGGCCGCGTGGGTTGCGGACGGCGTTCTGGATGGCGTCCTTGGTGATCTCGTGGAAGACCATCCTCTTGACCGGGACCTTGGGCTTGAGCACCTCTTGCAGATGCCAGGCGATAGCCTCGCCCTCGCGGTCCTCGTCAGTGGCCAGCAGCAGTTCGTCCGACTCGGCCAGCAGCTCCTTGAGCTTCTTGACCTGGTCTTTCTTGTCGCTGTTGACGACGTACAGCGGCTCGAAGTCGTGATCGACATTGACGCCGAGGCGGGCCCAGGACTCGCCCTTGTACTTCGCGGGAACCTCGGCCGCACCGCCCGGGAGGTCACGGATGTGCCCGACGCTGGCCTCGACAACGTAGCCAGGGCCGAGATAGCCCTTGATCGTCTTGGCCTTGGCAGGCGACTCGACGATCACAAGTCGGCGCCCACCATTTGCTGTCTCGTGGGTCGGGGACAACTTCTGCTCTTCTCTCCGGTCGGTATCTGGTCCGGTTGGGTATCAGGTTCGGTAGCAGTCGGTATCAATATCGCTGCATTGCTATCGCTGCGGAGTGTGACGGTACCTCCCGCCCCCATGTCAAACGGGAAAAGTCGGCAACGCCACTCGAACGGTAACCCGACAACCAGCCGTCCCGCCGCCCGAAGGCTCTGGCAACATGTCCGGGGCACATCACCAGGTACCGCTCGACCTCGGAGGTCTTGTGTCCGACCCGAATCAGCCCGGTTACGGCTACCCGCAGCAGCCGGGGCAGAACCCCTACCAGCAGCAGCCCGGCCAGCCCGGCTACGGCTATCCGCAGCAGCAGCAGCCGATGGCCGGTGCCCCTGGTCAGTACACCGGGGACCCGAACGCGCCGTACGGTTACGACCCGTACGGGCGTCCGCTCTCCGACAAGTCCAAGATCGTCGCGGGGGTGCTCCAGCTGTTCATCGGCGGCCTGGGCATCGGCCGCTTCTACACCGGCCACACCGGCATGGGCATAGCCCAGCTGTTCACCTGCGGTGGTCTGGGCATCTGGTCGCTCGTGGACGGAATCATGTTCCTGACCAGCGACAGCCGCACCGACGCCCAGGGCCGTATTCTGCGTGGCTGAGGCTTCGCGATTCCGCGCGGCCGATGCCACGCGGAGCCCCGGGAGAGGGCGGCGCGACACGAGGGGAGGCACTGGCCACATGGCGATGTCCAACGTCCCTGCTGCCGTGGGCCGACTCCGTGCCGCCTTCTCCCACCCGGCAGCGCCGCCGCTGGCGACAGCGGCGGCCGGGCTGGCAGGCGCCTGCTACCTGTGGGGCACCAACCCCCATGAGTCGGGCTCCTGGCTCCCCCGCTGCCCTTTCAACTGGGCCACCGGGCTGCTGTGCCCGGCCTGCGGGGGCACGCGCATGGCCTACGACCTGATGCACGGCGACCTGACCGCGGCACTGCACGACAACGCCGCACTGCTCACGGTCGGCCTGCCCGTCGCCTGCTATCTGTCAGGGCGCTGGCTCTACGAGGGACTGCGCGGACGCCGCTACGCGCCCCGGATGAGCACCCGCGGCAAAGTGGCCGTACTGAGCGCGGCCGTCGCCTGGACGGTGGCTCGCAACCTGCTGTGACGGGCCGCGTGTGAGGGGCCAGGGGCCGCATGTGGGGCCGCATGTGAGCTGCCGCGGCGTCAGTCCAGCACCGGCATCAGGAATCCCTGCTCGACCAGGAGCCTGATCGCCTCCGGGGTCCGCGCCCGCAGCTCGGCCGGGTTCTCGCCCAGCAGCTGCCCGATGGCGTCCAGGATGCGCCCCGCACTCAGCGTCCCGTCGCACACTCCGGCGAATCCGGCCCCGATCGTGTCCACCGTCGTCGCCCGCCGCATCCCGCGGTTCTGCCGCAGCACCACGTACTCCGGGTCTTCCGCACCAGGCGGACCGACCTGCTCCTGCACCACCTCGTCAGCGAGGACGAACCGGTGCTCCAGCAGCGCGGCGTCGTGCGTACGGCGCAGAAAATCCTGCCGCTCGAAGTGCGCCCTGATCACCTCGCCCAGGGGCTGCTCGACCGGGTGCGGCCACTCCTCCGCGAGCACCGAGGGCCGCTCGGCGTCCGTACGCCGCAGGGTGACCCAGCCGAAGCCGACGGCCTTGGTGCCGCGTGCCGCGAACTCCTCCAGCCAGGCGTCGTAGCGCTCCTCGTACGCGGTCGGATCGCCCTGGTGGTCCCCCGCGTCACGCAGCCACAGTTCCGCGTACTGGGTGACGTCCTGGACCTCCCGCTGGACGATCCACGCGTCGCACCCGGACGGCACCCACGCACTGACGCGCTCGCGCCAGTCCTCGTCGTCCCGGTGCTCCCAGTTGGCCAGCAGCTGGCAGTAGCCGCCCGGGACCAGATGGCGGGCCGCCTGCTGGACGAGGGTGCGGCAGATGTCGTCACCCGCCATGCCGCCGTCGCGGTAGGTGAGCCGGGCACCCGGTGAGATCACGAAGGGCGGGTTGGAGACGATCAGGTCGTACGGCTCCTCGTCCGCGACCGGCGCGAACAGCGAGCCCTCGCGCGGCTCCGGCTCCGGGGCGCCCGACAGCGCGAGGGTCAGGCGTGCGAAGTGCAGCGCGCGCGGGTTGACGTCCGTGGCGGTGACGTGCGTCGCGAACCGGCTCGCGTGCAGCGCCTGGACGCCTGAGCCGGTACCGAGGTCGAGCGCGCGGGCGGCAGGGGTGGGCACCATGATCCCGGCCAGGGTGGTCGAGGCACCGCCGACACCCAGCACCACATCCTCCCCGGGGCTCGCCGTGTGCGGGGCGGACTCGTACGCGGCTGCCTCTTGAGCGGCGGGCTCCCGCCGGGCGGACTCGCGGGGGCCGCCCACTCCGCCGGCGCCGCCGACGGCGCATCCCAGGTCGCTGACGATCCACCAGTCCTGGCCCTCTGGACCGCTGTAGGGGCGTACGTCGACGGTGGCTCGAACGGCGTCGCCGGTGGGCGCGTCGCCGGTGGGCGCGTCGCCGGTCGAAGCGTCTCCAGTCGGCGTGGCTCCGTTCCGGCCCGGCACGCGCTCCAGCCAGCGGTCGGCCAGCGCCTCGTCCACGGGCAGCGCGGCCCGCGCGCTGCCGTAGGGCACCGTCTGCCGCAACAGGAAGAGCCTTGTCAGCGTCCGCAGCGCGCCCTCGCCGCGTGTGGCGCGCAGGGCCGGGACGGTCTCCCCGCGGGCGAGTGCCGCGTAGGCGGGGGCGCCCAGCAGTTCGAGGAGGCCGTCCGCGGTGAAACCGGCCGCGGTCAGCGCCTCCCGCAGCCTGCGGGTGCTCTCGGTCGTGGGCTCGGGAAGTGCGTCAGTGCTCACCCGCGCCATTCTCCTTCGCTCCCGGGCCGCCCCCGCGCCGGGGGCCGCCCCGGTTCGGGCGTACGGGTGGCCGCGGCCCCGGACCCCGTTCCGCCGCCCGACCTTCGTTCGGCCTGAGGCCACCGATCGACCTGAGGCCACCGTTCGGCCTGAGACCTCCCCTCAGGCCCGGGGCTTCCTCTCGGACCTCAGGACCCGCCGTTGGTGACGCCCGTCTTCTTGCAGCTGTCCTGCTTGGCCATGGCCTTGCCGACCTCGCCCTTCTGGAGCTGCTGCAGTGCCTTGTCGCCGCTCTGCCCCAGGGCCTTGAGCTTGGCCGCCAGACTGTCGAGACCCTCGCCGAACTTGTCGCCGGTGGGGATCTCCTCAGCGGTGGTCTTGAGCTCCTGGTACTCGCGGGAGATCCGGTTCAGCTCCTTGACGGCGTCCTGCTGCAGCTTCTCCCCGGCGTCCACGGGCGGAGCACCCGCCTTCTTGACGGACTGGGCCATCGCCTTGTACGCGTCGGAGACCTTCTGGAAGCCGGCGGCGTCGGCCTTCTTGACCTCCTCCTGGGGCTTGCCGCCCTTCGACGCCTCGGCGATCGAGGTGTTGGCCTGGTCGATCTTCTTGAGCTGAGGCTGGAGGTCGTCGCAGACCTGCTTGGCCCAGTCGTCCGTCTTGCCACTGTCGTCGCTGCAACCAGTCAGCGCGAGCACGAGCACCGCACCGCCGGACAGTGTCGCCGCGAGCTTCTTGTTCACCGGATCGGTCCCTTCCATGGCTGTTCGGCCCGGAACATACACGCCAGGGAGGGAGTGGCGGCGAGCCGGAAGAACCCTATGCCTACTATTGCAGCCATTTGCACCAACAGTGCAGTGCGACATCACAGACATCCCTCCGTACCCCCCGGGGGCACAGGACACCAAGAACCCCCTGTCCGGTCGCCGGTGACCGCACGCCGACGGGCGGGACGCAACGCGTCCCGCCCGTCCACTGATCGACTGCCCGACGGCTACAGGTGCCGCACGGCTCCCGTGGCCCCGACGGCTACGAGGCCGCCACCGGGTCCACCGGATCGGCCGGATCTGCCGGGGGGCCCGAGGGCTTGACGGTCCGTTCGGCGGTGTTCTCGTCCGTCACGGCGACACCCCGGCGCTTGGAGACGTAGACGGCGCCGACGACGACCGCGACGGCCACCATCGAGACCACCACCCGCACGCCGACGCTCTTGTCCTGGCCGTAGCTGAACTGCACCACGGCAGGCGCGATGAGCAGCGCCACCAGGTTCATCACCTTCAGCAGAGGGTTGATGGCCGGGCCCGCGGTGTCCTTGAACGGGTCGCCGACCGTGTCGCCGATGATGGTGGCCTCGTGGGCCTCGCTGCCCTTGCCGCCGTGGTGGCCGTCCTCCACCAGCTTCTTCGCGTTGTCCCAGGCGCCTCCCGAGTTCGCGAGGAAGACGGCCATCAGGGTGCCGGCGCCGATCGCGCCCGCCAGGAACGCCGCCAGCGCTCCCACCCCGAAGGTGAAGCCCACCAGGATCGGCGCCATCACGGCCAGCAGACCGGGTGTCGTCAGCTCGCGCAGCGCGTCCTTGGTGCAGATGTCCACGACCCGGCCGTACTCCGGCTTCTCGGAGTAGTCCATGATCCCCGGCTTCTCGCGGAACTGCCGCCGCACCTCGAAGACGACCGAACCGGCCGAACGCGAGACGGCGTTGATGGCCAGCCCCGAGAAGAGGAAGACCACCGCGGCTCCGAACATCAGCCCGACCAGGGTGCTGGGCTGCGCGATGTCCACCAGCTCCAGCATCTTGCCCGCGCTCTGATCCGCGTCGGCGAGCGCTTCGGCCAGCTCGGTGCGGTACGACCCGAAGAGCGCTGCGGCGGCCAGCACGGCCGTGGCGATGGCGATGCCCTTGGTGATCGCCTTGGTGGTGTTGCCCACCGCGTCCAGGTCGGTGAGGACCTGCGCGCCCGCGCCCTCGACGTCGCCGGACATCTCCGCGATGCCCTGCGCGTTGTCGGAGACCGGCCCGAAGGTGTCCATGGCGACGATCACCCCGACGGTCGTCAGCAGACCGGTGCCGGCCAGCGCGACGGCGAACAGCGCCAGCATCACCGTGCCGCCGCCCAGCAGGAAGGCGCCGTAGACGCTCAGACCGATCAGCAGCGCCGTGTAGACGGCCGACTCCAGACCGATGGAGATACCGGAGAGCACGACGGTCGCCGGGCCCGTCAGCGACGTCCTGCCGATGTCCCGTACGGGCTTGCGGGTGGTCTCGGTGAAGTAGCCGGTCAGCTGCTGGATCACGGCGGCCAGCACGATGCCGATCGCCACGGCCACGACGGCCAGCACCCGCGGGTCACCACTGTGCCCGAGGATCTCCTGTGCGTCGGCACCGGAGACGCCCTTGAGGTCCGCGTAGCTGGACGGCAGGTAGGTGAAGGCGGCGATGGCCACCAGGGCCAGCGAGATGAGCGCCGAGATGAAGAAGCCGCGGTTGATCGCCGTCATCCCGCTGCGGTCGGCGCGGCGCGGGGCCACGGCGAACACGCCGATCATGGCGGTGAGCACCCCGATGGCGGGCACGAGCAGCGGGAAGACCAGCCCGTCGTTGCCGAAGACGGCGGTGCCCAGGATGAGCGCTGCCACCAGAGTCACCGCGTACGACTCGAACAGGTCGGCCGCCATACCGGCGCAGTCACCGACGTTGTCGCCGACGTTGTCCGCAATGGTGGCGGCGTTGCGCGGGTCGTCCTCAGGGATGCCCTGTTCGACCTTGCCGACGAGGTCGGCGCCCACATCGGCCGCCTTGGTGAAGATGCCGCCGCCGACTCGCATGAACATCGCGATCAGCGCGGCACCGAGACCGAAGCCCTCCAGTACCTTCGGCGCGTCGGCCGCGTAGACGAGCACCACGCAGGCGGCGCCCAGCAGGCCGAGACCGACGGTGAACATTCCGACGACCCCGCCGGTACGAAAAGCGATCTTCATCGCCTTGTGCGAAACAGCGGTGAGGTCCACGGGGATCTCCCCCGGTTCACCCTTCTCCGACCCCGCGGGGGTCGGCGCCGGGGTCGCCTCACGCGCCGCGGCAGCCACGCGCACATTGCTGCGCACCGCGAGCCACATACCGATATAGCCGGTCGCTGCCGAGAAAGCGGCACCGACCAGGAAGAACAACGAACGGCCGATCCGCTGTTTCATATCGTCGGCCGGCAAGAGCATGAGCAGGAAGAAGACAACCACCGCGAATACACCGAGGGTGCGTAGCTGCCGCGCCAGGTAGGCGTTGGCGCCCTCCTGCACGGCCGCGGCGATCTTCTTCATGCTGTCGGTGCCCTCGCCCGCGGCGAGCACTTGTCGTACCAACACCATGGCGACGCCGAGCGCTGCGAGCGCGACAACCGCGATCACGATCGCGAGTCCCCGGTTGCCACTGGTCAGTTCTGCGGCGTCCGCGAGGTGCTGGGGGTGGTGAAGTGGGCTGAGATGCCCCGCCATTCGTCCTCCTTGACGTTTGGCACATGGGCGCGCGCAAGCACGCTCAGGCGTCCTGCTGCAAAGATGTGGACGGATTGTAGGGAGCGCCACTAGATCAAAACAGAGCGCAGCAGCGAGAATTCGCCGGGAACGGCGAAGATCAGCCGCACCGGAAGCGGATAATTCGCTCGCATGAGGGAATGCGCAAATTCAACTGACACCGGGAAAACGATCTATCGAGTGAACGAAGAAAGCCCGAGCGGTGGGTTTAGGCGCTGGTCACAAATGTCGACCGCGGCGATCACAAGATCGGAAAAGAAGATCGCGAAAGGCCCCGGCCAGGCTCCCCGAAAGATCGAGAACCCCGACCAGATGTGATGGGCCAGCACGTGTGAGGGTGTGGAGGTTCAGGGGGAGTTCGGGGGAGGCGGGACGAGCTGCCCCCGTTGGAGGCGAGGCGCGGCTGTCGCGGGGCGTGATGCGTCTGTCGCGAGGCCAGAAAGCTCCTGTTGCGGGGCAAGAGGCGCCCGGCGCGGGGCGAGCACGTCTGTCGCGGGGAGAACGCGCCAGGCGCGCTCTCGCGTGGGTGCCCCGGGCCAGGGGGCGGCTCAGGGGAGGACCGGCTCCGTCGTGGGCCAGCTCATGCGGATCACGCCGCCGTTCTCGTCGGTCGTCACTTCGACGTCGTCCACCAGCCCGCTGATCACCGCGAGACCCATCTCGCCGTCGCCCTCTTCCTCCTCCGGGACCGGCTCGGGAATCTCGTCCCGCGCTCCGGGCAGCAGCTTCCCCTCCGCCTCGACCAGGCCACCGCCACCGCCACCGCCTGCGGGACCGTTGCCGTTGGCCTCGGCTTCACTCCGGGCACCGGAACCCGCGCCGGCACCGAGAGTGCCGCCGGGCAGCGAGAAACGCCGGTGCGGCGCGTCGTCCCCCACCTCGATGGAGAACTTCTTCTCGTCCTCGATGAGCGACACCCGCACCGGGCTGCTGAGGCCGTGGCTCATATGCAGGCCGACGGCGCGCGTGCACGCCTCGCCGACAGCCAGCCGCACCTCGTCGAGCACGGCTTCGTCGACCCCGGCCCGCCGCGCCACGGCGGCGGCCACCAGCCGCGCCGTACGGACGTGCTCCGGCAGCGCACTGAAGAGCAGCTCAACGGTGGCCATGCCATCCCCCTCGGTTTCCCTGAGTGTCTGTGGCGCCCGTCCGGGGCTCGGAACGATCCGGGACCCGGCGCCCGCCTCACAGTCAACCGGTAAGCCGTCGGGCCACCCCACGCGGGGCGGACCGACGGCCCGGCACATCAGTCAGTGGCCGCTACGGCCTCGTCGACCGAGGAGTGGATCGGGAACACCTTCGTCAGTCCGGTGATCCGGAAGATCTTGAGAATGCGCTCCTGGTTGCAGACCAGGCGCAGCGAGCCCTCGTGGGCACGCACCCTCTTGAGCCCACCGACGAGCACGCCGAGCCCGGTGGAGTCGAGGAAGTCGACACCCTCCATGTCCACGACGAGGTGGTAGCTGCCGTCGTTTACGAGCTCGACCAGTTGCTCGCGCAGCTTGGGCGCGGTGTATACATCAATCTCGCCACCGACCTCGACGATCGTGCGATCGCCGACGGTACGGGTCGACAGGGACAGGTCCACGGATCCTCCAGCACCTTGCTATCGAGCGGTCAGCCCCCTCGGTTCTCCCTCCCCCTGCCCTGACGGAGGGAGGTACCCCCAAAGGCAGGGGACGGATCGGCAGCCGCAGAGGCATTCAATCACTTACCAGCAGGCTAGGACGACGCCTTGCGGTCATTGTCCGCCTCGCCAGTGACACACTCGGTACCGATGGCCAACGAACAGCACACCCGGTCCGCGAGCGTACGCCCGCGAGTCGAGCCCCACCGCTCGGCTTCCTGCGGCGACCCTCGCGACGTGCTCGCTCGTCTCACCAAGGGGCCGGACCGCGCCGGGCGTGTCACCCATACGGAGCACTTGCCCCCGCGAAACGGTCGCCATGCGCATTGGCCCGACCGGATCCGGCCAGAAGTGATCGAGGCCGTACAGCAGGCCGGCATCGACCGCCCCTGGGAGCACCAGGCCCGCGCCGCCGCACACGCCCTCGACGGCGATTCGGTGATCATCGCCACAGGCACCGCCTCCGGGAAATCCCTCTCCTACCTCGCTCCTGTTCTCAGTACCCTGCTGGACGGCTCCGAGGCCCCGAACGGCCGCGGCACCACCGCGCTGTACCTGGCTCCCACCAAGGCCCTCGCCGCCGACCAGCGGCGCGCCGTCACCGATCTGGCCGCCCCGCTGGGCACGGCCGTACGAGCCGCGGTCTTCGACGGGGACACGCCGATGGAAGAGCGCGAATGGGTGCGGCTGTACGCCAACTACGTGCTCACCAACCCGGACATGCTCCACCGGGGCCTGCTGCCCGGCCACACCCGGTGGTCCTCCTTCCTGCGCGCACTGCGCTATGTCGTCATCGACGAGTGCCACACCTACCGCGGCGTCTTCGGCTCCCACGTCGCCCAGGTCCTGCGCCGCCTGCGCCGGGTGTGTGCCCGCTACGGCTCCGAGCCCGTCTTCCTCCTCGCCTCCGCCACCGCCGCCGCGCCCGGCGAGGGCGCCGCCCGGCTGACCGGCGTACGGCCCGTCGAGATCACCGAGGACACCTCCCCGCGCGGCGAGACGGTCTTCGCCCTGTGGGAGCCGCCGCTGACCGAGCTGGAGGGCGAACGCGGCGCCCCCGTCCGCCGCACCGCCACGGCGGAGGCTGCCGAGCTTCTGACCGACCTCGCGGCCGAAGGCGTACGCACCGTCGCCTTCGTCCGCTCCCGGCGCGGCGCCGAGCTGATCTCCCTCATCGCCCAGGACCGCCTCGCCGCCATCCCGGCCCCTCGAAGCCCCGGGGCAACCGAGGACCGGCACCAGGACGCGCCCGAGGGGACGCCCGAGGACACCCCTGGGGCGGCGGGAGCGGACGCCGCGGAGACTGACGCGAGCGTGGGCGTGGGCACGGGCGTGAGCGTGGGCGTGAGCACGGGATTGGCCGGCGAGGGGGTCTCTCCTCACGGATCGCCGCCTACCGCGGCGGCTACCTGCCCGAAGAGCGACGCGCCCTCGAACGCGCCCTGCACACCGGCGAGCTGCTGGGCCTGGCCGCGACGAACGCGCTGGAACTCGGCATCGACATCTCCGGGCTGGACGCCGTCCTCATCACGGGCTATCCCGGCACCCGCGCCTCCCTCTGGCAGCAGGCCGGCCGCGCGGGCCGGGCCGGTCAGGGCGCGCTGGCCATCATGATCGCCCGTGACGAGCCGCTGGACACCTATCTCGTCCACAACCCCGAATCCGTCTTCCACACCCCGGTCGAGTCCACCGTTCTGGACCCGGACAACCCCTACGTCCTCGCTCCACACCTGTGCGCAGCCGCAGCCGAGATCCCCCTCACCGAGGCCGACTTCGACCTCTTCGGGCCCCAGACCCCCCAGCTGCTGAGCAAGCTCGAAAAGCGCAAGCTGCTCCGCCGCCGCAGCTCCGGCTGGCACTGGACCCGCAAGGAGCGGGCCGCCGATCTGACCGACATCCGGGGCAGTGGCGGAAAACCGGTACAGGTCGTCGAAGCGGACACCGGCCGCCTGCTGGGCACCGTCGACGCCGGAGCCGCACACACCACCGTCCACGAGGGCGCCGTCCACCTGCACCAGGGCCGCACCTATGTGGTGCGACGGCTCGACCTGGAGGATTCCGCAGCGCTGGTGGACGAAGCCTCCCCGCCCTGGACGACGATGGCCCGCGACACCACCTCGCTGGCCGTACTGGAGACCGAGGCCGAGGTCCCCTGGGGCGAGGCCCGGCTGTGCTTCGGCTCCGTCGAGGTCACCAATCAGGTCGTCTCCTATCTGCGCCGCCGTCTGATCACCGGCGAGGTCCTCGGCGAGACCAAGCTGGACCTTCCGCCCCGCACTCTGCGCACCCGGGCCGTCTGGTGGACCGTCACCGACGACCAGCTCGACGCCGCCCGGATCAACCCGGAGATCCTCGAGGGCGCACTGCACGCCGCCGAGCACGCCGCGATCGGCATGCTGCCGCTGTTCGCCACCTGCGACCGCTGGGACATCGGCGGCGTCTCCATCGCCCTGCACCCCGACACCCTCCTTCCCACCGTCTTCGTCTACGACGGCCAGCCCGGCGGGGCCGGCTTCGCCGAGCGCGCCTTCCACACCGCCCGGGACTGGCTGACCGCCACCCGCGACGCCATCGCCGCTTGCGAATGCGAGGCGGGCTGCCCCTCCTGCATCCAGTCCCCCAAGTGCGGCAACGCCAACGACCCGCTTCACAAACGCGGCGCCATCCGCCTCCTCACCGAACTCCTCCGCTCCGCCACCTGACACCTGCCGTCACGGGCCCCACGGCCATGGCCCCCCTTCCACCCCGACCGCGGCCAGGCATCAGGCCCGCCTCCGAGCGGCCTCACCTCCCCCGACGGGCCCTCCACACCGGACGAGCCGCCACGGGAATCGCCGAATGGGCGGCCGGACGAGCCACCGGGTGGTCGGCCGGGCCCGCGCGGGACCGTACGCGTGCGGTGTAGGCGCCCCAGCGCACCCCCGCGTCCAGGTCAGCAATCTCTCCCCGGACCGCGCACCGGACCACCCGCGCATCCTGTGCCCGCGCCACCCGGCGCGCCGCCGCGCACGCCGGCCCTGGGCCCTCCAGTGCCCGGTCGGCCGCCGCGAGCGCCGCCAGGTCGGCGACGGCACCCGCCCGGTGCCGTACGTACACCGCCTGGCCGAACCCCAGCACCCCCGCGAACACCCCGCACAGCACCACCACACTCAGCGCCGCCCACACCGAGGCCGACCCGCGGTCGCTACGGAGCCTGTCCACCACCCGCCCGCCTCTCGTCCGCCGCTACCGCCTCCGACCGCAGCTCCACACTCAGCGGCCCCGGACCGGCCGTCCTCGCCCGCACCGCGACTCTCACCAGCTCGCCCTCCCTCGTCATCTGCACCCGGGCGCCGTGCGGCGCTGCCGACCGCGCGGCCCGGGACACCCCTGCCTCGGGCTCGCCGCGCGCCGCCGCCCGCGCCCCGGCCCGGGCGGCGTCCACGCACTGAATCCGCGCCACCGCGGCCATCAGCCCCCACAACAGCCCCGCGACCAGCAGCACCAGAGCCGGAATCACCACGGCGGCCTCGGCCGTGACATAGCCCGCGCACGGATCGCCGCCCCTCCATCTACCGCCCCACAGACGCGGGCGAGGGCGCAGGCGCGAGGGCGAACGCGGTTCCGGGCCCGCGCCCGCCGCCGCGGACCGCTCAGAACGGTGCACGGAGCGCCCGTTCGACCAGTCCCTGCAACTCCGCGCCCACCGCACCGCTGTTGACGACCTTGTAGAGCACCGCCGCCAGTGCGACCGCCGCCAGCGTGCCCATTGCGTACTCGGCCGTACTCATCCCCCTGTCCCCGCAGAGCTTCCGCCGCGCCCGCGTGCCCTTCCACAACAGCCGCGTCAACAGCCGCACCCTCACCAACACCGCAGTACCCACGTCCACTTCGCTCCCTCTTCCTGCTTCCGACCTGGCCCGGCCACTCACTCGTCCCTCAGCTCTTCCTCCCTGGGCATTTCCTCCCTGGGCATTTCCTCCCTGGGCATTTCCTCCCTCAGCACTGCTCCCCTCACCACAGCGACCGCGCCAGCCCCAGAAGTACGGGCACCACACCCACTGCCAGGAAGGCCGGCAGGAAGCACAGCCCCAAGGGTCCTGTGACCAGTACGGCCGCCCGGCGGGCTCGGCTGCTCGCGGCGCGCGCACGGCTGCCACGCAACTCGGCCGCCAGCCGGGTCACGGACTCCACCGCAGGCACCCCGGCCACACCGGCCCGCTCCATGCACCGGGCGAACTCCACGCCCCACGGCTGCTTCGCGAACCGTCCCCACACCAGGCCCGGTTCAGCTCCCAGCCGCAGCTCCGTCGCCGCACCCGCCAGCCGCTCCCCCAGCGGCCCGCCCACCGAGCCACCGACCGCCTCCGCCGCACGCTCCGGGCCCGCACCTGCCGCGAGGCACGCGGCCATCAGTTCGGCAGCCAGGGGAAGCTGCTCCTCGGCAGCCCGCTCCCCCGCGCCCTGTGGGTCCTCCGCTGCGGACTGCCGCCGTAGCCACCGCCAGGTGCCCCACGCAGCCGCTCCGCCCACCAGCCACCCCACCGGGCCGCCGATCAGCACCACGCCCAGCACCCCGGCACCGGCCACGCCCATGCCCTCCCGGGCCCGTCTTGTCCGCAGGACCCCCTCCCACTTCCGCCTGGCCACCGCCCAACGGCCCGGCGGCTGATCCACCACCCCTCCCCTGCCCGCAACCCCGCACAGAAGGTTCACGCGTCGCCGCGCGGCCCCCTCCCGACGGGCCGTGTCCACAGCTGTCGCCACGCACCAAGCCGCGGCCAGCACCGCCACCGCCGCCGGAGCCCACATCCACAGGGTGGGGACAACCTCTGCCGCTTCCGCCCACCGGGCGGGGACCAGCTCCGCACCTCCACCGCTCACCTCGACCAACTCCCACTCGCCCGACTCCGCACCGGCTCCGCCACCCGTTCGCCCGGTTGCGTACGGCGCTCGGCCCGCGCCACCTCCCTCGCCTTCCGGGGCTCGTCGGCTCCCTCGGCCGCGCGCACGATGTGAGCGACCCAGGCCAGCCCGGCCCACTCCAGCAGCAGCCCTGCCGCCAGGCAGAGGAGACCGGCCGGGGTGTGCAGCAGAATCCACAGCGGATCGGCGTCCATGGCCGCGCCCATGGCCAGCCCGAAAACCGGCAGCAGTGCGAGCACCAGGGCGGTGGAGCGGGGACCGGCAAGCTGAGTCCGCAGCTCCTCCCGCTGCTCGATGCGGGCACGCACCGAACCGGCCACTGCCTCCAGGCCCTCGGCCAGTCCCGCTCCGCCTTCGACCGCCACCTGCCAGCAGGCGGCGGCTCCGGCCAACCCCTCGCCACCGGGCAGCAGCGCCGCTTCCCGCAGCGCAGCGGGGACGTCTCCGCCGAACCGGGCCGCTGCCAGCACGGCGGCTCCCGGCTCGCCGAAGCGCCGCACCACGGCGCGGTCGACCGCGAGTAGTGCCCCGTCCGGCTGGCGGCCGGCCCGTAGTTCACCCGCCACGGCCGCACACAGCCCCACCACAGCTGTCTCGCGTTCGCGGGCTGCCTGATCGGCAGCACGGCGCCGCAGCCGACGCCGGACGAGAGGGACCGCCGCGAGTCCGGCAACCAGCGGCAGCACTGACTGCCCCAGCAACCCCACCACGAGGCCCACCGGCAGGCACCACCACTCGGTTCCGGCCCGCCCGCCCAGGCGTCGCCGCACCCCTTCGATGGCGTCCAGCCACCAGCCAGGGGGCTCGAAGGCCGGCCATCGCGCCACCGCCTGTGCTCCGCCCGCGAGCAGCAGCCTGGCGCGCCGTGCCCCGTCCTGCCGCCCGGTCATCAGCCAGGCCGCCGCTCCGGCACACACCACCGCTGCGTACGCGGCGTAGGCCACTGCTGGCTCGGTCCCCGCCATTCCAGAACCTGTCGCCGTGGTCACCGAGCACCCCTCTCGGCAGGCACCGACCACGACGGCCACGCCCCGGCCGCCGCGTCCTCGGCCCACTTAGCGCCTGCCGACAGGCGGCTTTCGGCACCTCCCCCGAACTCGTCGGCGTGGCGCCGCATGCACAGCTCCTCCAACCGCCGCCAGCCGCGCTCGCGTGCGAATCCACTCGCGGTCTTGCCGACGGTTCCCCTCCGGCGACCGTCCGCACCGTTCCACACGGCAGCCGGCACCGTTGTCACCAACCCGTCGGCATCGCGCTCCAGCACATGGATCTGAGCGACCCGCCTCCTGCCGTCCCGCCCTCGCACCAGGTGCACGATCACATCCAGTGCCGCCGCCAACTGACTGTGCAGCGCGGCCCTGTCGAGCCCGGCCGTGGTACCCAGGGCCTCGAGCCGGGCCGGGACATCGGCAGCGGCGTTCGCATGAACGGTGCCGCAACCTCCTTCATGGCCGGTGTTCAAAGCGGCCAGCAGGTCGGTGACTTCGGGTCCTCGTACCTCGCCCACGACAAGCCGGTCGGGCCGCATGCGCAGCGCTTGCCGTACCAGGTCGCGCAGTTCCACACGGCCCACGCCCTCTTGGTTGGCTGGGCGTGCCTCCAGCCTTACGACGTGCGGGTGGTCGGGCCGGAGCTCCGCCGAGTCCTCGGCGAGGACGATGCGTTCGTCCGGGCCTACCAGTCCCAGCAGCGTGGAGAGCAGTGTGGTCTTGCCGCAGCCGGTGCCGCCGCTGACGACGAAGGAGAGGCGCGCGTCCAGCACGGCCCGCAACAGCCGCTCCCCTCCGGGCGGCACAGTTCCGGCGGCGACGAGTTCGTCGAGGCCGAAGGCCCGGGGGCGCACCACCCGCAGGGACAAGCAGGTTGAGCCCACGGCCACCGGGGGCAGCACAGCGTGCAGCCGGGTGCCGTCGGGGAGCCGGGCGTCGACCCAGGGGCGGGCGTCGTCGAGGCGGCGTCCTGCCGAGGTCGCCAGCCGCTGGGCGAGCCTGCGGACGGCGGCGGCGTCGGGAAAGCGCACGCCGGTCAGCTCCAGTCCGTGACCCCGGTCGACCCATACCTGATCGGGGGCGGTCACCAGGACGTCGGTGACCTCCGAATCCGCCAGCAGCGGCTCCAGCGGACCGGCGCCGACCAGTTCGGAGCGCAGGGCTTCCACCACGCCCAGCACCGCGCTGTCCCCCATCAGCCGCCCCTGAGCCCGCAGTGCGGCCGCCACCCGCGCGGGGGTCGGTTCCGCTCCGGCCTCGGCGAGGCTGCGCCGGACCGAGTCCAGCAACCGGGCACCGGCCCCCGTCCCCTCCGGACCCGCGTCCCCGGCTCCTGGGCGTTCTCCGGTCGGTCCTGAGCCGACTCCCACGCCCGCTCCCGATGTGTCCGCAGCAGCCTCGCCCACTCGGAAACGAGGCCCATCCGGTGCCGCGGTGGCGGCACACCGACTCCTTGCCACTCCCGTCATGCCGCCATCGCTCCCTGGCTGAGCACGCGCTCCCAGAGCCGGTCGCAGAAGCGGGCCAGAGCACCGTCCCGCGCGGAGCCGGGCGGCCTGCCACGGTCGATGTGCTCCAGCAGGCCGCGTTCCCAGGGAAGCTCCCCGGCCAGCGGCAGCCCGAGCAGCCGGGCGACTTCCGCGTCGTCCAGGCCGGAGCCGTATCCACGGGCACTTTGCGGCCCGCCCGGTGGGCGCACCACTGCCCGCAGATCGCGGACGACCAGTTGTGTCCGGGCGGCCACCCGGTGCGCCGCGGCCACGGCACGCAGCTCCGCCGGTACCACTGCCAGCCCGAGGTCGAGCTGGACCAGCGCCTCCGCGACGGCTTCGTCCGCCTGCCGGGGCAGGTCGACGACGACCACGCCGCCACGCCGCCGCGCGGCGCAGAGCACCGATTTCATGGCGTCGGCGGGTAGCACTACGCGTTCGCCCCGGTCCCAGCTGAGCACGGTCAGTTCGTCCGTACGCGGCAGGGACTCGGCGAGGGCGGCGCCGCCGACCCGGCCGCGGGACTCGGCGAAGTCCGGCCAGCGCAGTCCCGGCGTCCGTTCCGCGCCGAGCAGGATGTCCAGCCCGCCGCCGAGCGGGTCGGCGTCGATGAGCATGGTCCGTTCCCCGGCACGTGCCGCAGTGACCGCGAGCGCGCAGGCCAGCGTGGAGGCTCCGGCTCCGCCCCGTCCGCCGATGACGCCGACGGTCAGGGCGGCCTGGCCGACTCCTTCCAGCGCGTCGGCGATACGGCCGGTCAGCCAGCCCTCCGCGTCGGGGAGCAGGACCACGCTCTCGGCCCCGATCCGGACTCCGCGCTCCCACACGCCGGAGTCGTCCCAGTCCCGCCCGACCAGCAGCACCCCTGGCCGCCGTGTCGCCGTCCCGCCCGCGCTCGGTGGGCCCTGGCGGTCGAGCCCCACATCGGGCGCCGGGCCACCGCCGAAGCCGGAGGCGCTTGCGCAGTCGTCGCCGACGAGCACCAGGGGCGCTCGTTCCCATGCGGTGGCACCGCTCCAGGACGCCCACCCGGTCCGGCTCGTCGGGCCGCCGTGCGCGACCTGCGGCTCGGTTCCGGCGGCTGCGCACAGTCGCAGTAGGTCATCAAGGAGT
Organism: Streptomyces spirodelae; assembly: GCF_017676385.1. Lineage (GTDB taxonomy): Bacteria > Actinomycetota > Actinomycetes > Streptomycetales > Streptomycetaceae > Streptomyces > Streptomyces spirodelae. The sequence goes on from NZ_JAFFZN010000016.1 coordinate 107,059, forward strand.
TCCTCGTCCTCGGTGACAATCAGAATGTTTTCGGCCATGCTCTGGGCCCTCCCCGTCAGTTGGGCACTCGCGTCCGCAAACGGCTGCGGACGCCGACGGGATTCACGGTGCAGCGAACCGGAAAAACTTGTGGATCATGGTCGAAAACTGTGGACAACCCCGAGACTGTGAATAACTCGCTCACCCAAACCAGTGACTATCGGAGAGCATCCCTTCGATTACTCTCAGTTACGGTTCGGAGGAATCCGGGAGTCCGGTCCTGACAGATCGAAAAAGCCCCGACCACTGCGGGCCGAGGCGGGAAAAGCCCCCCGGACATGCGACGACCCCCGCCGGGGGGGAGAGCGGGGGTCGTCCCCACGGCCGACTCGGGGGGGGAGGAGTCGGGCCGGGTTAGCACGGTCGCGAACGATCCGTGACTTCCATGGTGTACCCGAGAGCCTTCTCAGGCAAACCCACGCGCCCCAGCTTACGCCGAATGGTGGGCGCCTATGCTCATGGGCGTGGAAAATCTCGCGATGCCTCGGACAGCCGCCTTCTTCGATCTGGACAAGACGGTCATTGCGAAGTCGAGCACGCTCACCTTCGGCAAGTCCTTCTACCAGGGTGGCCTGATCAATCGCCGCGCAGTGCTGCGGACCGCCTACGCGCAGTTCGTATATCTCCTCGGTGGCGCCGATCACGACCAGATGGAGCGGATGCGCGAGTACCTCTCCGGACTGGCGCGCGGCTGGGATGTCGAACAGGTCAGGGAGATCGTCGCGGAGACCATTCACGACCTGATCGACCCGATCATCTACGACGAAGCCGCCTCGCTCATCGAGAAGCACCATCTGGCGGGCCGTGACGTGGTGATCGTCTCGTCGTCGGGGGCCGAGGTGGTCGAGCCGATCGGGCGGATGATCGGCGCCGACCGGGTTGTGGCCACGCGGATGGTCGTCGAGAGCGGCCGCTTCACCGGCGAGATCGAGTACTACGCCTACGGTCCCACCAAGGCGGAGGCCATCCGGGAGCTGGCCCGATCGGAGGGCTATGACCTGGCGCGCTGCTTCGCCTACAGCGATTCGGTCACGGACCTGCCGATGCTGGAGGCGGTCGGCCAGCCGCATGCCGTCAACCCGGACCGTGCGCTGCGCAAGGAGGCCCTCGCGCGCGACTGGCCCGTACTGACGTTCTCCCGGCCGGTGCGGCTCAAGCAGCGCATCCCCTCGCTGTCCATGCCGTCCCGGCCGACGCTGGCGCTGACCGCCGTGGCGGTGGGCGCCGCGGCGGCGACGGCGGGGTTCGTCTGGTTCAACAACCGGCGCCGACCGAGCTGACGACTCCCCCCGGAGGCATGGCATGTCGCTTTCGGGGGTAACACCCGGTTTCTGGGCGTACGGCGGTAGTTGCGGGCAACAGTAAAGATCTAGGTTCGTGCCGGGGAGAGGACTTCCGCTCGGCTCCCGCACGGAGTACAAAGGAATCACGGCCCGCGAGACCAACGGCATCCGAAAGGATTCCGTATCACGCAGATGGCCCCACGGACCGGAAGCATGAATACCGGGCACCCACGCGACGCACAGCCCGCGATCGGGTAGGTCCCTTCAGGGAAGGGCAACGATCCCACCCTGATGTCTGGACGACGTGAAGCACGCACTGGTAACCCGGTGGACATGCCAGTGACGGCCTCGCCCTTGGTGGCGGGGCCGTCGCATTCTCATGACGGCTCCGTCACCCCTCCGCCATGACGCCTCCAGCGCGGTGCTTTCCGGATGATCGCCAGCGCCCAGGCCCGCCCCGGAGCCCACCTCAGGACTCGCTCAGGGCTCACCCGAGGGCTCGCTCAGGCCGCTCCCCGCTGCATCGCCTCACAGACCGCGGTGCTCTCCCGCACGCCGAGCTCAACCGCACGGCCGCAGTGCGCGATCCACTCGCTCATCCCTTCGGGGGTTCCCGAGGCGTAGCCGGCCAAGGCAGCCGTGTACTCCTCGTGCCCAAGCTCCGCATGGCCCACCTCGGCCGGACAGATGGCCTTCGGATCGAGGCCGCTGCTGATCAGTACGACACGCTCGGCGGCGCGCGCCACCTGCCCGTTGAACGAGCCGAACGGGCGCAGCACCTGCAGTTCACCGTGCACCACCGAGGAGGCGACCAGTGCGGGGGCCGAGGTGTTGCCGCTGATGAGCTGCGCCAGGCCGTCCAGCCTGGCTGCGACCTCGTCGGCTCCCGGCAGGTCCACGCCGATGTCCGGACCCTGGACCGGCTCCCCGGGGCGCCGCGGGCGGCCGACGGTGTCCTTCGCGGACACGCCGCCGGCGGCCACCAGGTGCAGCCTGGCCAGCACGCGCAGGGGTGACTGCGGCCAGATGTCGAGCAGCTGACCGGCCTCGGCCGTCACCCGCAGCGCTGCACCCACCGTGCGTGCCTCTTCGTCGACGCTGAAGTCGCTGCGGCGGCGCACCTCTTCGAGCGCCCAGTCGACGCCCTCCACAGCCGCGGTGCCACGGGCTCCACGCAGCGCGGCCTCCGCGCTGACCTCGCTGCTGCGGCGGCGCATGATGCGGTGCCCGTAGGCCCGGTCCACCGACTTGCGCACGGATTCGACTGCCTCCGGCACACCCGGCAGCGCGGCGAGTGGCGCGAGCGGGTCCGCCGCGGAGACGCCGGGAGCCGAGGACTTCGAAGTGCCGCCGTCGTCGGGGCGAGCGGTGCTACTCATGCGTACGACCCTACGCACCCGGCCGGGCGGCCCAACCCCTCGATCGAGTGGTCTTCTTCACTCACCTCGGCCGACCCGGTGCTCGCGGCGGCTTACGCTGTTGAACATGAAGATCGCTTTCGTAGGGAAGGGCGGCAGCGGAAAAACCACGCTGTCCTCGCTGTTCATTCGCCACCTCACCGCCCGCGGCGCTCCCGTGGTCGCTGTCGACGCGGACATCAATCAGCACTTGGGCGCGGCACTCGGGCTGGACGACGCGGAGGCCGCCGCGCTGCCGGCGATGGGCGCCCACCTGCCACTCATCAAGGAGTACGTGCGGGGCAGCAACCCCCGGATCACCTCCGCCGAGAAGATGATCAAGACGACACCGCCCGGCGAGGGGTCCCGGCTGCTGCGTCTGCAAGAGGACAATCCGGTCTACGACGCCTGTGCGCACCCTGTCGCACTGGACGGCGGGGATATCCGGCTACTGGCCACGGGGCCGTTCACCGAGTCGGACCTGGGCGTTGCCTGCTACCACTCCAAGACAGGCGCGGTGGAACTGCTGCTGAACCACCTCGTGGACGGCCGCGAGGAGTACTTGGTCGTCGACATGACGGCGGGCAGCGACTCCTTCGCCTCCGGAATGTTCACCCGCTTCGATATGACGTTCCTGGTGGCCGAGCCGACCCGCAAGGGTGTCTCCGTCTACCGCCAGTACAAGGACTATGCCCGGGACTTCGGGGTTCCGCTGCGTGTCGTCGGCAACAAGGTGCAGAGCGCCGATGACGTCGACTTCCTGCGTCAGGAAGTGGGCGACGACCTGCTGGTGACCTTCGGCCACTCGGACTGGGTGCGCGCCATGGAGAAGGGCCGTCCGCTTCCGTTCGCCGAACTGGAGGAGGACAACTCCCGCTCGCTGGCCGCGCTGTACGAGACGGCCGATGCTTCCTACGAGCTGCGCGACTGGGAGCGCTACACCCGGCAGATGGTCCACTTCCATCTGCGCAACGCGGAGAGCTGGGGCAACGCGAAGACCGGCGCGGACCTCGCGGCCCAGGTGGACCCCTCGTTCACCCTGAGCGAGGACCGGCAGGAGGCCGCTGCTGCCGCTCCTCAGCCGGCCTGACCCTGGCCTGCCCCCTCTGCCTTCCGTCCCGCCCCCGTCCGATCCTGCCGCCCTCCGCTTGATCCCCGGCCGACCCCGCCGGCCGGGGATCGAGCGGACCTCCCGGTTCCGAGCCGTCCAGCCCGGAACCGGGGCCCAGCTCAGCCGGCCTTCGCTGCCTTGGCCTCTCCCGGGGGGTTCCCGGACTTGCCCGTCCCCCTGAGGAAGGAGCGCCAGCCGCCGGACGGCTTCTCCCCCACCGCGAGGGTGCGCAGCTTGGCGAGCATGCGCGGGTCCTGCGCATCGAGCCAGTCGACCAGTTGACGGAACGAGACGCAGCGGACCCCGTCCTTGCGGCAAACCGTCTTCATGACGTCTTCGACGGCGTCCATGTAGATGCCGCCGTTCCAGTCCTCGAAGTGGTTACCGATGATCATCGGTGCCCGGTTGCCCTTGTAGGCACGCTCGAAGCCCTGCAGCAGGCCGTCACGCATCTGGCGCTGCCAGTACGGCCGCTTCTCCACGTCGCCGTCGACGGTGCCTGACTGGTTGACGAGGAAGTTGTAATCCATCGACAGGGTCTCGAACCCTCGCCCGGGTACCGGAACCTGCTGCAGCGGCAGGTCCCACAAGCCGTGCCGCTTGCCCGGCCACACCTGGGTGCCGTTCCCGCTGGAGTCGTAGCGGAAGCCCATCTGCTCTGCAGCCTTCAGCAGATTCTCCTGGCCCTCCAGACAGGGCGTACGGCCGCCGATCAGCTCCCGCTCGTAGTCGAACGGGAGCGCCCTGGCCTTCTCCCAGCCGGTGGTCGTCTTCCAGTGCTGGACGAACCAACGGGCCTGCTTGATCTCGCTCTTCCACTGCTCGACGGACCAGGTGTCCACGCCGTCGGGGCCGCAGAAGTGACCGTTGAAGTGGGTCCCGATCTCGCTGCCGTCCAGCCACGCCTTGCGGACCTGCCGGAGGGTGGCACGCACGTTCTCGTCCTTGAGGTAGCCGATGTCCGAGGCGCCGGGCTCGTGTCCGGGCGGGGAGTAACGTTTCGCCTCATCCTCCGGCAGCGTGTAGACGCCGCTGAGGAAGTAGGTCTGCGCCGCGCCGTACTTCTTGCCCGCCTTGCGGAAGCGGGAGAAGAGCCTCTTGCCGTCCTCTCCGGCGCCGTCCCAGGAGAAGACCACGAACTGCGGCGGCTTCTTGCCGGGCGCGAGCCTGCGCGGGGTGGGCTGGAAGGGCTGGCGTCCCGTCAGCGAGGTGGAACCGTCCCCCAGCAGTTGCCCCTTGGCCCCGGGTCTGGCCTGTGGTGCCCCGGCGGGCGACTCCTCCGGCTCGTGCGCACCGTCGCCGCCGGAGCAGCCGGCGGAGGCCAGCGCCAGCGCCAGCGCCGCCGGGAGCACGGCGGTCAGAGCGGGTCTTCTTCGCATGGCTGCCATCGGCTCACCTCGTCCTTACGCCTTGTCTCGTCGGTCACCGGCCGGGACCGCGTTGCCACGCGGATAAAAGTGACATGAGACGTTAATAAGACAAATAGGACAAGCGGCTTTTCAGGCACCGTTCACTCGATGGGTGGAACACGGGCAGCCAGACACCACTCCGCGCTTCACCAAGGCTTTACTTGGCATTACTGTTCTTTTACTTCCAGCTGGGAGTAATCAGACGATCACGCAAGGTGCCGACCTGGGGAGGAGCCGCGATGTCCCACCGCACCCCTGTGTGCAGCGGTCCAACCGCCCGCCCGAACCGCTCCCCCGCCCAACAGCGCTGGTCAGCCGATCTCAGCGCCTCCGTCACGGTCTTCCTGATCGCCCTCCCGCTCTCCCTCGGTATCGCGCTGGCCGCGGGCGCCCCGCTCCAGTCAGGGCTGGTGGCCGCAGCGGTCGGCGGGCTGGTCTGCGGCAGGCTGGGCGGAGCTCCACTCCAGATCACCGGGCCCGCCGCGGGCCTGACGGTGATCACTGCGGAGCTGATCCAGACATACGGCTGGCAGACCACCTGCGCGATCACCGTTCTGGCCGGGCTCGCCCAGATCGGACTCGGCTTTCTGCGGGTGGCCCGCTCCGCCCTCGCCGTGAGCCCCGCGGTCGTGCACGGGATGCTCGCGGGAATCGGGGCCACCATCGCGCTCGCCCAGCTCCATGTGATGCTTGGCGGCGACCCCGACAGCTCGCCGCTCACCAATGCGCTGGAGCTGCCGGGGCGGATCACCTCGGTGCAGCCCGCCGCCCTCTCCGTCAGTGTGCTGACCGTCGCGGTGCTGCTGGCCTGGCCCCGGCTCAAGGAGCAGGGCGGATGGCTCGGCGCTGTCACCGGAAGAGTGCCCGCCGCGCTCGCCGCGGTCGGCCTGGCGACGCTGGCCACAGTGCTGGCCGATGCGAGGCTGCCCCGCGTCGACCTCCCCTCCTGGCGCTCGCACGCGCTGCCCCATCTACCGGAGGGGCCGGTGCTGGGGCTGGGCGCGGCGGTGCTGACGCTCACTCTGGTGGCCGGCGTGCAGGCCCTCCTGTCCGCGGTGGCCGCCGACAAGCTCACGGCCGCGCGCGGAGCCGCGAACCGGGTGCCGCGCAGTGACCTGGACCGGGAGCTGCGCGCCCACGGCGTGGCCAACGCGGTGTCAGGCTCCCTGGGCGGGCTGCCGGTGACCGGGGTAGCCGTGCGCAGCTCGGCGAACATCGCCGCCGGAGCCGTCAGCCGGAACTCGGCACTGCTGCAGGGGATCTGGGTGGTGCTGGCAGCCGGGTTGCTGGTCGGCGTGCTGGAGCTGATCCCCCTCTCGGCGCTGGGGGCTCTGGTGATGGTGGTGGGCGTGCGGATGATCAATCCCGGCCACATCAGAAAGGTGGCACATCACGGCGAGGCCCTGGTGTTCGGCACGGCGGCAGTCGCCGTGGTGCTGCTGGGCGTACTGGAGGGGGTCGGTCTGGGCATCGCGGTGGCGGTGGTGGTGGCGCTGCACCGGCTGGCCTGGGCCCGGATCAGCGTGGAACGCGAGGCGGACGGCGGCCCGGCCTCCTCTCCGCCCGTGAGTTACCGGGTCGTCGTACGGGGGCAGTTGACGTTCCTGGCGGTGCCCCGGCTGAGCCGGGCGCTGGCCCAGGTGCCGGACGGGGCCAAGGCGGTGGTGGAACTGGAGGGGTCGTTCGTGGACCACGCGGCGTTCGAGGCGCTGGAGGACTGGAAGGCCGCCCGTGCGGCGACGGGCGGTGAGACAGAGGTCAAGAGCCGTGCGGGGCAGGAGATCGGGGAACCTACGACGATTCACGCCTGCACCCCGTGGACGCCGTGGCGCAACCATCAGTGCACGCGCCCCCCGGCCGACGGAACCGACAGCGCGGGCGGCTCGAAAAGCTCGGAAATCACAGAAAGCTCGAACAGTTCGGACAGTTCGGACGGGTCAGGCCGCTCAACCGGCCCCCGCGGTGCCGACCGCATGGGCCATGCCGATCGCTCAGCCTTCTCGGCCGGCTCGGACGGTGCGGAACCCCGGACCCCTTCGCGGCGAGGGCAACTCCTCGGCGGCGTACGCAACTTCCAGCGCACCACGGCCCCCCTGGTACGGGACGAGCTGGCGAGGCTGGCACGTGAGGGGCAGCAGCCCTCCCAGCTGTTCCTCGCCTGCGCCGACTCCCGCCTGGTCACCAGCATGATCACCTCTAGCGGACCGGGGGATCTGTTCACCGTGCGCAATGTGGGCAACCTTGTCCCGCCACCTGGCGAGGAGAGCGGTGACCAGTCGGTCGCGGCCGCGATCGAGTACGCGGTGGACGTGCTGCGCGTCGAATCGGTGACTGTCTGCGGCCACTCGGGCTGCGGCGCGATGCAGGCGCTGCACAGCGGAGCGACAGCGGCTCAGGGCTCCGACGACACCCCGCTCGGCCGCTGGTTGCGGCACGGGCTGCCCAGCCTGGAGCGGTTCCGTAGCGTGGCCCGTAGCTCGCCCCGGTCCGAACCGCGGCTGGCAGACCGGGAGACAGCCGACGAACTGGAGGCGCTGTGTCTGACCAACGTCGTCCAGCAGCTGGAACACCTCGCGGCACACGCGTGCGTGGCCCGGCGGCTGCGCGAGGGGACGCTGGAACTGCACGGGATGTACTTCCACGTCGGTGAGGCACAGACCTACGTCCTCGACACCACAGCTCCCGACACCACAGCTCCCGACACCGCGGCCCTCGGCGCCCCGGCCCTCGGCGCCCCGGGGCCCGAGCCGGTGTTCGCCGCCGTCAGACCCGACCCCGTCACTTCCTGACCGGCGCCGTCAGGAGCCAGGACCAGCAAGGACGCCAAGACCTTCCTGTGGCTGTGCGAGAGCCGCCGGAGACCGCCGACGAGGCCGACGAGGTGGACGAGGTGGACGAGGTGGACAACCGGGTTCGTCTCCGTGGCAATTCACCTGCGGAGGCGAACCGTGGAGCAGGGCGAAGCGCAACACTCCGGTGTGGCGCGGAACGACACGCAACGACTCCCTGATTGCCGCTGTACCCCGCAGGGTCCGAGGTGCCAGGATCGGCTGGGGGTTGACCGGGCTCCCGCGATCACTAAGCATGCCAGTTATAAGGATTGGTCTACACCACTTGCCGACGGGAGCCGACATGAACGAGAGTCCTTCCCTCTCCAACCTGCTCAAGGAGGAGCGGAGGTTCGCGCCACCCGCCGAGCTGGCCGCGAACGCCAATGTCACCGCCGCGGCGTACGAGCAGGCCACGGCCGACCGCCTGGGTTTCTGGGCCGAGCAGGCGCGGCGGCTGAGCTGGGGAACCGAGCCGACGGAGACGCTCGACTGGTCGAACCCGCCGTTCGCCAAGTGGTTCAAGGACGGCAAGCTCAACGTCGCCTACAACTGCGTCGACCGGCACGTGGAGGCCGGCCGTGGCGACCGCGTCGCCATCAACTTCGAGGGTGAGCCCGGCGACACCCGCACGCTCACCTACGCCGACCTCCAGCGGGAGGTCTCCCAGGCCGCCAACGCGCTGACCGAGCTGGGCGTACAGGCAGGCGACCGGGTCGCCATCTACATGCCGATGATCCCGGAGACGGTTGTCGCCATGCTGGCCTGCGCGCGTATCGGCGCACCGCACTCGGTGGTCTTCGGCGGCTTCTCGGCCGACGCGCTGGCGACCCGGATCGAGGACGCCGACGCACGTGTCGTCATCACTGCCGACGGCGGCTACCGCAAGGGCGCGCCGTCCGCGCTCAAGCCCGCCGTCGACGAGGCGCTCACCCGACCGGGCACCGAGAAGGTCCGCAACGTCCTGGTGGTCAAGCGCACAGGCCAGGAGGACATCGTCTGGAACGAGGAGCGCGACCTGTGGTGGCACGAGGTGGTCGGCCGCCAGTCCGAGCAGCACACCCCGCAGGACTTCGACGCCGAGCACCCGCTGTTCATCCTGTACACCTCCGGCACCACGGGTAAGCCGAAGGGCATCCTGCACACCACCGGCGGCTACCTCACGCAGGTCGCCTACACCCACCACGCGGTCTTCGACCTCAAGCCGGAGACCGATGTGTTCTGGTGCACCGCCGACGTCGGCTGGGTGACCGGGCACTCGTACATCGTCTACGGCCCGCTCGCCAACGGCGCGACGGAGGTGCTGTACGAGGGCACCCCCGACTCGCCGCACAAGGGTCGCTGGTGGGAGATCGTGCAGAAGTACGGCGTCACCATCCTCTACACCGCGCCGACCGCGATCCGCGCGAGCATGAAGTGGGGCGACGACATCCCCGCGAAGTTCGACCTGTCCTCGCTGCGCATCCTCGGCTCGGTGGGCGAGCCCATCAACCCGGAGGCGTGGGTGTGGTACCGGCACCACATCGGCGGTGACCGCACCCCGGTGGTCGACACCTGGTGGCAGACGGAGACGGGCGGGATCATGATCAGCCCGCTGCCCGGCGTCACCGAGGCCAAGCCGGGCTCGGCGCAGGTGCCGCTGCCGGGGATCTCGGCGACAGTCGTGGACGACGAGGCCAACGAGGTGCCCGACGGAGCCGGCGGCTACCTCGTGCTGACCGAGCCGTGGCCGTCGATGCTGCGCACCATCTGGGGCGACGACCAGCGCTTCCTGGACACCTACTGGTCGCGGTTCGAGGGCAAGTACTTCGCGGGCGACGGCGCCAAGAAGGACGACGACGGAGATGTGTGGCTGCTCGGCCGGGTGGACGATGTGATGCTCGTCTCCGGGCACAACATCTCCACCACCGAGGTCGAATCCGCGCTGGTCTCCCACCCGAAGGTCGCCGAGGCGGCCGTGGTGGGTGCGACCGACCCGCAGACGACGCAGGCGATCTGCGCTTTCGTCATCCTGCGCGGCGGTGCCGACGAGGACGAGGCGCTGGTCGAGGAGCTGCGTGCGCACGTCGCCAAGCACCTCGGCCCGATCGCCAAGCCGAGGCGCATCCTGCCGGTCGCCGAGCTGCCCAAGACCCGCTCGGGCAAGATCATGCGCCGGCTGCTGCGGGACGTGGCGGAGAACCGGACGCTGGGTGACACCCAGACCCTCACCGACTCGTCGGTGATGGAGCTCATCCAGTCCAAGCTGCCGAGCGCGCCCAGCGAGGACTGAGCACAGCACCGAGCGAGGACTGGGCCCCGCACCAGCCAAGACTGGGCCCGGCACCCGGCGAGGGGGCATCCGGCAACGCGCCGGGTGCCCCCTCGGGCGTGTCAGTGGGGTTGGTTACCCTTGGGGAATCGAGTAAAGAAAATACCAAGAACCGAGGGCGAGCCGGGAAGTCTGGTCGGCACACACCACAGGTGTGTCCGCGCGACCCCCGGAGTCCCACTCATGGCTACCCCGCACGCCCCGCCGCACGGCCCCGACGACCACAGCAACGACAGCAACAGCAACAGCAACAGCAACAGCAACAGCAACGACGACAACAACCGCCGTTCCGTCTTCCTCGGCAGGCTCCCCCTCGGCGAGCGCAGGTTCCTCGCGGACGCGCTGCGTACCGAGACCGTCGGCGGCACCCTGCTGCTGGCCGCGGCGGTCGTCGCCCTGCTGCTCGCCAACACCGGCGCGAGCGGCTTCTACGACGACATCAAGGACTTCCACTTCGGTCCCGGGGCGCTCCATCTGAACCTCTCGGTCGCCGACTGGGCCAAGGACGGCCTGCTCACCCTGTTCTTCTTCGTCGCCGGGATCGAGCTCAAGCGGGAGCTGGTCGCCGGCGAGCTGCGCGATCCGCGGGCGGCCGCGCTGCCGATCGTCTCGGCGGTGTGCGGGATGGCCGTCCCAGCGCTGGTCTATGTGGCCTTCGCGGCGGGCGGCGGCGGTGACCTGCGCGGCTGGGCGATTCCGATGGCGACGGACATCGCGTTTGCGCTGGGAGTACTGGCCGTGCTCGGCACGGGGCTGCCCTCCGCGCTGCGCGCCTTCCTGCTGACGCTGGCCGTCGTCGACGACCTGGGCGCCATCGTCATCATCGCCATCTTCTACTCGGCGGGCATCAGCCTCGGCGCGCTGGCGGGCGCGATCGCAGGGCTGGCGCTGTTCTGGTTCCTGCACCACCGGGGCGTGCGCGGCTGGTACGTGTACGTACCGCTCGGCCTGGTCGTGTGGGGGCTGATGCACGCCAGCGGGGTGCACGCCACGGTCGCCGGGGTGGCGATGGGGCTGATACTGCGCTGCACGCTCCGGTCCGGAGAGGAGACCTCACCGGCCGCACACATCGAGCACCTGGTCAGGCCGCTCTCAGCAGGGCTCGCTGTGCCCCTCTTCGCGCTGTTCGCGGCGGGTGTGACGATCTCGGGCGGGGCGCTGGCCGATGTGTTCACCAAGCCGGAGACGCTGGGCGTGGTGTTCGGCCTGCTGGCGGGCAAGACACTCGGTGTCTTCGGCGGCGCCTGGGCGGCGGTGCGCTTCACCAAGGCGGAGCTCAACCGGGAGCTGGGCTGGGCGGATGTGCTGGCCATCGCGGCGCTGTCCGGTATCGGCTTCACCGTCTCGCTGCTGATCGGCGAACTGGCCTTCTCCGACAACCCGGTGCTCGCCGACGAGGCCAAGGCGGCCGTGCTCATAGGCTCGCTGCTGGCCGCCGTGTTCGCCGGAATCGTGCTCAAACTGCGGGCCCGTAAGTACCGTTCGCTGGTGGACGCCGAGAACCGGGACGAGGACGGCGACGGCGTCCCCGACATGTACGAGGAGGACAACCCCGACTTCCATCTGCGCATGGCGGCGCTCTACGAGGCGAAGGCTGCCGAGCACCGCAGGCTCGCCGAGGTGGCCACTCGCCACGACGTGACGGACGATGGTCCGGCATGATCTGAGCCTGACCGGCTACCGGCAGGGAAAGCCCGCACCGAGCCCGCCGCCACAGCCAGGGGAAGTACCGGGTCCGCACCGCGCCGGGCCCGCACGACGACAAGGGAGAGACAGCGATGAGCGCAGCCGACGACGGCCGCAGCCTGGGCCAGTTGGTCGCAGCGGCCACTGCGGAGATGTCCGCGCTGGTGCACGACGAGATCGCGCTGGCCAAGGCCGAGCTGCGGCAGGACGTCAAGCGCGGTGTGCTGGGCAGCGGCGCGGCCCTGGCCGCCGGGGTCCTGGTGCTCTTCGCGCTGCCCGTGCTGAGCTTCGCCGCCGCCTTCGGCATCCACAATCTGGGGCTCGGTCTGGCCTGGTCGTTCCTGATCGTGGGCGGCGCCTACATCGCGCTCGCGCTGCTGTTGCTGCTGCTGGCGCTGGCCAAGTTCAAGAAGGTCTCCAAGAGCAAGAGCCCGCAGAAGTCGGTGGCCTCCGCCAAGCAGAGCGCGGCCGTCCTCTCGCACGCCAGGCCGCACCCCCGTGCGGCGGAGAACGGCGGGAAGGAACGCCCGCAGCTGCAGGGTGTGACACGCTCGTCCGTATGACGTTCGCAGACAGTCCCGCGGCCGTGATCCGTCCCGAAGGCCCCTGGACACACCGGGATGTGGCGGCCAACGGCGCGCGGTTCCACATCGCCGAAATGGGCGAAGGCCCGTTGGTGCTGCTGCTGCACGGCTTTCCGCAGTTCTGGTGGGCGTGGCGCCACCAGTTGCCGACGCTCGCGGACGCCGGCTACCGGGCTGTGGCGATGGACCTGCGCGGAGTGGGCGGCAGCGACCGTACGCCGCGCGGCTACGACCCGGCCAACCTCGCGCTCGATGTGACCGGTGTCATCCGCTCACTGGGCGAGCCCGACGCGGCACTGGTCGGACACGACCTGGGCGGCTACCTGGCGTGGACGGCCGCGGTGATGCGGCCCAAGCTGATCCGCCGCCTCGTCGTCGCCTCGATGCCGCACCCCCGCCGCTGGCGGGCCGCCATGCTGGCTGACGTACGGCAGACGGCGGCCAGCTCCTACATCTGGGGGTTCCAGCGTCCATGGCTGCCGGAGCGTCAGCTCGTCGCGGACGGGGGCGCGCTGGTGGAGCGGCTGGTCCGGGAGTGGGCAGGCCCCAAGCCGCCCGGCCCCAGCGACACCCCGCCCGGTCCCGTCGGCAGCCCGGCCGGTCCCGCCGGGCACGCGGGCGTGCTGGCGGTGGACGACTACCGGCGCGCGATGTGCGTGCCCTCCACGGCGCACTGCTCGGTGGAGCCGTACCGGTGGCTGGTGCGGTCGCTGGCGCGGCCGGACGGGATGCAGTTCTACCGCCGGATGAAGCGGCCGGTACGGGTGCCGACGTTGCATCTGCACGGTTCACTCGATCCGGTGATGCGGACCCGGAGCGCGGCCGGTTCGGGAGAGTACGTGGAGGCCCCGTACCGCTGGCGGCTCTTCGACGGGCTGGGGCACTGGCCGCACGAGGAGGACCCGGAGACCTTCACCTCCGAGCTGGTGCACTGGCTCAGCGACCCGGAACCGGACCGCTGAGCCCGACGTCACAGGCCCGACGCCACAGGCCCGGCAGGCGCAGGGTTGCCATGGGCGGCGCACAGGCCCGTACATGTGCCCGGCGCATAGGCCGATTGAGCGCCCGGCGGGCGATTACTGACCATGAGGCAGGGGCAGGGACCTCGGTATGGGGTTGACGCACGACTTCCGTGACGTGGCACGTAGCCGCAGCCATTCCAGGGACCTGCGCGGCGAGGCTTCCCCGCGCGCGACGGGTCGGCTGCATCCCGCCGGCGCCGAGCTGGGAATTCCCCGCATTCTGCGTCGCCGTGCACGCTGGGTGGGCGCGAGACTCCGGCACCCCCGCTCCTGAGCACCCGCCCGGCCACTCCCTCCGAGCGCCGGACGGCAGGTCGCAGTGCCGGACGGCAGGTCGAGTGCCGGGCGGCACGTCGCCGACGGAGTTCCTCAGATCGCACAGCCCTGGCTGTCGACCGGCCGCTCGGCGGTGCGTCCCCGCGTGATGTCCTTACGGATCTCATCGACGCTGAGGGCGTATCCGGTGCGGTCGTCTCGCAGGGACTTGGCGAAGATCACACCGTAGACGCGGCCGTCCGTGGTGAGCAGCGGGCCACCGGAGTTGCCCTCCCGGATCATCGTGTACAGCGAGTACACATCTCGCCCGACGGTGCCCCGGTGGTAGATGTCGGGACCGTCGGCCTGGACGCGGCCGCGCACCCGGGCCGAGCGGACGTCGTAGCCGCCGTTCTCCGGAAAGCCGGCCACGATCGCGCCGTCACCGCTCTCCGCGTCCTGCTCGGCGAAGCGCAGTGCGGGCGCCCTCAGTTCGGGAACGTCCAGCACGGCGATGTCGCGCTTCCAGTCGAAGAGCACCACCCGGGCGCTGTAGCGCCTCCCTTCGCCGCCGACCTGCACGGTCGGATGCCGGACCCCGCCGACGACATGCGCGTTCGTCATCACCTTGCCCGGCGAGAAGACGAAGCCGCTGCCCTCCAGCTCCTTCCGACAGCTCGGTGCCGTACCGACGACCTTGACGACGCTGCGCTTGGCGCGCTCGACAACGGGACTGCCCGCCAGCTTCGGGTCGGGCGGCCGGACCTCACGGATCGGCTCCCGGGAGAAGGGGGAGAAGACCTGCGGGTACCCGTTCTTGGCCAGAACGGAGGAAAAGTCGGCGAACCACGTGTTGACCTGCTGCGGCATCACGCGCGAGACGCCGAGCAGGACATTGGAGCCGCGTACCTCCCGGCCCAGCGTCGGCAGCGACGTACCGGCCAGCGCGGAGCCGATCAGCCAGGCGACCACCAGCATCGCGAGCACATTGACGAGCGCGCCCCCGGTCGCATCCAGGGCCCGGGCGGGCGACCAGGTGATGTACTGCCGCAGCTTGTTGCCCAGATGCGTGGTGAGGGCCTGGCCGACGGAGGCACAGATGATCACGACGATCACGGCGGCGAGCGCCGGTCCCGTCCCCGGCCGGTCGCCCGCCGTCAGCTCGTCCCACAGCAGCGGCAGCAGGTACAGCGCGGCCAGGCCACCCCCGAGAAACCCGAGGACCGACAGGATGCCGACGACGAAGCCCTGGCGATAGCCGACGATCGCGAACCAAACGGCAGCCACGACCAGCAGTACGTCCAGCACATTCACCGAATCAGCCTCGCCTCGGGTCCATCTCGGCAGTCCTACCCCCGCTCTCGGCCGCGGCGGGCGGCCGGGGTCCAGGAGAGCGGAAGAGACACCGTCTCATGTGCGCGCGGGCGCGACGGCCACCCGTACCAGCCGGTACGGGTCACGCATGCCAGTCGAGCGGAACCCTGCGTTCCCGGTCCCAGGGGCGCTCCCACCCCGCGTAGTGCAGGATCCGGTCGATGAGGCCGGCCGTGAACCCCCACACCAGCGCGGAGCCGACCATGAAGGCGGGCCCGACGTGGCCCGCCGGGTGCACGGCCATGGCCCGGTTCGTGGGGTCGGTGAGGTCCGAGACGGGAACGGTGAAGACCCGCGCCGTCTCCGCCGGGTCGACCGGCGCCACCGGCGTGGGACGGCGCCACCAGCCGAGGACCGGCGTGACGACGAAACCGCTGACGGGGATGTAGAGGCTGGGCAGCACTCCGAACACCTGCACGCCCGTGGGGTCCAGCCCCGTCTCCTCCTCGGCTTCACGCAGCGCGGCCCGCAGCCGTCCGTCCCCTTGCGGATCGCCGTCCTCCGGATCGAGCGCCCCACCTGGGAAAGAGGGCTGCCCGGCGTGCGAGCGCAGGCTGGAGGCCCGCTCCATCAGCAACAGCTCCGGGCCCCGTGCGCCCTCCCCGAAGAGCACCAGCACGGCTGAGGGGCGGCCCCGGCCGTCCGCCGGCGGCAGAAAACGGCTGAGCTGCCTCGCCTCGACGCTCTCCGCCGCGTCCCGTACGGGACCGAGCCACCGCGGCAGCCCGCGTCCGTCGACCTCGATCGGCATCGCGACCGCGCGGCGGCCTGCCGCCCCGTGCTCCGCCGCCTGGTCGGAGGACTGTCCGGCTCCCGTCACCGCTGGGCTCCGGCGGCGGCGTCGGCCGACTGCCCGGCCGGTGGCTCCGTGGCCGGGTCCCGGGAGGGCAGAGGCGGAGCCGGGCGGCCCGGGTAGTCGGCCGGCGGCTTGAGGCGCTGCCCCGGCTGACCGCCCATCTCGTACTTGAGGAGTTTCTTCGCCTTCTCCGGGTCCGTCTCGCCCTCGCCGTACGAGGGGCACAGCTCGGCGATCGGGCAGGCGCCGCAGGCGGGCTTGCGGGAGTGGCAGATGCGCCGGCCGTGGAAGATCGTGCGGTGCGAGAACATCGTCCACTCGCTCTCCGGCAGCAGGTCGTCGATCTCCTGCTCGACCTTGACGGCGTCCGTCTGCTCGGTGAGCTTCCAGCGGCGCACCAGTCGGCCGAAGTGCGTGTCGACGGTCAGCCCGGGGACTCCGAAGGCGTTGCCGAGCACGACGAACGCCGTCTTCCGGCCCACGCCCGGCAGCTTCACCAGCTCGTCTATCGTGCCGGGAACCTTGCCGCCGTGGTCGTCCCGCAGCGCCGCCGAGAGGCCGAGCAGCGATTTGGCCTTGGAGCGGAAGAAGCCGGTGGGGCGGATCAGCTCCTCCAGCTCCTCGGGGTTGGCGGCCGCCATGTCCTCCGGAGTGGGATACGCGGCGAAGAGGGCGGGCGTCGTCTGGTTGACGCGCAGGTCGGTGGTCTGCGCGGAGAGGACGGTGGCCACCAGCAGCTCGAACGGATTCTCGAAATCGAGCTCGGGGTGTGCGTAGTAGTAGACCTCCGCCAGCGCCTCGTTGAGCCGCGCGGCCCGCTTCGCCCTCGACTCCCGCGACTCCGGCTTGCCCCCGGGCGTCTTCTTGGCAGGGACCTTCTTCGCGGCGGTGGCCTTCTTCGCAGCGACGGCCGTCTTCTTGGCCGGGGCCTTCTTGGCGGTCGCCTTCTTGGCGGCGGCCTTCTTCCCAGCAGTCTTCTTCGCGGCGGTCTGCCCGGCGGGGGACTTCTTCGCGGCGGCGGTCTTCTTGCCCGTGGGGGCCTTCTCCGCCTGAGCGGTCTTCTTCGCCGTGGCGGTCGCCTTCTTCGCGGCGGCCCGCTTCCTCGGCGCCGCTGCCGACGCTGCCGCGTCGGCAGCCTCCTGTTCGCTCACAGCGGAATCCTCTGTTGCCGTCACCCGCCCAGCCCCCTCTCTCTCCGTGCGCTGCCCGGGGTATTGGACACTCGGCCAGCGTAAGGGGGGCCACCGACATTCGTGGCACACGCGGCTGATCCGGGGCCCTAGCGCGCCCCGCGTTGGGAGCGACAGCATGCGTGCGTCAAACTTGTGACTGATTGCTGTGACTGATCGCATGGTTTCACCGTCCGGCATCATGGGTTCCACGGACCCCATGGGCAGGTCGACAAGGAGAGAACTCGTGGACGACGTTCTGCGGCGCGCCCCGCTCTTCGCGGCGCTCGATGAGGAGCAGGCCGCTGAGCTGCGCGCCTCCATGACGGAGACGACGCTCGCTCGCGGCGAGGCCCTCTTCCACGAGGGTGACCCGGGTGACCGCCTCTATGTGGTGACCGACGGCAAGGTGAAGCTGCACCGCACTTCGCCGGACGGCCGGGAGAACATGCTGGCGGTGCTGGGCCCCGGCGAGCTGATCGGCGAGCTCTCCCTGTTCGACCCGGGCCCGCGTACGGCCACGGCCTCCGCGCTGACCGAGGTCAGACTGCTGGGGCTGGGCCACGGCGACCTCCAGCCCTGGCTGAATGCCCGGCCCGAGGTGGCCTCGGCGCTGCTGCGCGCCATCGCGCGACGGCTGCGCCGCACCAACGACTCCATGTCCGACCTGGTCTTCTCCGATGTGCCCGGGCGGGTGGCCAAGCAGCTGCTGGACCTCTCCCGCCGCTTCGGCGTGCAGTCCGAGGAGGGCATCCACGTCGTCCACGACCTGACCCAGGAGGAGCTGGCCCAGCTGGTGGGCGCCTCCCGCGAGACGGTGAACAAGGCGCTGGCCGACTTCGCCGGGCGCGGCTGGCTGCGGCTGGAGGCCCGCGCGGTCATCCTGCTGGACATCGAGCGACTGGCGAAGCGCTCGCGCTGACCCGGCCGTACGGCATGTAAGGGGCGCTTTCCTAGGGAGGGCGCCCCTTTACACGTACGTCCACCAGTCACACCAGCCCGTGCTCGACCAGATAGTCGAGCTGGGCCCGTACCGACAGCTCCGCCGCGGGCCACAGGGTCCGGTCCACGTCCGCGTAGACGTGTGCCACCACCTCGGCGGCCGTCCGGTGCCCCTGTTCGACCGCCGTCTCGACCTGGGCGAGCCGTTTGGCGCGGTGGGCCAGGTAGTAGTCGATGGCGCCCTGGGCGTCGTCGAGCACCGGTCCGTGGCCCGGCAGTACGCGGCTGACACCGTCGTCCACCGTCAGGGAGCGCAGCGCGCGCAGCGAGTCGAGATAGTCGCCGAGCCTGCCGTCCGGGTGCGCGACAACCGTGGTGCCGCGCCCCAGCACCGTGTCCCCGGTGAGCACGGCGGCGTCCGCTGGGAGGTGGAAGGAGAGCGAGTCCGCGGTGTGCCCAGGGGTGGGCACGACGCGCAGTTCCAGGCCGCCCGTGTCCACCACGTCCCCGGCGGCCAGGCCCTCGTCGCCCAGGCGCAGCGCGGGGTCGAGAGCGCGGACCGGTGAACCCGTCAGTTCGGCGAACCGGGCCGCACCCTCGGCATGATCGGGGTGACCGTGGGTGAGCAGAGTGAGCGCGACCCGCCTGCCCTGCTGCTCGGCGGTGGCGATGACGTTGCGCAGGTGCGCGTCGTCCAGCGGGCCCGGGTCGATGACGACGGCCAGGCGGGAGCCGGGTTCCGCGACGATCCAGGTGTTGGTGCCGTCCAGTGTCATGGGTGACGGATTGGGGGCCAGCACGCAGTGGGCGCGGAGACTGGCCTGGCCGTCGAGGATGCCGCCGCGCGGCTGGCCGGGGAGTGCTGCGGCGTTGGTCATGCGGGGTCGATCCTCTTGGTGAACTCGTCGTGTCCCGGCCAGCTCAGCACGATCTCACCGTCCTCCAGGCGAGCGCGCGCGACAACGGGCACCAGGTCCCGCTGTCCGGCAGCCGCGAGGGCCTCCGCCGCCGTTCCGTACGGCGCGAGCTGCCGCAGCGTGGCGATGGTGGGCGGCATCATCAGCAGCTCGCCCCGGTCGTAGCCTGCCGCCGCCTCCTGCGGGCGGACCCAGACGGTGCGATCGGCCTCGGTCGAGGCGTTGCGGGTGCGCTGGCCTTCGGGGAGCGCGGCGACGAAGAAGTACGTGTCGAAGCGCCGGGCCTCGAACTCCGGTGTGATCCAGCGGGCCCAGGCCGCCAGCAGGTCGTCACGGAGTACGAGCCCTCTGCGGTCGAGGAAGTCGGCAAAGGACAGCTCCCGGTCGACCAGCGCGGCGCGGTCCGCCTCCCAGTCCTCGCCGGTGGTGTCGGCGACGACGGTGTCCGGGTCGGGTCCCGCCAGCAGGACGCCCGACTCCTCGAAGGTCTCCCGTACGGCCGCGCACACCGTCGAGCGCGCGGTGGCCTCGTCGGTGCCGAGCCGTTCCGCCCACCACGCGGCCGTCGGGCCCGCCGCGTCGACGACCCGCGCGTCCCGGGGATCGACGGAGCCGCCCGGATACGCGTACGCGCCGCCGGCGAACGCCATGGAGGCCCGGCGGCGCAGCATGTGGACGGCGGGCCCGTCCGCCGTGTCCCGCAGGAGCATCACGGTGGCCGCGCGCCGGGGCACCACCGGGGTCAGCTCGCCGGCGGCCAGCGCGCGAATGCGCTCCGGCCACTCCGGCGGATACCACTGACCGCCCCCGGCATTTCCGGCGGGCGGTGTGGGGGTGGCTGAGCCGGACGAGGCGGAGGCGCCGGACGAGGCGGACGACGAGGACGACATGGCCGGATGCTACGGCCCATAGCGCCGATGTTCGAGAGCCCCTTCGCCCCGCCCGGCCTCAGTCAGCCAGCTCGACCTGCATCTCGACCTCCACCGGCGCGTCCAAGGGCAGCACCGCGACCCCGACCGCGCTGCGGGCATGCGTGCCAGCGGCGCCCAGCACCTCACCCAGCAGCTCGCTGGCGCCGTTGATGACGCCGGGCTGCCCGGTGAAGTCCGGCGCTGAGGCGACGAAACCGGTGACCTTGACGACGCGGGCGATCCGGTCGAGGTCCCCGGCCACGGACTTGACCGCGGCGAGCGCGTTCAGCGCCGCCGTACGCGCCAGGTCCTTCGCTTCCTCGGGCGTGACCTCGGCCCCGACCTTCCCGGTCATCGGCAGGGTGCCCTTCACCAGCGGCACCTGGCCCGCGGTGTAGATGTACCGGCCGGTCTGCAGTGCCGGTACGTACGCACCGGCAGGGGTGGCCGTCTCGGGCAGCTCCAGCCCGAGCTCTGCGAGCTTGTCCTCGACCGCGCTCACGCCTGCTTCTCCCGCTTCAGGTAGGCGACGAGCTGTTCGGGGTTGTTGGGCCCTGGCACGACCTGGACCAGTTCCCAGCCGTCCTCGCCCCAGGTGTCGAGGATCTGCTTGGTCGCGTGCACGAGCAGCGGCACGGTTGCGTATTCCCACTTCGTCATGGGGAAGACCCTAACCAACACAGCCGCGTTCCCAGCCGCCGAGAGCGCCTCCCGGGCGGTCCACGGTGGCCGGTCTCGCCGGAGCCCGGAGCGACGAATTAGGCTCCCAGCCGTGAGCAGGCTTCACGTAGTGACCGGCAAGGGCGGGACCGGCAAGACGACGGTCGCCGCCGCACTCGCGCTGGCCCTGGCACACGGCGGCCGGCGCACGCTGCTCGTCGAGGTGGAGGGCCGCCAGGGCATCGCACAACTCTTCGAGACGGAACCGCTGCCGTACGAGGAGCGCAAGATCGCCGTCTCGCACGGCAACGGCGAGGTGTACGCGCTGGCCATCGACGCCGAGCGGGCGCTGCTGGACTACCTCCAGACGTTCTACAAGCTGGGCAGCGCCGGCCGCGCTCTCAAGCGACTGGGCGCCATCGACTTCGCGACGACCATCGCGCCCGGCCTGCGCGACGTCCTGCTGACCGGAAAGGCGTGCGAGGCGGTACGCCGCCGGGACAAGCGCCAGCGGCCCGTCTACGACGCCGTGGTGATGGACGCACCGCCCACAGGGCGTATCGCGCGCTTCCTCGGCGTCAACGAGGAGGTGGCGGGGCTCGCCAAGGTCGGCCCCGTGCACAACCAGGCGCAGGCCGTCATGCGGGTCCTCAAGTCGCCGGAGACAGCGGTGCATCTGGTGACGCTGCTGGAGGAGATGCCGGTGCAGGAGACGATCGACGGCATCGCCGAGCTACGGGCCGCCGGACTGCCCGCCGCCTCCGTGGTGGTGAACATGGTGCGCCCTGAGCTGCCCGGTGAGGAGCAGCTGCTGACGGCTCCGGGGCGCACGGACGAGATCGCGCACGCCTTCGCACGCGCCGGTCTCGGGGGCGCGCGCCGTGGAGGTCGCGCGGAACGGCTCGTCACACCCCTGCTGGAACAGGGCAGAGAGCACGCGCAGCGGGTGCGGCTCGAGCGCGTATTGCGCGCTGAGCTGTCCGCGCAGGGCCTGCCGGTACGGGAGCTCGGTCTGCTCAGCGAGGGCGTCGAACTGGCCGGCCTGTACGGGCTCGCCCGTGAGCTGCGCGGCCAGTGGCAGAACAGCGGCGCAGACGCCGCCGGGACGGACGGCAAGCACCCGTGAGCCCAGGGCACGCCGAGGCACCGGAGCCGCCCCTTTCAGCGGCCCGGCCGACCTCCCCTTCACCGTCAGCGCCGCCGCTCGCTCACAAGACGCCACAGATCGCGCCCGGAACACCACACATCGCTCCCGGAACAGCACAGACCGCTACCGGGGCGCCACAGACCGCCGGGCCGCCCGCGATATCCGGGGAAGGAGAGGCATCCATGGCCACGCCGCTGGACGCCGACGCGCTGGACATCGACCCCCTGCTGGACGATCCGGCCACACGGATCGTCGTCTGCTGCGGCTCCGGAGGCGTCGGCAAGACCACCACGGCCGCAGCGCTGGGCGTACGCGCCGCCGAGCGCGGCCGCAGGACCGTCGTACTGACCATCGACCCCGCGCGGCGGCTGGCCCAGTCCATGGGCCTGTCCGAGCTGGACAACACTCCGCGCGAAGTCCCGGGGATCGACAAGGCGGCCGGTGGCGAACTGCACGCCATGATGCTCGACATGAAGCGCACGTTCGACGAGATCGTCGAAACGCACGCCGACACCGACCGCGCCAAGGCGATCCTGGAGAACCCCTTCTACCAGTCGCTCTCCACCGGCTTCGCCGGCACGCAGGAGTACATGGCGATGGAGAAGCTCGGCCAGCTGCGCGCGGGCGACGAGTGGGACCTGATCGTCGTCGACACCCCGCCCTCCCGCTCCGCGCTGGACTTCCTGGACGCGCCGGGGCGCCTCGGCTCCTTCCTGGACGGAAAGTTCATCAAGCTGATGATGGCGCCGGCCCGGGTCGGCGGCCGGGCCGGGATGAAGGTCGTGAACCTCGGCATGGCCGGGCTCTCCCTCTTCACCGGTGCCCTCAACAAGCTGCTGGGTGCGGGCCTGCTGCGCGACGTGCAGACGTTCATCGCGGCCATGGACACCATGTTCGGCGGCTTCCGCACTCGCGCGGACGCCACCTACCGGCTGCTCCAGGCGCCGGGAACCGCCTTCCTCGTCGTCGCGGCTCCGGAACGGGACGCGCTGCGCGAGGCCGCGTACTTCGTGGAACGGCTGGCCGCCGACCGCATGCCGTTGGCCGGCCTGGTGCTCAACCGGGTGCACGGCAGTGAGGCGGCCGGACTGAGCGCCGAGCGGGCCCTCGCAGCGGCCGAAAATCTTGAAGACGGCGGCATTGTGGATCGCGAGGGCGGGAAGGTTCTGGATCGCGACGCTCCATCGGCCGGTCCAGCGGCTCCCGAGGACGGCTCCCCCGCCGTCGAGAACCCCGGCCACCCCCGGTCCGTCACCACGCTTGGGAGGGCCGAGAAGACCGAGACGACGACCGAGACGGCAGAGCGAACGATCGCAGAGCGAACCGCCGCAGAGCGAACGATCCCTGACGTGCGGTCGGCCACCGACCGCACGTCCACGGACGGCAGCACACGGGACGACGGTCACGGCGATGCGCAGGGCGGCGAGGGCGGCCGGGACGGCGAGGAGAGCCGGGACAGCCTGCATGAGAGCCGTGACGGCCGTGAGGACTCGGCAGAGGTCTCCGTGCTGGCGGCCGGGCTGCTGCGGCTGCATGCCGACCGTATGCGGCTGCTGGCGCGTGAGCGGCGCACACGTGACCGCTTCATGGCGCTGCACCCGGACGTCCCGCTGGCCGAGGTGGCCGCGCTGCCTGGTGACGTACACGACCTCGACGGCCTGCGCGCCATCGGCGAGCGGCTCGCCGACCAGTCTCGGAGCGCCGGGCCCCGCTGACGCAGGCCCGGGTTCGGCCGGCCCACCAGGGCTGGCCACCGCTGGAGCCGGCCCACGGGGCCGACCACAGGCCGGGCGGCGCCCTCGTGTGCTCCGCAGTACCGTTCCGCCGGGCGGTCAGCCCACCGCTGCGTACCGTTCGTCCTCTTCCGTTTCGAACTCCACATCGACCGGCAGCACCACTCCGGTGCTGCGCTCGTACTCCGTACGCGCTGTCTCCAGCAGGCGCCGCCAGGAGGTGACCGTCGGTCGGCGGCGCAGCAAGGCTCTCCGCTCCCGCTCGGTCATTCCTCCCCAGACTCCGAACTCCACGCGGTTGTCCAGAGCATCGGCGAGACATTCCGTGCGGACCGGGCAGCCTGTGCACACGGCCTTCGCGCGGTTCTGCGCGGCGCCCTGCACGAACAGTTCGTCCGGATCCGTAGAGCGGCAGGCAGCCTGCGCACTCCAGTCTGTTACCCAGCTCATTGCCGGTGCCGTCCTCTCCCGAATCGAGGCTCCCCCACGGCGGCGAACGGCATATTCACCGTTGCCAGTTGAGGACGTTACGGAAGAGCAGACAGCACGCAACACCCCCTTCGGGCCCAATCTTGAATGGCCCGAACGGACTATGCGTGCGCAGGACATCACCCAACGGAGTGACCCGGAAGCGCTGCGGAGACTCTGGGGTGAGGGGGTTGTGAAGGAGAGGAGGGGGCCACGAGGAGAGAGGAAGACGGGGCTGCGAGGAGCAGGGAGGAGGGGGCCATGAGGAGTAGGGAGGAGGGGCCATGAGGAGCACAGAGAGGGTGAAGAGAGGTGTCAGAGTGACAACGGCCTCAGCTTAGGCGACCCTCACAGCGCTGTCCGGCGTTTGCCACGCTTACCCGCCGCCGCGCTGACACCGACGCGTCGTACGCTCTTACCTATGGCCAAGAAGCGCGCGGGCAGCGGAGTCAGCAAGCCCCAGCAGATCGCCAAGTTCGTCGGCGTCAGTGTGCTGGCGGGAACGGTGATGGCCGGGCTCGCGCTGCCCGCCGTCGGGACGCTCGGGCTGGCCACCAAGGGCACCGTCGAGGGCTTCGACGAACTGCCGGTCAACCTCAAGCGCCCGCCGCTCAGCCAGCGCACGACGATACTGGACAACGAGGGCGGCGAGATCGCCAAGGTCTACTCCCGCGACCGCACGGTCGTCGACCTCAAGGACATCTCCCCGTACATGCGGAAGGCCATCGTCGCCATCGAGGACGCGCGCTTCTACAAGCACGGCGCCGTCGACCTCAAGGGCGTACTGCGGGCGCTGAACCGCAACGCGCAGTCGGGCCAGGTCTCCCAGGGCGCCTCCACGCTCACCCAGCAGTACGTCAAGAACGTCTTCGTGGAGGAGGCCGGCAACGACGCGGAAAAGGTCGCGCAAGCCACCCAGCAGACCATCGGCCGCAAGATCAAGGAGCTGAAATACGCGATCCAGGTCGAGGAGGAGCTGGGCAAGAAGAAGATCCTGGAGAACTACCTCAACATCACCTTCTTCGGCCAGCAGGCCTACGGCGTCGAGGCGGCGGCGCAGCGCTACTTCTCCAAGTCGGCCAAGGAGCTGAACCTGGAGCAGTCCGCGCTGCTCGCGGGCATCGTCCAGTCACCGAGCCGGTACGACCCCGTCATCCACAAGGAAACGGCGCTCAAGCGGCGCAACGTCGTCCTCACCAGGATGGCCTCGCACCACGACATCACCCGCGAGCAGGCCGAGGCCGCCAAGAAGAAGCCCCTCGGGCTGGACGTCAGCCGCCCCAAGAACGGCTGTATCACCGCCACCATGGGCGCGGGCTTCTTCTGCGACTACGTACGCGAGGTCTTCCTGAACGACGAGACGTTCGGCAAGACCCGCAAGGAGCGTGCCAAGCGGTGGAACCGCGGTGGTCTCACCATCAAGACCACGCTCGATCCGAAGGCGCAGCGGTCGGTGCAGAAGTCGATCCGCTCCCATGTGAACAAGTCGGACAAGGTCGCGACCGCCGCGACGATAGTGCAGCCGGGCACGGGCAAGATCTTGGGGATGGGCCAGTCGCGCCCGTACGGATTCCGCCCCAAAGAGCATGAGACGCAGATAAACCTCTCCGTGGACAAGTCCATGGGCGGCGGCGCCGGCTACCAGCCGGGCTCGACGTTCAAGCCCGTGATCGCCGCCGCCGCGCTGGACAAGGGGATGAGCCCCTACAAGTCCTACTCCTCGCCGTACCGCATGCAGTACCCCTCGCCCGTCGACAGGTGCGAGGGCAAGTGGCGCGGCAAGGCCCCGGTCGAGAACGAGAACAGCAGCGAGGTCGGGCCTTACCGGATGAAGGAGGCGACCGCGAAGTCGGTCAACACCTACTTCGTCCAGCTGATAAGCGACATCGGCATCTGCCCTGTGACGAAGATGGCGGAGAAGATGGGCGTCGAGCGTGCCGACGGCAAGAAGATCGACCAGGTGCCGTCGATCTCGCTCGGCACCCAGGAGATGTCGCCGCTGACGATGGCCGAGGGCTACGCCACCTTCGCCAACCGCGGCGTGCACTGCACCCCCGTCGCCATCGAGTCGATCACCGACGCACAGGGCAAGAAGCTGGACGTGCCCAAGAGCACGTGCAAGCGCGCGATGAAGACCAAGACCGCCGACACGGTCAACGCGCTGCTGCGCGGCGTGGTCGAGGACGGCACCGGCAAGAAGGCGGGCCTCAGCGGCCGCGACAGCGCGGGCAAGACGGGCACCACCGACCAGCGGTACGCCGCCTGGTTCGTGGGCTACACCCCGAACATGTCCGGCGCCGTCTGGGTCGGCGACCCCGCGCACCGTACGCGGATGGTCGACATAAGCATCGGTGGCGTGCCCTACGACAAGGTCTTCGGTGGCGAGGTGCCCGGCCCGATCTGGCGGGACGCGATGGCGGGCGCGCTGGCCGGCGAACCGGCACCCGACTTCCACCACGTACCCATCCGGGATGGCGGCAAGAAGCCCCGCTCACCCTCGCGCAAGCCACCGGCGCCGCCGAAGCCGGACGACAACGCCAACAACGACCGCCCCCGCGACCCGTGGCCGGACGTGACCGTACCGCCGGACATCATCGGCGGCGGTGACGCCATCGGAGGCGGCAACGGAGGCAGCCCGGGCGGCACCGGTGACACCGGCGGCACGGGAGGCGGCTGGCCCGGCGGCAACGGCAACGGGGGCGGCGGCGCAGATGGTGGCGGCGGCACGGCGGACGGCGGAGGCGGCTGGGACGCGGGGGCCGGAGGCTTCCCGTAGCTCGCGCCTCGGCGCTCGGTTCTCGGCGTTCCGTTCTCGGTTCTCGGCGCGCGGTTCCCTGCGCTCGGGTAGCGGTATGAGCGCACCGGGCTGACAGGCTGTGTGTAAGGGGCGCCCTCCCGCAGGAGGGCGCCCCTTACACGTACGTACAGGTCTCGCCGCCAGGAGCTGAGCCGCTCTGTCCCGGAACGGGACCCAGCCCGGCTCCATCCAGCCAGGGGCTACCCGGCCAGTCGCTTCTTGACCGCGGCTGCGACCCGGCCGCCCTCAGCCCGGCCCGCGACCTTCGGGTTCACGATCTTCATCACGGCGCCCATCGCCTTCGGCCCCTCGGCGCCTGCCGCGCGGGCCTCCTCGACGGCCTCGGCGACCAGCGCGTCCAGTTCCTCGTCGGTGAGCTGCTTGGGCAGATAGTCCGCGAGCACCTCGCCCTCGGCCCGCTCGCGCTCCGCCTGCTCGGCCCGGCCCCCGCTCGCGAACGCCTCTGCCGCCTCACGCCGCTTCTTGGCCTCTCGGGCGATCACCTTCTGCACCTCGTCGTCGGAGAGCTCGCGTGCGCTGGCGCCCGCGACCTCCTCCTTCGTGATCGCGGCCAGGGTCATCCGGAGAGTGGCGGAGCGAAGCTCGTCGCGCTCCTTGATCGCTGCGGTCAGGTCGTCCTGCAGCCGGGACTTGAGCGTGGTCATGGGGCCCAGTGTGCCAGGACCGGGCGAAGACCCGCCCCGCAATATCCCGCGCCGCGGGCTTCCACAGCCATGGGCTCGCCCCCAACCGCAACCTCCCTCGGCCCGGCGGGCTCCCTCGGCCGCGTGCTCCCACAGGAGGAACCGGCTCTTCCACATGACCTGCGGCGGGGCTCGCGGGTCTGCGACCATAGGGTGATGCGCGCGCGATACCGGATCCCCCTGAAAACAGCCGTCGGCATCTCGGCGCTCGGCGCGGCCTGCGTCGGGTATGCGGCAGGCATCGAAGCCCGCTCGTTCCGTCTGCGGCGGGTCTCCGTACCCGTACTGCCACGCGGTATGCACCCGCTGCGCGTCCTGCAGGTCTCCGACATCCATATGGTCCGCGGCCAGCGCAAGAAGCAGCGCTGGCTGCGCGAGCTGGCCGGACTGCGGCCGGACTTCGTGATCAACACCGGTGACAACCTCTCCGACACCGAGGGTGTCCCCGAAGTCCTCGACGCACTCGGCCCGTTGATGGAGTACCCCGGCGCCTACGTCTTCGGCTCGAACGACTACTACGGGCCCAAGCTCCGCAACCCGGCCAAGTACCTGCTGGAGAAGGCCACGGGACGGCACGGCCTCAACGGCAACCCTCCCGCTGTCGGCGTCGTCCACAACCCGTGGGAAGAGCTGCGGGACGCCTTCGACGCCGCGGGCTGGGTCGGCCTCTCCAACACCAGGGGCCGCCTCAAGCTGGACGGCGGCCAGGAGATCGCCCTGACCGGGCTGGACGACCCGCACATCAAGCGCGACCGCTACGGCGAGGTGGCGGGCGGCGCGGAGACCGACGCGGACCTGTCCCTCGGCGTCGTACACGCTCCGTACCTGCGCGTACTCGACGCGTTCACCGCCGACGGCTACCCGCTGATCCTGGCCGGCCACACCCACGGCGGCCAGCTGTGCCTCCCCTTCTACGGCGCCCTGGTCACCAACTGCGACATCGACACCGACCGCGTGAAGGGCCTCTCCACCCACCGCGCGGGCGGCCGCGAGTCGTACCTGCACGTGAGCGCGGGCTGCGGCACCAACCGCTACACCCCCGTCCGCTTCGCCTGCCCCCCTGAGGCCACACTCCTCACCCTCACCCCCCGCGCGGACTGACCCCCCTCCGAAACCCGATTTCACCTCAGCGCTCCCCTGGGCTAAAGTAGTCGTCGTTGCTTCGGGGTGTAGCGCAGCTTGGCAGCGCGCTTCGTTCGGGACGAAGAGGTCGTGGGTTCAAATCCCGCCACCCCGACAGAGGAAACACCAGATCAGGGGCCTGATCCACCAAGTGGATCAGGCCCCTGACGGGTTTCTGGAGATCGTTTGGGAGAAATCTGGGAGAAGATCTTGGTCGGCTTCTCCCAGGGGGGTGGCCGGTGAGGCCGTCTGAAGTGCGACGGCTGAGGGCACTCGGACCTGCGCGTTCGCGAATCCAACCCCGCAGTCGGCCGGGAACACTATGCCCGCCCGTCTCAACCGCCCTTAGGATCACGACACATGGCAAGCCATCGCTCAGAGCGTCCCCACGATCACGCCCGCGCACTCGCCCAGCGCGTGCGAGCATTGCGGGAGGGCCGAGGGTGGTCGCGGGAGCGGCTCGCCAAGGAAGCCGGCATCGCCGTTGGAACGCTGGCCCGACTGGAAAGCGAGGGAGCAATCCAGCCAGGTTTCTTCACCGTCGGATCGGTCTCCGAGGCACTTGAGATCTCCCTCGATGAGCTCTTCCGTGAATCCAAGGCCACTCCTGGCCTCTGGTCCGCTGGATACGAAGGCCGGGACATCGACTCGTTCGTCGCCTCTCTCCTCGACTGCCGTATCGATGTCGTGGCGGACGTACGACTCACGCCGATCAGCCGCAAGAAGGGCTTCAGCAAGACTCGGCTGGGGCAGGCGCTCGCCGAGGCCGGCATCGAGTACACCCACCTGCGTGGCCTGGGGAATCCCAAGGACAACCGGGCGCCGTTCTGGGACGGCCGGCTCGACGTGGGCCGGGCGCGGTTCCGTGGGGTGCTGCGGTCCGCGGAAGCGCAGACCGATCTTGAACGCCTCGCAGAGCATGCCCGGCAGTCCCGGGTCGCAGTCCTGTGCTTCGAGAAGGACGAGAGCCGCTGCCACCGGCAGCTGGTTCTGGACACGGTCCGCGAACGGGCTGCGGTGCCCGTCATTCCCCTGGCCTGACTTCGTCCCTCACTCCTATACGCGCCCTTGCCGGTGGCGCATGCCTCTCCTCCAATCGGATCGGGGATCAGTGGAGGGGCAACCATGGGATCGGGGAATTGGCAACGCGCGCGAATCATGATCACGGTCAAGACCTATCCAGAACTGTCTGCGAAGTACCACGAGACGAGCTGCGTGGCCGGCATACGGATCGACCAGGGGGTGCCCCAGCATGTGCGGCTCTTCCCGGTTCCGTTCCGGCTGCTGAATGAAGAAAGCCAGTTCGCCAAGTACTCGATCGTCGAGGTCGATGTGCAACGACACCATGGGGACCGCCGTCCCGAGAGCTTGCGCCCCAATCTGCAGACCCTCAAGGTCATCGAGCGCCTCGGGACAGCAGACGGCTGGCGCGAACGCTTCTCGCATGTTCGGCCTCTCGTGGCGTCGTCCCTGTGCTCCATAAAGCGAGACCAAGAGGTGCGGGGCACATCGCTCGGCGTCTTCCGCCCAGCGGAGTTCACTGGCTTCCGCTTCGCTCCTGCGGAGCCCTGGCCTGCTTCGAAGGCGGCCCTGGCCGATCAGTTGGATCTACTCGCGCAGGACCTTCGCCAGTTGGAGTGGGTGCCACTTGAGTTCCGATACAGCTTCCGATGTGCGGATCAGGAGTGCGGCGGTCACGATATGGGGCTGAGAGACTGGGAGGCGGGCGAGTCGTACCGCAAGTTCCTTCGCCAGTACGGGAAGGACGACGTGGAGGAGAAGCTCCGCGAGCGCTGGTTCGACCGGATGGTCTCTCCGGAGAAGGCCGTGCACTGCTTCGTCGGAAACGTCGCGGCCCGCCCCAAGACGTTTCTGCTGTTGGGCCTGTTCTACCCGCGACGGGATGTCGTTGAGAACTTCCAGGAGAGTCTGTTCGACCTGTAAGGGCGAGTACGCAGGGCACGGTCCCTGGGGGCCGACCACATCGGGGGCCCCAGGCGTCACTCCTATGGCCGTTCCACCTTGACGCTGGTCGTCACCGTGGCACCCTCGTAGTGCCGCGGTCAGTTACAACGCTCCCGACGCCCCACTGCGGGCACTGCACCGGCGACCATGCACGGTCCCTCCCGGCATCACCGAGAGTAGTGGCATCATGCTTTCGGTGACGTGCAAGATTCGCTGAGCGACCTCCGGGACCGCCTCGCTTGAGACGCCCCGGGGGCCTGATGCGCATTGCGGGGCGGACCCTCGAATGGCTCCGGGGGCATTTTGGGAACCGCCTGCATATCCCGTCTCCTCAGTTGCTCCCGTCAGCCAGCACCAAGATCACTCGAACACGCACTGAGCACGGCCGCCCGCGATCTGCGAAACATCACCGAGCCGAACTCGACTCCAGCGGCCGCTCGCCGACAGCTGGCACTGTGAACTGCAACACACCCGTGGCCGCCTCCGCGACTAACTGACGAGCACCACACTCCCCTCCGCGTGTCCGTGAACAGCAATCTCACCGCGAGCATCGTTGCGCAGTTTTCCTGCGCAGCTCCCTCGTCCTCAACCAACGAGCAACTTGCCGACTCACACTCTCCGTTGGCCGCTGCTAGATTCCTCTTCATCCGGCCTCTACCCACAGGCCTGACCGTCGTCGTTCGACACAGCCAAGGGTGAGGCAGAAATGCGCAGAAGCACTGCGCAGAATTTGGCAGGGGGCACCGCAGAGTGAAGGCGTTCTTCGAGTTGCTTGGGAAGGCGATGCAGAGCACAGGCATGACGCTGCGCCTGTGTCTGCTGATCCTTGTTGCCGTAGCAGCCTTGGCAATGATCAGCCAACTGGGTCCGGTCTAGAGCAAGGAGACCTACACGTGGAGACCATGGGGGCGGAGAGCCGCGCCGCGGACGTGGTTGACCGGCTTTGGCGAGCGTACGCGCCCTTCCAGCGGGGCCGGAACACGTTCGGCGATCTGACGTCCATGCTCGCGATCCTGATGCTTGCAGGATTCGTCGAGTCGGCGGGCGAACCGGAAGACGAGTTCGTCCAGCGGTGGACCCGCGCGGTTTCGGAGGCTCGAATCGGCATCTCACCGCTGATGGATCTGCGCTCTGCGATGAGGAGCGCCAGCAGGCACCCGCACTTCCCTGTGCCTGACATCCACAAGCTGGACGTCGAGTTCCTCGACGGTGGCGAGGCATCCGACGACGTGCCGTGGGTAGCCGCTTTCCTCACCGCGCTGACGCAGCGCCCGACGCTGGCCGAGGCCGGTTTGTCGGAAGTCGGTGGGCTCCTCCTCGAACGCCACGTTCAGGAGGGCGCCTTTTCAGCGGGGGAGTTCTACACGCCGCGTGAGGTGGTACGCCTGCTCGTCGAGTCCGCGTCCCCGCAACCCGGAGACCGGATCCTTGATCCTGCCTGTGGTACCGGCAGCATGCTCGCGGCCGCGGCACAACACATCGCTGGGGCCGCCGGCCGCATCGACGGCGACTCTTTCGAGGCGCACGCGACGGATCGCAGCAATCCGCGGCTGGCGACGTTGAACCTCGCCATCCACGGAGTAGACCAGCCGGTCGTCGACACCTCCGACCCGGTGTCGCTGTTCCTCCGCCGGGGTACCGGCCTTGCCGACCGGGTGTTGAGCAATCCGCCGTTCAACCAGCGCGTCGAGGACATCCATGCCATCGACTGGCCCTTCGGCCAGCCACCCGAGTCCAATGCGAACTTCGCCTGGCTTCAGCTCGCGTGGGCCCGGCTGAGCGAGGACGGGCTCGCGACGGTCATCATGCCGCCGCGAGCCACCTGGTCCAGCGGTCGCGAGGCGGAGATCCGCAAAAGGATGATCGCTGGCGGCGCTCTCCTGGGCATCATCGCGCTACCGCCGAATCTCTTTGCTCCCCACACGTCCATCCCTGTGCACATCTGGGTACTCGCCCGCGACAAGTCCCGCCACTTGCCGACCGGCCATGCGAATGACGTCCTCTTCATCGATGCCAGCCGTCTCGGCACGCAATTGCCTCGGCGACCGCGCACCTTGACCGCAGAAGAGCTGGGGCACATCAGCAGTCAGCTTCACGCCTGGCAGCGATCCCCTCAAGCAACGGCACATGAACCAGGATTCTCCCGTTCGGTCACACACGAAGAAATCCTCATGCACGACGGCAGCCTCGACCCTCGGCTGTACGTCTACGCCGAGCGGGAGCAACCGGCGACGGCACTGGACATGAGCCGCACGCTCGATGAGTTGGATCGGTGTGGCTTGGCCACGTCCAAATCAAGCGTCAGCGTCCGGAAGAGCTTCACCATGTGTCAGCGGTTGGCTCGCAGCGGGATTGAACATCCGCGAGTGCCGCTCCGGGACATCGTCAGTGGCGCCACAGCGGACCTGTTCGAGGACTCAATGCCTGGCCTGCTCCTCGCCGGTCCTTCGGGAAGCCTCATCCGCGCCGAGGACTACGTGGACGCGGGTGTGCCCGTCGTGATGCCCAAGGATCTCACTGGCAACGGTTTCAGTGAGGCGAGCATCCGATACATCACCGAGCAGCACGCTGAAGGGCTGGAACGCTTTCGACTCCGCCGTGGTGACGTGGTGCTGGCACGCCGTGGAGAGCTGGGGCGATGTGCTGTCGTCCGTGAGGAGCAGCACGGCTGGGTCTGCGGAACCGGCTGCTTTGTACTTCGTCCTCCCGCCGAGCTCGACGCCGACTACTTCGCGGCGTTCCTCCGCAGTCCGGAAGCACGCGAGTGGCTCGAGGCCCGCTCCACGGGGAGCATGGCCATGAAGACCGTCTCTCGCAACGTATTGGGTGAGTTGCCGGTTGCACTACCTGATCTTGGGACACAGCAGGCGATCGCCGACGCGATGACGCGGCTGGACGAGCATGAGCGACTGTTGCGAGAGCATCTCGCGCTAACGCAGAAGATCCGCAGTGACGCGCTGAAGGGGATTCTGCCGAGCTCATAGATCGGCACTCGAAAATCGGGGGATCTCCAGGCTGGGACCACAAGCTGTCAGTGGCGTGGTCCAGCATGGGGAGTCCAACCACACCGACGCGGGGAATTCCATGACCAGTGACGAGGCGCGCTCCGGGCTCCCCACCGCATTCGCTGCCCGGCAGCCGCAACGACTGCCGGGCCTTCACCGAGTCCGGCATCGACCGGGCCTGCCGGGGAGCCCCGACCATCGCCGACGGCGGCTACCAAGGCACCGGTCTCCTCATCCCGCACCGCAAACGACGAGGCCAGAGCCACCTCAGCCCATCGCAGGAAGCAGAGAACGCTGTCCATCGAAGGGCACGAGCGCGGGTGGAACATGCCCTGTCGCGGTTGAAGAACTGGAAGATCCTGCGGGACTGCCGACTCAAGAGCGACGGAGTTCACCAGGCCATGCTCGGCATCGCCCGGCCGCACAACCTGGCCCTCACTGGATAACTCCCACCTCATACGGGACAACCTCTAGGAGTGGTCGACGGTATCGCGCACCGAGGCCCGGTGCCGGGGAGCCGGCGCGGGGCCTCGGCTGTGGTGTGCGTCGGTACGGGAAGGCGCCGGGTCAGCCCTGGCGGAGCGAGTGGAAGAAGCGGCGCAGGTCGGTGATGAGCAGGTCGGGGGCGTCGTGGGCGGCCCAGTGGCTGCCGCGGTCGAATTCGGACCAGGCGACGATGTTCTTGTGGTCGCGGTCGGCAAATCTGTGTATCGGGCGGAAGTCGTAGGCGAAGGCGGCCAGGCCCGTGGGGGCGGTGGTCGGCTCCGTGGGATGCTCGGTGTGGCGGTCCTCCCAGTAGAGACGGGCGGAGGAGGCGCCGGTGTTGGTCAGCCAGTAGATGGTGGCAATGGTCAACACGGTGTCGGGGTCGACCGCGGTGCCCAGCAGCTGGCCGATCCAGGCGAGTGGGCCGGCCGGGGAGTCGGCGAGCGCGTGCGCGAGATTCTGCGGCTTGGTGGACTGCAGTTCGGCGTATGCCGACATCTCCGAGTTGAACGACTGCAGGAACTGGAGCATCCCCATCTCCTGCTCCGTCAGCCCCTCGAACTCGCCCGGGGTGCCGTCGGGGAAGGAGAAGAGCTGGTTGACGTGCACGCCTATGACCTGGTCCGGGTGCTGTCGCCCCTGCTCCGGGGCGACGAAAGCGCCCGCGTCGTTGCCGTGCACGCCGTAGCGCTCGTAGCCGAGGCGGTGCATCAGCTCGGCCCAGGCGTCGGCGATGCGGTGGCGGTTCCAGCCGGCCTCGCGGGTGGGGCCGGAGAAGCCGAAGCCGGGCATGTCGGGGATCACGACATGGAAGGCGTCGGCCGGGTCCTCCGGGTTGGTGAGCTCATCAATGAGGCCCATGTACTCCACGAAGGTGTTGGGCCAGCCGTGCGTGAGGATCAGTGGTGTGGCGTCCTCATGCGGTGAACGCACGTGCACGAAGTGGATGTTCTGACCGTCGATCTCGGTCGTGAAGTGCGGGTACTTGTTGAGCTGGGCCTCGTGCTCGCGCCAGTCATAGGTGGTGCGCCAGCGCTCAACGAGTTCCTGTACGTACGAGAGCGGTACGCCGCGCTCCCAGCCCGGAGGCACCGGCCCAGTCTGTGCGGCCTCGGGATCGGCGGGGAGCTCATCCGCCCAGCGGGTACGGGCGAGCCGGTCCTGGAGGTCGTCGAGCTCGGCCTGCGGGATGTCGATCTGGAACCGCTTGATTTCCGTCATGGGTAGAACTTCCCGTAGGCTCTGACCTGCATCAATGACGAAATGCAGCACGATCGTTGCGTGTGACACAACGATCACTGGGGCGCTGCCGCAGGGGGCTCTCACCGTGGCGCGGCGCGCCAGACGAGGAATGACGCGGCTCCGGGACGCTTCAGAGCGCCGGGTCCGGGTCGGTCAGCCAACCCACCTCCGCGGCGAGATCCGCCGCGCACTCCGCGAACGCTTCCGCCAGCTTCTCCTGCGGGCCCGCCGTCCACACGGCCCGTACGGGCATGGGCGGCAGTCCGGTGAGGGGAGCGACGACCACGCCCGGCCGGATGTACGCGTCGAGCAGCGAGGCGAAGGTCAGATGGGCCAGCGCACCCTCGGCGACCAGCCGCAGCACGTCCTCCACATAGCTTGCCGGCAGGTGTCGCAGCCGTACCGTCCACCCACCGGATGTGGTGGCCGGCGCCCAGAGCTCACCGAACCACGGTGGCAGCTCGGGGTAGATGACGGGGTGGCCGCCTTCCGCCAGTTCCTCGATGTCGACCCGCTCCTGGCCCGCCAGCGGGTGACCCGCGCCGAGCATCACGGCGCGGGGTACGCGATGGATCACCCGCCCGATGTGCAGCGGAGGCTCGACAGGGGCGGAGGCGGTGGGCATCCAGGTGACGAACACATCGACCGGCCAGTCCTTGCCGAGCCACCGGAAGAGGTCGGTGGTGGGCATGCCGGAAGCGACGATGCGGCAGTCCGGGTAGCGGCTCTCGAAGACGTTGATGAGTTCTGCCCGCAGCTTCTCGGGCAATGTGGTGGAGAAGCCGGCGCGCAGTACCCCACCGCTCAGAAAGCCGGTGCGACGGACGTCTTCCAGGGTGGACTCGATCTGGATGTACGCGGCCCGCAGCCCGGCATAGAGCTGGGCGCCCTGCGGGGTCAGCTTGACCACCCGGCTGCTGCGCTCGAAGAGCCGTGCGCCGGCCCGCCGTTCCACGGCCCGTATGAGATTGCTGACCCGCGAGGTGGACAGCCGCAACCGGTCGGCGGCCCGCCCGAAGTGCAGCTCCTCGGCACCGCCAGAAACGCCTCGATCTGTCGCATCTCCAACATCTCGGTCACGCTAGCGGGCGGGAGGAGCTACCGGGAGAGCTGCGCCCGAATACGGAGGTCCAAGGCTACGGCGTCGCTGGCACCCGCACGGCAGAATCCGGCCTTTCCTTCACTTTCCGCTCGGCGATGTTGGCGACTGCCCGTCCGCCTCGGAGCCGGTGTCCGTTGAGGGTCGCGCGGAATGCGCTCGGGGCCGGCGTCGAGCCACGCTGCTGAAGAAACAGCACGTCACGGCTGCCCGGCAGGCCCCAGGGGTGGTGTGCGATGGAGGCGGTCGAGGCGTGGTGGGCGGTGGCTCGAAGTGGTGCGGTGGGAGGAGGATGACCATAGGGTGCCCGCATGTCGATCCCTCGCCAGTCCAACGGTCGGCCGTTGACCTTCTACACGCTGGATCTCGACGCAGCTGTGGCCTATGCCAGGAAAGCCCTCGCCGAGGGGTTGAATGTGGAGATCACCGATCGGGATCTGCGGGATACGAAGACCTATCGCTCCTTTCAGCGGTCGCCGGTTCTGGTGAAGTACTGGGGAGTGACCGTCACCGAGGGCACCAGCGCGATGGGATACCGGTCGGCCTCGGCGCATCAGATCATCGAGGCCCTCGAGAGTTCGTCGCCGCTGGAGTACGGCGCCATTCACGCCGATGACCTGGTGGAGTTCTGCCGCGACTACTACAGGAGCGCGGAGGACGTGACGGCTCCGAAGTGAGCGCGGTGCGGGTGGTGCGGGGCGGGCAGCCCATGGAGGCTCGGGCGGAGGCGCCGGAGAAGATCTGGTACGCCGCCTACGGGTCCAATACGCATCGGGAGCGGTTGCGGGCGTATGTCTGTGGGGGGCGGCCGGAGGGGGCTGCGCGGAGTTATCCGGGGTGCCGGGACGGGCGGATGCCGGCGCGGTCGGTGCCTGTCGAGCTGCCGGGGGTGCTGTATTTCGCGACCACCTCTCCTGTGTGGGGTGGTGGGCGGGCTTTCCACGATCCCGATGCGCAGGGAACGACGCTCGCGGTCGCCCATCTGCTGACGCCCGCCCAGTTCTCCGATGTCGCGGCCCAGGAAATGGGCCGCGAGCCGGGTGCCGAGCTGGACTTGGCCGAGGTGCTCGGCGTGGGGCGGGCGGTCCTGGGGGATGGCCGGTACGAGACGCTGGTGAGTCCCGGGGAGCTGGAGGGGTGTCCGGTGGTGACGTTCACCGCGCCGTGGACGGTGGCGGAGGTGACCCATGTGGCTCCGGTGGCCAGGTACCTCCGGTACCTGGCCACCGGGTTGTGCGAGACCGGCGCATGGAGCACCGACACGGTGGCTGCGTATCTCGCCGGGGCGCCGGGGGCGGCCGGGAGCTGGTGGGCCGCGCGGGTGCGGGAGCTGATCGGCGGATAGGTAGCCGGGCCGCTGCTACGGGTTGTACGTGTAGCACGTCACCCACGTCGTCTCGATCGTGGCGTGTGCGCCGGGGGCCGCGTAGGGGCCGGAGAGGGCCGACTCGTTTTGGAGGGCCCAGTCCATCGGTGAGGAGGAGATGTCGCGGGTGGCGGTTTTGACCAGCTTGCCGTCGAGGAAGTACTTGACCTTTCCCGGGGTCCACTCGATGGAGGTGGTGTGCGGGGTGGTCCAGGAGGCGCCGGTGTCGACGTTCTCCTCGCTGGGGTGGGTGAAGGCGGAGATCGTGTCGTCGTTGAAGTTGCCGCCCGCCTCCGGGAAGTCCATCTCGTGGGGCTCCTCGTAGAAGAGGTGCGCCGCCTTGAAGCCGGGGTCCATCCGGGTGACCTTGAAGCGCTCGGTGTACTTGCCGTACGCGCGGTCCATGCACTTGCGGGGGACGACGGTGGCGACGTAGTTGTCGTCGCCGGTGCGCGGCCGGTACATGTCGACCTTCATGGTGCCGGTGCCGTCGTAGCCGGAGGGGGAGACGGAGACGGTCTTGTCGGCGCGGTACTCGCCGCCCCTC
The DNA here is from genome assembly GCF_017676385.1 of Streptomyces spirodelae. Taxonomy (GTDB): domain Bacteria; phylum Actinomycetota; class Actinomycetes; order Streptomycetales; family Streptomycetaceae; genus Streptomyces; species Streptomyces spirodelae. The sequence continues at coordinate 145,434 of NZ_JAFFZN010000016.1, forward strand.
TCGCGGTCGTTGCCGTTGCTGTGGTTGTTCGGGTGGGCTGTGTCGTACCACCCGGCCGGGTACGCCCACCAGTCAGCGCGGTATGCACCGCTGAGGCCGCCGCAGTAGGCGTCGGCCGTGTCGACGTTGTGGTCGCAGTCGGAGAACGAGCCGACCGGCACGGTGTCGCCGTTGAAGTTCTCCGCGAACACCTGACGGAAGTCTCCGCAGTCCCCGGTCGGCATGGCGTTGTCCGTCACCCGGCACGCGTCTTCCGAGGGTGTCTCGTCGGCCGGTGCCGAGCCGGCCGCCATCCATACGCAGGCGAGGGCGGCCGCCACCGCGGTGACGGCCTTGTAGCCGAGTTTCCGTCTCATGGCCAGAGAGTATGCACCTGCCGTCCCTGCGGCGCCCCCCCTTCTCAGGAGTAACGCCCCTAAGCAGCACGACACTTAGTCCAGCAGTCGATGCATCCGGCTCCTCCACGGCGACATGCCTCTGGCCGAGACCACGGCCGTTTTCCGTTTCCCGGGCATATCACCAGGTGACAGATAGTAGTTTGGGCGGACAAGCGGCGGCGGGCCTGTCCGACTGTCACAAAGGAGCCGAAGTGGCCGATGAGGCGTTCAGCATCGACAAGCGACCGCTGCGCGACCTGCTGCAGCAGGTGCGGGTCGGAAAGGCGCAGCTACCCGAGTTCCAACGGGGCTGGGTCTGGCCCTGGCCGAACATTGCGAGCCTGCTCGCGTCGATCTCGCTGAGCTATCCAGTCGGTACCGTCATGCTACTCAAGGCGGGCGGCGATGTACGGTTCAAATATCGGCCGATCGAAGGTGCCGCGCCACCGGTTGACGCGGAACCGGAATCGCTCGTACTGGACGGGCAGCAGCGCCTCACCTCACTCTTCCAGGCTCTGAAGCTGCAGCGCCCGGTGGAGACGCAGGATCTGCGCAAGCACCGGGCCACTGGATGGTTCTACGCCGACATGCGGGCAGCGCTGGAAGAGAACGGCGACCGCGAGGAAGCAATCCGGTTCCTTCCGGAGTCCCGGGTCGTCCGCAACTTCCGGGGGGAGGTCCTGGAGGACTACTCGACCCCGGAGCTGGAGTTCAAGCATCATCTCTTCCCGCTGCACGCGGTGTTCGACAACGGCGACTGGGGCGATGAGTTCACCGACTATTGGGTCGGTGACAAAGAGAAGCGCGCGCTGTGGCGGAATTTCCGGAATGCGTTCGTACGGCCCTTCGATTTGTACCACGTACCCGTCATCGAACTCGGCCAGGAAACCCCACGACAGGCAGTCTGCCAGGTATTCGAGAAGGTCAACACGGGTGGCGTCACACTCACGGTGTTCGAGCTGCTGACCGCTACATACGCCGCCGACGACTTCGACCTGCGCAAGCACTGGGAGCACGAGTGCCGGGCAGCGTGGCAGGCGCCCGAGTACCGCATCCTGCGGGAGGTCTCCAACACCGACTTTCTGCAGGCGGTCACCCTGCTCTCCACGGGCGAGCGGTGGTGGCGCGAACGGGCCAACGGTACGGAGGAGGAACGGCTGCCGCGGATCGGCTGCAAGCGCAAGGATATGCTCGCACTCTCCCTCGCCGATTACCGGCGTTTCGCACCCATGCTCGTCGCCGGGTTCAAGGCCGCGGCGAAGTTCCTGCATCAACAGTGCGTCTTCGACACCAAGTTCCTGCCCTACGGCACCCAGCTGATCCCGCTGGCCGCCATCTTCGCCCTGGCCGCTGAGGACGCGCAGAGTGCAGGTGCGCAAGAGAAGCTGACCCGTTGGTACTGGTGCGGAGTGTTCGGCGAGCTGTACGGCGGCTCCACCGAGACTCGTTTCAGCCAAGACCTGCCGGATGTCGTGGACTGGATCCGCGGGTCCACGACGGAGCCGCGAACGGTGACTGCTGCGCAGTTCTCGCCAGGACGGTTGCTGACCCTGCGAACCCGCAACAGTGCTGCCTACAAAGGTATCTACGCGCTCCTCCTCAAGGCGGGTGCCGTCGACTGGCGTACCGGCGAGAAGGCCGAGGTCACCGGCTACTTCGACGAGGCCGTGGACATCCACCACATCTTCCCGAAGAGCTGGTGCGACAAGGCCGGCCTTGACCCCACCGTCTTCAACTCGATTGTCAACAAGACCCCGTTGACGGCCCGCACCAATCGGATCATCGGCGGCATCGCGCCCTCCGACTACCTCGACCGCTTGGTGAACGCTGCCGAGACCTCTCACGACGGCGTTCACCGGCACATCCGAACCCACCTCGCCGATCCGGGGAAGATGGCCAAGGACGACTTCGCCGGGTTTTTCGCGGCCCGCAAGGCAGCCCTGCTCGATCACATCGCGGCCGCCATGGGCAAGGTGATCATTGAGAGCGATGATGCCGACGACGGCCCCGGCGCCAGCCTCGACGCAGCCGACGACACGGATGACTTGTGACGACGGTTCCGCCGCCGACAGCCTTCCCCCTGACGACGGCGAAGCCGTCGTCAGCACCATCGACGAGGCGAACTGCCTACTACTCGTCCTGTTCCAGTTCGCCTTCCGTCTCCAGGTAGATCTGGCGCAGCGCGTCCAGCGTGGCCGGGTCGGGCTTGGCCCACATGCCGCGGGACTCGGCCTCCAGCAGGCGCTCGGCGATGCCGTGCAGGGCCCAGGGGTTGGCCTCCTGGAGGAAGGAGCGGTTGGTCTCGTCCAGGACGTACGTCTCGGTGAGTTTGTCGTACATCCAGTCGGCCACCACGCCGGTGGTGGCGTCGTAGCCGAAGAGGTAGTCGACGGTGGCGGCCAGTTCGAAGGCGCCCTTGTAGCCGTGGCGGCGCATCGCCTCGATCCACTTGGGGTTGACCACGCGGGCACGGAAGACGCGGGAGGTCTCCTCCACCAGGGTGCGGGTGCGTACCGTCTCGGGGCGGGTGGAGTCGCCGATGTACGCCTCGGGGGCCGTGCCCCGCAGCGCGCGCACGGTGGCGACCATTCCGCCGTGGTACTGGAAGTAGTCGTCGGAGTCGGCGATGTCGTGTTCACGGGTGTCGGTGTTCTTGGCGGCCACGGCGATGCGCTTGTACGCCGTCTCCATCTCGTCCCGCGCCGGCCGGCCGTCCAGGTCGCGACCGTAGGCGTAGCCGCCCCAGACGGTGTAGACCTCGGCGAGGTCGGCGTCGGTGCGCCAGTCGCGGGAGTCGATCAGCTGGAGCAGGCCCGCGCCGTAGGTGCCGGGGCGGGAGCCGAAGATGCGGGTGGTGGCGCGGCGTTCGTCACCGTGTTCGCGCAGGTCCTGCTGGGCGTGGGCGCGGATGTGGTTGATCTCGTCCGGCTCGTCGAGCGAGGCGGCCAGGCGTACCGCGTCGTCCAGCAGCGCGACGGCGTGCGGGAACGCGTCGCGGAAGAACCCGGAGATACGCAGGGTGACGTCGATACGCGGACGGCCCAGCTCGTCGGCCGGGATCGGCTCGAGACCGGTGACCCGGCGTGAGGCGTCATCCCACACCGGGCGGACGCCCAGCAGCGCGAGGGCCTCGGCGATGTCGTCGCCCGCGGTGCGCATGGCGCTGGTGCCCCACAGGGAGAGGCCGACGGAGGTGGGCCAGCTCCCGTTGTCTGCGCGGTAGCGCTCCAGGAGGGAGTCGGCGAGGGCCTGGCCCGTCTCCCACGCCAGGCGGGAGGGGACGGCCTTGGGGTCGACGGAGTAGAAGTTGCGCCCTGTCGGGAGGACGTTGACCAGGCCGCGGAGCGGTGAGCCGGACGGTCCTGCCGGTACGAAGCCGCCGGCCAGCGCGTGCACGGTGTGGTCCAGCTCGGCGGTGGTGGCGGCGAGCCGCGGTACGACCTCGCGGGCCGCGAAGTCGAGGATGTCGGCGACCTGTCGCGGGTGACCGGAGGCGATACGGGAGACAGCGCGCGGGTCCCAGTCGGCCGCCTCCATCGCCTCGACGAGCGCGCGGGCCTCGGCCTCCGCCTCGTCGGAGGCGGTGCGGGTGGCGGCCGACTCGTCCAGGCCGAGGGCTTCGCGCAGGCCGGGCAGGGTGTTGGTGCCGCCCCAGATCTGCCGGGCACGGAGGATGGCCAGCACCAGGTTGACGCGGTCGGCGCCGGCCGGTGCTGTGCCGAGGACGTGGAGTCCGTCGCGGATCTGCGCGTCCTTGACCTCGCACAGCCAGCCGTCCACATGGAGCAGGAAGTCGTCGAAGCCGTCGTCGTCCGGGCGCTCCTCCAGGCCCAGGTCGTGGTCGAGCCTGGCCGCCTGGATCAGCGTCCAGATCTGCGCGCGGATGGCCGGCAGCTTGGCCGGGTCCATGGAGCTGATCTGCGCGTACTCGTCCAGGAGTTGTTCCAGGCGGGCGATGTCGCCGTAGGAGTCGGCGCGGGCCATCGGCGGCACCAGGTGGTCGACGAGCGTGGCGTGCACCCGGCGCTTGGCCTGGGTGCCCTCGCCCGGGTCGTTGACCAGGAACGGGTAGACGAGCGGGAGATCGCCCAGCGCGGCGTCCGGGGCGCAGGCGGCCGAGAGTCCGGCGTTCTTGCCGGGCAGCCACTCCAGGTTGCCGTGCTTGCCCAGGTGGATCATCGCGTCCGCGCCGAAGCCACCGTCCTGGCGGGGGGCGGCGATCCAGCGGTACGCCGCCAGGTAGTGGTGCGAGGGCGGCAGGTCCGGGTCGTGGTAGATGGCGATGGGGTTCTCGCCGAAGCCGCGGGGCGGCTGGATGAGGATGAGCAGGTTGCCGTGGCGCAGGGCCGCCAGGACGATGTCGCCTTCCGGGTTGTGCGTACGGTCCACGAACATCTCGCCGGGCGGCGGCCCCCAGTGCTCCTCGACCGCCTCACGGAGTTCGGCGGGAAGGGTGGCGTACCAGCGGCGGTAGTCGGCGGCCGGGATGCGGACCGGGTTCTTGGCGAGCTGCTCCTCGGTGAGCCAGTCCTGGTCGTGGCCTCCGGCGTCGATGAGGGCCCGGATGAGGGGGTCGCCGGTGTGGACGTCCTCGTCGGACCCTTCGTCGGACCCCTCGGAATCGTCACCGCCTCGGGGGGTGACGCCGGGGATGGGGGTGTCGCCGAAGTCGTAGCCCTCGGCGCGGAGGCGGTGCAGCAGCGCCACCGCGCTGGCCGGGGTGTCGAGGCCGACGGCGTTGCCGATGCGCGAGTGCTTGGTCGGGTACGCCGACAGCACGAGAGCCAGCCGCTTTCGAGAGGCGGGGATATGGCGCAGCCGGGCGTGGCGTACGGCGATGCCCGCGACGCGCGACGCGCGCTCGGGGTCGGCCACATAGGACGGCAGTCCGTCGGCGTCGATCTCCTTGAAGGAGAACGGGACGGTGATCAGGCGGCCGTCGAACTCCGGTACGGCGATCTGGCTCGCCGCGTCCAGGGGCGAGACGCCCTCGTCGTTCTGCTCCCAGTCCGAGCGGGGCGCGGTCAGGCACAGCGCCTGGATGATGGGGACGTCCAGCGTGGTGAGCGCGCCCGCGTCCCACGCCTCGTCGTCGCCGCCCGCGCCCGCTTCGGCCGGCTTCGCGCCGCCTGCGCCGCCCGCCGCCAGTACCGTCGTCACGATCACGTCCGCGGCGCGCAGTTCCTCGATGAGTTCGGGCTCGGGCGCACGCAGGGAGGCCACATAGAGGGGCAGCGGCTTGCCGCCCGCCGCCTCGATCGCGTCACAGAGCGCGGCGGCGAACGCGGTGTTGCCGCTCATGTGGTGCGCGCGGTAGTAGAGGACGGCGACGGTGGGGGCCGCCGTGTCCGTCGGCGGCGCGGGGGCCTGGGGCGAGGGCTCGCGGTCCAGCGGGCCCCAGGAGGGTGCCGGGGCCGGGGGGTCGAAGCCGTGCCCGGTGAGCAGCACCGTGTCGGAGAGGAAGCGGGCCAGCTGGACGAGGTTGGCCGGGCCGCCGTGCGCGAGGTAGGCGTGCGCTTCGGCTGCCACCCCGATCGGGACCGTGGAAGCCGCCATGAGCTGGGCGTCCGGCGCCTGTTCGCCGGTCAGCACGATGAGCGGGAGGCTGGTGTCGCGGAGCAGATCGATGCCCTGCTGCCAGGCGCGGACACCGCCGAGCAGCCGTACGACGACGAAGTCGACGCCCTCCAGGAGGGTGCCGAGCTCGGCGTCGAGACTGTCCTCGGGAAGGCGGCTCGGGTTGGCGTAGCGGTAGGTGAGGGGCGCTGCGTTGGCTGTGTCGGCTGGTTCGGCTGCGTTGGCTGGTTCGGCTGCGTTGGCTGCGTTGGCTGCGTGCGTGGCGTTTGCCGCGTGCGCAGCGTTTGCCGCGCGGGCGCTGAGGAGGTCCGTGTCGGACGTCGAGAGAAGGAGGATCACCCTGGCGGTGCCGTCGGGGGTGACGGCGTCGACGTCGGCGTTGTCGCGTGACGAAAGCGGCATGGTGCGGTCGGCCCTTCCTCGGGGTATCCGCGCCCCGGGCGGTGTCGTAGTGAGGTCCCCTGCCCAGGCAGCGCCGAGGGCGGGGGTGAGGGAGTTCCTGGCTCACCCGGCCGTCGGTGGCCGGGCTCACAGTGGCGGGACCGCGCCGGATTCGCACCGGCTTCCTCCCCCTGTCGCCGTCGCCGGCGATAAGGCGGACCGGGTGGTCCGCCCACAGCATCGTACGGGGGTCCCCTGCGCGGCGGGAGGGCGCCCACTCATCCCTGTCTCCCGCTCCGGCGAGGGGCCGACGGGGGGTCGGTATGCTCGCCGACATGGTCATGCCCTCCGCTCGTTCGTCCGCGCACAGCGCCGCGCCGGTTGCTTCCGCAACCAGTTGCGCGGTTTCCCGCGCGCGGGACGACGCCTGCCCGGGTGCGCTGCGGCTGCACCAGGCTGACGACGGAGGGCTGGCCCGGGTGCGGGTACCGGGCGGGGCGCTCGGCACCGCGCAGGCAGCGGCGCTGCGGCTGGCCGCCTCCCGCCTCGGGGACGGCGACCTGCATCTGACCTCGCGCGGAAACGTCCAACTGCGCGGACTGCGCGACGATTCGGGTGCCGAACTGGCCCGGATACTGGACGACGCGGGGCTGCTGCCCTCCGCCGCGCACGAGCGGGTACGCAACATCGTGGCCTCGCCGCTGTCCGGTCTGGACGGGCGCGGAAGGCGGGACATCGGGACCTGGCTCACCGAGTTGGACCGATTGGTGTGCGAGAGCGAAGAGTTGCGCGACCTCTCGGGGCGGTTCCTGTTCGCGGTGGACGACGGCCGGGGCGATGTCGCCTCGCTCGGTGCGGATGTGACCTTGCTCGCCGAGCGGGAGGGGCGCGCACTGTTGCGGTTGGGGGCGGACGCTGCCGCTCCGGCGCTCCGGGTGGAGAGCGGGCGTGCGGCTGCGGCCGCGGTGACCGCCGCCGAGGTGTTCCTGGAGACCGCGCGGGAGTGCGGCGTACGCGCGTGGCGGGTGGCCGAGCTGCCGGTGACGAGCGGTGACTTGGCCCGCAGAACCGCGGAGCGGCTGCGTGGCGACGGCAGCGATGTCGGCAGTGTCGGCAGTGTCGGCAGTGTCGGCAATGCCAGCGATTTCGGCGATGTCCAACTCGTTCCCGTTCCATCGCTCCCGCCGACGGCGGACGAGGGACCCGAACCCGGACCGGTCCGCGGCCCCCGGCCTTCCGGACCGGTCGCACTCTCCGTACTGGCTCCGCTGGGGCGGTTGACCGGCGGACAGTGGCAGTTGCTCACCCGTACCGCCGAACAGGAGGGCGGCGGCGGACTGCGGCTGACCCCGTGGCGCGGCGTCGTCGTGCCCGGACTCGCGCCCGGAGGCGCGCCGGCAGCGCTCGCCGCGCTCGGTGACGCCGGGCTGGTGACGGACCCCTCCTCGCCCTGGCGCGGAGTGGGCGCCTGCGCCGGGCGGCCGGGCTGCGCCAAGTCGCTGACGGACGTACGCGCGGACGCCGCCGCGGCGTTGGCCTCCCGGGGCGGACGGCGCGCACCCGAAGAGAGCACCGGAAGGGCACTGCCCGTGTACTGGTCCGGCTGTGAGCGCCGGTGCGGGCATCCGCGCGGGGAGCGGGTCGAGGTCGTCGCGGGCGCGGACGGCTACCGGATCTCCGTCGTACGGGCCACCGGCGAAGCGCTCCCCGTGCGCAGCGCCGTACACAGCGCCGGGCACTCCGACGATCTGGCCGCCACCGTGGCTGCAGCCCGCGACCCACGCTCCCCCGACCACCGCTCCCCCGACACCACGCGCCCCCTGCCGACGACCCCATGACGATGAGCGAGAACACAGTGTTCGAGTACGAGAAGGACGGCGCTGCCATTTACCGGCAGTCCTTTGCCACCATCCGCGCCGAGGCGGACCTGGCGGGGCTGCCCGCCGATGTCGGCCAGGTCGCGGTGCGGATGATTCACGCCTGCGGCATGGTCGATCTCGTACGCGACCTCGCCCACACCCCGCGAGTCGTCGAGAAGGCCCGCGCTGCCCTGCGCGCGGGCGCTCCCATCCTCTGCGACGTCGCCATGATCGCCAGCGGTGTCACCCGCAAGCGGCTCCCGGCCGACAACGAGGTGATCTGCACCCTCGCCGACCCGGCCGTACCCCGGCTCGCCGCCGAGCTGGGTACGACCCGTACCGCCGCCGCACTCGAACTGTGGCGCGACCGCATGGAGGGGGCGGTCGTCGCGATCGGCAACGCGCCCACCGCGCTCTTCCGGCTGCTGGAGATGGTGGAGGAGGGGGCGCCGAGGCCGACTGCCGTCATCGGGGTGCCGGTCGGGTTCGTCGGCGCTGTGGAGTCCAAGCAGGCGCTGGCCGAGCACCCGTCCGGTCTTGAGCACCTGGTCGTGCACGGGCGCCGGGGCGGCAGCGCGCTGGCCGTCTCCGCGCTCAACGCCATCGCGAGTGAGGAGGAGTGAGCCAGGTGACCGGCAGCGACCGAGTGAGGGGCGACGACGTGGCCGAGGGCGTGACCGAGGGCGCGGGCACCGGACGGCTGATCGGTGTGGGGCTGGGGCCCGGTGACCCTTCGCTGATGACCGTCCGCGCCGTCGAGGCCATCGCTGAGGCGGACGTCGTGGCGTATCACAGCGCCCGGCACGGCCGTTCGATCGCGCGCTCCATCGCGGCCCGCCACCTGCGCGCCGACCACATCGAGGAGGCGCTGGTCTACCCCGTCACCACGGAGTCCACCGACCACCCCGGCGGCTACCGGGGCGCGCTGGAGGAGTTCTACGCCGACGCGGCGGCGCGACTGGCCGCGCATCTGGACGCGGGACGGACGGTGGCCGTACTCGCCGAGGGCGATCCGCTCTTCTACGGCTCCTACATGCATATGCACAAGCGGCTCGCGCACCTGTATCCGACGGAGGTCGTCCCCGGCGTCACCTCGGTGAGCGCCGCCGCAGCCCGCCTCGGCACCCCACTGTCCGAGGCCGAGGAGGCGCTGACCGTACTGCCCGGCACGCTGCCCGAGGAGGAGCTGACCGCGCGTCTGGCCTCCAGCGACGCGGTGGCCGTGATGAAGCTGGGACGGACGTTCCCCAAGGTGCGCCGCGCACTGGAGCGGTCGGGACGGCTGGCCGAGGCCCGCTACGTCGAGCGGGCCACCATGGAGGGCGAGCGCACCGGCCGGGTCGCGGACGTGGACCCGGAATCGGTGCCGTACTTCTCGGTGGCCGTGCTGCCGAGCAAGGTCGGAGCCCGACAGGGCGCGGAGCCCGGACCCGCCGGGCCTTCAGGGGAAGCCGCCGGCGAGGTCGTCGTCGTCGGCACCGGGCCCGCCGGGCCGCTGTGGCTGACCCCGGAGACGCGGGGCGCGCTGGCCGCCGCCGACGACCTGGTCGGCTACACCACCTATCTGGACCGGGTACCGCGGCGCGACGGGCAGCGCCGGCACGGCTCGGACAACCGGGTCGAGGCCGAACGCGCCGAATTCGCCCTGGAACTGGCCCGGCGCGGGCGGCGGGTGGCCGTCGTCTCCGGCGGCGACCCCGGCGTGTTCGCCATGGCGACCGCCGTACTGGAAGCCGCCGCGCAGGACGCGTACGCGGACGTACCCGTACGGGTGCTGCCCGGTGTGACGGCCGCCAACGCGGCAGCCGCCCGCGCGGGCGCACCGCTGGGCCACGACTACGCGGTGCTCTCCCTCTCCGACCGCCTCAAGCCGTGGGAGGTCATCGCCCAGCGCCTGCGCGCAGCGGCGGCGGCCGATCTGGTGCTAGCCCTCTACAACCCTGGCTCGCGCAGCCGCACCTGGCAGGTCGGCAAGGCCCGCGAGGTCCTGCTGGAGCACCGCGCCCCGGACACACCCGTGGTACTGGCCCGCGACGTGGGCGGCGACGGCGAGCGCGTCCGCATCGTCCCGCTCGCCGAGTTGGACCCGGCCCAGGTGGACATGCGCACCCTGCTGCTCGTCGGCTCCTCGCAGACGCGGACGGCCTGTCGGCCGGACGGTACGCGGTACGTGTGGACGCCGCGCCGGTACCCGGAGGACTGAGCCGACTGCCGAGTCCCCTCCCCTTGGGGGACGGGCCGTGCATGACCTCGGAGGTAGCCGACGAGAGAGCGGGCGGGTGCGAGGTTGGCGCTGTTCCGGCGGCCCGGCCCCTCCCCCGATGCGTGCCGCGTCGGCCCTACCCGGAGGAGATCAATATGAACGGCATCGACGATTTCATGAACCGGTATGCAGCCGTCTGGAATGAGGCCGACGCCGACAGCCGCGCTGCCGCGCTCCGACACAGATGGCCGCGCCCGGACGGACCACCAGTTCATCGAGATCGCGCCCCAGCAGTAACCCGCTCGCAGCAGCCCCACTGGACCGGCAGCCTCCTTGGCCTCCTTCAGGCCCCACCCGTCAGCTCCCGCTACCGCTTGTTCCCCGTGCCCGGTGCCGCTTTGCGTACGACCAGGTCACCGCGGTCATCAGGACCGGGATGGCGAGCAGCGGGGCGAAAGTGAAACCCCAGACGGTCTCTGCCGTACCGCTGGACATGTACGTCCGGCTCTCGACGGTGAAAGCGACCACGAGCTGCCACAGTGCCACCAGAACCACGACGCCCGAGGCGGTCCAGGCCAGCGGGGCGAGGACCCTGGGGTGCAGCGGCCTCCACCGGTCGCTGACGAGCAACAGCGGAAACAGAGCGGCCAGCTCGGCGAGGACCGAGAGACCGACGACGTATGCGATGCCCCAGCCTGGGATGTCGAAGACATCGCGCAGCACTTGGTCGCTGTAGCCCACGTAGACACCGGATGCCATGGCAATGCGCCACAGGCCGGACGGGACGGCACACAGAGCGATGGCATGGGCGGCGCGGCGAGCCCACACAGGCGCAGGCGCGGAGGCAGGCAGAGGGGCGGTCGCTGTCGTCATGACGTACATGCTGGCCTGGTCATGGCGGCGACGCTTCGTCCTCTACGGCGGACCGTATCCGTCCTGCGGATGAGAGCGCACCCGCTGAGGGAGGACCTGAGGAGCCTCAATCGCCGCACAGGCTGGGTTTTTTCGCGGTGGCAGCGGCTGTGCCCTGCTCGGGGGCGAGAGCGGTGCTCCCGCCCCCGAGCACTGCTCCTCTTCGAGAGCCCCACTCTTCACCGCGGGCTGCCGCTTGGAGCCACGGAGCACGGTGACGTCACTGGTCAAGGGGGTGACGAAAACGAAGTTGGTGCGGGGTCAGATGTCGAGGGCTTCACCCTTCACGGAGGCCAGGAAGGCAGACCAGGCATCGGCCCGGAAGGCGAACGCGGGCCCGTCGGGTCGTTTGGAGTCACGCACGGCCATCACACCGCCAGCGAGACGGGCACCCTCAACGCAGGCGCCGCCCTGGTCGTTGCTGTAGCTCGACTTGAACCATGTAGCGTCGCGCGGGCTCACGGCCATGCTCTTCGTGGACATCAATGCTCCTTGATCGCTCTCTTGATGAGGCTCAGGGACTCTTGCGGCCCGGGGGCCAAGGCTTGCAGGTCAGTGAACGCTTCCTTGTACCGCTCAATGTCCTCTTCCCTACGGCCGACCCAAGCATCCGCCATGTTCTCCAGGTACACGAGAGACCTCATTGTTGCCCCGTCCGGGAACTTGAGGACGAAGAACGGCCCGTTCATCCCTGAGTGGGCACCGTAGCTGAACGGCACCACCTGGACCCGCACGTTAGGCAGCTCCGTGGCCACGTCGACGACGTGGCTCAGTTGGTCGCGCATCAGCTTGGAGCCACCGACCGTACGGCGCAATACCGCTTCGTTGATGATGGCCGTCAGCTTCAGCGGCGAGCACTCTCGTCGCAGCACCTCCTGACGGTTCATTCGCACAGCGACCAGGCTGTCCACTTCCTCGGCGTTCATACCCTGGTGGGCGCGCTCATGGATCACGCGGACGTACGCCTCAGTCTGCAACAGCCCCGGGACGAACTCCGATTCGTAGTTCTGCAGGGCGCTGGCGGTGGCCTCCAGCCCCAGGAACGCCTTGAAACCTGGCCGGATCACCGGCCGATAGGTTGGCGACTGCCACCAGTCCCGCCGCGTCTTGGTCACCGCCGCGTACCCCTGCAAGAGGGCACGCTTCTCCTTCGAGGCCCCATAAATCTCGCAGAGAGCTATCACATCCGACGGCTCCACCGACGCGTTGTCGCCCGTCTCCAGACGGGTCAGCTTGGACGAGCTCCACAGGAGCTTCCGGACGACTTGGCGCCCGTTCAACCCCGCGACTTGCCGCAACTGCCGCAGCTCGCTGCCGAGCTGCAAGCGGCACAGGGCGGGCGTTGCCGACTCGATGTCTGTGATCATCCGCGCGCTTCCTTCCTCCGCCAGCGCGTGAAACGTTCTGCGAATTTGCAGAACATTGCGGCGAAGCGTGAACACCGCCGCCGAGCAGTAGAAATTGGCACGGAAAGTTGTCCGCGCAAACCCTTCAACTCCGTTCCAACGGTAGCCGTGCCGGTGTCACTCTGTAGGGGATTTCTCACAGAGCGCTCACACAAGGGAGCGCGGCCCCGGAAAGGAAAAGGGTTCCGTGACGAGTTACCGATCTGCGGCATGCGGTCTCGGCAGGCACACGGAGTGCCGTCATGCCACGCCGAGGCAGGCGCCCCCGGGTGTCCCGGTGACGTATGAGGCGTGCGGCTGTGTCTGCCACCGAGGGCTGGAGGGCGGCCGTATGTGGATCTACGACCGTGAGCAGACGCCGATGCCGGCCCCGGGGCTCCGGCTGCTGCCGTGGACAACGGAGTCCGGTAAACCCTGCTACCTCAGCGGCGACCTGGACTCCACCGTCTCCTGTTACGCGGACGAACTGGAAGAGGCCCAGCTGGCGGACGGCGACCGGGCGTTGAAGCACTTCCTCTTCGTCTACGGCGAGCACGGCGACGACGAGAAGGCGGGCGGCGCCCCCAAGGAACTCGCCGTCGCCCTCAGCAACGTACTCCGCGTCGCCGACAGCAGGGGTGCCCGGCTGCCGGGCAACTCCGGTGGCGCCGGGATCACATGCGTCCCGAAGCTCCGCGACAAAGAAGACGGCCCAGGGCCGACGGACCGGTGAACTCCCCCTACCCGGACCGTCGTGCGCGGGCAGCGGCGACGATGCGGAAGGCGATGCTGCCGCCGAAGGCCGCGCCGACGGCTGTGAACAGTCCGACTGTCGTCGAGTCGCCGATGGTGAGACCCATCCACCCGTGGTAACCGCAGACGGCGCCCAGGCCCACGGTGAACGCGGTGGCGACCACGAGGGCGGCCACGACGCCGCAGCCCTGTTCGCTGGAGTGGGCCACGCCGCCCCTCTTGGACATGGCACTGGCGACGGCCAACGGCGCGAGGCCCACCAGCGCGCCGATCCAGGCGCCGCCCTCGTCGAGTTGGCCCAGGGAGATCACAGCGATGCCCAGTCCGCCGTCGTCCCCGAGCCAGCCGAGGAGAAAGCCGCTCACGCTCAGCGCCACGAGGACGAGGAAGCCGGTGAGCGCGGACCGCAGCCCGGCGACGATCCACGCCACGACACCGGCCAGCCCACCGAGCCAGGCACCGGCCACCGCGCCCAGATAGCTGGGGTGGAGCAGCCCGGCGGGGATGTCGGGGGCGTCCATCTCCAGGAGCCCGGCGTGGAAGGACTGCTGGGACATGGGGACGAGATCGCCGCTGTTGGCCTTGGTGGCGGCGATCAGGCCCGCGAGTACGCCGAGTACGACGAAGGCGGTGTCCCGCGACCGCCCGAGCGCGCGGCGGGCCCTCGGTCCTGAGACGGCAGCCGTCAGGCGGGCCCGCAGGGAAGGGCGGTCGGGCGGATTCGGGTCCACGGTGGTGGCCGAAGGGTCGCCCGTCCCGCGGGCGGCCCCGCGTCCGCGCGCCGCCCCCGCGCCTGCGCCCGCGCCCGGGCCTCCCGGCGATGCGCTCCGTACCATCCGGGCGGCCTCGCGGCTGAAGTCACGTGCCCAGCCGAACACCCGCCGGGCCCACGCCGCGCCACCCCCCGTACGGGGCGGTACGACGACGGTGGGCTCCTCGGAGTCGGGAGGGACGTGCCGTTCGTCCGCCGCCATACGGAACCGGAGCACATCGTCCCGCTGGGCCGCGATCAGCTGATGCACCTCGCGCGGCCAGACCTGCTCGGGCCGCGCGGTCTGTGAGAGCAGATTGTGGGCCCGCTCGCGGAGCTGGGCCGGATTCGGCCGGTCGGCCGGCTCCTTGGCGAGGCACGGCTGGATGAATCCGCGCAACCGGTCCGGGATTCGGCCGAGGTCGGGTTCGGTGTGCACGACGTTGTACATCATCTGCGGGGCCGAGGTCCCTCTGAACGGGCCCTCACCCGTGCACGCCATGACCAGTGTGGCGCCCAGCGAGAACACATCGCTGGCCGACGTCAGGGTGCGGCCGTTGGGCTCGACCTGCTCCGGCGACATGAAGCCGGGGGCGCCGACCACCCAGCCGGTGTGCGTGACCCAGGTGCCGTCGTCACTGTCGGTGGCCCGCGCGATACCGAAGTCGATGACCTTGGCGTGCCGCTCCGCGAGCAGCACGTTGGAGGGCTTCAGATCGCGGTGCACCAGTTCGGCCCTGTGGATGTCGAGCAGTGCGGAGGCGAGGTCGGCGGCCAGCCACAGCACCGCCTCCTCGGGCAGCCCGCCGACGGCGTCCACCGCCGCGTGCAGCGAAGGTCCCGGCACGAACTCCGAGGCCAGCCACGGCACCGGCTCGTCCGCGCCGTCGTCGACCACGGCCGCCGTGTAGTCGCCGGCCACCCTGCGGGAGGCCGCCACCTCGCGGGTGAACCGGGCGCGGAAACCGTCGTCCTCCACGAACTGCGCGCGTACGCGCTTGAGCGCGACCAGCCGGCCGCCGGGCGTGTCGCCCAGCAGCACCCGCCCCATGCCGCCGCTGCCGAGTTCGGCGAGCATCCTGTACGGCCCGACCCTGCGCGGGTCGGAGGTCTCCAACGGTCGCACCCGCCACCCCCTCCGGCTGCTGAGCGGAGCGATGATATCCGAACTCCCGTGACAGGGAAGCGAGTTGGAGCAGCGCCTCGCATCGGCATTGTTGAAACCCTACAAATCACGCGGGGCACAGATGGTCCAGGGCGGCCGTCCTCAGATGTCGTCCGCCCGGCAAAGATGGAGCGTATGCCCGCAACACTGGACCCGGCCGACCCGGACTTCGCTCGCGACCCCTACCCGTACTACGCTCGACTCCGCACAAAAGGAGCCGCGACGCGGGTGGCGCTCGCCAACGGAACGCACGCCTGGCTGGTCACCGGTTACGAGACCGCGCGGGCCGTGCTGGCCGATCCGCGGTTCTCCAACGTCCCCCTCCGGGGAGCGGGGCGCCCGCGTGCCGACTCGCCGGCCCGCCGGGCGCAGGCGTGTCTGGCCCGGCACATGCTCAACCAGGACGCGCCCGACCACCGACGGCTGCGCCGCCTGGTCACCCGGGCCTTCACCCCGCGCCGCGTCGACGCGCTGCGCCCGCGTATCGAGGAGCTGGCGGACGGGCTGGTGGCCGATGTCACCCGGCAGCTGGCGGACGGCAAGACCGCCGACCTGGTGGACGCGTTCGCCTTCCCGCTGCCGGTGCTGGTGATCGCCGACGTGCTGGGCGTACCGGAGGCCGACCGCACCCAGCTGCGTGAGTGGACCTACCGGGTGGGCTCCCCCGCCGACGCGCTGCCCCCCGGCGCCGTCGAGGAGGCGTGGCGGGAGCTGTACGCGTACTTCACGGAGCTGATCGCCGCCAAGCGGCGCCGCCCCGGCGACGATCTGTTCAGCGCCCTGGTGCCCGGTCTCGACGAGGGCGAACTGGTCGCCATGGCGTTCCTGCTGCTGTTCGCCGGATACGAGACGACGATGAACCTGCTCGCCTCCGCGACGCTGCTGCTGCTCACCCACCCCGACCAGCGGGCCGCCGCCCGGGACGGCGGCCCGCGGTACTGGGCGGCCGTGACGGAGGAGACGCTCCGCTTCGACAGCCCGCTGGAGGGGGCGACATGGCGGCGCACCACGCAACAGGTGGAGCTGGCCGGGGCAGTGCTGCCGGAGCAGGCGGCGGTCCTGGTCGTGTTGGCCGCCGCCAACCGCGACCCGGAGCACTTCCCCGAGCCCGACAGCTTCCGGCCCGCCCGCTATCTGGCGGAGGGCCGGCGCCCCGCCCCGCATCTGGGCTTCGGCCACGGGCCGCACATCTGCCCCGGGGCGCGGCTGGCCCGACTGGAGGCGGCCGTCGCCCTCCCCCGCCTGTTCGCCGCGCTGCCCGATGAGGTGGGCCTCGCAGCCCCCGCGGACTCCCTCCCTTACCGCCCCGGCCTCCTGGTCCGCGGCCCGCGCCACCTGCCGGTCCGCTGAGGGTTGCCCTCGCGTGGGTGCGCCCCGTCAGGGGCAGCCCCTCACCGGAACGAGCGGGGCGGTCAGCTCCGGCGGCGGCGCCGCACCAGCAGCGTGCCACCGGCACCCAGCAGCAGCGCTGCGGCCGCAGAGACGACGGCCACCGAGGTGCCCGTCTCAGCGAGATCACCCTCGCCACCGTTCGGCGACGGAGCCGGGGACGGGTCCTGGCCCGAGCCGGCAGGGGTGGAGGCCGAGGGCGAGGCCGAAGTCGAAGCCGCGGGCTTCGAAGGCTCCGCGGAGGGCTTCTCACTGGGCCCGTCGCTCGGCGAACCACTCGGCGAACCACTCGGGTCGCCGCCCGGCTCCTTGTCACCCTCACAATCGGCCCAGAAGACCTTGTGCTTGGCGCGGCCGTGTTCGCCGTCGAAGTTCCAGATCAGCTTGTAGTGGCCGTCCGGCAGGGTCAGATCCGCGCTGCGGCCGTGGCCTTCGCCGTCGAGAGCCAGGGAGTCGCTCTTGGCCACGGTGCCCTTCGTTCCGGTGGGCGGCATCTCGACGATCCGCCAGTCCACCTGCTGCCGGCCGTCGAAGCCGAACGCGTCGAGGTAGAAGGTGCAGACATGGGGCTGGTTCTTGCGGAGCATCTCGCCGGTCTTGGCGTCGTGGATCTTCACGGTGCCGTTGTCACCGGGCGGGGTGGCCTGCGCCACCGGAGCAACGAGCAGCGAGACCGCCACCCCCGCCACCACCGTGCAAGCCGAAGAGAAGGTGCGCATGGGCATACCAACTTCTTGAGAGATCCGAGCGGGGGGGTGGGCCGCTCAGCGTTGCCTGGTATCCGATCCCGGTCAAGCCGGATATGGGACCAGCAGTCCGATTTCCTACTGAAACGCACCTTTGATGACGCATAACAATCCGGCCTAGCGGCGACGGACGGCCTCCGCCACATCCGCCGCCTCCTCCGTCTCCACCGCCTCCGCGGCCTCCTCCGGGCTCGTCACCACCCGGACCCCTGCCGGGACCGGCGGACGGCGTACGACCACGACGGGCAGCCCCGCCTCCCGCGCCGCCACCAGCTTGGGCGCGGTGGCCTCGCCACCGCTGTCCTTCGTGACCAGCACGTCGATACGGTGACCGCGCAGCAGCGCGCGTTCGCCCTCCAGCGTGAACGGCCCCCGGTCCAGGAGGAGCTCCATACGCGCTGGGGTCGGTCTGCCGGGCTCCGGCGGGTCGACGGAGCGGGCCAGGAACCACAGGTCGTCGCTCCCAGGACCGGCGAAGGTGCTCAGCCCCAGCCGCCCCGTCGTCAGAAAGACGCGCCGCCCCAGCCGGGGCAGCAGGCGCGCGGCCTCGCCCAGCGAATCCGCGATGTGCCAATTGTCGCCCGCACTCGGCACCCACCCGGGACGGCGGAGAGCGAGCAGGGGAACATGGGCACTGGCCGCGGCCTCCGCGGCGTGGAAACTGATCGTCTCGGCGAAGGGATGGGTGGCGTCGATGAGTACGTCCACACGGTGTGCACGGAGCCACTCCGTCAGCCCCTGGACGCCTCCGAAGCCGCCGATCCGCACCTCGCCCGCGGGCAGCCGGGGACTGGCGACCCGCCCGGCCAGCGAGCTGGTGACCCGCACGGCGGGGTCGGCGTACAGCAGCTCCGCCAGGCGGCGGCCTTCCGTCGTACCGCCGAGAATCAGCACGTGCACAGCATTCGGTTCCCTTCATGAGTGACGCGTATGAGTGACGCGGCGGGAGGCGGCGGAGCCCAGGGCGGGCGCGACGCCCAACTCAAGCACACCGGGCTGCGGCCCGGCTGGACGACCGGCGCCTGTGCGACGGCGGCGACGACCGCCGCCTACACCGCGCTGCTGACCGGCGACTTCCCCGATCCGGTGACGATCACCCTGCCCAAGGGACAGACCCCCGCCTTCGCCCTCGCCTACGAGGAGTCGCGGCCCGGGTACGCCACCGCCGCCGTGGTCAAGGACGCCGGTGACGACCCCGATGTCACGCACGGCGCCCTCGTACGCGCCACCGTGCGCCCCCTCGCGCCGGGCGCGGGCGTCGTCTTCCGCGCCGGACCCGGCGTGGGCACCGTCACCCGCCCCGGACTCCCCCTCGACGTGGGTGAGCCCGCCGTCAACCCCGTACCGCGCCAGATGATGAGCGAGCACATCGCGCGTGTCGCGGAGCAGTACGGCGGCAGCGGCGATGTGGAGATCACGCTGTCGGTCGACAACGGCGAGGAGATCGCCCGCTCCACCTGGAACCCCCGGCTCGGCATCCTCGGCGGGCTGTCCATCCTCGGGACGACCGGGGTCGTCGTCCCCTATTCGTGCTCCGCCTGGATCGACTCGATCCGGCGCGGCGTGGATGTGGCACGCGCGGCGGGGCGCACCCATGTGGCCGGCTGCACCGGTTCGACCTCGGAGCGGACGGTCGTCGCCGAGTACGGGCTGCCCGAGGACGCGCTGCTGGACATGGGGGACTTCGCGGGCGCCGTGCTCAAGTACGTACGCCGCCACCCCGTGGAGCGGCTCACCCTGTGCGGGGGCTTCGCCAAGCTGTCGAAGCTGGCGGCCGGGCACATGGATCTGCACTCGAAGCGCTCGCAGGTGGACAAGGGTTTCCTCGCCGAGCTGGCCGTTGCGGGAGGGGCCGACGGGGAGCTGGCCGCGCGCATCCGTGAGGCCAACACGGGGCTGGCGGCCCTGCAATTGTGTACGGCCGCCGATGTGCCGCTCGGCGATCTCGTTGCCGCCGCCGCACGCGACGAAGCCCTCGCGGTGCTGCGCGGGGCACCCGTCGCCGTTGATGTGCTCTGCATCGATCGCGGGGGCACCATTGTGGGCCGCAGCGCTATCCGCTAGGTCCCAGGGGGCTCTCAGCACACGTGCCGCTCGCGCTCCGCCGAGTACAAATGGCTGTCCCGGAAGTGCGAAGCCGCAAGCGTGCGGCCCACCAGGATGACGGCGGTCTTGCTGATGCCGGCGGTCCGCACCTGCTCCGCGATGTCGGCCAACGTCCCCCGAAGAACAACCTCCTCCGGTCGGCTGGCGAAGGCGACAACCGCCGCCGGGCAGTCGCCGCCATAGTGCGGGACGAGCTCGGCCACCAACTCATCCACGTACCGCACCGCCAGGTGCAGCACCAGCAGCGCGCCGCTGCGCCCCAGCGTGGCGAGGTCCTCCCCCTCCGGCATCGGCGTCGCCTGCCGCGCAACGCGCGTCAGCACGACGGTCTGCCCCACAGTCGGCACCGTCAACTCCCGCTTCAGCGCGGCGGCGGCGGCCGCGAAGGCCGGTACGCCCGGTACCACCTCGTACGGCACGCCCGCCGCGTCCAGCCGCCGCATCTGCTCGGCGACGGCGCTGAAGACGGACGGGTCTCCGGAGTGCAGCCGCGCCACGTCCAGCCCCTCGCCGTCCGCACGCACCAGCTCTTCCGTGATGGCGTCCAGATCGAGCTGGGCCGTATCGACCAGGCGCGCCCCGGGCGGGCACTCGGCGAGCAGTTCGCGGGGCACCAGGCTGCCCGCGTACAGGCACACCTGGCAGGCAGCGAGCGTACGGGCGCCTCGCACCGTGATCAGGTCGGCGGCACCGGGCCCGGCACCGATGAAGTAGACCGTCATACGTCCCCTCCCACTTCCGGGCCGGCGCCCTTGCGCACCGCCCATTGCGTCACCGGCATCGCCTGCCGCCAGCCCGTGAAGCCGCCCACCGGCGCCCCGTGCGCCACCGAGAGCCGCACCAATTCGCCGCCGCAGCGCCGGTACCACTCGACCAACAGCGCCTCCGACTCCAGGGTGACGGTGTTGGCCACCAGCCGGCCGCCCACCGGCAGCGCCGCCCAGCAGACGTCCAGCAGTCCGGGCGCGGTCAGGCCGCCGCCGATGAACACGGCGTCGGGCGTGGGCAGTCCGGCGAGTGCATCCGGCGCCCTGCCCGTGACGACGCGGAGCGAGGGCACCCCCAGGCGGTCCGCGTTGCGGGCGATGCGTGCGGCCCGCCCGGGGTCGCGCTCCACGGTGAGCGCCCGGCAGGCAGGGTGCGTACGCAGCCACTCCACCGCGATCGAACCGGCGCCGCCGCCCACGTCCCACAGCAGTTCACCGGGCGCGGGCGCCAGCGCGGCGAGCGTGGCGGCGCGTACGTACCGCTTGGTGAGCTGCCCGTCGTGTTCGTAGGCGGCATCCGGCAGCCCCGGCACGGCGCCGAGCCGCAACCGGTCAGGTGCCGCCGCGCATTCCACCGCGACGATGTTGAGGGGGTCGCCCGGCGGATGCGCCCAGTCGCCGGCCGTCCCCTCGAAGGAGCGCTCAGCCGCGCCACCGAGCTGTTCCAGCACCCGCATCCTGCTCGGCCCGAAGCCGTGTTCCCGCAGCAGCGCCGCGACCTCGCCTGCGGTGCCGGGCCCGGCGCTGAGGATCAGCAGCCGCCGCCCGGGGTGCAGCGTGGCAGCGAGCCGGGCGAGCGGCCGGCCGACGGCGCTGACGACCTCGCACTCCTCCAGCGCCCAGCCCAGCCGGGCGCACGCGTGACTGACCGACGAGGGGTGCGGCAGCACCCGGAGGGAGACGTGCGGGAGCGCTTCGGTCAGCGTGCGGCCGATGCCGTAGAAGTACGGGTCGCCGCTGGCCAGGACCGCGATCCGGCGCCCGGCGTGCTCGGCGAACAGCCCGGGGACGGCGGGACGCAGCGGGGAAGGCCAGGCCACCCGCTCCCCCGCGCACTCCAGTGGCGGCAGCAGGTCGAGCTGGCGGCGGCCCCCGATGAGCACCTCGGCCGCGCGCAGCGCCTCACGCGCCGGCTCGGTGAGGCCGGACCAGCCGTCGGCCCCGACGCCGACGACGGTGACCGGCGCCGCCGCCTGGGACGGGTCGGCGGCGGAGGGGGACATCACGGACACCTCACGGCACGCGCTGGCTCTCGAACACGGACGCTCGAACTGTACTGTTCACGGCCCCGCGCCCCGACCACCGGTCCCGGTCCACAATGGGGCGCATGGATCAGAACGCACTGCCCGACCACGCCATGCCCGACTGGGAGAAGCGGTTCCGGGCGCCGCGCGTCTCACTGCCCGAGTGGGCCGAGGACGCACCCGCCCGGTCGCTGTTCGTATCGAACGCGACGGGCACGTTCGAGCTGTACGCCTGGGACCGTACGACCGGCGAACAGCGACAGGTGACCGACCGCCCCAACGGGACGACGGACGGCACCCTGACGCCCGACGGCGAGTGGATCTGGTGGTTCTCCGACACCGACGGCGACGAGTTCGGCACCTGGATGCGCCAGCCCTTCGGGGGCGGCCCCGACACGGTCGCCGTCGAGGGCCTGGACCCCGCCTACCCGGCCGGGCTGGCGATCGGCCGGGACGGCACCGTCGTCGTCGGCCGCTCCACCGACGAGGACGGCTCCACCATCCACGTACTGCGCCCCGCCTCCGGAGCGCCCAAACCGCCCGTGGAGATCTACCGGCACAGCGAGTCGGCCGGTGTGGGCGATCTCTCACACGACAGCACGCTGCTGGTGATCGAACACACCGAGCACGGTGACGCCATGCACTCGGCGCTGCGCGTGGTGCGGCCCGACGGCTCGACCGTCGCCGAGCTGGACGACAGCGAGGGCGGCACCAAGGACCTGGGCCTGACCGTGCTGGGCTTCGCGCCCGTCGACGGCGACCCTCGGCTGCTCGTCGGCCACCAGCGGCGCGGCCGGTGGGAGCCGATGGTCTGGGACCCGGTCGTCGGCACCACCACGGAGCTGGACCTGGAGCTGCCCGGCGACGTCGCAGCCGAGTGGTATCCGGACGCCTCAGCGCTGCTGATCGCGCACAGCCACCAGGCCCGCGACGAGCTGTTCCGCTACGACCTGGCCGACGGCAAGCGGACCCGTATCGAGACACCCCCCGGGTCCGTCATGGGCGCCACGGCCCGGCCCGACGGCACGGTGGAGTACCTGTTGTCGTCGGCCGCCGAACCGCCGCAGGTCCGATCCACCTCCGGCTCGGCCGTGCTCGACCCCCCAGGGATGAAGGCCCCGCGCTCCGTGCCGGTCGAGGACGCCTGGGTCGAGGGGCCCGGCGGCGCCGTGCACGCGCTGGTGCAGAAGCCGGCCGGGGACGGCCCCTTCCCCACCGTCTTCGAGGTGCACGGCGGCCCCACCCACCACGACAGCGACTCGTTCGCCGCGCAGCCCGCCGCCTGGGTCGACCACGGCTTCGCCGTCGTACGGGTCAACTACCGGGGGTCCACCGGATACGGCCGCGCCTGGACCGACGCGCTCAAACACCGCGTCGGCCTGATCGAACTGGAGGACATCGACGCCGTCCGCGCCTGGGCCGTCGACTCCGGCCTCGCCGACCCCGACCGGCTGGTGCTGGCCGGCGGCTCCTGGGGCGGCTACCTCACCCTCCTCGGCCTGGGCACCCAGCCGGAGGCGTGGGCGCTCGGGCTGGCCGCCGTCCCGGTCGCGGACTACGTCACCGCCTACCACGACGAGATGGAGGCGCTGAAGTCGATGGACCGCACGCTGCTGGGCGGCACCCCCGAGGAGGTGCCGGAGCGCTTCGCGGCGTCCTCGCCGTTGACGTACGTCGACAAGGTGCGCGCTCCCGTCTACATCTCAGCCGGCGTCAACGACCCGCGCTGCCCGATCCGGCAGGTGGAGAACTACGTCGACAAGCTGGCGGAGCGCGGCCACCCGCACGAGGTGTACCGCTACGACGCGGGCCACGGCTCGCTCGTCGTGGAGGAGCGGATCAAGCAGGTCAGGCTGGAGATCGATTTCGCGCTGCGGCACCTTCCGACGACGGACCGGGAGGGCCGGCATCCGCTTCCGGACCGTCCGGCCGGTCCCCGGGGATGAGGCCCAGCGCCGCGTCCTTGGCCATCTCCGCCTCCCGGCGGAAGAAGCGGAACCACATGAAGACGGCGAACCCGGCGAACACGAACCACTGTGCCGTGTAGCCCAGGTTCTGGAACGCCTTCATATCGAGGCCGGTGTTGTCGGGCGCGACCGGCGGCACCGGCCTCAGCGGCCGCTCGGTCCGCTGCTCGGTGATCCATGCCTCCTCGACGTCGTACGGGACGACGTTGACGAGCGTGGCCGCACTGACGTAGCCGAGCTGCCCGTCGGGCAGCCCGCCCGAGGCGCCCTGGCCGGCGTCGCTGTGCGATTCCGGCGCCTGGAGCACGCCCCGCACCGTGACCTTCCCCTTCGGCGCCGCCGGCACCCGGTCCGGGTCCGGCTCACCCGGCAGCCAACCGCGTACGACGGGAAGGGCCTTGCCGCCGTTCGTCTGGCCGCCGTTCGTCTGGCCGGTGCGCAACAGGGACAGCACATAGAAACCGCGCTTCCCCTCGACCGTGCGGTCCGGCACGAGGAGCGGGTGCGCCGTATCGAACCGGCCCGTCACCTCGGCCGTGCGGCCCACCGTGTCCTGGGTGACCGGCAGCAGCTTCTCCAGCGGGCGCGCCGCGGCGCGCGCACCGGTGCCCGACTGCTCCTGCTGCTCCTGGTGCCGGTCCACCCGGTCGTCGAAACGGCTGAGCTGCCAGCTGCCCATCAGCACGCAGACCGGAATCGCCAACACGGCGAAGATGTTGATCGCCCACCATCGCGGGGTCAGCAAAAACCGGTACACGCCACCACAGTACGACCACGCGGTGCCGCCCCTGGCAAGGGGCACCCCCTCGCCACCGACGGGCACCCCCTCGTCAGCCCTGCGGGATGACTCCCGTGCGGTAGACGGTGCCGCTCCCGCAGGCGCCCGGGACGCGGGTGCCTGCCACCGGAGCGCCGCCCTCCGGGGTGTGCGAGACCACGACCTGGGTGTCGCCGCCACCGGGGTCACCGCTGCCGCCGTCGCTCTCGCCGGGCGTTCCGGTGCCGCCGCCCGAGCCGTCGCTGCCACCGGCGTCCCCGGACCCGTCATCGGGACCGGCTCCCGTGGAACCCGAGGTGTCGCCCTCGTACCGGCCACCCTGCGGCGTGGGCGAGCTGCAGCTTCCGCTGGGCACGAAGGCGAACTTCACCACATACGACTGTCCCGGCCGCAGCACCAGCTCGTCCCGCGCCGCCGCCGGGTCGCCGAGGCCGGGTGCCGGGTCGCCCGGCGTGTGGTCGACGACCACCACCTGGCCGGAGCCGCCGCCCTCCACGGAGGCGCCGACGACGCCCTCGCCCTGGACCGTGCAGGCGTCACCGGAGACGTTCGCCACCCGGAAGCTGCCGTAGACGGTGCCGTTGCTGTCGGGCACTCCCGACTGCGACGAGCCGCCGCCGAGCTGCTCGCTGCCGCAGGTGGGTGCGCTGGCGCTGAGGCTCTGGTTGGGATCGACGCTGTCCCCCGGGCCGCCGGACGGCGAGGGCCGGGCCTCCGAGCCGCCCTTGCCGCCCTTGTCCTTGCCCTTCTCCTTGCCGCCGTCGTGCTCGCCCTCGCCCTTGCCGCCGTTCCCGCCCGAGCCCGCGTCGGGCCCGCGCGTCTGGCCGTGGGTGCTGGCCGCGCTCAGCGGGTGGTCGTCGCCGCCGACGCCGGGCACACCGCCGTAGAAGAGCGCGGGCACTCCGACGACCGCGACGAGCGCCGCTGCCACCCCGCCGACCAGCGCCTGACGGCGGTGCGCGCGCCGGGCCGGCACCGCGCGGCGCAGATGGTCGAGCGTGCGGTCGAGGCTGTCGGCGGGCGGCTCGATGCCGCGGACGCTGTTGTGCAGCAGCCCCCGCAGGACCTCCTCCTCGGAGCTGAGCTCGGACTCGTCGAAGAGGTCCAGCGACATCTCCCCGGGCGCCGCTTCCCGGGTGGCGTCTTCGTCCTCGGAGGCGGCTGCCGCCTTGGCGTCCGCCCCGGGCCGCTCCTGGATCTCGGCGCCCGCGGCGCCCGCGGCGCCCTCCTCCGCCCGGTCCTTCCCGCCCTTCCCGTCAGGCCCGTCCGTCCCGGCAGGCCCGTCCGTCCCGGCACGCGGCGTGTGCTGCTCACGCGGCTCCTCGCCGCCGGGGAGACCCAGTCCCTCACTCATGACGCCGACTCCATGGCGGTGCGCAGGGCGGCGATACCGCGCGACCCGTACGCCTTCACGGAGCCGAGGGAGAGCCCGAGCACCTCGGCCACCTGAGCCTCGGTCATGTCCGCGAAGTACCGCAGCACCAGCACTTCGCGCTGGCGCCGCTGCAAGCCGCGCATCGCCTGTATCAACTGATCCCGTTCGAGCTGTTCGTAGGCCCCCTCTTCCGCGCTCGCCATGTCGGGCATCGGCTTGGAGAGCAGCTTGAGCCCGAGAATGCGGCGGCGCAGTGCGGAGCGGGACAGATTCACGACCGTCTGCCTGAGATAGGCGAGGGTCTTCTCGGGGTCCCGGACGCGCTTGCGCGCCGAGTGGACGCGGATGAACGCCTCCTGGACGACGTCCTCGCACGAGGCGGTGTCGTCGAGCAGGAGCGCCGCGAGCCCGAGCAGGGACTTGTAGTGGGCGCGGTAGGTCTCGGTCAGATGGTCGACTGTGGTGCCATGTGCCATCGCCTCGTCAGCGTCCCCATGCTGGGTGAGCGGACGCGAGGGGCGCGGGGCCGGCCACGGCGCGATCACAGGCATGCCTCCGGCCACCGGCAGCCCTCCCACACCGGGGCCAGGGCGACCAGGGGCCGTTGCGATTCCGAGTACCTCTGCCACGCCTGTTTGACACGTTTCCCCCCGTCAGGGTTGTACGCGACAGGCACTGTGCGCGAAAACACACCACATGCCGTCATACACACATCTCTCAGTCTTCGTGAACGTCGCGTGTCGCCCAAGCCGTCGGCCGCGCTCCCCCTGCGCGTCAGGCCCTGGAGGCACAAAGACGCTCCCCGCCTGCCTGCCGGTTGCAGGGGCGGGGAGCGCCATTGTCCGTCAGCGGACGCCGTCGTGACCAGGGGCCCCGGTCAGGGGCGCAGGCAAGAACTCCCCGGCCGGAGCCCAGCCATCAGCGACCCGTACCGCCGTAGACGACAGCCTCGTCCGAGTCGCTGTCCAGGCCGAACGCCGAGTGGACCGCGCGCACCGCGTCGCCCACGGCCTCCTCGCGGGTGACGACCGAGATCCGGATCTCCGAGGTGGAGATCAGCTCGATGTTGACCCCGGCGTTCGACAGCGCCTCGAAGAAGGTGGCCGTCACGCCCGGGTTGGTCTTCATCCCCGCGCCGACGAGGGAGATCTTCGCGATCTGGTCGTCGTAGCGCAGCGAGTCGAAGCCGACGGTGCCCTGCACCTTCTCCAGCGCGGAGATGGCCTTCTTGCCCTCGGTCTTGGGCAGCGTGAAGGAGATGTCGGTCAGGCCCGTTGAGGCAGCGGAGACGTTCTGGACCACCATGTCGAGGTTGATCTCGGCCTCCGCGACGGCGCGGAAGAGGGCCGCGGCCTCGCCCGGCTTGTCCGGCACCCCGACGACCGTGACCTTGGCCTCGGACGTGTCGTGTGCCACACCCGAGATGATCGCCTGCTCCATCGACTCTTCCCCTTGCCCGTCCGGCTGCTCGTTCGTGACCCACGTACCCTTCAGGCCGGAGAAGGAAGACCGCACGTGGATCGGGATGTTGTAGCGGCGCGCGTACTCGACGCAGCGGTGCAGCAGCACCTTGGAGCCGGACGATGCCAGCTCCAGCATGTCCTCGAAGGAGATGCGGTCGATCTTCCGCGCCTTCTTCACCACTCGCGGGTCCGCGGTGAAGACACCGTCGACATCGGTGTAGATCTCGCAGACCTCGGCGCCCAGCGCCGCGGCCAGCGCCACCGCCGTGGTGTCCGAACCGCCCCGGCCCAGGGTGGTGATGTCCTTGCTGTCCTGGGAGACGCCCTGGAAGCCGGCGACGATCGCGATATTGCCCTCGTCGACCGAGTCCTGGATCCGCCCCGGGGTCACATCGATGATCCGCGCCTTGTTGTGCGCGGAGTCGGTGATCAGACCCGCCTGGCTGCCGGTGAACGACTGCGCCTCATGGCCGAGGGATTTGATCGCCATCGCCAGCAGGGCCATGGAGATCCGCTCTCCGGCGGTCAGCAGCATGTCGAACTCGCGGCCGGAGGCGACCGGAGACACCTCTGAGGCAAGATCGATCAGCTCGTCCGTCGTGTCACCCATCGCCGAAACCACGACGACAACTTGGTTGCCGTTCTTCTTGGCTTCGACGATCCGCTTGGCAACGCGCTTGATGCCCTCGGCATCGGCAACGGAGGAGCCGCCGTACTTCTGCACGACAAGGCCCACGTGTGCTCGCTCCTCGAATCATTTCCCGGGACCCCGGCGCTCCGTGCGACGCTGCCCGGAAGGATGGGATCCACTGGTCGGCTCAGTCTAACGACCGGACGGAACCCGGTCCCGTCCGCGGAAGCCCCTGCCCACCAGGGCCGAAATGACACGGAAACGTGACTCTGTTCACGATGCGAGCAAAGCTGTGATCGGCGTCACTCCACTGCGCGGGATTCCGTAGTCTGCCGGAATGGCCATCGATTACGTGAAACGGACGGCTGGCCGGGGTCCCGCCGTCGATCTGCGGAAGGTCGCCTCCCGGGCACCCGGACTGGTCGACCTCTACAAGACCGCCCGCCACTCCCTGGAGAGCGCCGGGCTGGGTGACCAGCGCGCCGCCGTCTATCTGGTCCTGGACCGCTCGGGAAGCATGCGCCGGTACTACAAGGACGGCACGGTCCAGCACCTCGCTGAGCAGACACTCGGGCTCTCCGCCAACCTCGACGACGACGGCACCGTTCCCGTCGTCTTCTTCTCCACCGAGGTGGACGGCATGGCCGAGGTCGGCCTGGACGCCTACGAGAACCGCATCGGCGCGCTGCACGAGAGCCTCGGACACATGGGCAGGACCAACTACCACCTGGCCATGCAGGCCGTCATCGACCACTACACCGCCTCCGGCGCCACCGACCCCGGACTGGTGATCTTCCAGACGGACGGCGGCCCCTCGTCCCGTACCGCGGCCGAGCACGTGCTGTGCACAGCGGCGCGGCTGCCGCTGTTCTGGCAGTTCGTCGGCTTCGGCGACCCGGACAGCAAGCAGTTCGACTTCCTGCGCAGGCTCGACGAACTCCCGGTCCCCGGCCGGCGCCCGGTGGACAACGCCGGCTTCTTCCCCGCGGGCCCCTCGCCCCGCAGCCTCTCCGACGACGCCCTCTACCGGAACCTGATGAGCGAGTTCCCCTCCTGGCTGTCCGACGCGCGAGGGGCGGGCATCCTGCGCGACTGAGGGCGCCTGCGTGACTGAGGGCGGCCTCAGGCGTTCTTGAGCCCCAGTGGTTCGGCGATCTCGGCGGCCATCACGGCGCCCGCCTCCGCCTCCAGTGAGCCGTCCTCCTCGGCCGCGTTGCTGTCGGTGTCCAGGCCGTCGAGCTCGTCGAGCGGCTTGTCCAGCCGGACGTGCGCCACCAGCGACTGGAGGGCACGCAGCGCGGCCGAGGCGGTCGGGCCCCAGTTGGAGAGGTAGGAGAACTGCCACCACCACAGCGCTTCGCTCACCCGGCCCGCGCGGTAGTGGGCCATACCGTGCCGCAGGTCGGTCAGCACGTCCGAGAGATCGTCGGAGATCCGGCACGCGACGGGAGCCGAGCGCGGCACGTACGGGTCGAAGACCTCCGAGTAGACGTCGACCGGGTCCAGCAGCGCGGCGAGCCGCTCGCGCAGCTCGTCCACGTCGGGCTCGGGACCGACATCCGGTTCGTACCGCTCGTCCGGGACGATGTCCTCGTGGGCGCCCAGCCGGCCGCCCGCGAGGAGGAGCTGCGAGACCTCCAGCAGGAGGTAGGGAACGGCGCTGTCCGGGTCGTCGCCCTTGGCGACCTCGGTGACCGAGACGATGAAGCTCTCGATCTGGTCGCTGATCTGGACGGCGAAGTCGTCGGGGTTGTTCTTGATGGAGTTCAGCGTCGCGTCAGACATCGGGCAACCTCTCCCCTGTGGGCTCCTGCGGCCCTCGGCTCGCACAGGCTCGCACGGGCTCGTGCGTCACGGATACGGGCTCACACATCGAGAAGCCGCCTTCCCTCGAAGGCCCGCCCCAGAGTGACCTCGTCCGCGTACTCCAGGTCTCCCCCGACGGGAAGTCCGCTCGCCAGCCGCGTCACCTTCAGCCCCATCGCGGAGACCATCCGCGCGAGATACGTGGCCGTCGCCTCACCCTCGAGGTTGGGGTCCGTGGCGAGGATCAGCTCGGTGACCGTCCCGTCGGCGAGGCGGGAGAGCAGCTCCCTTATCCGCAGATCGTCGGGGCCGACGCCCTCGATGGGGCTGATCGCCCCACCCAGCACGTGGTACCGGCCCCGGAACTCGCGGGTCCGTTCGATCGCCACGACGTCCTTGGGCTCCTCGACCACACAGATGATCGAAGGATCACGGCGCGGATCGAGACAGACCCGGCACTGCTCCTCCTGGGCGACGTTGCCGCACACCGCACAGAATCTGACCTTCTCCTTGACCTCGGTCAGCGCGCTGGCGAGCCGGCGTACGTCGGCGGGCTCGGCCTGCAGGATGTGGAAAGCGATCCGCTGCGCGCTCTTGGGACCGACGCCGGGCAGCCTGCCCAACTCGTCGATGAGGTCCTGGACCACGCCTTCGTACACGGATGGCTCCCGCCTGCTTCTCTGTTCGTCCTCTGAGTACGTTAGTGGCCCGCTGGGGCCACCACTAGCCGCCGACCAGCCCTTGCCCGCCGCACCGGGGGGCCGGACGGCATTCCCGGGCTGTGGCGCTCGCGGGCTTCTGCGGCCTGGGGGCCTGCTGGGCCTGGGAGCCTGGTGGTGCGCCGGGCCGTGGGGCCGGAAGCGCGGGCGGCCGGGGCCGCCCGCTGCCCGGACGGCCGCCCCGCAGAGCGGCCGCCGCAGCGGAGCGGCCGCTCTGTCAGAGCGACAGACCGGGCATGCCGCCCATGCCCTGCGCGAGCGGGCCCAGCTTCTCCTGCTGGAGCGAGGCGGCCGCGCTGTTCGCATCGCGGACCGCCGCGAGCACCATGTCGGCGAGGGTCTCGGTGTCCTCCGGGTCCACCGCCTTCGGGTCGATGACCAGCCCCTGGAGCTCACCGGAACCATTGACGGTCGCCTTCACCAGGCCGCCGCCCGCCGTGCCCTCGACGGAAGCCTCGGCCAGCTCCTGCTGCGCCGCCGCCAGATCCTGCTGCATCTTCTGCGCCTGCTGCAGCAACTGCTGCATGTCAGGCTGCCCACCACCGGGAATCACGATTGCTCCTGGCTCACTAGACGCCTCTTCACCGCTCCGAGCCTACGTGCTCAGCCCTTGACGGGCTGCCCCTCCTCGCACTCCGCCCCCGCGCTCCCCTCCGGCGGGCGGGAGACGACGGGCGACCGTCAGTCGTGCTGGAACTCCTCGATCACCGTCGCACCCAGCTCCCGGACGATCAGGTCGTGGCCCGAGAGAGCCGATTCGTCGAGGTCGGGGTCGTCCTCGGCGGGCATGTCGTCCTCCGGCCCGCCGAAGCCCGACGGCGGGGAGGCCGGGCGGGAGGCTTCCGGCCCCGGGGGCTGTGCCGGCACCGACGACCGGGAGGGAGCCCCCGAGGGGTCGACGACGCGTCCCCTCCCACCGGGTGCACCCGGTGCACCCGACGCGCCGGGCGCGGAGGCGGGCGCCTCCGGGGTGGCCGCGGGCGCCGACCACTGCTGGGGCGGTGCCTGTGCGGGAGCGGGCGCTGTCATCGCGCTCCGCGCGCCTGCCGCACCGCCTCCTACGCCGCCTCCCGCGGCACCGGCACCGGCACCGGCACCGGCACCGGCACCGGCACCGAACCCTGCCCCGGACCCCGCGCCGTACCCGGAGCCCGGCCCGCTAGGGCCCCCGACACCACCGCCCTGGCCGCCGCCACCGCCCCCGCCGCCGGACGGATCGACGATGGCCTCGACCTGCCACTGCACTCCCAGCGCGTCTCCGAGCGCCTGCCGCAGCACCTCGTCGCTGCCGCCGTTGGCGAAGCTGTCGCGCGCACCCGCGTTGGGGAAGCCGATCTGGAGCGTCTTGCCGTCGAAGCCGACGATCTGCGCGTTCTGGCTGAGCAGAATCCAGGTGAAGCGCCGCCTGTTCTTGACGGCCTCCAGAATCTGCGGCCACATCTGCCGCACCTGCGCGGGATCGCCGCCACCCGCGGGAGCACCTGCCGGGGATGCCCCGTTCGCGGGAGGGGCGGCAGATGCGGACGGTGCCGAGGCAGACGGTGCCGAGGCGGCGGGTGCGGGGCCGGTCGGGGAGGGGCCGGTGGACGCCGCAGGAGCGGACGCGGGCGTGGCGGGGCCGCCACCGCTCGACGGACCGGCCGTGGCCGGCCAGGCACCGGGCCGCCGCCCGGAGTCCCCCGAACCTGCACCGCCGGGCCCTGCACCTCCGGGCCCAGTGCCGCCCGGCCCAGTGCCGCCCGGCCAGGCGCCGGGCCGTCGCCCGGGCTCAGCGCCGGGAGCCGCGTGCGGAGCCGAACCAGGCGCAGGCGGTACGGGAGCCTGCGCGGGCGCTTGCCCGTGGTCTTGCGCCGACCCGGCTGAGGGCTCGGCGACGGGCTCGGCGCCCCCCTCGGACGGCACCCCCGCAGGCACGGCACCGACGCCACCACCGGGACCGCCACCGGCCGGGCCACCGGGCGCACCGTCACCGGGCCCCACACCGGAGCCGGGGACAGGACCGCCACCAGGCCCGGGGGCGGGGGCGGGGACAGGCCCAGGGCCGGGGACAGGGGCAGCGGCGGGGGCCGCCCCTGCCCCGCTCAACGCGGCCCCCGCGACGCCCCGCTCCAAGCGGTCCAGCCGGGCCTGCACGGAGCGCTCGTCCCCGTACGTGGCGGGCAGCAGCACGCGGGCGCAGATCAGCTCGAGCTGCAATCTGGGAGCGGTGGCCCCCCGCATCTCCGTCAACCCGGTGTTGACGATGTCGGCGGCGCGGCTCAGCTCGGCGGCGCCGAAGACCGAAGCCTGGGCCCGCATCCGCTCGACCACATCTCCCGGCGCGTCGATCAGCGTCTTCTCGACGGCGTCCGGCACGGCGGCGAGGATCACCAGATCCCGCAGCCGTTCCAGCAGGTCGGTGACGAACCGGCGGGGATCGTGTCCGCCCTCGATGACGCGGTCGACGATCTCGAAGGCCCGCGCCCCGTCCCCCGCGGCGAACGCGTCGACGATGTCGTCCAGCAGGGCGCTGTCGGTGTAGCCCAGCAGCGAGGTCGCCATGGCATATGTCACACCGTCCTCACCGGCCCCGGCGAGCAACTGGTCCATCACCGACATCGAGTCCCGCACCGAGCCGGCACCGGCCCGTACGGCCAGCGGCAGGACCGTGTCCTCGACCGGGATCTGCTCCCGCTCACACACGTCGGCCAGGTAGTCACGCAACGTACCCGGCGGTACGAGGCGGAACGGGTAATGGTGCGTACGCGACCGAATGGTCCCGATGACCTTCTCCGGCTCCGTCGTCGCGAAGATGAACTTCAGGTGCTCGGGCGGCTCCTCGACGACCTTCAGCAGCGCGTTGAACCCGGCCGGGGTCACCATGTGCGCCTCGTCGACGATATAGATCTTGTACCGGCTCGAGGCGGGCCCGAAGAACGCCTTCTCCCGCAGCTCTCGGGCGTCGTCCACACCACCGTGCGAGGCGGCGTCGATCTCGATCACGTCGATCGATCCCGGCCCGTTCCGCGCGAGATCACGGCACGACTGGCACTCCCCGCAGGGCGCGGGGGTGGGCCCCTGCTCGCAGTTGAGGCACCGGGCCAGAATGCGCGCGCTGGTCGTCTTCCCACAGCCGCGCGGGCCACTGAAGAGGTAAGCGTGGTTGACCCGGTTGTTGCGCAGCGCCTGCTGAAGCGGGTCGGTCACATGCTGTTGCCCGATGACCTCGGCGAAGGTCTCGGGGCGATAGCGGCGATACAGGGCGAGGGACGACACACCCCCGACGATATAGGCCACCACCGACAAGCGGCCCACCCCCGAAGCGGCTCACCCCCGGCGGCCCACGCAAACGCCCCCCACGCACCCGCCAGAGCCGACCTACCCTTGCTGCCTTCCGGCCCTGGGGGAGTTCAGTCAGTTAGCGCCACGTGAGGGGCTGTCGCCAGCCTACCCGATCCCCCGCCCCCCGTTCGACCTCCACCCCCGCCCCCCACCCGCCCCCGGATACGAGTTCGCGAGCACTCCCCAAGGTCTTGTACAGTTTGCGGCGGAGGATTCGCCTAGTGGCCTAGGGCGCACGCTTGGAAAGCGTGTTGGGGGCAACCCCTCACGAGTTCGAATCTCGTATCCTCCGCCCAGCTCTCACCGGGCTGAACGTAGGGCCCCACCGCCTCGGCGGTGGGGCCCTACGTAGTTCCGCTGCCGTACCGCAACGATGAATCCAGCACCTCAATCGCCCTTTCATCCGGTCGTGGGTCAGGCCAGTGTGGCGATCAGGGTTTGCCGTGGCGGCCGGGGCTGGTGTCATCGTGGCGTGCGAACGGTTACCGGGCCCGTCACCGTCCGACTCCTGCCCCATACGGGCGTCAGCCGGGACCGCTACCGCATCACCAGTCGCACCGTGCCCCGGCAGGTATCCCCGCCACCGACGACGCGACCAAGAATCTGCCTCTCTCCGCCCACACCCAACTGCTGACTGAGGGTTGGCCCTTCTGACGCCGCAGCGAGCGACACCCGCCCGACCGTGGGCAGGCACTCACGTTGTGCGCCCCGAGGTGGGGGCCGGATACTACTGACGAGCCTGCACCGCTGCTGTGCAGGGCGCAGGCTCGTCAGTTATCCCCGAGGCATGGCCCGGGGGAACGCGGGGGACGGCGATGCACCGGTTCCCCGGGCCGTCACTGCCTGAGGACACCCGCGTTCCGGTGTCCTCGATGAGGATGCATTGCCGATGAGTCCGGGTGGAAACCACCTGGACTCGGTGGGCCACGATCGGAGGAGCCCACGATGGAGCATTCGTAAGGATTTCTGCACGGTAGAAGCCGACATCCCTGGCCGGGTTGGCAGAAGGCCGCCGGTCCGCCCGCACCGCGGGGTCAGGCCGAGGTCCTCCGCTGCGCCTGGGCGCGCAGTTCCTCGTTGATGCGCTGGGCTTCTTCGAGTTGGTCTTCGAGAATGACGATACGGCAGGCGGATTGCACCGGGGTGCCGGCATCGACCAGTTCGCGGGCACGGGCCGCGATGCGCAGCTGATAGCGGGAGTAGCGGCGATGGCCGCCCTCCGAGCGCAGGGGGGTGATCAGGCGATGCTCGTCGAGGGAGCGGAGAAAGGCGGGTGTGGTGCCGAGCATGGCGGCGGCCCGGCCCATGGTGTAGGCGGGGTAGTCATCGTCGTCGAGGCTGTCGACGGGGCGGGTACTGCGAGCGGGCATAGACCTCTTCTTCCGGGGGCGCATCGAGGGGCCCGGATGCCAGTACCGGCACCCGGGCCCCGAGCGTTCAACACCATCTGCCGACTGATCAGCCGGCCTTCATTTCCGCTGCTCCGCCCCACCGGGCGAAGACGCGGGGATCGCGGTGTGTGACCGGGGACCACCTTCCAATCGGGGTCTGCGGTACCCGGGCGGTATACGTCCTCGCCCGGGCGATCCTGATGGCGTCTGCTGCTCCTTTCCTCTTTCCGATCTCTCCGGTTCTGCCGGATCTTGCGGTGTTGCGGGTGTTGCTCGACGGCCACTGGGGGCCGTCCCGGCTCGGTCGGCGGTGGGGCATCTGCCATGCGCCGCCACTCGCCTGCCGGCCGCCTTTCATGCACGGCAGTTCATGTCTGCCGCGCCCTTCCGTGACTCTGTGCTTACAGGACAACGTTAATCCCGACAGGAGTCAATGTCTACCGTCAGCGGCACAGATTTCCATCCTCGGTGGTGGCAGAGGTTCTTCAGTGCATACGCCCGGAAGAGTTACTTGACTGGTTGAAGGGTGCCTGAACGGGCACAAGACCGCCTGTCAGGACAACCGACCAGGCTGGGTGACAGCACATGAGTGAGACGGAGACAGCGCGAACTGCCCATACCGCAACGACCGCGACACCACTTGTCCTCGAAGGCCACAGCCCCGCCGGTATCCCCCGCGCCCGCGGTATCGCCCGCGCCTTCGCCGAGAACCTCGACCCGCCCCCGGCCACCGAGACGGCGGGCGCCTTCGCCCTCGTGACCTGCGAACTCGCCACCAACGCCCTGCGCCATGGTGGCGGCCCCTACACCATCGAACTCAGCGCCACTCCGGAAACGGTCAGCGTCGCCGTCAGCGACCGCAGCCCACACCCCCCGCGCCAACGCACCCCTGACCTCAACGGAGGCACCGGCGGCTTCGGCTGGCCCATGGTCCTCCGCCTGGCCGAGCACGTAACCGTCACCGCCGACCTCGGGGGAGGCAAGACGATCCTCGCCCAACTGCGCCGCTGACCCGAACGGCTGCACGAGCGGCTCAGGCACGGCGACACAGCGGCACAGCGGCACAGCCGCTGACCGCCCCGAGCCGCCCACAATCCCACCGCGGCCCCGCCAGGCCGCTGCCGATGGTCTCCAGAAGGCGATGTG
This sequence comes from Streptomyces spirodelae, assembly GCF_017676385.1. Lineage (GTDB taxonomy): Bacteria > Actinomycetota > Actinomycetes > Streptomycetales > Streptomycetaceae > Streptomyces > Streptomyces spirodelae. The sequence goes on from NZ_JAFFZN010000016.1 coordinate 181,646, forward strand.
GCCCGGAAACCGTCTTGACGCGTTTGGCTCGCCCGCGAGTGGCAACCCAACGAGCAACGTGAGAGGGCCCATTTCACGTACAGCCCGGCAGGTTGAGAACGCAGCCGCCGGTACTGGCCGCCGAACGGCCGCGTCTGTGCCGGAAGGCGGTGCATTCAAGACGGCCGGGCCGGCCTCGGGCAACGCAAGGCACCGCCGCCCGAGGCCCGGCCTGGCCGTGAACAGCCCCCAGCCCCCAGCGCTGTCCGACGCACCGGCGAATG
>NZ_JAFFZN010000017.1 GCF_017676385.1 Streptomyces spirodelae
GGCTCCCGGGACCTCGGCGACGCGCTTGGCGGGCTGCGCCGGTGCCTTCTTCCTGAGGGCGTCGACCATGGCGGCAGCCGCGTGCCGCGGGGTCATCCTGACCGTGCCGGCACCGCCCTGGATCACCACGTTGTCGAACGCCGACCCGTAGGTCTCCTTCAGCTTCGCGGTGTCGATGTAGGGCTGGAGCTTCCCGTTGGCTGAGGGCCGCATCGTCAGGAACGTCCCGATCGTCTTCTGGCTGTAGGGGACCTCCACATCCCCCGCCTTCAGATAGACCCAGCCGGACATCGCAGTCCGGCCGAAACCGTCCACCGCCTTGTTCAGCTCGGCAGAGGTCACCTTGGGTTTGCGCACGGTGCCGGGGAGTTCGACCGGTTCGTTCTTGCCGGAGACGGCCCGCTGGATGAACGCCTTCTTCAGCGCGGCCGGAGCCTTGTCGACATCGATGACCTTGTGCGGGCTGCCCTTGACCGCGACCGGCTTGCCGCCGGTGAACTTGACCATGCCCTCGGACGGCGACTTGGCCTCGGCCTTCGCGATCAGGGGCTTGAGCGCTGCGCGCACCTTGGCATCGTCCACCTCGACGGCGGGGTCCGCCTCGCGGGTGCCGCCCATGAGGGAGCCGATGACGGAGACCGGGTTGTAGTCGCGGCCCGCGGCGGAGCGCACGGTGGCCTCGGTGTCGAGGGTCACCCCCGCCACACTCGGCTTCAGCTCCGTCTGGCCACCGCTCGTCCTGATCCGGAACGGCTCCTTGGTCCGGTCGCCCAGTTCGTCGTCCAGCTTGTTGACGGCCTCGTGCTTGGTCAGCCCGCCGATCTCCACACCGAGCACCGTGGTGCCCTTGGGCACGTCGGCGTGGTCGAGCAGCAGGCCCGTTCCGTAGGCCACGCCGAGGACGCCGACGACGGCCACGCCCGCGAGCACCAGCTTGGAGCGGCCGCCCTTCTTGGCCGGCTTCGCGGGCTTGGCGGGCTTGGCGCCGCTCGGTGCCGACGGCGAGCCGGCGGGCCCCGCGCCGGGCGCCGGGGACGAGGGGCCGGGCGACGGCACGGCGGAGTCGCCGGGCGCGCCCGGGCCACCCACCTGCGGAACGCCGCTGACCATCGTGTCGCTCGACAGCCGCCCCTCGCCGGGCGCGCCCGGCGACTGCGCGCCGCCCGCGCCGAAGGGGGAGCTGCCGGTGTCCGGCACCATCGGGGTGCCGTCCGGCGGTGTTCCGCCGGGACCCGTGCCCGGACCGCCGTCGCCGTCGGAGTGCCCTCGGTCGAACGTGTCCAGGGCGGAGGTTCCACGCCCCTGGTCGCCCGGGTTCTGACCCGCTCCGGGCGCCGCCAGGGAGCCGGGCGCTCCGCCGCCCCGGGTGGGCGGTACGGGCATGTCGCCGGTCGCCGGGCCCGTTGTGGGGCCCGCGGGACCCCCCGGTGCGGTGGTGCCGAGGTGGGGCACGCCGTCGGGTGGCGTGTCCATCGGACCGGCCCCGCCGGGGAACGGCGACCCGCTCCCGGACACCTGCGGGATGCCGTGGGTACCGGTCGACTCGGGGATGCCGTGCGAGCCGGTCGACTCGGGGATGCCATGCGTGCCGGTCGACTCGGGAATCCCGTGCGTGCCGGTCGACTCGGGGATGCCATACGTACCGGTCGTCTCCGGCATTCCGTGCGTGCCCGTCGACTCGGGCCGCCCGTGCGTGCCAGTCGTCTCGGGCCCCGGCCCGGAGACGTACGGCAGATCGCCACGGTCCCCGGCAGCGGCGGGACCTGAGCCCGTACCGGCACCCGCGCCCGGACCGGCGGCGGCCGGACCGGACGGCGCCGAACTGCTGCGGGGTGGCTTGCGGGGCGCGAACCAGTCGCTGGTCTGCTGGGTGAACTTCTCCTCACCACCGGACGCGTCTCCGGCGCCTGCGCCCGTACCGCTGCCGACGGTCGGGGACGGACCGGACGCGGGGGACGGCCGACCTGCCGGGCCACCGGTCTGGCCGCCCGGCGGCGGCGGGACAGCGGCGGCACCGGAGCCGCCGCCGGTCGCGCGCTTGCCCGCGCCGAGGTCGGGGGTGCCCTTCGCCTCCTGGCCGCCGGTCCCCCTGTCCGTTCCGTCGGACGCGCCGTCATCGCCGTCGTCGGCGACCGGCGTCCGCATCACCACGGGCGGGATCGGCCGAGAGCCGGGGATGTTGATACGGATGCGGGTGGTGAGCGTCGTCTCCGTCTTCGGCTCGTCCGGCTTGGACCCGGCCGAAGGTTCGGCTTTCCGGTCGCCCTGGCCCGCGCCGGAGCCCGGGGTGCCGTACGGCTCGGTCCCCGAGGGGTACGACGAACCGCCGCGCCGCTTGGGCCCGGAGGACGAACTGTCAGTTTCACGACTCAAAACAGGTACTCCCGGATGGATTCGCCGTCTTCCTGTTGGCCTGAAGGCGGCTCGCCGGCGCGCACCACTGTACTTGGGGCGCGGGGCTGGGGCCCCGCGACCGCCGAATCGCCCGGTGGCGGCTCTCTCAGCGGTTTTTACCGGGCCGCACGGGGGGTGCGGGCAACGCGATGGTGGTACACATCACAGCCGCGAGCATGCCGCCGAACAGGTAGACATAGCTGGCGATTCCGGCGGCGAACAGAAAGTCGCCCTCGGCACGCGAGGGCGTCATCAGCAGCACCGCCAGCACCCATCCGGCGCCCGGCGCCGCTGCCCCCACCTTGGTACGGCACAGCTTGGAGCCGCCCCAGAAGAGTCCCACGGCGGCCGCCAGTGCCAGCAGCAGCCCGAGCGGGAACCATCCGCCCTGGACGAGGGTTCCGGTGATTCCGGTCAGCACGCCGAGGACGGCCAGCGCCGCGTAAACGGCGACCCGGCCCCCCAGCGCCCGCGGATACGGCCCCCAGTCCGCTGCGCCCTTCTCCACCGCCGTGTTCGCGCCCGCCGCTGTCATGCGTCCACCCCGGCGAACAGATCATCGGCTCCGGCCGGTGCCGCGTCGGGGTGGTCGGCGCGGTCGGCGCGCTGGAAGAACTCCGTTCCGGTCAGCGGCTGGGCCGCGCCGTTGGAGAGCGCGAAGAAGTGACCGCGCGAGGTGCGCCGTACCGACACCTGGGTCTCGTGTGCTGCCATCGCTTCGGCCTTCGCCTCCTCGTACGCCTCGGCGTGCACCGTGACATCGACCTCGCCCGCGCTCTCCACCACCCCCGGTACATCGTCCGGCTGCGCGAAGCCCGTTGTGCCCGAGAAGCCCGGAAAGGGAAACACCTCACCGTCGTCGGCGGCGGCATACAGCCGGGCGAATCCCTCGTCGAGCACGGGGCGCGGCACGACGTTCCAGTACACGCGCCGCACCTGGTGCGGCGCGCCCCCGGCACGGCGCCCGTCCAGCGCGGCGAGCTCGACGGCGCGCATGGCGACGCGGTGCGCCTTGATGTGGTCCGGATGTCCGTAACCGCCGTCGGGGCCGTAGGTGACCAGCACCTGGGGGCGGACCTCGCGCACCACGGCGGCCAGCAGGTGCGCCGCCTCGTCCAGGTCGGCCTGCCAGAAGCAGCCCGGGCGGTCGTTGGTCGGGGCGCCCATCATGCCGGAGTCCCGGTAGCGCCCCGGGCCGCCGAGGAAGCGGTGGTCGGTGACGCCCAAGGCGCGCATGGCGGCGCGGAGTTCGCCGATGCGGTGCGGGCCCAGGGTGTCGTCCTGGCCGGGTGCCAGGTGCGCCAACCCGTCCGGGATGACCTCGCCCTCCTCGCCCAGGGTGCAGGTGACGAGGGCGACGTGTGCGCCCTCAGCCGCGTACTTGGCCATGGTGGCACCCGTGGTGATCGACTCGTCGTCGGGGTGCGCGTGCACCAGCAGCAGGCGGCGCTCGGGGGCGGCCGGTGAACCGGGGGCCGCCCCCGGAGGAAACGCAGCGGTCATGCCCCGAGCCTACGACGGACGCCGCGGGCGGCCGCTGCGGGCTCGGGGTGGATGCGCTGTACGAGGTGAGGCCGGTGAGGCCGGAGTGCCGTAAGGGTTCGGGTCAGAACTTCAGCTCGCCGATCATCCCGGCGACGTTGGTGGTCAAGTCGTTGATGGTGGGCGCCATCGAGGAACTGGCCAGGTAGAAGCCCAACAGCACGCAGATCACCGCGTGTCCGGCTTTGAGCCCGGATTTCCTGACGAGCAGGATGACGATGATCGCCAGCAGCACCACCGCCGAAATCGAGAGTGCCACGGCGGTTCACCTCCAAGTACGCACGGTCGGTACGGGATCGGTACGGGTCACACGGACACGGCAGCACGCCTCCGGCATGGAGGAGCCACCGGCTTCATACCCAGCACTCACCATGCGCAACGGATCATAATTATCCGCACGACCGCACGGCTCGGTGCACAGGTGCAGAGGAGGGGCGCATATTCAGTTCCAGCCAACTGCACACCACCCGACGATCGTCCCGGCGGGCACCCGGAGCGGATCACAGCCCGGCTCAAGCGAAGTACGGTCGGCCGCATGGCTACGACTTTCCCGCGGCAGCACGCGCGTACCCACCGATTCACACTTGGCTCCCCCAGGTCCTTCACTGTCGCCCCTGACGGCACACGGGTGGCGTTCCTGCGCACCCGTAGCGGCTCCGACCGGGCACATCTCCTCTGGGTGCGGGATGTGGCCGGCGGCGAGGAGCGGATCGCGGCCGATCCCGAGGCACTGCTGGGCGGCGCGGCCGAGGAGCTCTCCCCCGAGGAGCGCGCCCGGCGCGAGCGGAGCCGGGAGGGGACAGCGGGCGTGGTCGGATATGCCACTGACACTTCCCTGCGGATGGCCGCGTTCGCCCTTTCGGGTCGGCTCTTCACGGCTGATCTGAGCGGCGCGGCTGATCCGAACGGCGGTAAGGCGGTGGAGCTGCCGGTGCCGACCCCCGTGGTGGACCCGCGACCGTCCCCGGACGGGCGGCATGTGGCCTATGTAGCAGCCGGTGCGCTGCGGGTCGTCGCGGCCACGGGTGAGGACGACCGGGCGCTGGCCGAGCCCGGGGCCGGGACGGTCACCTGGGGCCTGGCCGAGTTCATCGCCGCCGAGGAGATGTCCCGTACCCGCGGTCACTGGTGGTCCCCGGACTCGGACCGGCTGCTGGTCGCCAGGGTGGACGACGCTCCCGTACGCCGCTGGACCATCGCCGATCCGGCCAACCCGCAGGAGGAGGCGACCAGGGTGGCCTATCCGGCGGCCGGCACCGAGAATGCCGAGGTCACCCTGTATCTGCTCGGCCTCGACGGCTCCCGGACCCAGGTCGCGTGGGACCGGGAGCGCTACCCGTATCTGGCGCGTGTGCACTGGTCGCAGGCCGGGCCGCCGCTGCTGCTCGTCCAGAGCAGGGATCAGCGCGAGGCCGCGTATCTGAGTGTGGACACCGCCACGGGTGCGACTTCCGTCACACTCACCGAGCGGGATGCAATCTGGCTTGAACTCTTCGGCGGAGTCCCGGCGTGGGCGCCGGACGGCAGTCTGGTGCGGATCGCCGACGAGGCCGGCGCGGCTGCGGAAGCGGGGGAGGCCGGGGAAGGCGGTGAAACCCCCGGGGCGCCCGGCAGCCCGGGCGCACGGGTGCTGATGGCGGGCGCACGGCGGCTCACCACCTCCGCGCTGCACGTACGGGCCGTGCTCGACATCGGGGAGCGGGACATCCTCTTCTCCGCCTCGGAAGGCGACGGTGCCCGCTCCGACGAGGCGGAGGCGGACACCGCGAGTGGCCCGGCGGCGCGCAGCGCACCCGGGGACATCGGCGTCTACCGGGTGCCGCTCGACGGCGGGGAGGCGGTGCGGATCGCGGACGAGGAGACGCCGCACCTCGCCTCCGCCGTGCGCGGCGGAGGAACTCTGGTGCTCTCGACCGCGGTCCCCTCCCGGCCCGGCACGCGGGTGGTACTGCTGCGCGAGGCCGACTCGGCCCCGCTCGGTACCGTCGCCTCCTACGCCGAGACGCCGGTGCTGGCCACCGCGCCGCGGCTGCTGCACGCCGGGAAGCGGCGCATCCCGACCGCCGTCGTCCTGCCGACCGGCTACCGGGAGTCGGACGGGCCACTGCCGGTTCTGATGGACCCCTACGGCGGGCCGCACGGGCAGCGCGTCGTCGCGGCGCACAACGCGCATCTGACCGCGCAGTGGTTCGCCGACCAAGGCTTCGCCGTGGTCACGGCGGACGGGCGCGGGACGCCGGGGCACAGCCCCGGCTGGGAGAAGGCCGTCTCACGCCGGCTCGCCTCCGTCACGCTGGACGACCAGGTCGAGGCGCTGCACGCGCTCGCCGAGGACTTCCCGCTGGACCTGTCCCGGGTCGGTATCCGCGGCTGGTCGTACGGCGGTTACCTGGCGGCCCTCGCGGTGCTGCGGCGGCCCGACGTCTTCCACGCCGCGGTCGCCGGTGCGCCGGTGACCGACTGGCGGCTGTACGACACCCACTACACGGAGCGGTACTGCGGCACCCCGCAGAACGATCCCGAGGTGTACGCGGGGTCCTCGCTGATCACCGACGAGGGGCTGTCGCTGGTGGACGCGGACAGCCCTCATCGGCCGATGATGATCATTCACGGGATCGCCGACGACAATGTGGTGGTCGCCCACGCCTTGCGGCTGTCCTCCGCCCTGCTCGCCGCGGGCCGCGCGCACGAGGTGCTCCCCCTGTCGGGGGTGACCCATATGGCAAGCGGCCCCGAGGTGGCGGAGAACCTGCTGCTGCTCCAGGTCGACTTCCTGAAGCGGTCGTTGGGGGTGGCCGGCTGACGTTGCGACCCTGCGGGGGCTGCGCCCCGTCAGGGGCGCGGGGAACTGCGCGACCAGCCACGAATGCACCCGCAGCCTGCAACGGACAGCAAGGGGCACCCCCCTCCCCAGCAAAGGCGATGCCTAAGGCTTGCTGTCCTCCATGGTGCGGAGCGCCTCATCCCTCACGACGTCCTCCGCGCGAGCGGCAGTCGTCGGCTCCTCCGGGAAGTGGCAGGCCGTCAGATGGCCTGCCGTATTCCCGGGGAGCTGCACCAGCGGGGGCTCATCGGTGGCGCACTTGTCCTGCGCCTTCCAGCAGCGGGTGCGGAAGCGGCAGCCCGAGGGCGGGTTGATCGGCGAGGGCACGTCTCCGGCCAGCCGGATGCGCTCCCTGGCCGTTCCCGTGTCCGCCTGCTCCTCCTCGTGGAGCACGGCCTCGGGCACCGCCGACAGCAGCGCGTGCGTATAGGGGTGGCGGGGGCGGTTGTAGATCGCCTCCCGCTCCCCCACCTCGACGATCTTGCCGAGGTACATCACCGCGACCCGCTCGGAGAAGTGCCGCACGATCGCCAGGTCATGGGCGATGAACACGAAGGCGATGCCCATCTCCCGCTGCACCTGCTGGAGCAGGTTGACCACCTGCGCCTGGATGGAGACGTCCAGCGCGGAGACCGGCTCGTCGGCGATGATCAGCTTCGGCTCCAGCGCCAGGGCACGGGCCACGCCGATGCGCTGGCGCTGGCCGCCGGAGAACTCGTGCGGGAACCGGTTGTAGTGCTCGGGGTTGAGACCGACCGTCTCCAGCAGCTCGCGGATGCGCCGCTCACGCCCGCCGGGCGGGTTGATCCCGTTGACCTCCATGGGGCCGCCGATGATGGTGCCGACCGTCTGCCGCGGATTGAGCGACGAGTACGGGTCCTGGAAGATCATCTGGATCTCGGAGCGGATCGGCGCCATCTGCTTGCGCTTCGCGTGGGTGATGTCCTGCCCGGCGTAGCTCAGGGAGCCGCCGGTCGGCTCCAGCAGCCGGGTCAGCAGCCGCCCCGTGGTGGACTTGCCGCAGCCCGACTCGCCGACGAGGCCGAAGCTCTCGCCCGGGTGCACGGCCAGGTCGACGCCGGAGACGGCCTGGACCTCGCCCACCTTCCGTTTGAAGGGGAAGCCCCCCATGATCGGGAAGTGTTTGGCCAGGTTCTCCGCCTTCAGCAGCGGCTCTCCCGTCCGTGCGGGCCGTGTGTCCTGCGGCTCGCCCTCGCCTTGCTTGGTCAGGGTGAGGTCATCGCTCATTGGTCCGGTTCTCCCTCTGCCTGTCCTAGCTCAGCCTGGGCTTGATCTGCTCGACGAAGAACGTCCGCTTCTGCTCCGCCGTCAGATGACAGGCGGCGCCCCGGCCGTCCGGCAGCAGCGGCCGGTCGGCGGTGCATGACTTGCCGGCCACCTCGTCGACGTAGCCGCAGCGCGGGTGGAAGGGGCAGCCGGACGGGGGCGCCAGCAGGCTGGGCGGGGAGCCGTGGATCGGCGTCAGCTCCTCGTTGACGTTCCCGCTCAGCCGGGGCATGGAGGTGAGCAGGCCCCAGGTGTAGGGGTGCTGGGGCGAGCGCAGCACCTCGGAGACGCTGCCCCGCTCGACGGCGCGTCCGCCGTACATCACGAGGATGTCGTCGGCCACGTTGGCGATGACGCCGAGGTCGTGGGTGATGAAGATGATGGCGGAACCGAACTCCTGCTGGAGGTCCTTGAGCAGGTCGAGGATCTGCGCCTGCACGGTGACGTCGAGCGCGGTGGTGGGCTCGTCCGCGATCAGCAGGTCCGGGTTGCACACCAGCGCCATGGCGATCATCGCGCGCTGCCGCATACCGCCGGAGAACTGGTGCGGGTAGTCGTTGACCCGGGTCTTCGGGTTCGGGATGCCGACCTTCTCCAGCATCTCGACGGCCCGCAGGTGCGCCTCCCGCTTGGAGACCCCCATGTGCTTGCGGTAGGGCTCGGCGATCTGCCGCCCGATCGTGTAGTACGGCGAGAGCGCGGTGAGCGCGTCCTGGAAGATCATCGCCATCTTGTTGCCGCGCAGCGTCTCCAGCGTCTTCTCCCGCGCGCCGGTCAGCTCCTGTCCGTCCAGCAGGATCTCGCCGGAGACCTCGGTGGTCCGCGGGTTGTGCAGCCCGAGGATGGACAGGTTGGTGACCGACTTGCCGGAGCCGGACTCGCCGACGATGCCGAGGGTGCGGCCGCGTTCCACGTCGAAGGAGAGCCCGTCGACTGCCTTGACGGTGCCGTCCTCGGTGTCGAAGTGCACGTACAGATCGCGCACCGAGAGGAAGGCGTCCCCGCTGCCGCCGTCGCGCGGGGCCGGTACGTCCGCTTCCTTGGTCAGGGTGGTCATGTGCCGGTTCTCCTAGGACAGCCGTACGCGCGGGTCGATGAACGCGTAGGCGGCGTCCACGATGATGTTGAAGAGGATGATGAAGGTGGCCGCGAAGAGCATCACGCCCATCACCATGGGCAGGTCGGTGTTCTGCACCGAGTTGACCGCGAGGGTGCCCAGCCCGGGCAGTGAGAACGTCCACTCGGTGATCATCGCGCCGCCGAACAGCGAGCCCAGGTCGACGCCGAAGATGGTGATGATCGGGATCAGCGAGCCGCGCCAGGCGTAGCGGAAGAAGACGTACTTGCCCGACATGCCCTTGGCTCTGGCCGCTCTGACGTGGTCCTCCTGCAGCTGTTCGATCATCGAGGACCGGGACAGACGGGTGTAGTTCGCGGTGAAGATGATCTGGACGACCATCCAGGGGATCAGCAGACCCATGAACCAGCCGACCGGATCCTGGGTGAGCGGCACGTACTTGGGCTGGTCGAGCAACTCCAGGTTGTAGACCACCAGTGCCAGTACCAGCGGGCCGATGAAGTAGATCTGCATCGAGGAGAGCACCAGCGACATCGAGCTGAACGCCTTGTCGATGACCGTGCCCTTCTTCCAGGCGGCGATCATGCCCGCGCTCAGACCGATGGTCAGGAAGACCACGGCACCGCCGACGGTCAGCGAGACGGTGGTCGGGAAGCGGTCCAGGATGGTCTCCCACACGGGGTCCTGGTTGGCGAAGGAGTAGCCGAAGCACGGCGCCGGGCAGTCTCCCACGTTGAACTGGCGCCCGGCGACGATGCCGACCATGAAGTGGAAGTACTGGACCGGGACCGGCTCGTCGATCCCCATGTTCTTGCGGATGACCGCGAGCGCGTCCGGCGTGCAGTTCTTGCCGCAGGCCAGCATCGCCGGGTCCCGTGGGACGGCGTAGAAGAGGAAGAAGGTGACAGCGCTGATGACCAGCAGGATCACCACGGCGCCGAGCGACCGGCGGATGAGAAATCGCAGCATGACGGAACGCAGCTCTCGTGCGACAGCGGGATCGAGACGTGCGGGACGGACCGGGGGCTTGCCTCCCCCGGGGCTCCGCCGCCCGGCCTCAGCGGGCCGGGCGGCGGATTCGGCGCCCGAGGGCGCGGTGGGTTACTTCTTCACGTAGAGCGACGTCGGATTGATGTCGTGCAGTCGCTCGTCGAAGTACATACCGCCGATCTTCGAACCGGAGATCTGCATCGCCTTGTAGTAGTGCATCGGCACGGCGGGCACGTCCTCGGTGAGGATCTTGTCCGCGAGCTTCTGCCACTCATCGGCGGCCTTGTTCGCGTCGGACATGGAGCGGATGCGGTCCATCTCCTTCTCGAACTTCGGGTTCTTGTGGTGCGAGTAGTTGGCGGCACCGTCCTGGATCTGGCGTCCGTCGAACAGGTTCGGGACGACGGTCGAAGCGCTGGGCCAGTCGGCACCCCACGAGTTGTGGTAGATGTCGTAGCCGTTCTTGACCTTGCCGATCTGGTCGTAGTACGTGTCCGCGATGATGTCCTTCTTCTGGACGTCGAACCCGGCCTTCTCCAGGTTCTGGGTCGCGGCCACCGCGAACTGCTGCCACTCGGGCGCGTTCTGGTAGGCGAAGGTGAGCTTCATGCCCTTCTTGCCGGACTCCTTGAGGAGCTTGGCTGCCTTCTCGACGTCACCCTGCGGGTTCTTCAGCTTGTTGAAGGGGTCGGTCTTCTTGTGGCCGACCAGCGTGGGGCTGATGTAGTTGCCCGCCATCTCACCGCCGCCTGCGCCACCGAAGGCCGAGACGATGGACTGGTTCGGGATCGCGTAGGCGATGGCCTGCCGGACCTTCTTGTTCTTGATCCGGTCCATGTTGATGTTCAGGTAGCTGACGTACGACTGGAAGCCGCCGACGGTGCGCTTCTTGATCTCCGGGTCGGTGCGCACCTTCTGCAGGCTGGAGGCGTCGACCTGGTTGGTGAAGCTGGTGGCGGTCTGGTTCTCACCCGCGTCGGACATCAGCCGCTTGGTGGAGTCCTCGAAGGAGACTCCGAACTGGATGTTGAACGCGTCCGGGTACTGGTGCCGGGCCGGGTCCGTCTTCGGGTCCCACTCGGAGTTGCGGACCAGCTTCATGCTCTTGCCGGACTTGAACGAGGCGATCTTGTACGGGCCCGAGCAGAGCGGCTTCTTGTCGTACTTCTCCTTGGTGTCCTTCTTCTCGGACACCACCGAGTAGCCGGCCATCGCCAGCGCGTACGGCAGCTCGGCCTGCGGCTTCTTGAAGTGGAAGATGATGGTCTTGTCGTCCGGCGTCTCCAGGACGTCGTCCGGCAGGTGCTTGCCCTTGTAGGGGCCGTCCTTGAGCATCTTGCGGTAGTCGGTGCCGCCGGTGTCGGCCAGCCACTGCTGGATGAAGGTGGGGCCCTCGGTGACGAAGGGGGCGAACGTGCGCTCGATGGAGTGCCGGATGTCCTTCGAGGTGATGGCCGAGCCGTCCTCGAACTTGATCCCGTCCTTGAGCTTGTACGTCCAGGTCTTGCCGCCGTCGGACTTGGTACCGCTGTTGGTGGCCAGGTCGCCGACGACCTCGTACTTGTCGTCGCTGACCTTCTTGTAGGTGGTCAGACCGCGGTGGATCAGCTCGGCGAGCGCACCCTCGTCGCTGACGTAGATCTGCGCGGGGTCCAGGTGCGCGAAGCTGTCACGCTGCAGCACCTTGATGGTGCCGCCCTTGCGGCCGCCCTTGACCTCGGGGGCCGGGCCCTTGGAGGCGGCTTCGTCGGCGAAGGTGTAGGAGACGTCCTGGCCCTGCTGCTTGGCCTTCTCGTCCTTCTTCGTGTCGTCGCCCCCACCGCCGCTGCTGCACCCGGTGAGGAACAGTGCGCCGGCGGCGAGCGCCGCGAGGGAGGCACGCGCCGTGCGTATGCTCACTCTGCTCATGGTGGTGTCTGCACCTGCCTGTCGGTTGTCCGTCGCTGCCTGACTGATGCCGTACGGGGTGGCAGCACCCCCCACCACTCGGTCGCGCCTGGCCCTCATCGGCCGGACTTGGGGTCGAACGCGTCCCTGACCGAGTCTCCGAGCAGGTTGAATGCGAGGATGAAGATCACCATCGCGCCGCCCGGGAAGAACATGTAGGTGATGTCGCTCTGATAGATCTCGGCGCCCTTGGCGAACATCCGGCCCCAGTCGGGGGTGGGCTCCAGCAGACCGACACCGAGGAACGAGAGCCCAGCGATGGCGGTGACGTTGTTGGGCAGCATGTAGGTGGCCTGCACCAGGATGGGCGTGACGAGGTTCGGCAGCAGCTCCTTGCGGACGATGCGGCCCGAGGGGGTGCCGGCGACCCGCGCCGCCTCGATGAACTCCCGTTCCCGCAGCGACAGCGTCTGTCCGCGCAGCAGCCGTGCCAGTGTCATCCAGCCCAGCAGCCACATCACATAGACCAGCACGCCGGCCCGCAGCCACGTCGGCATCTCGTCCCGCGGGTCCACCAGGAGCGCCGCGACGACAGGCGTGAAGGCCACGAAGAACAGCTGGTTGGGGAAGGACATCATCAGGTCGGTGAACCGGCCGAGGAAGTAGTCGACCTTGCCGCCGAAGTAGCCCCCCGCGACGCCGATGACGATGGCCGTCAGCACCGACAGCAGGGTGATGATCACCGCGAGCGCCAGCGAGTTGCGGATTCCGTAGAGCAGCTGGGTGAACACATCCCGGCCAAGCCCGGGCTCCAGCCCGAACCAGAACTCCCCGTCGATGCCGCCGTTGGGCTTCACCGGGTAGAAGTTCTCGTTCAGCAGGTCCGGCCTCAGCTGCCCGTAGCGGGTGTACGGATCCTTGCCGTACAGCTTGGAGATCAGCGGGGCCAGCGCCGCGATCAGGAAGAAGGCGAGCACGATGCACGCCGAGACCACGCCGGTGCGGTCGCGCTTGAAGCGCATCCACATGAGCTGGCCGGGGGATCGGCCCGCGAGGTCGGCCTCTTTGGCAACTCGCGTAGAACTCAGACCGGCGCCGTCGGGGCCAGGGGTGTCGGCCCCGTCCGCCGCAGCAGTCTGGGAAGTACTCGTCATCGCGTGTGTGCTCCCGCGCTCAAATCTCGCCGGAACCCGAATCGTTGGGCGTGATGCGGGTGGGTTGAGCCGGACTTTCGCAAGCCAATTACGCACCAGTCAAGGGGTGTTGGTCAGGCTGAACGCCGTTCAACGCTTTCTTGAGCGAACGTTGCGCAGATCGAGGTCGCAACGTGCTTGACATCACAGCAGCCCAGCGGACATAGCTGAATAAATCCCAGGGAAACGCCTTAACAGACCCGCAACACGGCCGACTCCTCACCGATATCCGAAGCCGCCGCTGCGAAGTGCGTACGGCTCCCAACTCCCTCGGACGGCTGGTTTGATGGCGTTCCCATGCGCGAGCGGTGTGCATCGTGCGAACATGGGCGTGCGGACGCATCGGCGTGCGTCGCGGCACCGGGGGCGCTTGTAGCCGCACGGCGATCACGGGTAGACACGGGTGGATCTGGGACGTCGCGACACCGCACATAACGGGGGGCCGAGCCATGGGCCAGGACAGGACGCTCGCGCGCGGGGCGCGGGCCTTCGGAGCACTGCTGACCGCCGCGCTCGCGCTGATCAGCCTCGCCTGGATCATCAGGGACTTCACCAAGGCGCACGAGGTCGTCGACGTCTGGTGGAACTGGGCCGGCCTGCCCGCCCGCGCCGAGGACGGGGTGTGGGTGACCTCCTTCCTGGAGCCGACGCTGATGTTGCTGTACTCGGTCGCTGCGGTGACCGCGTTCCGCTCCTCCTCGTCCGCGGCGATACTCACCTGCACAGGGCTGCTGACCGTGGCCGTGCGCACCCCCGGCCTGTGGAACCTCAACGCCGACTGGATGCAGGGCGTCCCGGACGGGCTGCTGAGCAAGGTCCTCTTCAGCACCATCGCGACCGTCGTCATCGGGGCCGTGCTGGTGGTCACGGCCGTCGTCGGCCGCCGTCCGGCGCAGTCCGTCTCCGGGTACGGCCCCTCCGGATACGGCGTACAAGCCGCCCCCGACCCCGCTGACGAACCGCCCGCCGGCCCCACCCGGGGCGGCGCAGTGGCCGCCTTCCTGCTGTTGGGCGCCTGCGGTGTGGTGCTGGCCGCCTGGGAGATACGCACCTGGCAGCAGAACGGCTGGGACCGGTACGAGATGACGCTGACCGGCGAGCGGACCATCGTGCGGCTGCTGGACGCCCCTTCCGGCTGGGTGCTGTGGGCCGTCGTCCTGCTCACCCTGGTCGCCGCCGTCGCCGCACTCGCCGGGGTCGCCTTCTCCCGGCCCTTCGGCCTGATCGCGGCTGCGCCCCTGCTCGCTCTCGGCCTGTTCGCCATGGCCTTCGATCTCAAGACGGAACTGATCGAGCACTTCGGCGAGCTCGGCATCGAAGCGCAACTCCACATTCTGACCGACGCCTTCGAGGTGGCCGTCGGCTGCGCGCTGCTGGTGGCTCTCTCCCGCGGAGAGCGCCGCGACTCCTCCACCGTCCCCTCGTACCAGGGCGGCACCGCGCCCTACGGAGCTCCGCCGCGGGCCTGGTGATCCCCGGCCGTGAGCCCACCGTGGGGGACAGCCCACTGGCGGGGTCAGCCCACCGGCGGGATCACCGTTGCACGCTCAGCGGCGAAGTGACAGGCCGAGGGGTGGTGCACCGGCTCGTCCGGCAGGGTGGCGGCGAAGTTCTCCGGGACGGCCAGGGCCGGTTCCTCGTCGGCGCAGCGCTGCTGCGCCTTCCAGCAGCGGGTGCGGAACCGGCAGCCGGAGGGCGGGTTGGCCGGTGAGGGGACATCACCTTCCAGCACGATCCGCTCCCGCTTCCCCTCCGACTCCGGGTCGGGCACCGGAACAGCCGACAGCAGAGCCTGGGTATAGGGGTGCGTGGGATGGTCGTAGATCTCGGTCTCGGTGCCGATCTCCACGATCTTGCCGAGGTACATCACTGCGACGCGGTCGGAGATGTGGCGGACGATGGACAGGTCGTGGGCGATGAACATGTAGGAGAGCCCGAACTCGTCCTGCAGCCGCTCCATCAGATTCACCACCTGCGCCTGCACCGACACATCCAGCGCCGAGACCGGCTCATCCGCCACGATCACCTCGGGCCGCAACGCCAGCCCCCGCGCGATACCGATCCGCTGCCGCTGACCACCACTGAACTGATGCGGATACCGGTTGATGTACTCCGGATTCAACCCCACCACATCCAGCAGCTCCTGCACCCTCCGCCGCCGATCCCCCTTCGGCGCCACCTCCGGATGAATATCGAACGGCTCCCCCACGATGTCCCCCACCGTCATCCGCGGATTCAACGACGTATAAGGGTCCTGGAACACCATCTGAATGTTCCGCCGCACCGCCTTCAAAGCACGACCCGACAACCGCGTGACGTCCTCACCCTTGTAACGGATCGTGCCGGAGGTCGGCTGCTCCAGATGGGTGACCAGCTTGGCCACCGTCGACTTGCCGCAGCCCGACTCCCCCACGATCCCCAGGGTCTCGCCCTTGTGCAGGTCGAAGGAGATACCGTCCACGGCCTTGACCGCGCCGATCTGCCGCCTGAAGAGGACGCCCTGGGTCAGCGGGAAGTGCTTGACCAGGTCCCGCACCTCCAAGAGCGCCTCACGGCCTTCCCCCGGGGCCTGGGCGCGCCCCGAGTGGTCAGCTCGCATCGAACATCTCCTTCCAGAAGTGGCAGGCGCTGCGCCGCTCGTCGACGACCTCGTAGAGCGGTGGTTCGTCCGTACGGCACACAGTGCGTGCCATGGGACAGCGCGGGTTGTAGGCGCAGCCGGGCGGGATCTGCAGCAGGCTGGGCGGCATCCCACGGATGACGCTGAGCTGCTGCCCCTTCTGGTCCAGGCGCGGGATGGAGTCGAGCAGGCCCTTGGTGTAAGGGTGCGCCGGCGTTCGGTAGAGGTTGCCGACGGGGGCCGTCTCCACGATGCGGCCCGCGTACATCACGGCGATCTTGTCGGCCACATCCGCGACCACACCCAGATCGTGCGTGATCAGGATCAGACCCATGTTGTACTCACGCTGAAGATCCGCCAACAGCTCCATCACCTGCGCCTGCACCGTGACATCCAGCGCCGTCGTCGGCTCATCCGCGATGATCAGATCAGGCTCCAGCGCCAACGCCATCGCAATCATGATCCGCTGCCGCATACCCCCACTGAACTGATGCGGGAAGTCCCCCACCCGCTGGCGGGCGGCCGGAATGCGCACCCGCTCCATCAGCTCCACGGCCCGCGCCCTCGCCTCCTTGCGGCGCAGCCCCTGGTGGACACGGAACATCTCGGCCAGCTGATAGCCCACCGTCAGCACGGGGTTCAGCGACGAGAGCGCATCCTGGAAGATCATCGCCATCTTCGAACCGCGGATCTTCCGCCGCTCCTCCTCCGGGAGCGTCAGCAGGTCCCGGCCCTGGAAGACGATCTCTCCCCCGGTGATCCGGCCCGGCGGCATGTCGAGGATGCCCATGACCGCCTGGGCTGTCACCGACTTGCCCGATCCCGACTCGCCGAGCACCGCGAGGGTCTCACCGGCCTCGACGCTGTAGCTCACCCCGTTGACGGCCTGGGCCACACCGTCCCGGGTACGGAACTCCACGGCCAGGTCACGGACGTCCAGCAGGCTCACCCGCACTCACCTCAGCTTCGGGTCGAGGGCGTCGCGGACCGCGTCGCCGAGCATGATGAAGGCCAGTACGGTGAGGCTGAGCGCGGCGGCCGGATAGAGCAGGATGTGCGGCGCGTTGCGGAACTGCATGCCCTGCGAGGCCGCCGAGATATCGGCGCCCCAGGAGACGGTGGGCGGCTGGAGCCCGACGCCGAGATAGCTGAGCGTCGCCTCCAGCGAGATGTACGTCCCCAGCGCGATGGTCGCGGTCACGATCACGGGAGCGACGGCGTTCGGGAGGATATGGCGCGCCATCATCCGTACATGGCTCGCCCCCAGCGCCCGTGCCGCCAGCACATAGTCGTTCTGCTTGACGGTGATCACCGAGCCGCGCGCGATACGGGCGACCTGCGGCCAGCCGAGCAGGACGATGAAGGTGACCACCGTCCACACCGAGCGGCTGCCGGTCATGGAGAGGAAGACCAGTCCGCCGAGGACGATCGGAATGCCGAAGAAGATGTCCGTGACGCGGGAGAGGATCGCGTCCCACACTCCGCCGAAGAACCCCGCCAGCCCGCCCAGCAGGCTGCCCAGCACCGCGACCCCCGCCGTGGCGCAGACCCCGACGGTCACCGAGGTGCGGGCTCCGTGGACCACGCGCGTATAGACGTCGCAGCCCTGGGTGTCGAAGCCGAACCAGTGTCCCGCCGAGGACGGGTCGAGGGAGCGGCCGAGCCGGCAGGAGAGCGGGTCCTGGCTGGTGATCAGTCCCGGCCAGACCGAGATGAGCACCAGAAAGGTGATGAGCAGCCCCGCAATCACGAAGACGGGGTTGCGCCGCAGGTCGTGCCACGCGTCGGACCACAGGCTCCGCGCGCGCTCCTGGGACTCCCGCCCCGGAGGCGGTGGACCCGGTTCCCGCTGGTCGGACTCCCCTCCTGGTGGCGGCGCGCCCTCCGCGGTGAGCCCGTCCGCCACTCCGCCGTCGACGGCCCGGCTGCCCCCCTCGAACGCGGATGCCCCACTCACAACCTCCCCCTCCCCACCGCCCCCCTCTTCTCCGCCACAACGGCGAGAAGCCCGTGAGCGGAGACCGGCGGTGCCGAACGGAGTTCGGCCAAGAGGGCGTGGTGGCGCCGCCTGCCGTGCATTCCGCCGGACCCTGTCCGCCGTGGTCGCGCGCCGCGCCGGCGGCAGAATGGCTCCGCCCGGCAAGAGGGCTCCGCCCGGCAAGAGGGCTCATCCGCGAGCGGGCGCGTCCACGCGCGAGGGAGTACGCGACCGTCGGCGGCGACAAGGTGGGGGGGTGGGTTACGCATAGCGGATCCTCGGGTCAAGCACCGCGTACAACAGGTCGACGAGCAGGTTGGCGAGGAGGAAGACGATGACGAGGATGGTCACGAAGCCGACCACGGTGGGCGAGTTCTGCCGGACGATGCCCTGCCACAGCTGAAAGCCCACGCCCTGGATGTTGAAGATCCGTTCGGTCACCAGTGCTCCGGCCATCAGGTTGCCGACATCGGTGCCGAGGAAGGTGACGACGGGGATCAGCGAGTTCCGCAGCAGGTGCCGTACCGTCACCCGCCCCCTCGACAGCCCTTTCGCGACAGCGGTCCGTACATAGTCGGCGCGGGCGTTCTCCGCGATCGAGGTACGGGTCAGCCTGGTGACGTAGGCGAGCGAGACGAGCGCGAGGACCAGCGCGGGCAGCAGCAGCTCGCCCGCCGGCGCGGCCGGCGAGACCGCGGGAGCGATCCAGCCCCATTTCACCCCGAGCAGATACTGCGCGAGGGTGCCCGTCACGAACGTCGGTACGGAGATGACCACGAGGGTCATCATCAGCACCCCGGAGTCGACCGGCCGCCCGCGCCGCAGCCCGGTGATCACGCCCAGCACGATGCCGACGATGATCTCGAAGACGACGGCGAGCAGGGTCAGCCGGATGGTGATGGGAAAGGCCGTCGCCATCAACTCGGTCACCGGGCGGCCGTTGAACGCGTTCCCGAAGTCACCGGAGAAGATCTTTCCCATGTAAAGCACGTACTGCTGCCAGACGGGCTTGTCGAGGTTGAATTCCGCGCGCAGTTGCTCAGCGGTCGCCGGGTCGGGCGCCCGTTCTCCGAACATCGCGTTGACCGGGTCTCCGACTGCGTACACCATCACGAAGATGAGGAAGGTGGTCCCGATGAAGACCGGGATCATCTGGAGCAGTCGCCTGATGACGTAGCGCCCCACGGCGGCTCACTTGACCTTGATGTCCGTGAAGACCGGTACGGAGAAGGGGTTGAGTTTCACATTGCTGACCCGGCTGGAATAGCCGGCGTTCCCGTTCTGGTACCACAGCGGGATCGCGGGGAAGGTCTCCAGGATGCGCTTCTCGGCCTGCTGGAAGAGGCGGACGGCGGACTTCTCGTCGGTGGCGGCGTTCGCCTGGTCGATGAGCTTGTCGACCTGGGGGTCGGAGAAGCCCGAGTCGTTGGAAGAGGCATCGGTGTAGTAGATGGGCTGGATGAAGTTCTGGATGAGCGGGTAGTCCATCTGCCAGCCGGTCCTGAACATCCCCTTCATCTTCTTGTCCGAGATGTCGGAGCGGAATTTGCTGAACGTCGGCACGGGGTTGATGGTGCAGGCGTTGTTCTTGCCGAGCGCGCGGTTGATGCTGTTGCAGACGGCCTCCATCCACTGCCGGTGGGAGCCGGTGTCCACGTTGGAGGTCAGGGTGATCTTCCCGCCGGGCAGCCCGCCGCCCTGCTTGATGAGTTTCCTGGCTGCCTTGGGGTCGTATTCGCAGGCGTCACCGCAGAGGCCGGGCTTGTAGCCGCCGGAGGTCTTCAGCACAGGTGAGGTCAGGTCGGTCGCCGGTTCGCGGGTGCCGTGGTAGATCTTCTCGGTCACCTCCTTCCGGTCGATCGCCCTGGAGAGTCCGCGGCGCACCATGGCGGCCTTCTTGCTCTGCCACTTCTTGTCGTACATCGGGAAGGAGATGGTCTGGGTGATGCCCGCGGGCTGGTTGATGTACCGCCCCTCCAGGTCCCGTTTCGCGTTCTTGAGCTGTCCGGCCGGCAGTTCGTCGACCACATCGAGGTTTCCGGCCTGGAGGTCGGTGTAGCCGGTGTTCTGGTCCGTGTAGACCTTCAGCTCGACGCCCTTGTTCTGCGGCTTGTCCTCCCCGGCGTAGTACTTGTTCCGGGACAGCTTCATCGACTGGCCCTTGGTGTAGGAGTCCACCTTGTAGGGGCCGTTTCCGACGGGCTTGGTGAGCCAGGCGTCGTGGTCGGTGAAGAACGACTTGGGCAGCGGGGCGTAGGCGCTGTAGCCGAGCGTCTGCGGCCAGAGGGAGAACTTCTGGTTGAGCTTCACCGTGAAGGTGTGGTCGTCCTGCACCTTCAGCCCGGCCAGCTTCTTCGCCTTGGGCTTCCCCTTCTCGGGGTGGACGTCCTCGTAACCCTCGATGTACTGGAAGAAGTAGGAGTTGACCTGCTTGTTGGTGACCAGCGCTCCGTAGTTCCAGGCGTCCACGAAGGACTTGGCCGTCACGGGGGTGCCGTCGGAGAACTTCCAGCCCTTCTCCAGCTTGATGGTGAAGTTCTGCTGGTCGTCGGTCTCGATGGACTCGGCGACAGCGTTCTCGGCCTTCCCCGTGGTGGGGTTGTACTTCATCAGGCCCCGGGAAATCATGTCGAGGACCTTGCCGCCCTGCACCTCGTTGGTGTTGGCGGGCTCGACCGGGTGCTGCGGGTCGGTCCAGAACGCGCGTACGACCCCGCTCTGCGCGCCGGCGCCACCACTGGCGGTCGAGCCGCCGCCGCAGGCCGTCGCCGTCAGAGCGACAGCGCCGGCGGCGGCGAGCGCCCGCCTGGTCATGGTGGTGCGGGTGGCTCCACGCATGGGTGCCTCCTGGGTGCGCTGTGGGTCTCGAGTACGCCTCGAACCCACATAACACCTTTTGACACCATATGCCTGGCTGCCTTGCCCGCCGCGGAACGGGCCGGAACCCGTTTGGGGGACACCACGGGCAGCGGCCGCGTCAGGCCGCGACCACCGCCGCGCGCTCCTCGGCGAAGTGGCAGGCCGACGGGTGCGCCGCACCCGATCCCGAGCCCTCGAACAGGGTGGGAACAGCCAGCAGCGGCACCTCGTCGGCGCAGCGCTGCTGCGCCTTCCAGCAGCGGGTGCGGAACCGGCAGCCGGAGGGCGGGTTGGCCGGTGAGGGGACATCACCCTCCAGCACGATCCGCTCCCGCTTCCCCTCCGACTCCGGATCGGGCACCGGAACAGCCGACAGCAACGCCTGGGTATAGGGGTGCGTGGGGTGCTCGTAGATCTGCTCGTCGGTGCCGATCTCGGCCATCTTGCCCAGATACATCACACCGACGCGGTCGGAGATGTGGCGGACGATGGACAGGTCGTGGGCGATGAACATGTAGGAGAGCCCGAACTCGTCCTGCAGCCGCTCCATCAGATTCACCACCTGCGCCTGCACCGACACATCCAGCGCCGAGACCGGCTCATCCGCCACGATCACCTCGGGCCGCAGCGCCAGCCCCCGCGCGATACCGATCCGCTGCCGCTGACCACCACTGAACTGATGCGGATACCGGTTGATGTACTCCGGATTCAACCCCACCACATCCAGCAGCTCCTGCACCCTCCGCCGCCGATCCCCCTTCGGCGCCGCCTCCGGATGAATATCGAACGGCTCCCCCACGATGTCCCCCACCGTCATCCGCGGATTCAACGACGTATAAGGGTCCTGGAACACCATCTGAATGTTCCGCCGCACCGCCTTCAAAGCACGACCCGACAACCGCGTGATGTCCTCACCCTTGTAACGGATCGTGCCGGAGGTCGGCTGCTCGAGGTTCATCAGCAGCTTGGCGACGGTCGACTTGCCGCAGCCGGACTCTCCGACGATGCCCAGCGTCTCCCCCGGGTAGAGGTCGAAGGAGATACCGTCCACGGCCTTGACCGCACCGATCTGCCGCTTGAAGAAAACGCCCTGGGTCAGCGGGAAGTGCTTGACCAGGTCCCGCACCTCGAGGATCGGCTCACCCCGGCCGCCCTGCTCACGCCGCTCGGTCATCGATCGTCTCCTTCCAGAAGTGGCACGCGCTGCCACGTCCGTCGCCGACCTCGGCGAGCGGGGGCAGTTCGGTGCGGCAGACGTCCCGGGCGGCGGGGCAGCGCGGGTGGAAGGCGCAGCCGCCAGGCACTGTGGCCATGTTGGGCGGCAGGCCCTTGATGGCGTAGAGCTCCTGGCCCTTGCGGTCCAGGCGCGGGATGGAGTCGAGCAGGCCCTTGGTGTAGGGGTGCGCCGGCGTCCGGTACAGCTCCTTGACCGGTGCTGTCTCCACGATGCGGCCCGCGTACATCACGGCGATCTTGTCGGCCACATCCGCGACCACACCCAGATCGTGTGTGATCAGGATCAGACCCATGTTGTACTCACGCTGAAGATCCGCCAACAACTCCATCACCTGCGCCTGCACCGTGACATCCAGCGCCGTCGTCGGCTCGTCCGCGATGATCAGATCAGGCTCCAGCGCCAACGCCATCGCAATCATGATCCGCTGCCGCATACCCCCGCTGAACTGATGCGGGTAGTCGTTCACCCGGGCCTTGGCCGCCGGAATCTTCACCCGTTCCATCAGCTCGACGGCTTTGGCCTTGGCCTCCTTGCGGCGCAGCCCCTGGTGGACACGGAACATCTCGGCCAGCTGGTAGCCCACCGTCAGCACGGGGTTCAGCGACGAGAGCGCATCCTGGAAGATCATGGCGATCTTGGCGCCGCGGATCTTCCGCCGCTCTTCCTTGGACATGGCCAGCATGTCGTTGCCGTGGAAGAGGATCTCGCCCTGGGGGATACGGCCGGGCGGCATGTCGAGGATGCCCATGATTGCCTGGGCGGTCACCGACTTGCCGGAGCCGGACTCGCCGAGCACCGCGAGGGTCTCGCCGGCCTCGACGCTGTAGTTGACGCCGTTGACGGCCTTGACCAGGCCGTCGCGGGTCTTGAAGTCGACGTGCAGGTCACGCACTTCGAGCAGGGTCATGGCTTTACCCGCCTCCCTCAACGGCTCTTCGGATCGAGGGCGTTGCGGACCGCATCGCCGAGCATGATGAACGCCAGCACGGTGAGGGACACCATGACGGCCGGGGATATCAGGATGTGCGGCGCCGTGCGCAGGGCGTCCTTGCCGTTGGAGACGTCCACACCCCAGGAGACCGTGGGCGCGGCCAGGCCGATACCCAGATAGGAGAGAGTGGCCTCGGCGGCGATGTAGCCGCCCAGCGCCGTGGTGGCGACGACCACCACAGGGGCGAGCGCGTTGGGCACGATGTGCCGGAACATGATCCGTACGGTGCTCGCGCCCAGGGACTTGGCCGCCTGTACATAGTCGCTCTGCTTGACGGTGATCACCGAGCCGCGCGCCACCCTGGCGATCTGCGTCCAGCCGAGGAAGAGCAGCGCCGCGATGACCACCCACAGGTTGGACTTGGTGAAGGTGGTCAGCACGACCATGGCCCCCAGCAGGAAGGGGATGCCCTGGAAGATGTCGGTGATCCGGGAGAGCACGCTGTCCAGCCAGCCGCCGAAGTAGCCGGCGACGAGGCCGACGAGACCGCCGAGGATCGTCACGAACAGCGTCACCAGGACGCCGACGAGCACGGAGGCGCGAGCGCCGTGCACCATCCGGGCCCATACGGAGCGGCCCTGGGTGTCGTATCCGAACCAGTCCTCGGCGAAGAAGTGCCCGTAGTTGGGCTTGCCCTGATAGTGGTGCGTCAGGTCGCCCACGGTCGGGGAAGCGGAGGTGAACCAGCCGGGGAAGGCGACCATCGCCAGCAGTACCACGATCAGTACGGCGGAGATGAGGAACAGCGGGTTGCGCCGCAGGTCGTGCCAGGCGTCGGACCACAGACTGCGGCCCTTGGCCGGCTTGGCGTCCGCGCCCGGCGGGGCCGGCTGCGGTTCCATGGACGCCGACGCGGGCACGTTCAGGGTCTCAGTCATAACGGATCCTCGGGTCCAGGACCGCGTAAAGCAGGTCGACGAGCAGGCTGGCGACGAGATAGACGATGACGATCAGCGTGGCGATGCCGACGACCGTGGAGCCCTCACGCCGGTTGAGCGCTTCGAAGATGGTGTTGCCGACGCCGTGCACGTTGAAGATGCCTTCGGTGACGACCGCGCCGGCCATCAGCGCACCGATGTCGGTGCCGAGGAAGGTGACCACCGGGATCAGGGAGTTGCGCAGCAGGTGGACGCCGACCACCCGGCGCCGGGGCAGTCCCTTGGCGACGGCGGTGCGGATGTAGTCGGCACGCAGGTTCTCCGCCACCGAGGTACGGGTCAGCCGGGTGACGTACGCCAGCGAGAGCGCCGCCAGCACGATGGCGGGCAGCAGCAGCTGCCCCGGGTCTCGCGAGTCCTGGACGGTCGGGGTGAGCCAGTCGAGCTGGAAGGCGAACAGGTACTGGAAGAGGTAGCCGAGCACGAAGCTGGGCACCGAGATCAGCAGCAGCGTGAAGACGAGCACGATCCGGTCGAACGCCTTGTCGGCGAACAGGCCGGATACCAGACCCAGCAGCACACCGACGACGACGGTGAAGACGAAAGCGAAGAGCGTCAGCCGGATGGTGACGGGGAACGCCTGCGCGATCACGTCGGCCACCGGGCGCTGGGTGGCTATCTGGGTTCCGAAGTCACCCTGGAAGAGCCCGGTGAGGTAGTTCCAGTACTGGTGCCACAGGGGCAGGTCCAGTCCGAGCTGGTGTTTGATCGCCAGGATCTGCGCCGGGTCGGGCTTCTTCTCGCCGTACAGCGCCGCCACCGGGTCGCCGGGCAGCGCGTACATCATGCAGAAGATCAGCAGGGTCGACCCGATGAAGACCGGGATCATCTGGAGCAGTCGCCGCGCGACATAGCGCCCCATAGTGCCTCCGTAACGGAAAAGGAGATCAGGCGACGGCCGGGGCCGCCCGCGTCGGTGCGGGCGGCCCGGCGTCGGCAGCGTGCTGCTACTTGACGGTGATGTCGGTCACCAGGACGTTGCCGTCGAAGCCGACCTTGACGCCGTCGATGTCCTCGCCGTGCACGATGTTGGCCGCGTAGTCCCACAGCGGGATGGCCGGCATCTTCTTCAGCAGTTCCTTCTCCGCCTTCTGGTAGTCCTTGACGGAGGCGTCGAGGGACCCGGCGTGGTCACCCTTCTCGAACAGCTCGTCGACCTTCTTGTCGGAGAACCGGCCGTAGTTGGTGGAAGCACCGGTCTTGTACAGGTCCTGCATGAAGTTGACGTTCAGCGGGTAGTCCGCGAGCCAGCCGCCCCGGTACATACCCTTGACCTTGTTGTTCTGGCGGGCCTGCAGGTCGGTCTGGAAGTCCGGCTTGGAGTCGCCCACGCACGTGACGCCGGTGGCCTTGGTGATGCTGTTGCAGACAGCCGTCACCCATTCCTTGTGGCCGCCGTCGGCGTTGTACTGGATCCAGATCTTGTTGCCCGGGATTCCGCCGCCTTCCTTGATGTACTGCTTGGCCTTCTTCGGGTTGTAGGACAGCACATCCGTGTCGAGCTTCTGGTAGCCCTTGACCTGCGGCGGGGTGAAGCCCTTGGAGGGGATCCGGGTGCCCTGGAGGACCGTCTTGGTGATCGTCTTGCGGTCGATCGCCATCGACAGGCCCTGGATCACCTTGGGGTCGACGTCCTTGAACGGCTTGGAGTAGAAGACCGGCACGATGCTCTGGGTGCCGGCGTAGGGCACGTCCAGGGCCCGGTCACCGAAGTCGGCCTTGCGCTTGGGCAGGTCCTTCGGCCCGACGCCGTCGACCAGGTCGAGGTTGCCGGAGAGGGCGTCCTGGTAGGCGGACTCCAGGTTGGAGTAGTTCTTGAACTGGATGCCCTTGTTCTTGGCCTTGTTGGAACCCTTGTAGCCGCTGACGGCCTCGACCTGGATCAGCTTGTTGTGGGTCCACTTCTGGAACCTGTAGGGGCCGTTGCCGACCGGCTTCTGGCCGAAGCCCTTGGGGTCCTTGTAGAACGACTCGGGCAGCGGCGTGAAGGTCTTGTAGCCCAGCTTGTACTCGAAGTACGGCACGGGCTTGGACAGCTCGATGGTGAAGGTGTGGTCGTCGACGACCTTCAGCCCGGACATCTCGTCCTTCTTGGGCTCGCCCTTCTCCGGGTGGACGTCCTTGTAGCCCTCGATGTCGTCGAACCAGTAGCTGTTGGCCTGCTTGTTCTTGACGTTGGCCATCCAGTTCCACGCCTTGACGTACGACTCGGCGGTCACATCCGTGCCGTCGTGGAACTTCCAGCCCTTCCTGAGCTTGACGGTCCAGGTCTTGTTGTCCTTGGTGTCGACCGAGGCGGCGTTCATGTCGATCAGGCCGCCCTTGGCGTCGTAGCCGACGAGCCCGGTGAACAGCGCGTCGATGACGTAGCCGCCGAACTTCTCGTTCGTGTTGGAGGGAAGCAGCGGGTGCTGAGGCTCGCCGTTGAACATCGAGACGTACCCGGCGGGCTTCCCGGAGGCCGAGTCGCCGTCGCCGCCCGATCCGCCGCAGGCCGTTGCCGCCAGGGCCACGGCCGCCGCGAGAGTGGACCACTTCATCGTCTTCGCGCCACGCATGGGCCCGTCCTCCTCAAAGATGTCGCCAAGAGAAAAGGGGCGGTGCCAGGTCCGGCAGCAGCTCTGCCGGATCTTCTGCAACACGCCCCCACGCTCGCGGAGTCGGCGCCCATTTGACGGTGCGTGACCCTTTAACCCGAGCTCGATGGATTCACTATCAGCCCTCACCCCCCTGTTGAACCAGAGTCAAGGGATTTCATTTTGGTTACACATACAACTTCTTATCCGTTATCCGGAGAGCGAGGGCCGTCAAAACGGCACAAGAGGGGCATCACTCAGGGTTGCTGCCCTGTTTTCCGGACACCACGCCCCTCAGATGTGCACAGTGCGCTGGGGAACGGGGACTCAGCGTGCCCGGACCGGGAACACGCAAAGGGCCCCGCCCGGGAGGGTGGGGCCCTTTGCCAGCACGCTGGTCGCTACGGTGTGTAACGGCCGTGCGAGGGGATCGGCTACCGCTTGGCGCGAGCGGCGGCCCGCGCGCGCTCCTTCATGTCGAGGTTGACCTTCCGGATGCGTACCGTCTCCGGGGTCACCTCGATGCACTCGTCCTCGCGGCAGAACTCCAGCGCCTGCTCCAGCGAGAGCTTCCGCGGCGGCACCAGGTTCTCCGTCGTATCGGCGGAGGCGGCCCGCATATTGGTGAGCTTCTTCTCCTTGGTGATGTTGACGTCCATGTCGTCGGAGCGGGAGTTCTCCCCGACGATCATGCCCTCGTACACCTCGGTGCCCGGCTCGATGAAGATGACGCCCCGCTCCTGGAGGTTCATCATCGCGAACGGCGTCGCCGTACCGGAACGGTCCGCCACCAGCGAGCCGCTGCGCCGGGTGCGCAGCTCGCCGAACCACGGCTCGTGCCCCTCGAAGATCGAGTGCGCGATACCGGTGCCCCGGGTCTCGGTCAGGAACTCGGTACGGAAACCGATCAGCCCGCGCGAGGGGACCAGCCACTCCATGCGCACCCAGCCGGAGCCGTGGTTGGTCATGGTCTCCATCCGGCCCTTGCGGGTGGCCATCAGCTGGGTGATGGCACCCAGGTGCTCCTCGGGCGCGTCGATGGTCATCCGCTCCACCGGCTCGTGGAGCTTCCCGTCGATCTCGCGGGTGACGACCTCCGGCTTGCCAACGGTCAGCTCGAAGCCCTCGCGGCGCATCGTCTCCACCAGGATGGCCAGCGCCAGCTCACCACGGCCCTGCACCTCCCAGGCGTCGGGACGCTCGGTGGGCAGCACCCGCAGCGAGACGTTACCGATCAGCTCGCGGTCCAGCCGGTCCTTGACCAGCCGCGCGGTCACCTTGTGGCCCTTGCCGCCCTTGCCCACCAGCGGCGAGGTGTTGGTGCCGATGGTCATGGAGATGGCCGGCTCATCGACGGTGATCAGCGGCAGCGCCACCGGGCTCTCGGCGTCCGCGAGCGTCTCACCGATCATGATGTCCGGGATGCCGGCGACCGCGCAGATGTCGCCGGGACCGGCCTCGGCTGCGGGCTTGCGGGTCAGCGCCTCGGTCATCAGCAGCTCGGTGATCCGCACGTTCTGCACGGAGCCGTCCCGCTTCATCCAGGCCACGGTCTGGCCCTTCTTCAGCGATCCCTCCTTGACCCGCAGCAGCGCGATACGGCCCAGGAAGTTGTCGGCGTCCAGGTTGGTGACGTGGGCCTGGAGCGGCGCGCCCTCCTCGTACGTGGGCGCGGGCACCGTCTCCAGCAACGTGGTGAAGAACGGCTCCAGGCTGTCGCTGTCGGCGGGCACGGCGCCGTCCGCCGGCTGGGTCAGCGAGGCGATGCCGTCCCGTGCGCAGGCGTAGACGATCGGGAACTCGATCTGCTCCTCGTCCGCGTCCAGGTCGAGGAAGAGGTCGTAGGTCTCGTCGACGACCTCGGAGATCCGGGCGTCGGGCCGGTCCGTCTTGTTGACGCAGAGGATGACCGGGAGCCGCGCCTGGAGCGCCTTGCGGAGCACGAAGCGGGTCTGCGGCAGCGGTCCCTCGGAGGCGTCGACGAGCAGCACCACCGCGTCCACCATCGACAGACCGCGCTCGACCTCGCCGCCGAAGTCGGCGTGGCCCGGGGTGTCGATGATGTTGATGGTGACCGGCTCGCCACCGTCCTTGGGGTGATACCGGACCGCGGTGTTCTTGGCGAGAATGGTGATGCCCTTCTCGCGCTCCAGGTCGTTGGAGTCCATCACCCGGTCGTCGACGGATTCGAGCTGGTGGGCCGCGAAGGCTCCGGCCTGCTTGAGCATGGCGTCGACCAGAGTCGTCTTTCCGTGGTCGACGTGGGCGACGATGGCGACGTTACGGATGTCGTGGCGCGTGGGCACTGAGGGGTGTCTCCCGGGTTGACGGATCGGGCCGCGCTCCGGCCCTCGGCGGGCGGTCCGCGCTCCCTGACGCCGGGCATGGCTCGCCGCGGCCTCGTCAACCATGGTACGGGCCCGCTCGCGAAGCGCCGGACGGGGCCGCTGTGCGGTCCGTCCGGCGCTCCAACGACGCCAGGGGACGATCAGCTCTTGCGGTATCCCATGTCCTCGTACACCGGGGTGGTGAAGCCGAAGGCGCCCACATTGGCCAGGCCGCGCTTGGCCGCCACCAGCTGGGGCCGCTGGTAGAGCGGAAGCGAACCGGCCACCGCCCAGATCCGCTGATCGGCCTTCTCCATCAGCTCCCGGCGCCGCCCGTCGTCCAGCTCGTCCGCGGCCTGTTCGAAGAGCTGGTCGATCCGGTCGGTGCCGACCCTGGCGTAGTTCTGCTCGACCAGCAGCGAGCCGTCCGATGCGGCCTGCGGCTTGGCGAAGATCGGCCGGGCCTCGGTGGCGGGGAAGGCCGTCGCGGGCCAGGAGTAGAGCGCCAGGTCGTAGTCGCCAGTGGCGATGTGGTCCTTGAAGTAGCTGTCGTCGGGCACTTCCTTGAGCTGCGTACGGATGCCGACCTCGTTGAGCATCCGGGCGATCCGCTTGCCGGTGTCCCTCAGCTGCGCGGTGCCCTTGCCACCCGGCAGGACGAAGCGCAGCGCCAGCGGCTTCCCCTCCTTGCTGCGTACGGCGCTGGCCGGGTCACCCGCCAGCAGTCGCAGTTCCCGGGCCGTCGCCTGCACCCTCTCCGCCGTCTCCAGCGCCGCCTTGGCGCGGCTGAGCTTGCGCTCGGAGCCGGCCTGTCTGGCGGAGGCGAGGCTGGAGTGCGCGGACTGCGCGAGGATGGCGCCACGCTGGGCCGTGGCAGAGACGGAGAGGCCCAGCGGCTTGTCGACGACCCGGGCGATCTGGGCGGCGGTCAGCCGGACGACGGACGCCTCGGCCTCGGCGCGGTGGGGTGAGCGGGCCCCGGCCTCGGGCGAGTCCGCCGTACCGGGCTCGGCGGGCCCGCCATCGGCCCGCTTCTCCTTCTCCCCGTCGTCCTTGCCCTTGTCCTTGTCGTGAGCGCTCTCGGCACGCTCGTCGGCGGCCGAGCCGCCGAGGCCGCCCGGCTTCCAGCCCGCGTCGGCCAGCATGGACTGCGCCGAGTCCACGTCCGCCTTGCCGAAGACGCCGCTGTTGTCCCGGTAGCCGTCCTGGTTGACCATCCGCAGGTGGCTGCCGAGCGGCTCGCTCGACAGGCCGGTCCCCGCCAGCGCCTTCTCGGCCAGCTCCTCGCGGTCGATGGCGTTGGCCACCGCGCGGCGCACCCGCTCATCGGCCAGCGGTCCGCTCGCGCCGTTGAGTGTCAGCTGGGTGTAGGCCGGGTCGAGCGCGCGCCGCACCTCGTACTTGCTCAGGTGCCGCGCCGCCGAGACGCCGAGGCGCTCGCGGGCCTCCCGCTTGCGCGCCTCGCGCAACTCCGCCTCGCGCTTGCGGGCCTCCTTGGCCTCCTTCGCGTCCTTGGCGCCCTTGGCGGCGTCCGGGCGCTGGGGGCCGCCCAGCCCGTTCGCCGAGCCGATCCGCCTGGCCGTCGAAGCGCTGACGTCGGCCACGTCCACCTTGCCCTCGGCCAGCGCCTTGTCCCGCTCGTCGCGCGGTACGGCCGTCAGCACGATGCGGTCGAGCTTGGCCTTCTCGCCCCACCAGCGTGGGTTGCGCTTGAGGACCGTACGGGAGCGGTCCTTGCCCGCCTTGACGACCCGGAACGGTCCGGCGGCGGCGGGCAGCGAAGTGCGGACCCCGTCGTTGAAGACCTTCGGGCTCCTCATCGCCTGCTTCGGGTAGAGCGGCGTGAACAGCGAGCGCCAGTCCGCGTAGGGCTTGGCGAAGACGACCTTGACCTCGTCGGCGTCATCACCCTTGGTGATCTTGTGGATACGGTCGTATCCCGCGTTCCGCGCCGTCCAGTAGGCGTTGTTCTTGCCACGCAGCGCCTTCCACTGGGCGCGGAAGTCCGCCGCGCCCAGCCGTCGGCCGTCGCTCCAGCGGGCCTTCGGGTTGAGCTTGTAGACAACGGTCTGCCGCGGCTCGGTCTCGGTCACCTCGGCTTCGCGCAGAAAGTCCTCGTCGATCTGAGGCCGGCCGCGCTTGTCGAGGATGAACAGCGCGGGCAGGGTGGCGGCCGCGACCCGCTTGGTGGCGTCGGTCGAGTCCGGCTGGAACACGTTGAAGGTGGTGGGGGCCGCGTCCACCGCCCAGCGCAGGGTGCCGCCGGAGTCGATCCGCTGCCGCGGGGTGGCCCGTACCTCGCCGCCCGCCTCGCCGGCACCGGCGCGGGCCTCGGCGTCCTGCGAGTCCGAGTCGCCGCACGCGGCCAGCGGTACCGGCAGCAGCACACCGGCCACGAACATCGCCGCCCAGCGCAGGGTGCGACGCCGGTTTCGGCGGGGCCGGACGGTGGCGTCGCGGCGCGGGGGCTCGCCTGGCTGTGGCGGCCTCGGGGGCCTTCGTGATTCGGCTGGGACGGCTCGCATGCTGAAACCTCCGGGGCTGGCCGCGTGCCCGCATCTGTCCACTATTGGCGGCTTTGGCGGCTCATCACTCTTTTCGACTTTTCACACCACTGAAGGGGAGCCCACACCGGAGACCGGACAGACACGACATACGGAGCACATTTGCCACCCATGCGGAGCAGTTCCACGGCAGGGCGTGGGGCGTGGGCGTGGGGCGCGCGCCGCCGGCGTTCGCACACCCGTGCCACTCGTATGGAGTCAAGATCGGGGACCCGCTTCCCCTCCCCGGCCCCGACCCTCGACACCTCCGCACTGCTCCGCGGCTGAAGGCACCCCGCGGGGTCTCGTACGGCGGAAAGGCGTGTCGCACCCTTCACAAGCGGGAGTGTGACGCGCAACACTCGCCACGCGCATCGACCACGCCAGCCGCACCACCGCGGAGGTGGGCAAGTCATGTCTCTGCACAATTCGTTGCACGACGAACTGACAGCCGCTCAGCGCTGTCTGGACGATCTCGCGCGCTGCGTCAGCCGACTGGAGAAGCACGTCGGCAGCGGCCTGGAGATCCGGCGGGTACGCAGCGACACCGAGCATCTGAAGGAGTCGCTCGCCCTGCTGTCGGCCACAGCTCCGCGGCCTCGGCCCGAGCCGCACGCCGAGATGGTGACCATCTCCGACCAGCCCTACGACCCGGGCCTGTGGACGGATGTGGACGACGAGGGGCTCGGAGCGCGCGACCGGCACGCACCGTGACTCGTTGGACAACGAGTCGTTGAAGGCAGGCCCTTGCTGCCCGGGCCCGCCCTGACCCAGCCGTCTCATCCGGAGAATCCGTTGGCCACTGGCACCGAACCCCAACACAAGACACCCCCCGCGGGCTCCCGGCCCGCGGGCGTGCACACCAGCACACGCGCCGCCATCGCCGAACCGCATCTGCGCACGGACCGCTGGTGGCTCGCGCCCGCCGCGACCGCGTTCGGTCTGCTGGCGTTCGTCGTCTACTCGACCTGGCGCGCGTTCGCGAACACCGACTACTACCACGCGCCGTACGTCTCGCCGTTCTACTCGCCCTGTCTGGCCGACAATTGCGCGACCATGAAGGGCGGGCCCAACTGGGGTCTGTTCGGCGAATGGTGGGGCCTGTCGCCCGCACTGATCATTCTGATCTTCCCGCTGGGCTTCCGGCTCACCTGCTACTACTACCGCAAGGCGTACTACCGCGGTTTCTGGGCCTCACCCCCGGCCTGCGCGGTGGCCGAACCGCACAAGAAGTACACGGGCGAGACCCGCTTCCCGCTGATCCTGCAGAACATCCACCGCTACTTCTTCTACGCGGCGATGCTGGTCGCGGTGATCCTCACCTGGGACACCGTGCTCGGCTTCCGGAACGAGAAGTACGAGTGGGGCCACATGGGTCTGGGCACGCTGGTCTTCCTCGCCAACATCGGGCTGATCTGGGCGTACACCCTCTCCTGCCACTCCTGCCGGCACATCGTCGGCGGCAGGCTGCGGCACTTCTCCAAGCACCCGGTGCGCTACCGGCTGTGGGGCTGGGTCGGAAAGCTCAACGAGCGGCACATGCTGCTCGCCTGGGCCTCGTTGCTCAGCGTGGCGCTGGCGGACTTCTACGTCTACCTGCTGGCCACCGGCACCATCACCGACCCGCGGCTCTTCTGAGAGGGACTTGAGCGACATGGCACACGTCGAACGACACCAGTGGGACGTCGTCATCGTCGGCGCGGGCGGCGCCGGACTGCGGGCCGCGATCGAGGCCCGGGAGCAGGGCTTGCGCACCGCGGTGATCTGCAAGTCCCTCTTCGGCAAGGCCCACACAGTGATGGCCGAGGGCGGCATCGCCGCCAGCATGGGCAACGTCAACGAGGGCGACAACTGGCAGGTGCACTTCCGCGACACCATGCGCGGCGGCAAGTTCCTCAACCAGTGGCGAATGGCCGAACTGCACGCACGCGAGGCACCCGAGCGGGTGTGGGAGCTGGAGACCTGGGGCGCGCTGTTCGACCGCACACCGGACGGCCGGATCTCGCAGCGGAACTTCGGCGGGCACGAGTACCCGCGGCTGGCCCACGTCGGCGACCGTACGGGCCTGGAGCTGATCCGTACGCTCCAGCAGAAGGTCGTCTCCCTCCAGCAGGAGGACTTCAAGGAGAGCGGCGACTACGAGGCCCGGATCAAGGTCTTCCAGGAGTGCACCGTCACCCAGATCCTGAAAGAGCACAACCCGGAGGACGGGGAGCCGGACCGGGTCTCCGGGGTCTTCTGCTACGAGCGGGAGAGCGGCCGGTTCTTCGTGCTGGAGGCACCGGCGGTGGTGCTGGCCACCGGCGGTATCGGCAAGTCGTTCAAGGTGACCTCCAACTCCTGGGAGTACACCGGGGACGGGCACGCGCTGGCGCTGCTGGCCGGGGCCTCACTGATCAACATGGAGTTCGTCCAGTTCCACCCCACCGGGATGGTCTGGCCGCCGTCGGTGAAGGGCATCCTGGTCACCGAGTCGGTGCGCGGCGACGGCGGGGTGCTGCGCAACGCCGAGGGCGAGCGCTTCATGTTCGACTACGTCCCGGACGTCTTCAAGGAGAAGTACGCCGAGTCCGAGCAGGAGGCCGACGGCTGGTACGAGGACCCCGACAACCACCGCCGCCCGCCCGAGCTGCTGCCCCGCGACGAGGTGGCGCGCGCCATCAACGCCGAGGTCAAGGCCGGGCGCGGCTCCCCGCACGGCGGTGTCTTCCTGGACGTCTCCACCCGGATGCCCGCCGAGACGATCAAACGGCGGCTGCCCTCCATGCACCACCAGTTCAGGGAGCTGGCCGACGTCGACATCACGGCCGAGCCCATGGAGGTCGGCCCCACCTGCCACTACGTGATGGGCGGCGTGGACGTCGACTCGGACACCGCGGCAGCCCGCGGCGTACCCGGGCTGTTCGCCGCCGGCGAGGTCGCAGGCGGTATGCACGGCTCCAACCGGCTGGGCGGCAACTCCCTCTCCGACCTGCTGGTCTTCGGCCGCCGCGCGGGGCTGTACGCGGCTCAGTACGCGCGGGAGCACGCCGGATCGCGCCCCCGGGTGGGTGACGAGCAGATCGACGGGGCGGCCGCCGAGGCGCTGCGTCCCTTCGGCGTCGGCTCCGCGAAGGCCGACGAGGAGGCGCAGGGCCCGGCCGAGAACCCGTACACGGTCCACCAGGAGCTCCAGCGGTCCATGAACGACCTGGTGGGCATCATCCGCCGCGAGGAGGAGATGTCCGAGGCGCTGGAGCGGCTGGCCGAACTGCGGGAGCGCGCCCGCCGCGCCAAGGTGGAGGGGCACCGGCAGTTCAACCCGGGCTGGCACCTCGCCCTCGACCTGCGCAACATGCTGCTGGTGAGCGAGTGCGTGGCCCGCGCCGCGCTGAACCGTACGGAGTCGCGCGGCGGCCACACCCGCGACGACTTCCCCGAGATGGACCGCGAATGGCGGCGCGCCAACCTCGTCTGCACGCTGGCGGCCGCCGAGGGCGCGGCAGGGGCAGCGGGCGGGGACGCGGAGGCCGGCCGCGCCGGGCGGATCGCGCTGCGGCGCCGTGAGATGCCGCCGATCCGCAAGGACCTCCTTGAGCTGTTCGAGAAGGAGGAGTTGATCAAGTACCTGACCGACGAGGAGCTGACGAGCGAGTGACTACGGACGTACATCATGGCGCGGGCCCGGGAAGTGAGGGCATCGGCGGCGCGGTGAGCGGCGAGGCCCCGGACGCGACGCGGCCGGAGACCAGCTACGACGCGCACTTCAAGGTCTGGCGCGGCGATGTGGACGGCGGCGGCCTGGAGGACTTCACCGTCGAGGTGAACGAGGGCGAGGTCGTCCTCGACATCATCCACCGTCTGCAGGCCACTCAGGCTCCCGACCTCGCGGTCCGCTGGAACTGCAAGGCGGGCAAGTGCGGCTCGTGCAGCGCGGAGATCAACGGCCGGCCCCGGCTGCTGTGCATGACCCGCATGTCGGTCTTCGACCGCGCCGAGACCGTCACCGTCACCCCCCTGCGGACCTTCCCCGTGGTCAGGGACCTGGTGACCGACGTCGGCTTCAACTACGAGAAGGCCAGGCAGGTCCCGTCCTTCGTGCCGCCGCCCGGACTGGGGCCCGGTGAGTACCGGATGCAGCAGGAGGACGTCGGGCGCTCCCAGGAGTTCCGCAAGTGCATCGAGTGCTTCCTGTGCCAGGACACCTGCCATGTGGTCCGGGACCACGAGGAGAACAAGCGGGCCTTCGCAGGACCGCGCTTCCTGATGCGGGTCGCCGAGCTGGACATGCACCCGCTGGACGCCGCCGAGGACGCCGGTCTCGACCGCAAGTCCACCGCGCAGGACGAGCACGGCCTCGGCTACTGCAACATCACCAAGTGCTGCACGGAGGTCTGCCCGGAGAACATCAAGATCACCGACAACGCCCTGATCCCGCTCAAGGAACGGGCCGCCGACCGCAAGTACGACCCGCTGGTCTGGCTCGGCAACAAGATCCGCCGCCGTACGACATAGCACGGCGCCGGATCGCAGGTCAGGGCGGCGAGGCGGCGGGCTGAGCGGGCCCGGCGGCCGGCCGGTGACATTCGACTTTCGGCAGTGTCACCGGCCGCCCGGACCTCTTACCGTCGCATACGTGACCGAAAGACGCAGTCAGCTCATCACCAGCGCCCTCACCGCTGCCGCGGGTGCGGCGGCGGTCCTCGGGGTGCTCGCCTCGCCGTGGTGGACCGCGGTGACCGCCTGCTGCTCGTTCCTCGCGGGGCGGCGCCCGGGCGTGGGCCCCTCCCGGCAGGAGGCCGGGGGAGCCCTGATACCCGCGCTCTTCCTGGCCGGCTCCCTCGCCGCGAGCATGACGGCGGCCCTCACCCACCCCGCCTGGCTCACGCCGGGCACCCGGTTCGTGGCGGTGGCGCTCACAGCGGGTGCGCTCTCCTGGTGCGCCGGCCGCTTCTGGCGGCAGTACCAGGAGCTGGCCCGCGCCGGCTGGGAGCGGGCCGAACAGCTCGCACGGCAACGTGAGCTGGTGGCCGGCCAGGCCCGGCTGCGCGAGCGGTCCCGTATCGCACAGGACATGCACGACGCCCTCGGCCACGAGCTGAGCCTGCTCGCCCTCTCCGCGAGCGCCCTCAAACTGGCCGACGGCCTGAGCGCGGAACACCGCAGGGCGGCCGAGGAGATCAGAGGCCGCGCCGAGACGGCGGTCGACCGGCTCGGCGAAGTCATCGGTGTCCTGCGGGAGACGGAACAGGACGCCCCCACCCGGCCGCAGGACACCGGCGTCACGGACCTGGTCGAGGAGGCGGCGGCCGCCGGGCTGGCCGTCACCGCGCGGATCGAGGGCGACCCGGACGACGCACGGAACGCCCTGCCTCCGCACACCCTGCGGGCCGCGCACCGCGTGGTGCAGGAGTCGCTGACGAACGTCGTCAAGCACGCGCCGGGCGCCACCGCCACGGTCACGGTGGAGTACGGAGCGGACGAGACACGGGTGGCCGTGGAGAACGGCCCCGCCGCTGCGCCGCCCTACAGGCCGTCCGAGAGGGCGGGCGCCCGGCCGGGGCTCGGCGGGCGCGGGCTGATCGGGCTCGACGAGCGGGTACGGCTGGCAGGCGGGACCTTTCACTGGGGGCCGCGTCCCGACGACGGCTTCACCGTGCGGGCCACACTCCCCCACACCCGCGCACCCCAGCCGCCGAGCGCCCCGACCACGCCACCCGCGCCCTTCCAGGAGCAGCGGCACGCCCGCCGCAGACTGGGGCGTACGGCACTCGCCGCCGTCACCGCCTGCCTGGCGCTGGGCGCCCTGCTGGGCGGGGCGCTGACCTGGTGGGACATGCTGGTGACCAAGCGCGCTGTGCTACCGGCCGAGGACTTCGGCCGGCTCCGTGCCGGGCAGCAGCGGGAGCAGATCGCCCCGCACCTGCCCGCCGAGCAGACCCGGCACCGGCCCGCACACACCCCGCCACCGCCACAGGGAGCCGGAATCACATGCGAGTTCTACGCGATGACAGCCAACCCGTTCGACGACCGCTCAGGAGATGTCTACCGGCTCTGCTTCCGCTCGGACACACTGGTCTCGGCCGAGGCGCTGCGCCCGTGAGGCCCGCCGGGATGAAGCCCGCCGCGGCGGAGGACGTCGCTGGGAGGCCCGCCGCGATGAGGGACGTCACTTTGAGGGACGCCGCCCGATGACCGCACCGACGATCCGGGTCCTGATCGCCGACGACGAGCCCATGGTCCGCACCGGAGTGCGGACCATTCTGGCCACGGACCCCGCCATCGAGGTCGTCGCCGAGGCGGGCGACGGGCACGAGGCGGTGGAACTGGCGCGCAGGCACCGCCCCGACGTGGCCGTGCTCGACATCCGGATGCCCAAGGCCGACGGCATCGAGGCGTTGACCGCGCTCGGCCGGGCCGTGCCCGACACCCGTGCCGTCATCCTGACGACGTTCGGGGAGGACGACTACATCCTCCGGGCACTCGGCGGAGGGGCGGCGGGTTTCCTGGTCAAGGCCGGAGAACCGGAGGAACTGCTCGCGGGCGTACGGGCGGTGGCCGACGGCGCCGCCTACCTCTCGCCCAAGGTGGCGGCCCGCGTCGTCGCCCACCTGGCGACAACCGGCGCCGGAGCCGCAGCCGGCCGCCGCTCCTCCGCGCGGGCCCGGGTCGACGCGCTGACCGACCGCGAGCGGGAGGTCCTCTCCCACCTGGGAGCCGGACTGTCCAACGCGCAGATCGCACGGCGCCTGCGCGTGGTGGAGGGCACGGTGAAGGCCCACGTCAGCGCCGTCCTCGCGGGGTTGGGCGTGGACAACCGCGCGGCGGCGGCCGTGGTGGCGTACGAGGCGGGCCTGGTACCGCGCTAGGGGCGCGGGGGCTGCGCGTTCAGCCCCCACTCACCCGAGGTCTGCACACGTCGGCAAGGGGCAGCCCTCTCATCAGGACGGCCGCGAGAGCACACGCGGAACCCAACAGCGCGCCCGCCAGCACATCGTGCGGATAGTGCACTCCCACCAGCACGCGCAGCAGCGCCGCGGCGCCGGCCAGCGGCAGCGTCACCGCCGCGAGGCGGGGCAGCGTCATGGCGAGGCCCACAGCCAGCGCGGCGGCGAGCGTGGCATGGTTGCTCGGGAAGGACCAGTCACCCGTGGGCGGGCACTCCGCCACTGGGTGGGCCCCGGCCAGCGCCCGGCACGGCCGCTCCTCGTCCACCACCAGCTTCAGCGCCTCGCTCGCCGCGTAGGCCACCACGGTGCCGACGCCCGTCAGCACCGCGCCCACCACTCGCGGGTCCTTCGTACGGCCGTCGCGCCAGCCGCGCCATCCCACCCAGAGCAGCAGCAGCCCGAGGGCGACCAGGGTGCCTTCCGTGGCGAGCTCCAGGAGGCCGCCCAGCCAGCCGGGACCGTCCCCGGCGAACTCGCTCAGCTCCCGATAGCCGGAGGCCGAGGCTCCGCTGGTGATCCGTACGGGGTCCTGGTGACCGAGCCCGCCGGGCGCCAGCACCCAGACCCCCGCGCCGCCGGCCGTCAACGCCGCCACCGCGCCGAGCGGCCCGCGCACAGGTGACCGCCGTCGTATTTTCCGTTCCGTGGACATGGCACGGAAGCTACGGACGACACCCGGCCCGGGGCCCGGCTCGAAAGTCGGCCGGGCGGTTGGCCGTTCGTCAGGGTTGACATACCGGCTCGGAGCGTTCACCTGGCCTGCGGCGTCACCCCCCGCGCGCGAACCGGCGGGCCGCCGCCACGAGCATCAGCACCGCGAGCACGGTGACGAAGCAGACCTCCACGGCGACCGGTGGCGTCCAGCCCGCTATCTGCGGCGGCCCCGCGTAACCGCCCATGTCGAGCTCGCCCGGCAGCGTGCGGCGTACCGCGTCGACGGCGTAGGTGAGCGGGTTGAGGTGGACGACGATGCCCAGCCAGCGGGGCAGCCCGCTGGGCGAGAACATCGCCCCGGACAGGAACATCAGCGGCATCAGGGCGAGCCCCATCAGCACCTGGAAGGTCTGGATGCGCTGGATGGTGACGGCCGCCAGCATGCCCCCGGCGGTGAACAGCAGTGCGATGAGCGCGACTTCGAGCAGCGCGACCAGCAGCAGCGGATGATAGGCGATACCGACCGTGCCGGAGATGGCGAGCACCAGACCGCCGTAGACGGCGCCGCAGGTTGCGCCGCCCAGCGAGAGGCCCAGCAGGAGACTGACCCGGTGCACGGGCGCGACCATCGCCTGCCGCAGCATGCCGCTCTGCCGGTCCATCACCACGGAGAGGCCGACCGCCAGCGCCGGGGCCTGGGTGGCCATCACCAGGACGCCGGGGAAGAGGAAGCTGCGGAACTGCTCGAAGGCGTCCCCTGCCGTGGTGCCCATCGACTCCAGCCCGGTGCCCATCACCAGCAGGAACATCACGGGCGTCACCAGTCCCATGACGATCTGCACCTTCGTACGCAGCAGCCGCACCATCTCGCGGTGCCACAGCACGCGGACCGCCCGCGCCTCGCGGACCAGACGGCCGGGCCGGGCTCCCCGCGCTCCGCCCGTCCCTCCGGCCGACGGGGACGCCTTCGGTTCGGCCCCCGGCCCAGGCGGGACCGCCTCCACGGCGCTCATCGCCGCCTCCCCACGTCGTCCACGGTCAGCGGCCCGCCGCGCTCGGTGCGGATGGTCCGGCC
This sequence comes from Streptomyces spirodelae, assembly GCF_017676385.1. GTDB lineage: Bacteria > Actinomycetota > Actinomycetes > Streptomycetales > Streptomycetaceae > Streptomyces > Streptomyces spirodelae. Next base: position 39,923 of record NZ_JAFFZN010000017.1, read on the forward strand.
GGTGTGGTGCAGGAACACATCGTCGAGCGAGGGCGGGGTGACGGTCGCCGACAGCACGGGAATGCCCGCCTCGGCGCAGAACTTCGGTACGAACGCCGCGCCGTCCGACACGCTCAGCCGCACCCCGTCCGGGCCCGAGGACGCCGCCACACCGAAGCGCTCCCGCACGAGGAGGGCCGCTCCCGCATCGTCGCAGGTACGCAGCACCACCGTGTCGTCGCCCACCTCGGCCTTCAGCTCGGCGGGGCTGCCCTCCACCTCGATCTGGCCGTTGTCGATGATGGCGAGCCGGTCGCAGTTCTCGGCCTCCTCCAGGTGGTGGGTCGTCAGGAACAGGGTGATGCCGCGCTCTTCGCGGAGGCGGTGCAGATGCTCCCAGATCACGGTGCGCGTCTGCGGGTCCAGACCGGTGGTCGGCTCGTCCAGGAAGAGCACCTGCGGCGCGGTGAGCAGCCCCCTGGCGATCTCCAGTCTGCGCCGCATGCCGCCGGAGAACTCCCGGACCGGACGGCCTTGCGACTCGGTCAGCCCCACCAGCTCCAGCAGCGCCGCCACCGTGCGGCGGCTCTGCCGCCAAGGGGTGCCGAACAGCTCGGCGTGGAAGCGCAGCGCCTCCCGCGCCGTCAGGTCCAGGTCCAGCGTCGTCTCCTGGAACACCAGTCCGATCCGCTCCCGTACCGCATGCGGCTCCCTCACCACGTCGTGCCCGCCCACGAAGGCCCGCCCCGCGGTGGGCCGCAGCAGCGTGCACAGCATGCTGAGAGTCGTCGTCTTGCCGGCGCCGTTGGGCCCGAGAAAGCCGAATGTCACCCCCCGTGGCACCGCCAGGTCGAGACCGATGACCGCGGGCCTGTCTCCGTACGTCTTGCCCAGGTCGTCGGTGCGCACCGCCAGGTCCTCAGCCGTTGCCGTGGCCATCACTCGCTCCCTCCCCCGTTCGCGCCGCTTTCGCGCGGACCGCGATCACCGTGCGGAAGGCGCCGATGGCCTCGCTCTCGCCGACCGGCTCGCCGTCCACCTCGATCCAGGCATGCGCCCCGAACGGCCTGGTGCGGAACCCCGAGCACCAGTCCGGCCATTCGCCGTGCAGCCGGCACAGCAGCGCCGCTGCCACGGACCGCTGCAGGCAGCCCAGCCCGGCGCAGCGCGCACTCACGGCGACGGCCGCCTGCCGTGCCCGCAGCGCGCGGTCCCGCCCTGCGGGCCTGGCGCCCCGGCTGAGCACTGTCAGCACCCGGCGCAGCCGACCCGGCTTCAGCTTGACCAGCAGCCGGGCGATGCCGACCGCCAGCCGCGCCTCCGCCTGCCGGTGCGGCGCGAGCCGCACCGCACGCTCCCCCACCCCCGGCAGACTCATCGCGCCACCAGCAGACCGGCGCCGCGCAGCGCGTCCACAAGGCCGTGCACATCGGCGGTGGCCCGCCCGAGGAACTGGGGGCTCGCGGCGCTCAACCGCTCGGCCGCCTCCTGCGGCGTACTGCCGTCGAGCAGCAGCCGCAGCACGGTGGCGCCGGAGCCGTTCAGCCGCCAGAAGCGGCCGTCCTTCTCGTTGAGCAGCACCACTCCGGATTCGGTTTCGGTCAGGATGACCTCGCGGGGCAGGGCGAGCGTCATGATGCCTCCTTCAGCTCGGTCGCGGACGGGAGCGGCGAGGCTGCCGGACCGACTGTCCGCGGGGCGGTCGGCAGCCGTGGCGCCGGGGTGGTGTGCGGGGAGCGGAGCCATGCCTCGACTGCCACGGTCCGCTCCAGATGGGCCGCGTAGCGACCCTCGTCGGACGGGTTGAGCAGCGCGGCACGCAGCACATCGGCGTCGGCGAGACCGCGTGCGCCCAGCCGCAGCCCGGCGCACACGGCGACGGCCGACTCCTTGCCGCGAGCCAGCCCTTCGTAGAGCTCGGCGCTGAACTCGCCCTTGTCGGTGCGGCCGAGGATCTCCGGCGGGACGATGCCGCGCATCGCCTCCGTCAGCAGCGGCTTGAAGCGTCCTGACGGCATCCGCTCGGACAGGCGCACCGACAGCGCGGCCTCGATCACCCGGTCGTCGAGGAACGGCGCCTCCCAGCCGATGCCGTACCGCGCCATGGCCCGCGCGGTCTGCCGCATGGTGGTGCCCTCGAAGGCCAGGTACTCCAGCACCTGGTGCCCGAACCGGTCCCCGTCCAGGGGTGGCGTGCCCGCTTCGGCCTCCTCCAGCAGCGCGCCGCGCACCAGCTCGACGGCCTCCGGCGTGCTCCACGCGGGCATCCGCAGCTCCCCCGTCCAGCCGAAGCCGACCTGCCAGCGCTGCGGTGGCGGGCTGGTCAGCCGCCCGGCCAGTGCGCGCAGCGCTTCCGGGAAGCCCGCCCGGTCCGCCAGTCCCCGCACCGTGCCGGTCAACGGCCACCGGTTGAGGAGCCGGCGGCGGCGGATCTGCGGTAGGGCCGCGCGGGGCTCGGTGCGGAGCATGCTCCACAGTCCGTTGGGCAGCGGCCCGAACAGTTCGTCGCCGCCGAGTCCCATCAGATGCAGCCGGGAGCCCGCTGCGGCCGCCGTCCGGGACAGCGCCCGCAGATGGGGGCCTCCCCAGCGCCAGTTGAGCGGTCCCTCGCCCCCGTCGGGCTCCTCCTCGACGCCGCCCTGTACGGCGGCGTCGGGAGGGAGGCCGAAGAGCCGCTCCGAGTGGTCGTGCGGCAGGTCGGTGTGGTGTACGGCCGGGCCGAAGTGTGCGGCGGCCCGCCGGGCCCAGCGGTGGTCGGGGTTGCGCGGGTCGAGGGGTACCGCGTGGTACGTGTGGGTGCGTACGGCCAGGTCGTCCGCGACGAAGCACAGCGAGGTGGAGTCCAGTCCGCCGGACAGATCCGCACTGAGCGTGCCCGCCGACCCGGCCCGTACGCGTACGGCCTCCCGCAGCGCCTCCCGCAGTGCCCCCGCGGCCTGCGGCAGCGGCGTCCGGGGTGCCGGTCGCTGCCACCAGCGCCGTTCACGCGCGGCGCCGTCGGGTGTGAGCTCCAGCCAGTGCCCGGGGGTGACCGCCTCCACCCCGCGCCAGACCGAACGCCGGGACAGCGGCCAGGGCAGGTACGGCGTCAGCAGTCGGCCGGCGAGCGCCGCCTCGTCGCAGGGCGCCTTCGCGAGTGCGGCGAGTGGCGCGGGACCGCTGGCGGCAACCGTGATCCCCGCCAGGCGCACGGTGAAGATCTGCCGTGCTGTGGAGAGCGACCCCTGAGCGCGCACCCACCCGTCGAAGCAGGCCACCAGATGGCAGCAGCCCGCCAGGGACCGGGCAGCCTGGTCGAGTTCGGACAGCGATCTGGCCCGGTCCACCAGGTGCTGGAGGGGTTCGGCCGCCGTCCGGGTGTGCCCGGCCACCACCAGCCGCCGCGACGGCGGGCCGAACACCCGTATCCCCTCTCCGTCCGCCCCGAGGCCGACGATCCAGGGGCGGCCGGAAGCGTGCGGAATCACCGCGGCGTCAGCCAGTGCGGGAGTGCGGGCGATGAGGTCGTGGGCGGCCGGATGGTCGGGAAGAACGAGAAAGTCCATGTGCTGCGCGTCTCCTCAGATGCGGCGCCGGCCCTGCCGCGTTCGCGCCGGTCGCGCGGTGGGGCTCCGGGGCCCGAGGCGGATCGGCGGATGGGGCGGGTCGTCGGTGACCGCTGGCCAGTGGCCGGGGCGTGCTCCGCCCCGGCCACTTCCTCATGTCGACTCAGCCGGGTGGCTGGGCAGGCGTCAGATGCACCAGAGCGCGCGTCCGCAGCCGAGGAAGTCGGGGCAGTCGCCGGACGGCAGGCACTGCGTCAGCTCCTCGAACTCGCCGAGTTCGATCAGGGCCGGGGGCTCGTAGGTGTGCTCCATGGGATCCTCCGTTGAGAGTCATCGGTCGGTCGGGCGATGTCGGCCGATGCACCGCCGTCCCTGTGGACACCACTGAAGTTAAGGCCCCTTGTGTCCCTATGAGCTGGGACAGTTGTCCCTGAAGTGTCCCGTTCTTCCGAATTCCCGCTCACACCTCCCTGCGACGGAAGGCGAACCAGCCGGCGAGCAGGGCCAGCGCCGTCCAGCCGGCGACCACGAGGATGCCGCCCCACGGGCCGAGGGCCGGGTCCGCGTCGGCACCCACTTTCAGCGCCTGGATGCCCGCCTTGTCGGGCAGATAGCGCGCGGCCTCCTTGAGGCCGGGCACCGCCTGGCTCAGGGGCGAGAGGGCGAACAGGAAGACATACAGCGCTCCCAGGGCGACGGCTGTGGAGCGGACCGCTGTGGCCATTCCGAACGCCAGCAGGGCGATCAGCGTCAGATAGACCGCCCCGAGCAGCATGCCCCGCAGCACGCCCGGCTCGTCCACCCCTACGCCGTACTCACCCAGCCCCGCCTGGTCGATGAGGAAGGAGAGCACCACGGTGAGCGCCGCCAGTGGCAGCGTCACAGCGGCGCACACGCCGGCCTTCGCCAGATACAGCCGGGCGCGCCGGGGCACCGCGGCGAGAGAGACCCGGATCATGCCGCTGCCGAACTCCCCGCTGATCAGCAGCACTCCGAACGCCACGAGTCCCAGTTGCGTGTACCAGACGATGTTGAAGCCGGAGTCCACCGGATGGAAGTCCGGGCGCACCCTGCCGTTGTCCGCCGCGAGAGCGTTGCCGACCGAGACGCCCGAAAGCAGCGCGAGCCCGATGCTCGCCAGGAAGGTGCCCACCAGCAGGGCGAGGGTGGAGCGCAGCGTGCGGACCTTCGTCCACTCCGCGCGGATCGCCGCCGCCGTCCCGCCACCGCGCGCGGGGGCGAGCACGGCGGCGGGCGCGGCGCCACCGGAAGCGGCCGGGGAGTCGGGGCCGCGCGCGGGGCCCGAGGGGGTGGCGGCGGTCTCAGAGGACGCCATGACCGGCACCTCCCCGCGAGCCGACGCCGCTGCCGGCCGTGAACTGCGTATCGCGTGCGGTCATTTCCAGGAACGCCTCCTCCAGCGAGGTCGACTCCCCCGCCAGCTCGTCGAATCCGATGTCGTGGGCGCGGGCCAGCTTCGCCACCTCGCGGCTCTCCATACCGGTCACCCGCAGGGTGCCGTCCGGCTCGATCTCGGCCGCTGCCCCGGACTCGCGCAGCAGGGCGCCCAGCCGCTCCGGCTCGTGACCGCGGACGCGGACCACGCTGCGGCAGTGCTCGGCGGTGAAGTCGGCCAGGCTGCTGTCGGACAGCAGCCTGCCGCGCCCGATGACGACCAGATGGTCGGCGGTGACGGCCATCTCGTTCATCAGATGACTGGAGAGCAGCACCGTGTGCCCTGCGGCGGCCCGCTCCTTGAGCAGGTTGCGCAGCCAGTGCACGCCCTCGGGATCGAGGCCGTTGACCGGCTCGTCCAGCAGCAGTACGTCCGGGTCGCCCAGCAGCGCGGCGGCGATGCCCAGCCGCTGGGACATGCCGAGCGAGAAGCCGCCCGAGGCGCGCCGCGCCACGTCGGAGAGGCCGACCATCTCCAGGACCTCCCGCACCCGGGAGCGTGGGATGCGGTGGGTGTGGGCCAGCCACAGCAGATGGTGGTAGGCGCTGCGGGTGCGCTGGGTCGACCCGGCCTCCAGCAGGCCCCCGACGCGCAGCAGCGGGTCGGACAGCTCCCGGTAGGGCTTGCCGAAGAGCAGGGCCCGTCCCGCGTCCGGCTCGCCGAGGCCGAGCAGCAGCCGCAGCGTGGTGGACTTGCCCGCGCCGTTGGGGCCGAGGAAGCCGGTGACCTTTCCCGGCCGCACCACGAAGCTCAGGTCGTCGACGGCCCGGGCCGGGCCGTAGGACTTGGTCAGATGCTGGACTTCAATCACGTATCGAGCATGGCCGCGGGCACGGCCTGCGCACATCGGACCGGGCTCCGAAGTTTCCGCCCTACCCCCGGGTGGACGCGGACCCACAGCACCCGCCGGGCTTCCTACCGTGGTCTGACCGACTGTGGTCGGAGGTGCGCGAGGCGCGGTGCGGGCTACCGTGTGCGAGTGGCCGGTGAATCCTCCCAGCTCGACGACGGGCAGCGCCGCGGCTGGATGCCGGGCGGTCTGACCCGGCGGCAGCTCGTGGCCTGGGACGGTGCGGCGGCGCTCGCCTTCCCGGTGCTGTACGCCATGCTGGCCCCCCTGCAGGACTCGGCCGGGGGCGCCGCGGCAGCGCTCCGGGTGCCGCTGTTCCTCGCGATGGGCCTGCCGCTGGCCGTGCGCCGTCTGTGGCCGCGCACCGTGCTGTTGGTCGTCGCTGCGGCGTCGGCCACTGCGGCGGTGTCGGGAGCGCTCCTGGAGCCGTTCCTGGCCGTGGCATACGCGCTGTACGCGGTCGCCGTGTCCACCACCAGCGCCGGCCGCGCGGTGCGGTGGGCCGTCGTGGGAGGCAGCGCGCTGATCCTGCTCGCCCTCGTCGCCGGTGGCACACCGTCCGCCGCCCTCGGCACCGGGCTGCCGACCTGGCTGTCCGGCCTCACCGTCTGCGGGCTGACCTGGGTCTCCGGGCAGGCCATCAGGGAGCGTCGCGCCTACGCCGAACGGGCGGCCCGGCAGCTGGCGCTCAACGCGGTGGCCCAGGAGCGGCTGCGCATCGCCCGCGAGCTGCACGACGTGGTGGCGCACCACGTGGGGGTGATCGCCGTCAAGGCGGGGGTCGCCCGCCATGTGGCCGCGGTGGCGCCCCAGGAGGCGGCCGAGGCGCTGCGGGTGATCGACCAGGAGAGCCGTACGGCGCTCCAGGAGATGCGGGGCATCCTGGGCCTGCTGCGCAACGAACCCGACGGCGAGGAGGAGCCGCGCCACCCGGACCGCAGCCTGGCCGACGAGTCCGACCTCCAGGCGCTGGTGCGCCGGGCGGGCGAGGCGGGCGTGGATGTGCACCTGACAGCGGTGGGGCTCGCCGACCTCCCCGACGGGGTGGCCAGGGCCGGGCACCGGGTGGTGCAGGAGGCGCTGACGAACGTCATCAAGCACGCCGCTCCCTGCTACTGCCGGCTCGCCCTGACGGCCGGGCCGGAGCAGTTGCGGCTGGAGGTGCTCGACGACGGCGGCCGCCAGGAGCGCTACGGCAGAAAGAGCCTGGCTCACCGGATGGCGGCAGGGGCTGCCGGAGCCGCCGGGACAAGGACCCCTGGAGCCGCCGGCACCGCCGGGGCCGCCGGAGGCGGCACCGGGCACGGCCTGATCGGCATGCGGGAGCGGGTCGCGGTGTACGGCGGGGAGCTGGCGGCCGGCCCGGTACCGGGCGGAGGGTTCCTGGTGCGCGCCCGTATCCCGCTGTCCGCACGGCCGGTTGCACGTGAGGAGGCCGCCGGGGCGGCAGCCGGGGACACGAGTCGAGGAGCGTCGCAGTCGAGATGAGTCAATCCTCCGCGCCCGTCAGGGTACTGATCGCCGACGATCAGGAGTTGCTGCGGGAGAGCTTCCGGGTGCTGGTGAACGCGGAGCCCGGCCTCGAGGTCGTCGGTCTGGCCGAGGACGGTGACGCCGCGGTCCGGCTGGCGGTGCGGGAGCGTCCTGACGTGGTGCTGATGGACGTACGGATGCCGGGTCTCGACGGGATCGAGGCGACGCGGCTGATCCGTTCGCATCCCCAGGCCGAGGGGGTGCGGGTGCTGGTGCTGACCATGTTCGACCTGGACTCGTATGTGTTCGCGGCCCTGCGCTCGGGGGCCAGCGGCTTCCTTCTCAAGGATGTCGCGCCCGCCGATCTGGTGCGTGCCATCCGTACGGTGGCGGCGGGGCAGGGGCTGCTGGCGCCGAGCGTCACCGCCCGGCTGATCGCCGAGTTCTGCCGGCAGCCGCAGGCCACCCCCGAGGTCTCCGCCAGCCTCGAGCCCCTGACGAGCCGGGAGCGGGAGGTGCTGCTGCTGGTGACCAAGGGCCTCTCGAATGCGGAGATCGCCGCCGAGCTGCATGTGTCGATGGCGACGGTGAAGACCTACATCGGGCGGCTCTTCGACAAGCTGGGGGCCCGGGACCGCGTCCAGTTGGTGATCACAGGTTATGAGCACGGCCTTGTCACACCGAGCCGGAGAAGTAACCACCCGTAATTCCAGGGCCCTGGATTTCCCGAACGCCCGACTTCCGCTTTTTCACTGTCTGTGAATTCCTGGCGCGGGATGAGCGCCGCGCCAGGAATTCAGACCTCCGCAGCTTTGTGTTCCAGCCCTATCCCGGCGGCTCGCGCCCGCATCATCGCGGCGTTCCGGTCCGGGACTTCCAGCTTTCTGAAGAGGCCCGTGATGTGGTTGCGCACCGTCTTCTCCGCGAGCACCAGGCGACGGGCGATGCGCTTGTTCTCCCAGCCGAGCGCCAGCAGTTCGAGGATGTCCCGCTCCCGTTCCGTCAGCGTGGGGAAGGCCAGCCGGCTGGACAGCTGCGGCAGCATCCCCAGCCCGCCACGCAGCCCCTCGGCGACCCCTGCCCCGAACGCCGCACCGCCCTCGGCCAGCAGATGCACCGACCTGAGCAGCGTACGAGCGCTGACGCTCTTCATCACATAGCCCATGGCACCGGACCGGACCACCGAGAGGACAGCGGCAGTGCTGCCGTCGTCGGAGGCCACCAGCACCCGTACCGCCGGGTCGGTGGCGGTCAGCAGCCGTACCGTACGGGCCAGCCGGGCCGGGCCCGGGCCGCCGACGAGCACCACGTCCGCCTGTGCCACCAGTTCGGCGGGCGGGCGCGGCATCCGTCCGGCGCACCGCTCCGGCAGCCCCTGCTGGGCCACGACAGTGACGGCGCTGTCGATTTCGGCCGCCGCCGCGACTCCCATCCGGTACACCGGGTCGTCGTCAAGGATTATGAGCCGCACGCCCACACGGCACCCCCGTTTCAAGAATCACTGATCCCCGAGCGGAAATCTTATCGGGGCGGAGCCCTGGAAAAAAGGGGAATCCAGACATATGTAAGGGCGCTGGGCAGTGCCGTGGAATTGGGGCACTGCCTTTCGGCCACTTCATCGAATCCGGCGCTTGCTCTCCGGTACGTCATCCGGAACGCTTCGGGTGCGCAGCTCAGAACGCTTCCGGTGCGTCGCTCAGAACAATTTCAGCAACGCCTCGGTCGGGTCCGGTGCTGCCTTGCCCTCCTCCGGTCGCGGCAGCTGGAACCAGACGGCCTTCCCGGAGGGCACCCGGCGACTCCCCCAGCCGGTGCTGAGGAGATCGACCAGTTGCAGACCGCGGCCGCCTTCATCGGTGTCCCGGGCCCGGCGCCTGCGCGGCTGGACCTGGCCCGCGTCCCACACCTCGCACACCAGCGTGCGCTCCAGCAGCAGCCGCAGCCGGATGTTCCCCTCGCCGTACCGCAGTGCGTTGGTGACCAGCTCGCTCACCAGCAGCTCCGCGGTGTCGCTGAGCGCGTCCAGGCCCCAGGCGGAGAGCTGTTCGCAGGTCAGCTCCCGTGCCCGGGCGACCGAGCGCGGCTCGGGCGGCAGCGTCCAGTCGCCGACGTGCTCGGGGTCCAGGCCCTGTACGCGGGCGACGAGCAGCGCGATGTCGTCCTCGCCGTGGTGCACGTTGAGAGTGCGCAGCACCCGGTCAGCGGTGTCCTCCAGCGGCTCGGTGGCGTCGGTGAGCGCCGAGCGGAACCGGCCGAGGCCCTCGTCGAGCGGGTGGTCGCGGGACTCGACCAGGCCGTCGGTGTAGAGGGCCAGCATCGCACCCTCCGGCAGCTCGATCTCGATCTCCTCGAACGGCTCGCCGCCCACTCCCAGCGGCACCCCCTTGGGGACCTCCAGCAGCAGCGCGGGCTCGCCCGGCTCGACCATGATGGGCGGCAGGTGACCTGCGTTGGCGAACGTGCAGCGCCGTGAGACCGGGTCGTAGACGGCGTAGATGCAGGTGGCCAGATACACCTCGGACAGGTCGGTGTCACTGCCGCGGTTTCCCCGTTGCGGGTGCTGCCTGCGGGGGTCGCCGAGGCCGCGCGCGATCTCGTCCAGCGCGCCGAGCACTTCGGCCGGTTCCATGTCGGTGAGGGCCAGCGTGCGTACGGCGGTGCGCAGTTCGCCCATGGCGACGGCCGCGCGCAGCCCGCGCCCCATCACGTCGCCGACGACGATGGCGGTGCGGTGGCCCGGCAGTTCGATGACGTCGAACCAGTCACCGCCCACCTCGGTGGCCGGGTTGCCCGGAAGGTAGCGGCAGGCGATCTCCAGCCCCGCCGCCTCCGGGTCACCGGGCGGCAGCAGGCTGCGCTGGAGGATGAGCGCCCGCTCGTGCTCCCTGCGGTAGAGGCGGGCGTTGTCGATGCAGACAGCGGCGCGGGCGGCCAGCTCGGCGGCGAGCGCCCCGTCCCGCTCGCCGAACGGCTCACTGCCCTTGGCCCGCGAGAACTGCGCCAGCCCCAGCACCCGGTCCCTGGCGACCATCGGCACGGCGAGCGTCGACTGCACGACGGTGCCGAACTGCGCGGGCACGCTGCCGTCCTGGCTGGCGATGTTCTGCACCCGGCCGGTGCGCAGCGCGGTGGCGAACGGGGAGTGCTCGGCATAGCAGTGGGTGGAGCCCACCTCGGCGGGCTGGCCCGGCTGCGCCGCCGCGGCGGCCACGCCGTTGGCGCGGGCTCGCGCGCCCTCCCCGGCTGCGTCGCGCGGGCGGATCACCGACTCGCCGGTGCGGGCCTCCTCGTCCGGGAGGCCGTACTCGTACGGGGTGTTGGAGACGGCGCTGGCGAAGGCCACCCTGCGCAGTTCGCCGCGCGGCGAGCCGATCGGTTTGCGGCGGCGCCGGGGCAGCTCGCCGGCGAGGCGCACTTCCGGTCCCTGGCGCCGGGCGGCGTCCGCCTCGTGGAAGCCGGCCTGCTCGGCCTCCTGGGGGCTCGTCGGCCCGACGGGGCGGGGCTCGTCCCCGGCCAGCACACTCTCATAGAGGTCGACGGAGGCCAGGTCGCAGAACTGCGGCACCGCCACGTCCAGCAACTCGCGGGCCGTGGTCTCCAGATCCAGCGAGTTGCCGATCCGTGCGCCCGCGGCGTTCAGCAGGGCCAGGGCACGACGTACGTCGTCCTGCTTACCGGCCGCCTCCACCGGGATATCGCTCAATGCCGCCCCTTCCACTGCCGGTGCTCGCCTCCGGTCCGAGCAGTGTGGCAGCCCGGAGGGCCATCCGGAGCCCGCTCTTCCCGATCGCTACAAGTCTTCCTTGTCACGACGAGGCAACATGCGCGTACCCCCGTTGTTCACGGGGGTCACCCCTGACTCCTAACCAGGTAACGCCGGGTCGAACCCCTGGAGTGCTCTCCGGACCGGACAGGCTGACCTGCCCGGGACCACGGCACCCCGCACCACCGGGGCAGGTTGTCCGAACGGGGCCGTATGTCCGGTCACGCCACTGGCGGTTCGCATCACGACAGCGGCAGTTCGAACCACACCGTCTTGCCCTGGGGGCCGTGCCGGGTCCCCCACCTGCGTGCCTCGCTCGCCACCATCTGAATCCCCCTGCCGCCCTCCTGCTCCGCGGTGACGACGCGTTCTCTGGGCGGCTCGGGCAGCGGGTCCGAGACCTCCACGATCAGCACCCCTTCGCGACCCGCCGGGTCCCGGCTGGTGTCGCGCACCACCCGCACGCCGATGGGGCCGTGCGCGTACCGCAGTGCGTTGGTGACCAGTTCGCTCACCAGCAGCACGGTGATGTCCTCCAGAACCGAGAGCTCCCACTCGCGCAGCGTCTTGCGCACGGCCTCCCGCGCCCGCCGCACGGCGTAGCTGCCGGTGGTGAACGACCAGGATGCGGCGGTGTCCCCCGGCAGCCCACCGAGCCTGGCCATCAGCAGTGCGACGTCGTCCCCGGTGCTGAGTCGGCCGTTGACGCTGGAGCCGTGGAGGCGCAGCGAGTCGATCAGGACGTCGCATGCGTGCTCGATGCCGCCGCACCCGGTCTCCTCCACCGGTCCGGGCGAGACATACGCACCCGCGCCGTTCCAGACGAGCCCTTCCTCCGGCTCCGCCCGGTAGCAGCCGGGCCCGGCCAGCAGTGAGCAGACCCGGTCGATGCCCTCGGTGATGTCCTCGCCTCTGCTCTCGACGAGTCCGTCGGTGTAGAGGACGAAGACGCTGCCCTCCTCGATCTCCACCTCCGCCAGCTCGAACCCGCCGTCCAGCGCGGCTCCGACGACACCGAGGGGGGTGCCGGAGGGGATGTCGACGGGCCGGGCCCGGCAGCCGCCGCCCTCCTCGCGGGTGATCAGCAGCGGCGGCACATGGCCAGCGCTGGCCATGGTGAGCACCCCGCACCGGCTGCCGGCCGAGGTGGGCGCCGGCTCGTAGACCGCGTACAGGCAAGTGGCCATCAGCGGGTCGTCGGGGCCGTGCGACAGATCTTCCCCGACGGTGCTGACACGGGCGAGCAGTTCGTCCGGGGGCAGGTCGAGACCGGCCAGCGTACGGACGGCGGTACGCAGCCGCCCCATGGTGACGGCGGAGTGCAGCCCGTGCCCCATCACGTCACCGACCACGAAGGCGACCCGGCCGCCGGGCAGCGGGATGACGTCGAACCAGTCGCCGCCCACTTCGGTGCCGCTGCTGCCCGGCACGTAGCGGTAGGCGAGGCTGACCCCGGGCGGTTCGGCGATGTGCTGCGGCAGCAGACTGCGCTGGAGCATCAGGGCCCCCTCGCGCTCCCGCGCGTACAGCCGCGCGTTGTCGAGAAAGGTGCCGGCCCGGTCCGCCAGCTCGACCGCGAGCGCCCGGTCGTCACTCGCGTACGGCTCGTCCCCGTGCGCCCGGCTCATCAGCAGCAGCCCCAGCACCGTGCCGCGCGCCCGCAGCGGCACCGCCATCAGCGAGTGCACCCCCAGCTCGAAGGTGGCCTCCACCTTGGGGTCGCCGGGCCGGGTGGCGCGCAGGATCTCCTCGGGGGTGGAGGCCAGTTGGGGGGTGCCGCTGTCCAGCGCGCGGCCGAGCAGCGACTCGCGCTCGTAGATGATCTCGCCACCGAGCCGGAGCAGCCTCTCGACACGCTCCCCGGCCTCCCGCGCCGCGAAGCCGAACAGGTGCAGCGGCGTCCCCACGGAGATGACCGGCTCGGGCAACTCCCCGCCGACGGCGACCTCGCCGCGCAGCATCACCCCCGCGTAGTCGGCGAATCTCGGCACCAGCACCTCGGCCAGCGCCTGCGAGATGGCGCGGACGTCGAGCAGATCGCCGAGGGCCACCCCCACCTCGTCCAGCAGCGCGAGCCGCTGCCGCGCCGCCTCGGCCTTGTTGAGGGCCTCCAGCCGCTCGGTGATGTCCATGACGGTGCAGCTGACGCCGAGCACCTTGCCGCTGCGGTCGGTGATGCGGGAGTACGACACGGAGCGCGCACCCTGCCCGTTCGGCGAGGTGGTCACCACGTCCACGACCGAGCGCCCGGTTTCCAGCACACTGGACTGGATTTCCATCACCTCGTCGGCCATCTCGGCGGGCAGCAGCTCGGCGACCGTACGGCCCAGCAGATCGGTGTGTGTGGCGTTGTTGAGCCGGACGAGGGCGTCGTTGAAGCGGACGAAGCGCTTCTCGGTGTCGAAGACGGCGATGCCCAGCGGCGAGGAGGCGAACAGCGCGTCCAGCGCGGCCAGGTCGTGCTCGACGGCGCGGAGCCTGCTGGTCTCCATGATGTTCGCGAGCACGAATGGCCGCTGATCGGTGTCCCGCAGCGTCGAGCCGCGCCCCTCGACCTCGACCACGTGTCCGGCGCGGTGGCGGATGCGCAGGATGCCGCGCCACCTTCCGGTGCGGCCGAGGCTGTTGCGGCGCGACCGGCGCTCGGCCTCGTCGCTGACCACGAAGTCCTCGATCGACCGACCGACCACGTCGTCCGCCGGCCAGCCCAGGATCTCCTCGGTGGTCGGGCTCCACGCCAGGACGGTGCCGTAGCCGTCCAGCATGACGATCCCGACGCGGAGGGTATCGAGGAGCGAGGTCGCCCCGTCGGCGGGTTCGGTGCTCACACGGCCCACGCCCCTGGTCGGGATCTGGATACGTCCAAGATGGATCAATTATCCATATACCCGACACACTGCGCGATCGGACGCATGCGGAGCGTCACCCCCCTCCCCCACCCCCTGACTCCCGGAGCAGGGCCCGCGCCCGGACAGGGAGGGGAGGGGCCAGGTGAAGTCAGAGTGAGGAGTGGAGGGCGAAGCGGGAGTCAGGTACGGCTGTCGTCGCGCTCACCACGAAGACGAGCGGCGACGCGGTCGCGGTGCTCCACCAGATAGCCCTCACCCTGTTCGTTCAACCGATGTTCGCTCAGCCGTTCGGCGAGATGCTGCGCCTCGTCCCGGGTGGCATAACTGCCGACGCGGTAGCGGTTGCCGTGGCAGTCCTGGCGGATGAGCTGCCAGGGCAGCACCGCGTCACTGTCGCCGCTCGCACTTCGCATATGCCGGAGCTTACGCCCGGCCTTCACTCACCGCATTCGGCTTTGCACATGGGGCAAAATTTTTCGGCCACGTGTTCGCTCCCCACGGGGCGTGCACCGGGGCACGGACGGGGCACGAGCCGGGCACGGGCCCGGGGGTGCGAGCCGGGGTGCGAACCGGCCTCAGGGACTTCCAGCGCTCGACGGAGGGAGCGGCACTACTTCACCGGAAGGTGGTACGCCAGCTTGAAGCGGTCGGCGGGCACCACCACGTCCGCCGTCTCCACGGGCCGCTTACCCGCGAAGTACGTACGCGCGATGACCAGCACCGCATGCCCGGGGACGCCGCCCAGCGCCGTCATCTCCTCGGCGCGCCCGGGGCGGCTGCCGACCTCCTCGGTGACGTTGTCCACCACGAGGTCGATCGCCGCCATGCGCTCCACCACCCCCCGGCCACCCAGGGGCCCCTCCTCCGGGAGCATCACCGGCGTCCGCCCCGTCACCGCCAGCGGCTCCCAGGAAGTGGAGAGCATCACCGGGTCACCGTCCACGTGGAAGACATAGCGGGTACGCATCACCCGGTCGCCCCGCTCGACGAACAGCCGGTCGGCGATGTCGGCCGAGGCGTCCTCCTGCTCGCTCTGCGACTCCCAGGTGCCACGCACCCGCTCGTCGGACTGCTCCTGACGGAAGGGGGTGCACTCGCCGAGTGCGCGGTAGCCCGTACGCGAGACCCGACGGGCGGCCGGCAGCTCGCGTACGTACGTCCCGGAGCCGGAGCGTCCCTCGACCAGACCTTCGGCCATCAGCACCTTGCGGGCCTCCAGGGCCACCGTGTCGGAGACGCCGTACTCCTCGCGGATGCGGGCCTGCGAGGGGAGGCGCGCGTGCGGCGGCAGCGAGCCGTCCGCGATCTTCTTGCGGAGATCCGAGGCCACACGCAGGTACGCGGGCTGCTCACCGAATGGCACGTGTGCCCTCCCCGTTTCGGACAGATGCTGAGAGAAGCCGACTGATGCTGAGTCATGCCGGTCATGCTGACGGTCAGCAACAGCTTGACAACAGAGGGTTGTTGGCCGCAACAGTCGGCCAAAGTTTCACCCGATGTGATGAGCACCTGCTCAGACCCCACGCGCCCCTCACCTCTCCGCCTGGCGGGCGGACCGCTAGAGTTCCGCACCACCGGCCACAACCGGCCACAACCGGCCACCGAGTGCGACCGGCCACCGTTGGCCACCACCGGCCATCACGAGACATCACCAGCCACCACGGGCTCCTGGGAGAACGCTCGATGACGTTCCGGCAGCACATGAGGCAGCAGGCGGCGAGCGCCCTGACCGAGTTCCCCACCGCACCGGATTCCGGCCTCTACACCGTCACCTTCCGGATCGACAGCGTCGACCAGGACTCCCGCTTCCCCTACCTGGCCCTCGGCTACAACACCGAGGCCGAGGTGGCGCGGCTGCTCGCGGAACCGAGCCCGCCCGAACCGTGGGAAGCCCGCTGGAACTACGCCTACTTCCCGCCCTCCGGCCTGGAGGGCGTCCGCGTCATCGGTCACGACGAGCAAGCCGATCCGCGCGGCGCCGAGTTGCACGGTCAGGAGGCACGCGCGGCCGGCCTCTGGTTCGAGGAGGACGAGCCCGAGCACATACGGGACGAGCGGACGGAGCGCCTGGACGCACAGTTCCAACAGCTGTGCGTCGACCTGGCGCGGCAATTCCACACCGAGGGCGACCTGATACGTGCCCTGGGACGGCCACTGCCGGTGATCCTCTATGACATGTTCGACCCGGACGTGATGTTCGCACTCACCCGAGCCGCCAACCCGCCCGCGCTGGTCGCCGACTTCCTCAGCGCAGACGCCGAGAACGCCGACGACACCGGGTGATTCACCCCTTCCCCCGGGTCTCCGTCTCCTCCTGGGCATGTCCGGTTCCCCCGTCCATATGGAACTCACCCAGCACGGCGATCCGCCCCGTGTCCCCGCCCCGCACCCCGAGAAGGCGGCCCCCTCCCTCTGCGCCGGGGCCCGTCGGGACACCGTGCCGAAAACGGAGCCCCGCCGTGAACTTTCGCGGCGTGCATGTCATCAGACTGTGTACAGCACGGAGGTGCGGGTGCGAGAGCCTGGCACTCCGCATCCGGTGCACGTCGGCGATCAACGGTCGGGAAGTGACGGCAGTGAGAAAACAACCGCAGCAGCACGCGACGGGCGCGACCGGGCGGCCTGAAGGGGCGTGGACCGGGCGACGGCGCATGGACCTACGCCTGGACAGGCGCACGGGCAGGTGCGGGGACAGGAACACGCGCCCGGCGGTGGTTGCCGCAGTGGGGCTCGCAGCGGGACTGGCGGCTGCCCTGCTGACCGGATGCGGTACGGAGCGGCCGGGCGACTCCGCACCCAAGAAGGTGGCCGGAGAGGCGGCACCCGCACCCGCCGACTCCCCCAGCCGCCCGACGCGGAAGGGCGGTCCCTCGCCTTCGTCGTCGTCGAATCCACGCGGCGGTGGCGCCGACAACGACAAGACACCGCCCGCTTCCTCACAGGACAGCGGCGGGAACTCCGCCTCCGGCGGGAAGGGCGGCTCCGGGGGCGGGGCGCCCGAGTCCAGCTCCTGCAAAACCGCAGGGCTCGCCTTCAGCACCTCGCACGGCATGGCCGAGGGCACCCTTCTGGTGAACCTCAGGAACTCCGGCTCCGCCGCCTGCACCCTGAAGGGCTTCCCGGGAGTCGATCTCCAGGGCGAGGCGGGCTCCCTCCACGCCACCCGCAACAACCTCACGCCCTCGACGGTCAACCTGCAGCCCGGTGAGACAACCCGCTTCACCCTCAACTACCCGCGCAACGACACCGGTGGCAGCGGTGTGGACATCACCAGCCTCGTGGTCACCCCGCCCAACGAGACCCAGTCCCGCACCCTGCCCGTCAGCATCAACCTGCCCGTCACCGACGGCTCCGGTACCCCGATCACGGTCGGTCCCGTCGGCTCCGGCAAGTGACCACCACGACACCGGTCCCCGCGGGGGTCCGCCCCTCCACCGCCACCACGGTTCGAATACGCAAACAGGTGGTCCGCGCGCGAGCGGAGGCCCTTCCGGTCAGGCAGGACGCTCAAGGTCCTCCTTTCCAGGCCGGCCGTTACGAGGCGACCAGGCGCTCGAAGGGCCGACACCAACTTGGCGTTCTGTGCTAAGGCGTCGGCACAGGGGGCCCACTTAAGGTGAGGGGCGTTCGGGTCGGCGGACAGTACCGCCATGGATGGGTGGCCTGAACACCGGGCACAGAACTGACCGAAAGCCACCGCCTCCTCCTGCAAGGCCCGGCCCGTCGTAGCGGGCTGGTTGATGGTCGGGGCCTGGGCCCGCGAGCGCGAGTAGCCGCGTGGGAAGGGCGGGGGCGGACGTGGGAGCGATGAAGTCGGGCGAGACGCCGGAACAGGCGCGGGCGCGGGCGGAACGCCTGCGGCAGCACGCGGCGCAGGCCCGCAGCGTGGCGGGGTCGCTGGGTTCCACGCTGGATACGGGGGTGGCCAAGGCGACCGCCGACGGGGTGTGGCTGGGCCCGTACGCGGAGCGCGTCTCAGGGGAACTGCGCAAGCAGCAGCTCGCGCTGGAGGGCTTGGCGAACGGAGTGCGCGCCACTGCCCAGCGCTGGGACCACGAGGCCGAACTGCTCGACAAGGAGGCTGCGGCAGTTCCGACGGGAGGCAACTGATGGGTGATTTCCAGGGCTTCGACCTGGTCCGGGTACGGGAGCTCGCGGGGCATCTGGACTCGGTGGCGGGCTCCATCGTGCCGATGCACCGGCGGCTGTCCCAGATCCTGGAGGCAGCAGCCGCCGACATGGCGCCGCAGAAGGCGAGTACGAGCCCGGAACTGCAACCGCTGGTGGACCACCCCGGAGTGCCGGTGGCCACAGGCGGAATTCCGATCTCAAGGACGTACGGCATCCCGACGGGATACCTTCCGGGGCCCAGGACGCAGGGCGAGGCGCTCGCCGGCGGGCCGCTGCCGGGCTCCGTCGATCCGTTCCTGCGCCGGACCGCGGCCGACATCCTGGCCCGGTGCGACCGCCTGGAGCAGGTCCGGAAGGCAGCTCCCCCCTCCGTCGAGCTGGACGCCGGCGCCCTGCTGGCCGCCGACCCGGTCAACCTCAACGCCGTACCGAAGCCGAACGCGGGCGAGCAGGCGGTCTCCACGTGGTGGGCCGGGCTGGCGCCCGCGCAGCGCGAGCAGTATCTGTATCTCAAGCCCGAAGCGCTGCAGACGCTCAGGGGTCTGCCCACGGACGTGCTGCAGCGGGCCACACAGCTTGCCTACTTCAAGGTGGTGCCCTACAAGACCTCCAGCCACGAGAGTTCGGGCGGCGGCAAACTCTCGATCTTCTTCGCCGAGCTCGGTCAGGGTTTCGCCCTGCGTACCGAGCAGATGAACGACGGCACCTACCGCGTGACCATGATCTCCAACGCCCAGGAGGGGCTCAAGCTCGACGAGAAGCTGAAGCTCGGCGGCGCGATGAAGTTCGAAATCGGCGACACCTGGTCGTTCAAGAGCAAGGCGGAAGCCGAAAAGCTGCAAAAGGACCTCTCCGAGGCGTTCAGGCTGCATACGGCGCAATATCTGAGCCCAGCCGGCTGGCTCTGGGCCAAGGCACGGCTCCCGCAGGTGCTGGAGCGGATCGGTCAGCCGAAGATCAAGACGAGAACGGTGAACGCCGAGGCGAACGCGGCGGCCAACATCACAGGCGTGACCCCCGGGATCAAGTTCAGCAGCAACCTCTCGGCCATTACCAGCACCATGGACCCGCTGCGGCCCACAGAAACGTTGAGCAGGGAATTCACCGTGGAGCCCTCGCTCGCCAGGGGGAAAGTGCTGCAGATCGAGGGAAGCAAGGTCCTCGGCGGCGCGATCCAGGTGGTCCGGGACAAGAACAACCCCGACCCGAACACCAACATCACCACCGTCCGCCTCATCCAGACCGTGGAAGGAAAGCTCGGCGGATCGTTCAGTGGCGAACTCGGGGACAAGAAGGCAGGTCTCTCCGGCTCGTACCGGGAAGGAGGTAACGACACCCACGTGGTGACGGTCAACGTCCCGATCAGCACCACGCCCGAGGAGCAGACCGCTGCCCGGAAGTGGCTGAAGACCCCGATGACTTCGATGCTGAGCCGCCCCGCCGTCCCTTCCGACCCGCCGGCTCCCACCGGAGATCTCTTCTCGCGACTGGCACACACCCGTGGGCAGGTCAGCGCTGTCTCCTACAAAGGGCACGCCTCCGAGCTGAAGCTGGGCGGAAAACTCACGATCGAGGGCATCCCCATCGGCCTGGAAGGCACGGTGACAGGAAAGCACGACCGGATCACCGACCAGCGGTACCTCGGCGCCCCCGACCCCGTCACCGGAAGACGCACCTTCGTCCCCGTCAACTGACTCCTGTCGGAGAGCGGGCGCGAGTTGAGCTGATGTGTCGGCTCGATCGCGGTGAGCGTCCGGCTGAACGCAAGTCCGCCTGGCTTCGACCGCCCCCACCCCACCGACCTGCGCCGTGTCCCGGTGCGCCCAGCGCTCCGGCACCTGTCGTGACGTTCGGCGACTGGGGGCCGGGGTCGGCAACCCGGCGATGAGGGCTCGGCGGCCGACCCGGATATCTCTCGCGCCACCTTCTTTCAGCGCTGTCGCCGTGTTTCCCGGTGATCACCTCCCTGGACTGGCGACGCCGAAGAAGCTCACTGGACGAGCAGTGATGAGGAAGTCGACGCCTCACCACCGACCGTGCACGAACTCGTCAGCCCACCGTGCTGTCGGTTTCCCGACCTCGAGTGGCAAGGAGAGACCAGACGATGGAAACGGCGATGGTGGCGGCGATGACACCGAGAGTGAGCGGGATGGGTAGTTTACCGACGGGCGTCTCGGACAGGATGAGCTTGACGCCGGCGAAGGCGAGCAGGACCGCGAGTCCGTAATGCAGGTAGGCGAAGCGGCGCAAAAGCCCGGCGAGACAGAAGTACAGGCTCCGCAGGCCCAGGACGGCGAATGCGTTGGCGGTCCATACCAGAAACGTGTCGGTGGTGATGGCCAATACTGCGGCGACGGAGTCCACGGCAAAGACCAGGTCCGTGGCCTCGATCGCGACCAGGGCCACGAACAGCAATGTCGCCACTCTGCGGCCGTTGACGCGCACGAAGAACGCACCGCCGTGGAAACGGGGGTCGGTCGGAATGATCTTCTTGACCAGGCGAACGACCGGGTTGCGGTCCGGGTGGACCTCCTGGTCCTTGGAGACTGCCATCTTCCAGCCCGTCCAGATCAGGAAAGCACCGAACAGATAAGCGGTCCAGAAGAAGATCTGGAGCAGTTCCGCGCCGACGAAAATGAACACCAGTCGGGCCGCCAGCGCCCCGAGGACCCCCCAGAACAGCACCTTGTGCTGATAAGCGTCCGGCACCGCGAAGAATGAGAACACCAGTGCGAACACAAAGACGTTGTCGATCGACAGGGCCTTCTCGATCAGGTAGCCGGCGTAGTAGGTGGAAGCGGTCTCGCCACCCTGCCACACCCAGAGGATCAGGCCGAAACCCAGGCCGATGGCGATCCAAAGAGCACTCCACAGCACGGCCTCCCGGAATCCGATGACGTGCTCTTCTCGGTGGGCGATCAGATCGACGACGAGCATCACGCCGATGACGCCGGTGACGACGGCCCACCCCCACAGCGGGACAGCGAACGACAGCTCATTCACGGTTGGTCGGCTTCCTCTCACGGACACCGGGGCGTAGAAGGAAAAGGGACGGGTTCGGGGCGCAGGGAGTACGGGCAGTCCGCGCCGGACCGCGGGTGCGATTCACCCGGGCGCTCGCCTCCCAGGGGCCTCGGCTCGGCGAGAAGCCGAGTCTTCCTGGCCGGCTGCCCGACTCATCCCGGCACCGCCACAGCCTCCGCCGTCCACTTTTCCCGCACCCTCACATCCCTGGCCGGCGCACAGTCCGTCACCTCCCTCAATGAAGCATCCGACCAGGCCGGACACCAACGGCCTGGGGGTAACTCATGCTGTTTCCAGCAGCCACTCACTCGAACGGCTCATTGTTTTGCAATGACAGCGGTGCTCCGTACAGGGCCGGTATTCCGCGATTCCCGGGTGCCTCGATACGGCGGAACGCCTCTGCTGCGTTGGTGCGACGCCGGGCAGGGCTCGAACGTTGGAGTGACGGCTTCGGGCGCCGATGTCGATGCTCGGCAAGCGCGCCGGCCCGATTCCGAGGTCAGGCAAAACCTCTCAGCGGGCCGGTACCTCCCTTGACAGCGCAGGTCCCCATCGCGGTCCCCGTCGTAGCGGTCGCCCAGTCACATATCTGCGAGGAAGGACATCGCTATGGTCAGGAGAATTCTCCGCATCACCAGTGCACTCACCGTCTCGGGTGCTCTCGGACTGGCGTTCACCCCCACAGGAGCAGCTGCGGCAGACGGAGGCACCGCGACAGTCACCGTGTTCCACGGCATACCTGACACGCCCGTGGATGTCTGGGCGAACGGCAAGGAGTTGATCTCCGACTTCCAGCCGGGTTCACTCACCGACCCACAGCAACTGCCCGCAGGTTCCTACGACATCAAGGTCTACCCGGCGGGCACGTCCCCTTCCTCCGGGAGCCCGGTGGTCGCCAAGCAGGTTGACGTGGCCGCCGGGGCCAACGCCACAGTGGTCGCGAACCTCACAGAAGGTGGTCAGCCTGCGCTGAACGCCTACAAGAACGATGTGTCACCTGCCCCCGGCGGCAAGTCCAGGCTGACCGTGCGCCACGTCGCAGCGGCTCCCGCCGTGGACGTCCGCGCCGACGGCCAGGCCGTCTTCAAAGACCTGAAGAACCCCCGAGAAGCCTCTGCTGAGGTGCCGGCGGGAACTGTCAACGCCGACGTCACCCTCGCCGGCACCGACAAGGTGGTCATCGGCCCCGCGAAACTCGACCTCGCCGATGGCGCCTCAACCGTCGTCTACGCCTGGGGCAGCGCCAAGGACAACAACCTCGCGCTGAAGACCCAGACACTCTCCACCGGCGGCAAGGCTCCGGGGCCGCCCGCGGCAGGCGTATCCGGCGCGGCGGCCTCCAACGACGACACGGCGCTGTACGCGCTGGCAGCCGGCGCCGCGTTCGTGGTCCTCGTCGCCGGCGCGCAACTGGCGCACCGGCGGCGGTGACCCCTCGACGAAGGCCGGTGCGGCCGAGCCACGGTCGCACCGGCCACCCCCGCACATGGTGGGCCCTGCTGGTGGCTGCGCTGCTCACCTCGGTCACAGCGCTGCTCCTGACCAGCCTCTCACCCGACGCGCCGACAGATTTCGGCCCCGCTCTCGGGAAGCGCCCTCCAAGAGGAACCCCTCAGGCGGAGCCTGGCAGCCGCAAAGCGGGTGTGCCTGTGCGCCTTGCCCTGCCGGCCCAGGGCGTACGAGCCGACATCGTGCCGGTCGGCACCACCCGTACCCACGATCTCGCCGTACCCTCAGACCCCGACGACGTCGGCTGGTATCGCTTCGGTGCCCGACCGGGAGCCTCATCCGGCGCCGCGGTCCTCGTCGGTCACGTCGACTCCCGCTCAGGAGCCCTGGGGGCGCTGGCCTCGCTCAGCTCCGCCCAGCGAGGGGACAGGGTCACCGTGAGCGGAGCAAACGGCGGACAGGTCCACTATCGCATAGTGGGGCGCCGTTCCGTGGCCAAGGCAGCCTTTCCCTCCCACCTGTTCCGTACCTCAGGACCTCCAGCTCTGGTCCTGATCACCTGCGCTGCCCCCTTCGACCCCGACCACGGCGGGTACCAACGCCTTCTGATCGTCACCGCGGTCCCAGCCGGGCGAGGGTGAGCGCTACCCCGCGTGTCGCCTGCCAGCAGCCGTGACCACGGTGACCTTGCTGCGCGGCCACGATCTGACCCACGCCTTCGACCACGCGTCCCGCACCTACGACGGGCTCACGGCCCTGCACCCGGTTCCCGCGCTGTCTTCCGGTCCGGTTCTGCGCCGAGGGGGCGTCATCACCGGTGGCGACGTCGATGAACAAGGCGTGGCCCGGTCGCGTCGAGGCCGGCGAAGATGGCAGTCGCCGGGCTCGACGCGCTGCTCCGGCCGCCGTGCAGCTGGGTCATCGAAGTCCCGCCAGCGGGTCCCTGGCCCCCAGGCGCCCGCAGCGGTTCTGGATCTCGAGCCCTCTCGCAAACGCCACCCACCCCTCTCTGTCCTTGCCCAGGTGGTCTTCGAGCATGATGCCCCGGTCGATCAGGACGCGGGCCAGGCTGGATGCGTAGGCCCGGTTGGCCCGTGCCAGGCGGAGATAGCCGTCGACAGCTGCTCGGCTCGCGACTTCGGCCTCGCTGTAACGCTCAAGTCTTCGCAGGACGACGGACAGGCGGAAGTGGGCCTGGGCGAGGTAGGACTCGTCGGCCGACCGGTTGGTGCGCACGCACTGTTGTTCCACGGCAACCGCCTCTTCCGCGACGGTCAGGGCCTCGTCGTAGCGGTCCGCCTCACAGAGCAACTGCCCCCAGTTGTACAGGGCCGTACCCAGGCCGCGTTCGGCCTCGGCGTTGTCGTGTGCCCGTATCAGGCGTCGCTCCAGGACGACGGCCTGCTCGATGACCGTGAGCGCCTCTTCCCTCCGGCCCACGTCGCTGAGGCGGACGGCCAGTTCGTTGAGTGCCAGGGCGTAGGCGGTCGCGTTGCCCGCGGGGTCCGTTGCGGCCGGTTCGCGGTAGGCGGCGGCGAGGCGGTAGTGGAGAAGCAGATCGAGCGGAGCGAGCGGCTTCGGCGGCGGGTAGGGAAACGCCGCTGTCGCGGCTCTGAGGAAACGCAGACTCGGGGGTGCACTCTTGAGGGCTGCCTCCAGAGCACCCAGGACGGGCGCCGCTTCGTCGGAGGCGAACCTGCTGCCCGATCCGAGCGTGCCGATGGCGCGGGACAGAACGAGGACGGCGCGCAGACGTTGGTCGTCGGTGGCGTCGGGCCACAGTGCCGCCAGCGTGCCGTCGTCGGGGTCGGCAAGGTGGGAGACGGCGTGGTGCTCGGCTACTCGGTCGGGGTGCAGCGAGCCCCAGTAGTGGCCCGGTGGCGGCGGATACAGCGTCCGTAGCCACTCGGCGACGTCCGTATCCCGGGTGGGTGGCAGGCCGGGCACGTTCCGGGTCAGTGTGAGGGCTTCGGTGCGGGTGGCGGCCCCGAACAGCACCGCCCCGGCCACCGCGCGCCGCAGCGTGGTGGCACGCAGATCGTCGAGCCGGAACATCGGCGAGGCGGCTATGCCTTCCCAGTACCGCGCCTCGTGGTCGAGGAGAAGTTCCTCCACCGGTTGGTCGGGGCTCCTGCCCACGGGAGCGGGGCCGCTTTCCAGCAGGGCTACGAGGGCGGCCATCTGCGTTTCCAGAACGGAGGGGGAGCGGGCAAGGCCGTGCGACGGCACCTTGGGCGGCCTGACGGTCTCGGCCAGCGCCCGCCAGTCCGTCTGCGGCAACCCGGCGACGTGCCCAAGGAGCTTGGCCAGGTCTCGCGCGGCAGCGGTGAAGGCCGCTGCGTGCGCGGTGGGGCCGGCCTTCGACGGCAGCAGGGGCTTGAGCGCCAGAGTGGGGGCCGTACGCAGGATGGCCCGGGTGTCGGGCCCGGCACCCAGTGGCTGGGTCTTCCACTCGCCCTCGGCTCTGGAGATCAGCAGCAGACGGACTCGGTGGCGGGTTGTGCGTTGGTGCTCGATCAAGCGGCGGATCAGGTGGGGCAGCGTCTCGGCGTAGTCGACGACGAGGAAAAAGGGCGAGGGGGTATCCAGTACGCTCCAGTTTGGCCCGGGGCCGTCGGGGCAGTCCGGAAGGTCCACGCGCAGTTGGGCGGCGAGCCAGCCCTCCTGACGCAAGTTCGTGATCAGTTGGCGGGCGAGGCGGGTCTTGCCCTGGCCTCCTGGGCCGGTGAGCACGCGCACCGCGAAGGCGTCCGGGTCGGTCCGGCACCAGTCGAGGAGCGCACGGAGTTCCTTTTCCCGGCCGTGAAAACGGACGGCTTCGGCATCGGCGCGCAGCACCATGGCCGGCGAGCACAGGTCGCGGGCGCAGGCGGCGGGTGCGAGGAGGTGATCGGGTTCGACGGGTTCGAGCAGCGGGGGCCAGCCGGTGTGCCGGGCGACAAGCTCGCAGAAGACCGGATCGCCGAGCAGGTCACGGGTCCTCGTGGCCGTCAGTCTGCTGCCCACCTGTGCTCGTCGGTCCTGGGCAACCACGCCGACCAGCAGGTCACCACACAGCAGGGCGGCACCCGAGAATCCGGACCATCCGCTCACCCCCGCCCCGCGAGGCGGTGTGAAAGCCGGGAGGGGTTGGGCGCTCAGCACCTCATAGCGCTGGGCGAGACGACCGCTGCCGGGGTGGATGTCGCCGCTGAGCTGTTCGTCCAGGCGGCGGCCTGCATCCTTCTGCATTCGCGGGTAACCGCAGATGGTCACGGGATGGGGGCGGACGCCGATGAGTTGACCCCAGCGTTGTGCCGGGCGCGTACGCAGGTCCCCCATGGATTCGGGGGGCCGCCATGGGCTGGTGGCCGCTATCTCGAGGAGGGAGGCATCGATGGTGGCGTCTCGGCGGTGCCACACCGGGGTTGCCGGTACACGCTCACCGCCCGCCTCCGGGCGGCGCACCGTCACCGAGCCGCCGCTTGGCCCGGCTTCTTCCCCGAAGACGTGTCCTGTGGTGAGCACGAGCCGCGGTGCGACCAGGTAGCCGGTGGCCAACGACGTGGTGTCGGGCCGCAACGGGGTACGGACCCGGACCTGTACTACACGGTCAAACTCCACGTGGCCCCCGTGACCGTTGCTCGGGCACGTGCCCGCCCGACACGCACCGCACCTGTCGGACTGTCAAGCGCGCGCTACGCGTCGTCCTCGTCGCTGTCATCGTCGCTGACGTCGATGGCGCCGCCGTCGGACAGATGCGGTGTCATCGGCACCGTCAGGGTATGGGTGGCGGTACGTGTACTCTCGCGCTTGCCTCCCATGCCGACCACGCTGAACCGCAGGCCGCCGTCGGCGCCACTGGTCCGCGCGAGCTCCAGGCCGAGTTCGAGGGTGATCTCGCCCAGGGTGAAGCGCAGTCCGCCGTCCCCGTTCATGTCGATCCGCTGCTGGGCCTCAGCAATCTGATCCCGCAGCAGCGTGATCGCGTCCGCCAGATCCAGCGCTTGCCCCGCCGCACTCCCGTCACCCGTCATTCCTCGACGCCCCTCCCACCGGTGTTCCGCAGTCTTCCACTTACCCGAACTGCCCCACCGGCCACACCTCTTGGGCGTCAGCGGCACGGCAGGGGCGCGCTCGCTCAGGGGTGCAGCGGGGTAGGGATGTCGCGGCGTGGTCGTCGGAACAGAGTCCGAGGTGACCGCCCGGAAGAAGCGGCGATACCGGGATGCCGCCGGCCGGGGTCGGGACATTCGTCGGCGTGCCGCGCAGCGGCGGAGCTGGACGGCACGCCGTTCGAGACTGCCCGGGGGTCCTAGTCGAGGGCTACGCCCTTGGTCTCGGGGGCCCATGCGAGGGAGGCGACCGTTCCGACGAGCGGGAAGACCGCGGCGATCAGCATGGTTCCGCCGACTCCGACATGCTGCAGGGACAGGGGGAGCAGGTAGGTCGCCAAAGCCGCGCTGATGCGGCTGACGGCCGCAGAAAAGCCGACGCCTGTGCTGCGCACCCGCGTCTCGAAAATCTCACTGGGGTAGACGAATTGGATATCGCTCGCCGCGGTGGCGACCAGCGTGAACAGACCGAACGCGACGACGAGGACGGGCAGCGGCGCGTGCGGCCACACCCCGATGAGTACGAGCCCGACCGTCATGAACGCGAAAGTCGAGATCACGAAACTGCGGCGGGTGAGTTTGTGCAGCAGCCACAGGCCCAGCACCGCACCGATCAGCTGCAGCGCGTTGACCCACAGATCGGCTGCGTGGCCGTCCGCGATGCCGAGCCCTTCGGCGATCGGGACGACGAAGGTGAATATGGCGAAGAAGGGTGCGACCTGACAGAACCAGAAGAGCCCGGAGTACACCGTCCTCCGCCAGGTACGGGCGGTGAACAGCGTGGAGAGGCGGGTTGTGCCCGCTTCGATGGCGGCGGGGTCCGGCAAAGACACGTCGTCACCGAAGTGTCTGGCGACGATGGCCGCCGCTTCGTCGTGGCGGCCCTTGGCCTGCAGCCATCGCGGGGACTCCGGCAGCCGGGTGCGCAGCAACAGGACCACCAGTGCAGGAAGCGCACTGCTGGCAAGTAGCAGCCGCCAGTTGTCACCCTGGTACAGGCTGCCGACCACGAACGCGGCGACGAAACCGACGATCCAGGCCAGCTCGATGGACCCCAGCAAAGGGCCCCGGTGTCGGCGGGTGGAGAATTCCGCGAGCAGGGCCGCCCCCACGGCGTACTCGACGCCGATGGCCAGGCCGAGGAGGACACGGACGGCGACCAGGTCCCACATTCCGACCACGAACAATTGGGCCAGCGACAGAGCGGCAAAGGCGATCAGGTTCCACAAGAAGACCTTCTTGCGGCCGTAGCGGTCGGCGACGCGCCCGAAGCACAGACCTGCGACGAAGATGCCCGTCAGGGCGCTGGCAGCGATCAGGCCCTGCCCCAGTGCGCCCAGGTGCAACTCGTCGGCCGCCGGGCCGATCGCATGACCGATGATGCCCAGGATGTAGCCGTCCAGGGCGGCACCACCCAGCGTGCACACCGCGGCCAGGAGGTGCACCTTTCTGAAGGGAACCTCGTCGATGCCGATGCCGGGGGGACTGGCGGCTCTGGTATCAGCCATGGTTACTCACCTGCGTCTCGTAGTCGTGCCCGGTCGTCCCACGACGTGAGGCACTGTCCACGCCGCAGATCACGTCATCGCCGGGCTGCTCGTAGTTTCCGCGCGGGCAAGGTGCGGGACATCCGAGCGGGTGCGGAGAAAACCGAGCCGAGTTCCTCCCCCGGGCGGAAGCGCTCACCGCGCGTATGCGGAGGCTGAACGGGAGGGAGTCCGGTCCCCGCGCGGCGCTCCGGCTCGCAGGCTGCGGTGGCAGGACCCCTACGGCTGCAGGAACGGCCGGAGGGAACTCTGCCGCAGGGCACGGCGGAGCAGCGCCGTGTGCAACACGGTGCGGGTCGGACCGTGGGTGAGGTCGACTCCGCTCTTCTCCGAGATCTGAGAGATGCGGTAGTAGAGCGTGGAGCGGTGGATGAAGAGCTCGTTCGCCGTGCTCGGGGTGTCGCCGGAGTGGCGCAGGTAGGCCAGCAGAGTCCGCTGAGTCCCGCCGCTGGTGTCACTCTCGACGAGCGCCATGAGCCGGTCGAAAGCGGCGGGCGCCGGCCTGTCCATGTGCTCGACGAACATGTCCACGAGGAACCCGAGCTCGTCCCACTGGACGGCGAGGTCGGCTGTGAGGAGGGCATCGGCGCAGAACGCCGCGATACCGGCCTGGGTGTACAGGTCCCGCAGGTCCTCGACTCGGCCGACCGAGCTGAGCCCCGCGGCGCCGAGGCCGTCGACGGTGCGGAGCTCGCCGGCCAGGGCATGCGGGAATTCCGCCGGGTCCCGGTACTCGGCGTCGGGCCGGCTGATGCCGACCAGCAGAGCGGGCTGCCCGGCGATATCGAGGCGGCAGACTTCCTCGATCAAGAACACGCGGCGCAGCCGCCACACGCCCGTCTCGACGCTCTCGGCGTCGAAGCGGGTATCGGTGACGCCGATGTCGCACGGCGGCCCGGTGATCACGGTGAACGCATCAAGGGAGGACAGGTTGTACCGGGTGTGCAGGGCTGCGAGGGCCGTCTCGGGTCTGTTCCGCTCGATCACGTCCGTGTACAGCGTCGCCATCGAGCCCTGCCGACGCTGGACGTGGGCCCGCCGTTCGAAGAGCACCTCGGCGAGTTCCTCGCACGTGGACCGCACCGCCTCGTCGTTGACTGCCCGGCCGGACGTGAAAAGCCACAGGAATCCGAAGAGCTCGTCGTCCCTGCGCACCGGGTAACACAGCCGTTCGGCAAGCCCGAACTGTTCGTTGGCCGGGATACGGACCGGCCCGGTGGCTTCCGTCAGGCCGAAGGAGACCAGATAGCCCTGCACGTCACGGCGGGCTCGGCGGTGCTGAAGGACATACGTGCGGTAATCGTCCTCGTCACCGAAATAGCGGCTGACGGCGATCAGGTTGCCGTGCGGATCATCGAGAGCCACGGACTTGCGCAGCGTTTGCGCGAGGTCGTCCACGAAATGCTGGACGGTGTCGACGAGGGAGCTGGGCACTTTGTGCACTGTACGCGTACGCATCACCGACTACCACGACCCGCCGACAGGCCGAGAGCCCCGGCGCCAGGCGGCAGCGGGGCCCTCGCCAGCTGTTGACTGGTGGCCGGTCACAAGGGCAGCAGAGTGCCGACGCCCCTGTCGATCGCTCGCTCGTGAATCAGCTTGCCCATGGCGATGTCGCAGACGGCCATGCCGATGTTGCTGTTGACGACGATCTCGTCGGCACTGGTGCGGCCGGGCCTGACGCCGGCCAGGACCTGTCCCGTCTCAGCGGCGATGTCGGGCAGTCCGCCCGGGAAGTACCCCATCTCGGCAAAGAGTTCGTGTTCGTCGGCGGAGTCCACGATATAGGTGCCGCGCGCGCATGTGGCAGGGTCCCAGAAAGTGTTGAGGTCGCATGGGAGGATGGTCTGTCCGGCACTGACCCACTCGTCCTTCGCGATGCTCTGAGGCTCCCGGAGGATGACGGTGGCGGAGCTGAGGATTTCGTTCTCCTTCACGACCGCCTCGACCGATGTGCCTTTGACGAGCTTGACTTCGACCTGAGGCTGCAGCTCGGCTATGAGACGGTCGGCAGCCTCTTCGCGGGTGTCGTACACAGTTATCGACTCAAGGTCTGTGAGCAAGGTGTCGGCGTAGCGGACGTGCTCGCGCCCCTGGATGCCACAGCCGAACATTCCGAAGGTCCTGGCCCCGGGGTGGAGGGCCTGTGCCGCCAGCACGGTCACAGCGGGAGTGCGGTGAGCGGTCAGCCATGCGCTGTCGAACAGGGAGATGGGTACCCCTGATTCCACATCGTTCATCACCTGCAGGCCGGTGGTCTGCGGTAGAGCGAATTTCTCCGGATTGTTCGGATAGCACTCGATCCACTTCATCCCCACTGCGCCGAGGCCGGGCAGGTACGCCGGCATGGCGTGGAAGAACACCTCGGGGTAGGGGTGCACCCCGACCTTGGCGGGCATCTCGTAACGCGCACGGCCGTGCTCCACGAGGGCCCTACGAACGGTTTCGAGCACGTCTTCCCGTGAGATCCCCAGGCTGATCACCTCTTCCGCGGAGAGGTAGCGGAACTCCTTGCCGAGCTGTGGAGAAGTGGACATGCGCTGACTCCTTCAGGTGATGGAGGGGACTCCCTGATCAGCAATCCTGAAAGGCTGTCCCACCCCACGCATCCGACAGCCGACGCAAGGAGCCGCTGCCTTTCCGCCCACGGTTCGAATTTCCACCACGGTCACCGTAGGCATCTGTGGTGATGGCCGCCGCCTGAGAGCGCGGGGGCTCCGGTGGTCAGCGCGGCGCGGCGCGACGGGTGCGCAGACATCAGCACTCCTGGAGATCTTGACAGTCCTGTGGGGAGGGCAGCCCACCTTGCCCGGCCGGCACAAGACGCGGGATCCGCCTACGCGGGAGTTGTGCCGAAACGCGCTCGATACGCCGCCGGAGGCGCCCCGAGCAGGCGCACGAACACCCGGCGCATCGTCTCGTCAGTGCCGAACCCGCAGGTGCGGGCGATGGTGTCCACGCCGGCGTCGCAGGACTCGAGCATGGCCTGCGCTGCCTCCATGCGGACGCTTTCCACGTACTGCCCGGGGGTGCTGCCGACCTCGCGGCGGAAGAGCCGGTTGAGGTGGCGCTCGCTGACGGCGAGCCGCTCGGCCATGGCGGCGAGGGTGTGGTTCCCTCCGGGATCGGCCACCACGGCATCCAGCACCCGCCGCAGCCCGGCATTGCGGGGCGGGGTCACCGCGCTCCGCACGCTGAACTGCGACTGGCCGCCTGGGCGTTGCAGGAAGACGACGAGGTATTTGGCCGCGGTACGCGCTACCTCAGGGCCGTGGTCCTCCTCTACCAGCGCCAGCGCCAGGTCGATGCCCGCGGTGACCCCGGCCGAGGTGATGACGGGGCCGTCGCGTACGTAGATGGCGTCGGGCTCCACCCGCACCTGCGGGAAGCGCCTCGCGAGCATCGCGCACTCGGCCCAGTGCGTCGTGGCCCGCCTCCCGTCGAGCAGCCCGGCCTCCGCCAGCAGATACGCGCCGGTGCAGGCCGACGTCGTACGCCGCGCGCCCGCGCCGAGGCGGCGTACGTGTGCGATCAGCTCCTGCGGATGCCCGTGGCCGTTCACCGTCGGATAGCCCGGCACCATCACCGTGTCCACGGTCTCGGGGACGTCCTCTACCGCCAGTTCGACCCCCAGCGGAATCCCCGTGTCGCTCACCACCGCACGCCCGCCGAGCGAGGCGAGCCGGACCCGGTAGCCGCTCCCGTGCAGCACCTGCACCGGACCGGCCACGTCGAGCAGCACCACGCCGTCGCCTACGACCACGACCACATCGCCCTCGGTCTCCACGCTCCCCAGTCTTGACGCCCGGCCGACATGTCCTCAAGGACCAGCAGCCCACACATCCGGACATCCCCTTCCATCCGGCTCCGGCCCGAGGGGAGAGTCGTCTGGCCCGCGTTCCACAGCTCGGAACCAGCGCAACTCGTGACGCCGGCCAACTCGCTCCGTCACGCCTCCGACCCCGACCGATCCAAGGAGCACACACCATGCAGCGCCGAAACGTTCTCCGTACGGGCGCCGCGGCCACGGCCGCGACCGCGCTGAGCCTCGGCACCTCCAGCGGCGCCTCTGCCTCCGCCCCCGCCGCCGAGCAGAAGCGCAAGCGCACGCGCGAACTACGCGTGCACACAGTGCTGTTCGACGCAGTCGAGGAGCAGGACTTCGCAGGCCCCATCGAGGTGTTGGGCATCGTCGCGGATGCCGACAAACGCCGGATCAAGCAGAGCTTCGTCAGCGCCGAGGGCCCCCGAACCGTACGGACGTCGTCCGGCATGCACATCGACATACGCGACCCCTGGGCCCCGGAGGACGCAGACGTCCTGCTCGTGCCGGGCGGGGGCTACGGTAAGGGGTCCGGGGTCGACGACGAGATCAAGCGCGGCGTACTACCACGCGCACTGGCCGAGGCCGAGCGGCCCGGGCTGATCATGGGCGGGATATGCACCGGCGTCATGGTCATGTCGGCGGCGAAGATCACCCGCGGCCGACCGTGCACGACGCACTTCGCGGCTCGCAAGGATCTCGCCAAGCAGGGCGGGAAGCTCACGTATGGGCGCGTGGTGGACGACGGCGACCTGATCACCTGTGGCGGTGTCACCTCGGGTCTCGATCTGGGCCTCTGGCTCGCCGAGCGCATCTACGGCCCGGAAACCGCGCTGCTCGCCGAGATGGTCCTTGAGTACGAACGCCGGGGCACCGTGTGGCGCGCGGAGGGCTGACCGCAGCGACGGGGCCTGTATCAGGCTGGAGCTCGGTGGCCACCTGGCCCTCGTCGCCGGCCTCAAGGCCGACGGCTCCTGACTGGGGACTCAAGCTCTCCTGGCTCTCGCGCAGCTGCGGATCGGAACACCGTACGCCCGGCTCGCGACTGGTTCCCGGATCGGGACAAGTCTCGGCCGGCTCACCGGCCCCGGCCCGGGTCACGGCCCCGGTCCTGTGCTGACTGATCACCGGTGCATCCTCCTTGATCGGGAGTTGCACAGCACGATTCACGGTCCCGACGGGTCAGCGGGCGGTGGCGAAGTCCTGGGTCCAGTAGTGGCCGGGCTGGGCGTGGCTGACGCCGATCTCCTTGAAGTCGCAGTTCAGGATGTTGGCCCTGTGGCCGGAGCTGTTCATCCAGCCCTCCATGACGCTCTCGGGCGAGCTGTAGCCGTAGGCCACGTTCTCGCCGTAGGTGCTCCAGGAGTACCCCGCCCGCTCGATGCGCTCGTCGGGGGAGGATCCGTCGGACCCGGTGTGCGACATGTTGCTGTGCTCCGCCATGTCCTCGCTGTGGGCCTCAGCGGCCTTGGTCAGCCTGGCGTCGACCGTCACCGGCTTGCAGCCGGCCTTGGCGCGCTCCTTGTTGACCAGCTCGACGATCTGGCCCTGGAGACCGGAGGACCCTGACGCCGGGGTGGCGGGAGTCGACGTGGGGGCCTTGGAGGACGGCGCGCTCGACTTGGTGGTGGCCTTGGCCGGAGCGGTACGCGTAGGGGCCGCGGAGGAGGCGGGGGCGGACTTGGTGATACGCGGCGAGGCAGTGGCCCGTGCGGTGGGCTCGGACCGGTCGCCGCGGTGCTTCCCCCGGTGGTCACCCCGGTCCGCGTCGGTGTGCGGGCTGGTCCGCTCGCCGCTACGCGCCTCGGAGCCCGTGCTGTCCTGCCCGTCCAGACAGGCCATGGCAACGGAAGGCACACTCACGGCAGCGACGGCCATGGCCGCGACGGCTATCTTCCGGCGGCGCGTCTTCTTGCTGCGGTGCTTGCTCATACGTGACCTCACTCGGTGATCGCAGACACGCCCTCCTGCCGGCGCGCCTTGCGGGCCGTCATCCTTAGGGCCACCGAAGGCGCGGGGCAACACGTGTTCGGTCCCGAGGAGCTTCGTCGTGACACACGTGGCTTGCGCTTCCCGGCGAAGCGTGTTGGATCCGCCTTCACGCGTTCATCACGGCACTGCTACACCGTCAGAACGCCTGGCAGCGACGCGAGTGGCTGCCACGCCGCTGCGGGGCGGACGTCATCGCAGGCCCGAGCAGATATATCCACCAAAGTGGAAAAGTTCTCTTGCGCCGCCCAAGAGATATCGACCTTCGTGTGCCTTTTGAGCCCTGGATCGATGTGACAGATCTCATGGCATGGCAGGGCGCATCTGCCGTGCATGTCCCCCGGGCCGAGGGCGGCGCTCCGTGCGGTGGCCGGGCAGGACCCCGCACGCGGTACCGGAGTGATTGCACGCTGAGCGGTCGGACTCGGTCCAGAGCACCGGCGGCCGACCGAGCCAGGTCATGCGCCAGACCGTTGACCAACCGCATCGGCCGACGCGGCGGGCCGAGGTGCGCACGACTTCCGCGGACCCTCCGAGCCAAGCGCGCAGCCCGCCTCACGAACGTGTCCGGGTTCATCGCGCTGACCCGCTTGGGAAAGGAGGCGGTCTGGGACACCGCAGCACAGCGCGGGCCCGCCTGGCGCGACGCCGCATGCCCAGGCTGACTGTCATGCGCCCAACTGGGTTGTCACAGAGGGCTGACACGATGCGGAGCATGTCAACCTCGCCCGTGTGGCTTCCCGCCGTCCCTGACCACGAACTGGCCCTGGACGGAACCACTCTCAGATGCCGTAAGTCCGACGGCCGCGTGCTGCGGTCAGTCCCCAGAGCCGTGCGCAGCAGCTCGACGGGCGAGAAGCTGTCCGAGTTGCGCGAGCGGCTGGTGCGGCACGAGGGGGAATGCCGGTCCACCGTGGAGTCCTGGCTGTTGGCCGGCGTTCCGGTACCCGCCGCCTTGCTGGCCCGCGTGTGGCCGGACCCGAGCTGGCGGTCCGTCCTCGAGCACCTCGTAGTGGTCGTCGACGGGCGGACGGGCTTGCTGACGGAGGTGACCGGGGAGGGTCGTACCCGCTTGGTGGACCAGGACGGTACTCCGCACACCCCGCCGGTGGGCCCGGTGTCCCTGCCGCATCCGGTCCTGCTGTCCGACGTCGGAAAGTGGCGGGAGGTGCTCGCCGGCCAGGACGCCGTGCAGGGCATCCCGCAGCTCGCCCGCGCGATCCACCACCGGCCGGACGATGTCGACCCCGAAGCCACCAGCCTCGACGACTACGCCGGGGGTGAGTTCGAGGAGTTGCGTCACGCCACCGTCCGCGCCGCACGGTACGGCTTCGTCATACGCGGCGGTTTCGCGTCGCTGCGGACCACCGACGGTGGCGTCGGTCTGCAGGCCCGCTACTGGCTGGGGGCCGACGATCCCGGCCTGCCCATCGAGACCGGACGGCTCTTGTGGGTCGATCCATCCGAACGGCCCGTCGCGCTCGGCGAGGTCGGTCCGGTGGCCTGGTCCGAAGGCGTACGCATGGCAGAACTGATCCGTGCAGGAGGGACGACCGATGACCAGTGACCGCGTCGCACTGGACACGGGCCTGGCGCCCGCTGGTACCTCGGGCGGTGAGCCGGTCACCGCGCGCCGCTACACCCACCCGCTGCTCGGCACCCGCCCCGTGGTCCGACTGAGCGGGCAGACTGCCGCGCCCGGCGAGGACCGGGTGCTGGCAGCCGCCGGGTTCTCCGCACCCGAGATTGGTGCACCGGTGTCGGCGGTTACCGCCAGGGAACCCGGCTACCCGGCGTGGGCTCTGCTGCACGACCCTGCGCACGCCGACGCCGCCCTGGCGGCGGCGCCCGAGATGGCGCGCGCCGAGCGGCTGGCCGGACCCAAGCCTGGACCCGCGCTCGACCGGTACGGACAGATCGCCGCGACGCTGCCGGACTCCCACCTTCCCGCCTACTGGGAACAGGTCGGCCGGGCCTTCATCGCCGCCGGCCGCCACCGGCAGGCTGCGATGATGTTCGGCCGGGCACGCCAGGCCGACCAGTACCTGCCGTCCGTCGATCCCGTCAGGCAGCGCGCGGTGTTCTTGGAGTTCGCCCTCGCCGGGGCCCTGTCGGTCAAGGACATCAAGACCTACGTCGCAAACCTCGGCAAGCGCCGGGGCGATCCCGTCGCGGCCTACCAGGAGCTGCGGGAACTGGCGGTCCGCCGCACGCTCGGCGGCCTGCCGCCCTGGCCCGAGATGCTCAAGCAGCTCACCAAACTGGCCAAGGCCGCCGGCCTCGACGTGGCGGCCGAGCACGGGTCCCTGCTGGAAACCCTCGTGGAAGCCCCGGCGCTCTGGCGGGCCGCGGACGGCTTCTGGACCTCACAGCGCAAGACCTGGCTGGCCGCCGTCGCCGCCTCGGACACGGTCAAGAGACGGCTGGTGTGGCACCTGCTCGACCTCCCGTACTCGGACATGGACGCCTGGTGGGTCGCCCTCCTCGACGAGGCGGACGCCTTCGACCAACTCGGCGAGGACACCGGCCGGTGGCTGACCGCAATGCTCCGCCGCTACCGCGGACCTGACCGACGCCCACCCAAGGCCCCCGGGGCGCTGCTGGACCTGCTGCCGCGCCTGGCCGCGCGGATCGGCCCGGAAGAGGGCCCACTGCGCCTCGGCAACGGCACCGCGAAGGAGTACCGCATCGACGCGGCGGTCATCGGCGGGTGCCTGGCAGCGGGCATCCCGCTGCCGGACCCGGATCCGAAGCTGCTGCTGGGGCGCTGGTGGG
Source organism: Streptomyces spirodelae (assembly GCF_017676385.1). GTDB lineage: Bacteria > Actinomycetota > Actinomycetes > Streptomycetales > Streptomycetaceae > Streptomyces > Streptomyces spirodelae. Next base: position 76,670 of record NZ_JAFFZN010000017.1, read on the forward strand.
AGCACGACCGCGGCGATCTGGAAGCGCTGACGGCCGATGACCGATTCGCCGACCCGCTGGTCCATTCCCTCCTCGCGGACACGTGGTCCGACGAACGCTGGAAGAGGGCATGGACGATCGAGCCACTGCGGCCCTTCCTGCGCAGGATCATCGACGACCGACTGAACTGCGCCACTTCCGGCACCCTCCAAAGCGCTCTCGACGCGTTCGACTGGCTCTACGGAACACTGTCCCGGCGGGCGGTGGCCGAACTGCCCGGCCTCCTCGACCGGCTCGCCGGCCTCGACTTCGTGGCCCCGCTGACCAAGACGCTCCGCGCGGGCATCCTCGACGAGCTGGGCTGGGACGCCCTGGACAAGGCCGCCGGCGAACTGACGGGCGAGGACAACTGGTGCCGGGCCAGCTGGCCGATCCTGACGGTGCACGACCGCCGCAAGGCCATCGCGATCGGCCCCGGCGGCCGGATCGCGGAGCACCGGCTGGTGGTGCCGCAGGGCGCCAGCCAGTTCAGCTACGACGTGCGGGCGTTCTTCTCAGAAGGAGAGTTCCAGGTCTTTCACGCCGTCAACCGGGACCAGAGCGTGTACTGGTCCGGCGCGCCGGGCGAGATCCATACGAAGGACGAAACCTCGTGGAAGTGGCGGTTCGGCGAGAAGACGCGCTCCGGCTACACCTTCCTGGGCCCCGGCGCCCGGCGGTTCATGGGCCACCGGCTGCTGACCGTGGGCGATCGCCGCGTTGACCCCGAGGGCCACATGTTCCACGACGGCCGGACGTACTGGTGGTACACCGGCGTGGACAAGGAATCCCGGGTGGTTCGCCCCATCGACCTGTCCACCGAGGAACTCGGCGAGCCCGGCCTGCCCGCGTTCCTCGACCCGTCGCTGCTGGGTCAGGACGAGGGCTGGCTGATCGAGCACGCATCGCTGGCCCCGGTCACTCCCGGCACCGGCGCCTCGCCTCTGGGCACCGACGGCATACACCTGGGCTTCAGGGTCGCCTACGACCGCAAGACGGGACGGATCCGATACCACCGCATCGACGGCGTCCACGGCACCGCTCTCCCGACAACCGGGTCCCTGCCGCACGCTCGCTGGTCGGCCAAGCCCCCCGTCCCCTGGGGGCTCCTCGACGTTCCCTGCTCGGACCGACGACTGCTGCTGGACGGCGGCTACGACGTCACCGCACGCGATCCGGAAACCGGTGCGTCGCACTGGCGCGTCTACATGATGGACCAGGACTGGATCGTCAACCACGCGTCCCCGATGGCCGCGGGCACACGGCGCATGCCGCCGAAGGCATTCTGGCACTTCCTGACCCCCCGTGACCTCCCCGGCTCGCGGGCGCTGCGGGAGATCTCCGAGGACACCGTGCGGGCACTGCTGGCGGCGACGTCCACCTCCGCGCCGGCGCTGCGCAAAGCCCTCGGTTCCCTGCTGCCCCAGGTCGGCCATCAGTTACTCCTGGACGGCCTCATGGGGTTCTTCCAGGAGACCAACCGCCGGATACAGCACCGGGACCGGCTCCTGAAAGTGCTCGGCCAGCAGGCCGCCCGGCTGCTGGAGGTCGCCGAAGGGGACGTGGACGGCGCGCTGGACGGGCTGGTCAGCTTCTACTCCGAGGGAACTGGCGGGACGGTACGGCAGATCGAGCTGGCCTCGGCGTTCTTCGCCGGCTCGATCGACAGCGAGTCGGCCATGTCCCACTGGGCGGTCCACGGGAGTCATTATGACTGGACGGAGCTCGTCGGCCGCATCGGCGGCCTCGGCATCCGGGCGGCCAGCGCCGTCACCCCCGCCGAGCATCGCGCCGCGGTGATCGGGCTGCTGCGGTTCTGGGCCTCCTCGCCTCTGAACGATCCGGGACTGCACCGCGGTCTGTTGGACCCAGGGGAGAACGGAGACGAGGAGCCCCCGGTGGCCCGGTCCACCGCGCAGGGCACACTGCTGCCGCTGGACATCGCCATGCACTTCGGCGATTGGGCCCGCTCGCAAGCAGGCAGGAACTACAGGATCAAGGCGTTTCTGCAACGGGGCGACATGCCCCGGCCGGAAGGATTCGTCGACATCCGGCCGGTGGCCCGAGGCTGGGCCACCAGCAAGCGGCTGCGGCTACTGGCCGACGAGTTGGAGCGACGCGAACCGGTGCCGTTCGACCCCGACGCGGCAGCCCGCCTCGCCGAGACCGCCGGTCTCGACCACGCGGAGGCAGCGTTGTGGCTGACCGGCCTGCCCGGAGTCGACGCCGGCGGTGCCCGCACGTTCCGCACCGACACCCGTCTGTCGCCCGACGTCCGCGCCGCCTTGGGGTTGAAGGTGACTGAGACTGCCGACGCATGCGACAGGCTGTGGCGGGTGCCCGCCGAATCCCGCCTGGAACTGTACGACGCGGCGATGCCCAACGACCCGGGACAGCTCTGGAACCAGCACATGATGGTCGAGCGGTTGGCAGAGGCATTCCGAGGGCGACCGTCCGGCTGACGGTTCCGGTTTGCTCAGGGGGCGGGAGGCGATCAGGTGCAGCACGACCGGCGACGGAGCCGTCTTCCCGACATCGCCTCCCGCACGTTGGGATGACGTCGTGACCGCACCCGTTCCCCACCCGGAACGCACACGAGCGGAGGTGTTCCGCCGGACGAGGCCCGGCGTCGTCCGAGTCGGAGATCCGGCGGGCGGGGGGGGGGCGGGCCCCCCGCAGTCCGTCTCGGCGGGGTCCACGCCCTGGCGGGCCTGGCCGACGACGCACCCACCCCTGGCAAGGCCACGACCTCGACTGCACTGGCGTCGTCTTCGACGGCGCCGACTTCTCCGGCGCGGTGTTCTCCGGCGGCACCGTCGACTTCTCCGCAAGGCGGGTTGTTTTCTTCGGAAGCGAAAGCGAAGAGTCCGCAGAGCGGATAGCCTACCGGGGGATTCCGCCCCAAAAGGCGCGTCCCGGAGGGGCAATACGAAGCGCACCATCCCGAGCGACAAGCGACGCCACACATCTGCCGCTGAACTGATGCCAGTGGCAGGTGCCGACGCTGACCGGCTGGAGCAGCATTACGGCGGCTCTACCGACCTGCTCTTCTCTGAACCGCCCAAGCTCAGCGTCGAGGACCAGGCGACCCGGGCCCGGCTGGGCGAGCTCCTCGACGGCGGAATGCTCACCATGCTCCAGACAGCGTCATTCCACGGAGGACGCAAGACGGCGGATTCCGGGAACGGAGGCCCTGCACTTACTCTGACGCCCTGACAGTTTCAACCAGCGCAAATCCAGCGACCGTACGGATAGCGACGGATGATGACAGGCGACGACGTATCAGTTTTACCAGCGACCATCCAGCGACGAGAATCCGGGCGGGGCGGCCCTGAAAACGGGGCCACCCCGCCTGACCTGCTGGTTTGACTAGCCGCAGACGATCAGTTTTCGATGCGCGCTACACATTGAAGCGGAACGTCGACGACTCGGCAGCCACCTGCGAAAACGCGTCGCCGCGGCACAGCAACCAGCGCACAACCAGCAACCGTCGACGGTGCTGCCCGAAGCCCTTCAGGCCGCCGATCGCTTGCTCTCGGATACATCGCAGCTCCCCCGAGGGGCAGCGTGACTCGTGAAGGCGGGTAACGCTCCGCCCCTGAACGCCGACCGCTTCCGAGGGACGCCGGACAGCCGCCGGCCGGAATGCGCACTACCGAAGTGTTCCGCTGGTGTGCAGATAGGCGAGGGTCATGGTGACGATCTGAGCAGTCAGATCGGTGGCGTCGAAGTGCGGGTCGCGGCCCATGAAGCGATGGGTCAGCGACTCCACCGTCGCCAGGACGAAGCGGGGGTGAGCCCGCCTCCCGTCAGGTGGGCCCGCCCGTGCGAGCGGAGCCACCCTGACGGCCGACCGAGCCAACCGGTCCACCGATCTACCGGCTCAGCGCCCCCGCCGGCACCGCCCCCGGGGCCGCCGATGTGCAGGCGTCCGTGCATTACACGTCGTGGCTCGTCGGCTCGAGCAGCTCGAAGGTCACCTTGCCGCTTCCTTCTGTCCTCTCTCCTCGGGCAGCGACTGCTCGTCCCACCGATAGGTGTACGCGGCTTCCCGCACAGCCTCATTGCTTTCCCAGCCGGCGCCAACGGCCTCCCCGACTGTGGCCAGGGAGCTGGTCAGCCAGACGAGTTGCCACTGATCACCCGGCGAGACCGGATGCTGGAGCGCATCGGCAAGGAGAGAGGAGGGGATCAGAAGCATGGATCCGATCCAGGTCAGTAGCAGCAAGGTCGCGTACAGGGCGAGGACGCCGATTCCTACCGTCGCGACGGTGACCACGTTGAACATGATCACTTGCTCACGCGCTTGGGGCCGGGGGCTCCGCTCCCATAGTTGGGCGCCGACAATGAGCGTGCAAGCTGTGGTGAGGATGGAGGCCACGGTGATCAAGCTGAGACGCAAGGGTCCCAGGGCGTCCCCGAGGCGCCAGATATCGCTGGTGACCAGCGCCAGTGCAGCCGTTCCGAGAGCGGTGACAGAGGCCCGGGTGAGGTGCATGCTCAACCGCCAAGGCCGGTTGGCACGCAGCATGCCGCTCAGGAGCCGGATATTGCCGGCGACCACTCGCGCCACCATGCGAACCGCGACATCGTCCGCATCGACCTTGTGGCCGAGCTCCCGCACGCGGCCCAGCACCGTGGCGGGAAGCCGTGAACGCGCCACCGCGCCGTGCTGGTCCACCTCCAAGGCGGCGACGTCTCCGACGAGGGCCGCCGCGAGACGGATGACGGTCTCGGCGAGCCGCCGCCGGATCGCCACCGCACCGAGGGCGGGCATCGAGACAACGGCGACCGAGTGGCTGACACTGGCATGGGCGACCACGGGGCGGCGTGCGGTTTCGAGTGGGGCATCCGTCACCAGGACCGTAAGGTCCCAGCCCTCCTGTAGCAGTCGCTGCCGTCCGATTGAGATCATCTCGGTCACGTCTGTCGGCAGGGCGGTGAGGCGTTCCGAAACGCATCGGAACGTCCATCGCACGTGGGGCACCCGGGCAGCCATCCGGTGAGAGAACTCCTCCTCCCTGCCGCGGACGAGTTCCGAGGCCATCCCGGGCGACGCCACCACTCCCACGAGGATCTCGGCCACGTCGTGGTTTGTGTCATCGTCCAGCGGATGTTCGACGGTCGGCATCCGCCCAGCACACCTGCCGTCGTGATAGGAGTCCAGCGAACGCACGGCTGGACGGCTCTGATCACCGGTTCGTGCCTCGTTCGCCATCCCGGCCTTGGGCCACTCGCCGTAGTGAAGGACATCGCTCCGGGTTTCGCTTCAGCAGCGCGACCTGAGCAAATGTTGCATCACAGGGCATATGCCACGATGATGCGGGAGCACCACCTGAGCCCAGACGTATGGGGTCGAGGCCAAGGACCGGAAACAATCGGCATGGGCGCTGACAGCCTCAGTCACTCGCCGTACCCGAGCCTTCAGAGCTTTTGACGGAGCAGGTCAGTTCACCATCTCGGACATCGCACACCACCGTGTCCCCGGAGCCTGCCGTGCCATCGAGCAGCATGTTCGAGAGCTGGTTGTCCAGCTCGGACTGGAGCGTGCGGCGCAGGGGCCGAGCGCCGAACTCCGGCTGGTGGCCACGGTTGGCCAGCCACTCCTTGGCAGTCTCGGTGATCTCCAAGCCGACGCCCTGTGCGTGCAGCCGGCGGCGGCTGCGTTCCAGCAGCAGATCGACGATCCGGATCAGATCGTCCCTTGCCAACGCGTGGAAGACGACGACATCGTCGATCCTGTTGAGGAACTCGGGCCGGAAGTGCGCCCGCAGTTCGGCCATCAATTCGTCTCGGATGTCGTCCACCGATCCCTGGTGGTCCAGGATGCGGTCGGAGGCGATGTTGCTGGTCATGATGACCACCGTGTTGCGGAAGTCGACCCTGCGGCCCTGTGCGTCCGTCAGGCGGCCGTCGTCGAGGACCTGGAGCAACAGGTTGAAGACGTCCGGGTGTGCCTTTTCCACCTCGTCGAAGAGCAGGACGCTGTAGGGCTTGCGGCGTACTGCCTCGGTGAGCTGCCCGGCCTCCTCGTAGCCGACGTATCCGGGCGGGGAGCCGACGAGCCGGGAGACGGTGTGCTTCTCCTGGAACTCGCTCATGTCGAAGCGGACCATCCGGTCCTCCTCACCGAAGAGCAGCTCCGCGAGTGCCTTGGCCAGCTCGGTCTTGCCGACCCCGGTAGGGCCGAGGAAGAGGAAGCTGCCGGTGGGACGTTCCGGGTCGCCCATGCCCGCACGTCCGCGGCGTACGGCCTGGGCGACGGCGGTGACTGCCTCGTCCTGGCCGATCACACGCTTGTGCAGGGCCTCCTCCAGCTTCATGAGCCGTTCCCGCTCGGTCTCGGTCAGTTGCGAGACAGGAATGCCGGTGCGCACGGAGAGGACCTCGGCGATGTCCTCGGCGGTGACATCGGCGACCTCCGCCCGCTCGTGGCCGTCGTGCTCGGCCAGCCGGCGTTCCGTCTCCTGAACGCGCTGCTTGAGCTCCGCCGCGCGCTCGAAGTCCTCCGTGCTGACGGCCTCGTCCTTCTCCCGGTTCAACTTGGTCAGCTGGTCCTGGAGCTCGGTCACCTCACTGTCGCCGCCGACGCCGCGCAGCGCCACCCGCGCTCCCGCCTGGTCGATGAGATCGATGGCCTTGTCGGGCAGAAACCGGTCGGTGACGTACCTGTCCGAGAGGGCGGCTGCCGCGTCGATGGCCTCATCCGTGATGCGCACCTGATGGTGTGCCTCGTAGGAGTCCCGCAGCCCGCGCAGGATCTCAACCGTCTCCTCCACGGTGGGCTCGCGCACCATGACAGGCTGAAAGCGCCGCTCCAAGGCCGCGTCCTTCTCGATGTTCTTGCGGTACTCGTCGATGGTCGTGGCACCGACAAGACTGAGATCGCCGCGCGCCAGAGCCGGTTTCAGGATGTTGCCGGCGTCCATGGCTCCCTCGGCACCGCCTCCGGCTCCGACAACGGTGTGCACTTCGTCGATGAACAGGATGACGTTGTTCTCCGTCGCGGTGACCTCGTCGACCACCTTCTTCAACCGTTCCTCGAACTCACCGCGGTACTTCGACCCCGCCACCAGCCCAGCCATGTCGAGAGCGACCACACGTCGCCCCTTCAACACTTTGGGTACGTCGTCGGCCGCGACCCGTTGCGCCAGGCCCTCCACGATGGCCGTCTTGCCCACGCCGGGATCCCCGGTCAGCACGGGATTGTTCTTCGAGCGACGGGAAAGAATCTCGACCGTCTGTTCGATCTCCTCGGCCCGCCCCACCACCGGATCGAGCCGCCCGCTACGGGCCTCCTCCGTGAGATCACGGCCGTATTCGTCCAGGGTGGGCGTATCGCTGTGGCCTCCGTTGGGCCCCCGCTGCCCCTCCAGTCCCTCCCGCAGGGCTCTGGGCGAAGCCCCTTCCGCGCGCAGCGTCTGTCCGGCTGGAGAGTGTGGGTCCTCCAGGAGCGCGGCCAGGATGTGCTCGGGTCCGATGTAGGAGGAGCCGACCCCCTGGGAACGTGAGTGTGCCTCCAACAGCGCTCTCTTGGCGGCCGGTGTAAGGGAAGGCTCACCCGTGCCGGTGCCCGACGGCAGCTCCGATTCACCCTCCCGTGCCAGTTTGTCCGTATCGACACCGGCCTGCTGGAGCAGATGCCGGGCCGACGGCACCTGCGTGGCGGCCCACAACAGATGCTCGGCATCCAGGTCGGAGCCGTCCTCGGCCGCCCGGGTGGCGGCAGCACCCAGCAGCTCGTGCGCGGAATCACTGAGCAGGCGGCCGATCGGCACCCGCTGGACGGCCGGGGGAGAGGCCGCCGGGCTCATACCGAAGAAGCGGCTGAAGAGCTCGGAGAACGGGTCGCCGGACCCGAACGGCGAAGTCGTCATATCGATCATCCGATCCGGCACGGGTACACACGACCGCTTGCCACCCATGCCATAGCGATTGCCGGTGCCCCCTCAGTCTTCGTCCCGTCGGGTCATCCCGCGACCTGAGAGGCCCGCGAGGGGGCCTGCAAGCCACAATCCCCCTTCGCAAGGCTCACCGAGCAGCGAGGCACCTGCCGCTCCCCGTCCCGCCGAAGTGTGCTGCGCTCGCATTCGTCCGCGTGCGCTTCCGCGCGGTGGCCGGCCCGCCCCGACACCAGTAGATGTGAGGCCCGCCGCACCTACGGACCACCGGTTTGTGTTGTGTTCAGCGTTGGTCGTCCTCGTGGCGTCGATCGCGCCGGGCATTGCGCCGGAACCCCTTGTTCTCCCCCTGACGGCGCGGCGGGCCGTAGGCATGGTGGGGTCTGTTCTCGGCACGTGATTCCCTGACGGCTTCCTTCAGTGCACTGCGAAACCGTCCTGGGCCCCAAGAACGTCCGCCGACGTTTTCCCTCAGCTCATCGCGCGAGAGCGAGCCCTCCTCCTCCAAAGCCTGTGCCACCTCTTCGATCTCCTCGTCCATGGATTGTTCGGCCATGGCCCGAGTCCGGCTCTTCGGCTCTGTGGTACCGACCATCCCGGGCGAGTAGAACGAGTCACCGGTACCGGGGCGGTACCTTCGCAGCCCCGATCGCTCATGCTCACGTCGGCGTGCTGTACGCGCGACGATCCGCTGCTCCCTTTCGCGCTTCCTGGCGCGGACCTCGGGAGGCCGGGAGCGTTCGCGCTCGGCCTGGGGCGAGGGGGCGTTCTGCCAGTCCGCGTCAGCTTCCTCTGCCGTGAGCGGGGTGGCGATGTCCTCCAGCGACTTCTGCTCGGCCCGGACGCCGAAGAAGATTTCGGCGATGCCGCCCAGCACCATGGCCGCCGCCCCGATGATGAACCCGAGGGCCACCAAGTCCGCGTTCCCGCTGCCGATGAACTGACCGAACAGCAACGGTCCGGTGATCCCACCGACGGCGGTACCCGCGGCATAGAACAAGGATATGGACAGCGCGCGGGTCTCCATGGGAAACACCTCGCTGACCGTCAGATAGGCGGAACTGGCACCGGCCGAGGCCACGAAGAAGGTCACCGATATCAGCAGGAAGAACCACCATGCTGTCAGAAGGCCGTTCATCAGCAGAACAGCCAGGGCGACTCCGACCGCCGCGGAGCCGAGATAGGTGGCGGTGACCATCGGCTTGCGCCCGACCGTGTCGAACAGGCGACCGAGGAGGAGAGGGCCGAGGAAATTGGCGACGGCGAAGATTGCCATGAAGTACGGCACCGCCCCGGAAGAGATGCCGAAGTAGGTACTGAGGATCGTGCCCAGATCGAAGACGACCGCGTTGTACAGGAACGCCTGCCCCACGAAGAGAGCCAGCCCCAGGATCGCGCGGCGCGGGTACCTCTGCATGGCGGTTCTGGCGATTTCAGTGAACGGAATGACCTTGCGCTGCCGGATGGTGATGGATTCCCCCGGCTCTGGAAGTTCTCCGGAAACCTCCTGCCGGACCTCGGATTCGATCCGGTCGACGATGCGCTCAGCCTCTTGCTCGCGGCCGTGTATGAACAGCCATCGAGGGCTTTCCGGAACGGTGCGGCGGACCAGCATGATTGCCAGTCCCAGGACGCCACCGATACCGAAGGCCAGTCGCCAGCCCAGATCGGTCGCAATTGCCGGGCTGAGCAGTCCCAGTGCGGCAAGGCTTCCGATCGCTGCCCCGGCCCAGTAACTGCCGTTGATGGCCAGGTCCACGCGGCCCCGGTTACGCGCGGGAATCAGCTCGTCGATGGCCGAGTTGATCGCCGCGTACTCGCCGCCGATTCCCATACCGGTAACGAACCTGGCAAGGAAGAAGTACCAGGGCTCGAAGGAGAACGCAGTGGCGACCGTGGCGAGTACGTAGACACCCAGGGTGACCATGAAGAGTCTTTTTCGCCCGAAGTGGTCGGTGAGCCGGCCGAAGAGCAGGGCACCAAGGCAGGCCCCCGCCACGTAGATTCCCGCGGCGGTGCCTACGTCCGCGGTACTCAGGGAGATGCCGCTGCCCGACTGGGTCATCCGGGAGGCCACCGCACCGACGATGGTGACTTCCAACCCGTCAAGGACCCACACGGTGCCGAGCCCCAGAACGATGCGCCAGTGGAAGCGCGACCACGGCAGCCTGTCGAGCCGGGCGGGCACACGCGTGGTGACAGTGCCTGTGCTCGCAGAAGGAGTGCTCATTGATTTCCTCACGGTAGGGGTGAACACCCGAGGAATCTGCAATGAGCGGAGATGCATAGTGTATTCTCTGCCCGTGCTGCTCTGCCGATTCCTCGGACATCGCTTTCGCTTCACCAGTGAAGGCGCCACGATGTATTGGGAGTGCGAGCGCGGCTGCGGGGCCGGGGACTCCAAGCAGTACCTCACAGCGGAAGATGCCGAGCGTTACACACGGGCATTCGACCGTGAAGACCGGGAAGATCTGGGCCGCCGAGCTCCTCTGGTGGGACTGCTCCCGCTACGCCTGCTGCGGGCGCTCTTCCGACGCGGACGCTCGTCCTGATCCATGACGGCGCCGCCGCCGAACCCGAGGCCGAAGCCTCCACGCGCTCCTGGGTGGGCACCTACCCTTTCGCTTCAGAAATGACGGCGTGAAGTACAAGCGAGGAGCCGCTCCGAACCAAATGGATTCAGCCTCGGGACGAACCTCTCAGAGCATTAGATCCCAGGAGCTCAACGCCTGCCACTTCTGGATCAACCCTCCCGCACCCGGCGTGTTCCCCACTGACGCTTCTCGGCTGTGCAGGTGCGTAGGCATGAGCTTCACGGAACGCACGACCAGACACGGCGCCGACGCCTGATCTCGCGCCATGCGTGGGCAACCGTAGTAGAACCGGAAGCTCTCCGGGAGGAGCGGTTTGCGACTGGGACGCTGTTCGCCGACGCCGCCGCCTCGATCGGCTCAGTCGCGGTGAACGGGGCACCGGTGTGGGAAACAGTGCTGACCAAGGGCGTCTGTTGTTGGCCACTTGCAATCCCCCACGGGCGGCCAGTTGGCGGGGATCTAGGCCGTTTCTGATGGCTCTTGGTGGTGGACCAGTGCGGTGCTTGGCAGGTGTCCTGCCTGGTGCGACGGCATGAGCTGAGTGATGCGCAGTGGCTGAAGATCGAGCCGTTATTGTCGGCCAACGACAGGCCAGGTGGGCAGTGGACCGGTCACCGAAGCGTGATCAACGGAGTGCTGTTCCGGGCCCGCAGGAGTACTGTTCCGGGCCCGCACGGGTGTGCCTTGGCCTGACCTGCCCGAGCGGTATGGCCCCTGGCAGAAGGTCTGTGAGCGGCACCGCCGCTGGTCGGCGGACGGGACGGGGCAGCGGATCCTGGCCAGGCTGCAGCTCGAGGCCGACGCAGCCGCTCCCGACGGCACGGTTGGGCGGTGCCCGTCAGCCGTCCTTGGCGATCAGTAAGTCACGCAGGTCGGATAGCGTCCGGGTCGTACCGCCGGTGGCAACGACCAAAAAGTCCACCCATCCGCCGTCTCGTCACCGGCAGGCATCCGCGCCGCGGACGCGGGCGTGGCCAAAGGCTGCTGGAAGCACATAATGATGCCGGCCAGCCGCCGCGCGACCTGGCTGTGCCGGGAAGCATGGTTCTGGCTGTTGGAGCAGACCGCTGGTCCGCCAGCACCCTTCCGGGTCTCGTGAGGCATCGAGCAGACGCCGGGGAGCGGTCTTCCCCGCCTCATGCCGGGGAGTGTCTTCATCACAGGTCAGGACGGAGTACTGAGAAGACCGGTTCATGGGCGGGGGAAGACTCTTGCCGGAATTTTTGCCTGAGAGGCAAAAATTTTGCCCGCTGGGAAAAGTTGTGCCTTAATCGGGGCATGCGTCCGAACCCTCCCCATGATGAGGCAGCCGGGCCGGAGGCGGGAGACCTCCCCGCGTTCGCACCCCGGATGCGCCTGCTGAGGCGGCGCAGCGGGCTGAGCCTGGAGGCGTCGGCACGCAGGGCCGGTCTCTCCCCCGCCCACCTCTCCCGGCTGGAGACCGGGAAGCGACAGCCGTCGCTGCCGCTCCTCCTCACTCTCGCCCGGGTCTACGGCACGACTGTCGGTGAGCTCCTGGGCGAGACGGCCACGGCTGCCCACTCGGTGGTCCGGGGTGCCGAGATGGATTCCGTCGATGCCGGAGGGTGGCGCTACTGGCAGGCGGGCCGGTCCGGGCGCGCCATGCAGGCGCTCCGCGTCCATGTGCCGCGCGGCACGCAGCGCGATCTCGTCCGCGTCCATCCCGGCGAGGAGTGGATCCACGTACAGCGCGGGGAGCTGCGGCTGACTCTCGGGCAGGTCACCGAGAGGCTGGACCCGGGGGACTCGGCGCACTTCGACTCCCTCACCCCGCACCGCCTGGAAGCCGTCTCGGCCAAGGGCGTGGACCTGCTCTTCGTCCACACACTCCTCCGGTCCCCTACCGCCGACCTCTGTGTGAACGGCCTGCCCGGCCACGCCGCACACGGCAGCCCCCCACAATGCTGAGCCCCCGCCCGCCCCGCACGTCTCCCGGGCCCCGCGTCTGCGCCCCTGGCCGCATCGAGCAGAAAGGCATTCCGACCATGACCGCAGCACCGCCCGCCCAGCCGCAGCCCCCGGCGTCGGACGCTTCCGTTTCCGGTCAGGCGTCCCCCGGTTCCGTCCCTGCGCCCGCGCAGCGCAGACGCAGGGACGAACCGGGCGAGGAGCGCGGTAACGGGCGCTTTCCGCGCGGACTGGCCCTGCGGCTGTTCGTGTACGTGGTGGCGGGCCATCTGATGGCCGGTTTTCTGTTCCTGCTCTTCGAGCTGGGCGGCAGTCGATAAGTGCGGGCGCCGGCGCTCTCACACAAGTGGCGGTTCGGCCTGACTCGCCGACAGCGGTAGCGCGGCCCAGATCCTCTTGCCCTCCGGCGTGGAGTGGGTGCCTCAGTGCTGGGCGAGCTGGGCGATCAGGAACAGCCCGCGGCCTCCCTCGTCCACCGCGGTCGCCCGGCGAAGATGGGGCGCAGTGCTGCTGTCGGAGACCTCACGGGTCAAGAAGCGGTCGATGCCGCTGAGTATGCGCTGCTAGACGGGCGCTTCAGCGGGTGCGCGGGTACTGGCGAAGCGGCCCGCGTCGCGCACCGCCTTAGCGCTTGGGACGACGGGGTGCCCGCACCGCAAGCGGTTCGGACGGGCACTGCTGCCAGGCGAGGAAGCCGACAATGCAGAGCATCGCCGGGTCCGGGTCCGAGTCGAGCACGCCTTTGCACGCATGAAGCACTACAAGATCCTCGGGGACTGCCGGCAACGCGGACACGGACTCCACTACGCGGTCCAAGTCCGCCGCTCACATGCACAACCTCGCCCTCGCGGCATGAGTAGACCGAGCACGAAACCGGCCGTGACCTGCTCAGTCACAGCCTTCTGCAACATGCCTTAGCTTGATCTTCAACCTGTGCGGCGGGGCCGTGGGGTCGCTGACTTCTTCGTTCGTCGTTTCGCTGGCTGTGTTTTGTGGGGTGTGTGCACGTCGTGGCGGGATGTCGGCCGAGTGCTCTTTCGGCCTGGTGGTCGTCCGGGCCCAGATCGGGAGGGTTTCGGTGCCTGGGCCGGGCAGGCCGCCTTGGGGCGGATGTGCCGAAAGTCGCGGCGGACGCGGGCGGGGGTGAGCCTGTCCGGCGGACTGGGTTTCTCCCATGGCCGACGCAGGTCGGCTGCCAGCGGCCGGGCAAGCCGCAGTTGCGTGTAAGCAGCGATGATCAGCCAGGTCCATCGGTCCGCCGCCTCGGGAGTGCGGATCTTCGGGCAGGTCCAGCCCAGGGTCTGCTTGAACAGGCGGAAGGTGTGCTCGATGTCGAAACGCCGCAGGTATGCATGCCAGAGACGGTCGGTGTCGGCTTCGGTGGCGTCGGTGCCCGACCACCACAGCCAGACCGGCTTCGGGGTGGCTCCGCTGGGCAGGTGGTCGATGTCCAGGCGGATCGCCGTCCCTTCGACGAGGGGAAGGGTGCCGTCGGCTGCGGCCCAGGAGGAACGGTGGGTCAGCTTGGGGTGCAGCCGGTCCCAGGAGCGTGCGGTGGCGGTGCCGTAAAGGCGTGTGTCGGTGACGGTCTCGGTATCCGGGGTGCCCGAGTGTCGGGCTGGCCGAAGACGAACTCGCCTCCGTGCCGGGGTGGTCGGCCCATGGTGTGCGGCTGCCGGGGCGGGACAGCCCTGGGCAGGACGCGGTCCGAACGCATCCGGGCCAACAGCTGCACCGGCAGATCCCGCAGGAGGAAAGCCAGGCGGGGCGCGTCGTATCCGGCATCCGCGATGATGAGAATGTCCGGCTCACCCACCTGCCACTGACCGGCGCTGATCAGTCGCTGGATCAGTTCAGGCAACTGCCGGGCGGTGACCGTCGCGGTGTCGTCGCCCGGAGCAAGCCGCAGGGCGTCCAGTGGCGCGGTCCACGAGCTGCGGCCGGGCTCGAGTGCGCAGACGATGGAGTACGGCCAGCCGGGAACGGGGATGTGCTGGTCCTTGCCCCGGCCACAGGTGTGGCACAGAACCCGTTGCGGTGAAGTGTGAGCGTCAGGCCGCAGCCAGCAAGTGATGTCGATGGCCAGGACAAGCCGGCCGTCAGCAGCCCGCGGCAGTGGCACCGAGGCCAGAACCCGCCGCATCCGGTCGGCATCGACCCGGCCACGGGCGACAGCAGCGTAAAGCCCACCATGACCGCGCCGGTGTTCGCCCACCATCGACAACTCGGCCAGCGACCTGACCGGCCCGTTGCCGCACAAGACAGCGTCGGCCAGCTCGAACAGCGCATCCGAACGAGTGGTGAGGCAGGAGTAGAACTCGGCCCCGAAGCATGAGAGTTCCGCCATCGGTTCTCGCCGGGCGTCGTGTGATGAAGCAGACTCATCCCCACGGCCTTCGTACTGGACAGGTGTGTTCCTTGGTCGGAGCACATGTTCAGACGAAGGCCACTTCCACGTCCGCCGGACACCGAACCGAGTGATCAAGTTCGAGACGCCACCCGACGCCGGACGTTAAAGATCAAGCTAGAAGAATCGAGACTCACGCGGGCCGTGCGCCGTGTGCCGCCGCGCGCACGCGCCCGGGGCGGGGGCGGGCTCGTCACGCCGCGGAACACGGCTACGGGGCCGACAGCGGCCCCGGGACACCGCTTCGGGCAGGGCGCGGAAATCGCGGTCGACGGGGCCCATGACCACAGATCCGGGGACGACCATCCCACCCATAGCTGACGTCCCGTCACAATCAACCAGCGCACATCCAGCGACCGTATAGACAACGACGGATGACGACAGATGACGACGTATCAGTTTCATCAGCGACCAACCAGCGACCGGAATCCCAGCGGGGTGAGCCCGAAAACAGGCCCACACCACCTGACCTGCTGGTTTGACTAATCACGGACTATCAGTTATTGGTGCGCACTACACATTGAACCGGAACGTCGATGACATCGCAGTCACCTGCGGAAACGCGCCGCTGCGAAACAGCAACCAGCGCACAACCAGCAACCGTCGACGGCACTGCCCGAAGCCCGGTGGGCCCCCGATCACTTGAGTTTGGATCGGATCACATCGCAGCCCCACCGGGGCACAGCGTGGCTTGCGTGGTGTCGCGGCAGCGGCGCCACATCGAAAGTCGCTCCTGCGGCCCGGTCACTGTGACAGCGGCGAACGCCCTGTCAGCGCCCCCTGGCAGCGTGAACTCGGGCAAGAAGCCCGGAGGCAAGCTCTACATACCGCCGTATCAGGCGGGTAATCGTGGTTCCAGCCGGGCCGATCCCCGCGCGTGCGGGGGCAACTTGAAACCCATGCGCAGCACAGGTCAATCCCCGCACGTGGTCGCGCGCTGCAAGGACATTGCGGGGGGCGATGCGACCCAGCCAACACTTGGTAGGCCGACCTTCTCTCATCACGAGGATAGCCCAACGGGCCTGCGGTCTTGTTGCGTAACCATCCCGCCTCATCTCCGGACAGGGTGAAGTGGTCCACCACCCCGTCCAGTCCCAGATCCCGCCCCACTCCACAGCCCCTTCCGTCACCCCCGTACCCGGCACCCGGCACCCGGGCTGGACGGTAGAGGCGCCGCTGTACACCGGGCGCGGAAATCCGGGAACCGCCCCGGCACGGCGGCCGGACCTGGTAAAGGGCCCGGACGGGGGCCGTCACTCTCCCCGTCCGGGCGCCTGGAGCGTACGGGGCTGCGGCTCTACCGGGGGCAGCCGCAGGTGGCAGCCGTCATCACCCGTGTCCGCCCTGACGGTCACAGCTTTGCCTCCCTCAGTCGGCGGCCAGCGTGGAGGTGAGTGTGAGGTCGTTTGCCGACCGGCGGATTTCGTTCGGCCCACGAGCTTCCCGCGCCATGCGTTACCTGCATACACGCGCGGCCCGCCTCACTCCTTGGCGGCGTTGAGGATGTCCCGTACCCGCGTGACCTCCCACGGGGCTTCCTCCACGGGCCAGCTTGCGCTCAGTTCCTCAAGCCTGGAGCGATGGTCCTCGATGACCTCTTCCCACATCAGCCCCCATGCCGCAGCGGCTTGAACCTCTACTTCGGGGCAGCGCGTCGCCCGGAGCAGCGCGTCCACGGAGTTGGTCCCCGGAGACTCGTCCAGCAGTTCCAGTGCCCTGACGCGGTCGTTCAACGGCACGTTCTCGTCGCAGGCGATATTCCCAAGCGCGTCGACGAGCCGTAGGTCGGCCTCCTCCGCATCCTTGAACACCGCTTCCACCGCATCAAGAACCCGCCGGCGAACGTGATCGCTCGCGGCGGCCTCCAGGACCTCGGCCAGCAGGGACGGCTCTTCCGCCGCCACGACGTCCAGCGCCGACAGTGCGGTGAGGTGCTTGGCCTCGGGCCCGTACTCGCGGCTGAGCTCGGCCGGTGACGGAGGCTGCCGCAGCATTTCCCGGATGCGGTCCAGGACGAGTGCCCTCTCCGGTTCACGCGCTGCCTCGCCGCCCCGCTCCATGGCGCCGTCGGGACTCCACCAGTGGTCCAGGGCGATGCCCACGGCCGCCTCGTCGTCACTTTCAAGCAGCATGCGAAGCGCCCGATGGTACGACTCGTCCACCGTAGGAGCCCTCAGCCTCTTGTGGGCGCGATACAGGTCCGGGTCCGCCAGCCGGTGTCCTTCCCAGTGGACGCTGTGCGGCTTGCCGAAAATCAGCTCAATGGGGTCCTGGCCCCAGGGAGGCCGGTCGCCCCAGCTCTCGGCGACCTCCTCCAGAACGGCACGGTGCCGATCCAGGCCTCCTGTCCTGACCAGGTAATAGCACGCGTGGGCCTGCACCTTCGGCTCACCCTCGCGGAACGCCCGCAGGAGAATGTCGTCCGCGTCCGCGCCGAGGCTGTCGGCCAGGACGCGGATCGCCGTCTCCTTCGTGTTCGTGATGTAGAAGCCGACGGACGGGTCGAGGATCAGGTCGCCCAGCGCGGCGACGAGCCTCTCGTCTTTCACCTCGGCCTCGTCGAGCACGCCGTAGGCCATCCAGACAGCCTTCTCGCGCACCGCGTCCGAGTCCGTGCGCGCGAGAACGTCCAGCAGAAGGCCGGCGTCGCCGGGCTCGGCATGTTGCGCCCCGATCATGTTCAGGGCGCTCACCTCGGCGGGAGACATCGGCCGCCGGAGCACCTCCCGGGCGCGGGCCAGCACCTCGGGCAGGTAGGCCTCGGCACGTTCCCCGTCCTCTAGGACATGACGCAGCCCATTCGAGGAGGCGTAATGGTCGAGCGCGATGCCCACGGCGACCGGGTCCTCGCTGCGCAGCAGGGTGGCGAATGCTTGCAGGCACCCCTCGTCGCTGAGCGGGAATATCAGCTCGTCATGGGCCTTCCGGAGCACCGGATCGTCCACCTCGGTGTCTTTCCAGTAGGTGCTGTGGAAGCCCTCGACCGCTTCACGAACGTGCTTGGCCTCCCAACCCGCGTCTTGCGGCCAGGACTTTGCCAGCCGCCGGACGCGATCGCGGTGCACGCGGAGCCGCACGGGCGTTGCGAGACAACCCGCCGCATACACCTGGAGTTTCAGCTCGGACGACTCACTGAGACGGACGAGGAGGTCCTCGACCTCCGGGAGATCGAGATCGTCCAGGGCGTGCATGGCCTTCCTGCGATCCCGCACATCGAGGCCCTCGTCCAGCACCATGGCGGTGATCAGCTCCAGCAGCCGCCGGTTCGGCTCCTCACCTTCTGCGAGGGCAGTGCCGGCCGCGAGAAGCGCATCCTCCCGCACCCCGGCGTCCGTGGCGCCTTCGAGGACATCCGCGATCAAGTCCGCGTCCTCCTCCTCGGCGAGATGCCACAGCATGGTGAGAGCGCTCGCGTGGCTGTCGCCGGACGGAGGTTGCCCGAGGAGGCGTCGGGCGGCGAAGCGCACCTCGTTGTCCAGCGGCCAGTAGGGGTTGTCCACACCCCATCTGGTGTCCGCCTGTGCCGACTGGTAATCGTCCAGAGCACCCTGGACGACGTCGATGTTGTCGCTCTCCAGCCGGGCGCTGAACTCACCGAGGCGGGAATTCCCGTCGTTGATCACGCCACCTCCTTCATCATCATCTCTTCAGCCTGGCAGAGCCGTCCGGCAGGGGCCCGGCCAGGTCGGAGCGTTTGACGGTCTCGCGGGAGGCCGCGCACGGCAGTGGGGTGGAGTCGATCAGCCGTAGGTCGTCGTGCCAGGTGGGCACCTGCCGGGCGAGCATCTCGATGGTGTGGCTGATCAGCGGTCCGGCGGCGTTGAGGCGTTTGTTGTAGGCGGATTGCCGTGGCAGATAGCGGAAGAGGTGAGCGAGCCTGGCGTGGGCGAAGCGGATCCAGTGCCGGGCCGAGGGGAAGCCCAGCAGGACCTGGGCGACCGCCAGGCACAGCAGTTCGCTGTCGGTGAGTTTCGGGGGTCGCCCGATCCGGCGACGAGGGGCCACATGGTCGTCGATGAACACGTAGAGTGCCGCCAGAAGGGCGTCCAGGTTCGAAGTCACACTCAGACCAACGGGCGCCCTTCGCCATGGTCGCGGCCAGCACAAACATCGGACTCATTCATCTAGCCGGCCGCCGACCAGAGCGGTCAGAGCGGCTGGGACGAGGTCCCAGCGCCACCGGATCGAAGTCCAGCCGCATGCCCTTGGTCGCGCTCCAGCCAGGACTCGTAGCCAGCGGCTTCGCCATCCGGATTGGCGCCCGGCGTCACGCGATCCCGTACGTTGCCTCAATCACGGCAATTGCGCCGCCCCCGCGGGGGTCCGAGCGTTTCCCATCTGCCGTGTGCCCTGCCGGGGGCGCGAACCTGCGGCTACGGGAGTTGAGAACCACGCGGGGCACGAACGCCGTGTGCCGCCGCGCGCACCCGGCCGGGGCGGGGCGGGCACAACCAACCGCGAAACACAGCTACGGGGCCGACAGGGGCCCGGGACGGGCAGCGCGCGGAAACCGCGGTCGACAGGGGCTCATGACGGCGGATTCCGGGGACGACCGCCCGCCCATAACTGACGCCCTGTCAAATTTTACCAGCGCACATCCAGCGACCGGAATCCCAACAGGGTGGACCCGAAATCGGGTCCACCCTGTCTGACCTGCGAGTTTGACTAATCGCGGACGATCAGTTATGGATGCGCACTACACATTGAAGCGGAACTCCACCACGTCGCCGTCCTGCATGACGTAGTCCTTGCCCTCCATGCGGGCCTTGCCCTTGGCGCGGGCTTCGGCTACCGAGCCGGTTTCCAGGAGGTCCTCGTAGGAGATGACCTCGGCCTTGATGAAGCCCTTCTGGAAGTCGGTGTGGATGACGCCGGCGGCCTCGGGCGCGGTGGCGCCCTGCTTGATGGTCCAGGCGCGGGCTTCCTTGGGGCCTGCCGTGAGGTAGGTCTGCAGGCCGAGGGTGCGGAAGCCGACGTGGGCGAGGGTGGCCAGGCCGGGCTCTTCCTGGCCGACCGTCTGCAGGAGTTCCAGCGCCTCGTCCTCGTCCAGCTCGGCGAGGTCGGCCTCCAGCTTGGCGTTGAGGAAGACCGCCTCGGCGGGGGCCACCAGGGCGCGCTGCTCGTCCTTGAAGGACTCGTCCGTCAGTTCGTCCTCGTCCACGTTGAAGACGTAGATGAACGGCTTGGTGGTCAGCAGGTGCAGCTCGTGCAGCGGCTCGGCGCGCTCGGTGCCCTGCGCGATGCCCGCGGAGAAGAGGGTGCGGCCCTCCTCCAGGATGTCCTTGGCCTCCTGGACGGCCTTGACCTGCGGCTGCTTGTCCTTCTTGACCCGTGCTTCCTTCTCCAGCCGGGGCAGGACCTTCTCGATCGTCTGCAGGTCGGCCAGGATCAGCTCGGTGTTGATCGTTTCGATGTCGTCCTTGGGCGAGATCTTTCCGTCCACGTGCACGACGTTGTCGTCCTTGAACGCGCGGATGACCTGGCAGATGGCGTCGGACTCACGGATGTTCGCCAGGAACTTGTTGCCCAGGCCCTCGCCCTCGCTGGCGCCGCGCACGATGCCGGCGATGTCGACGAAGTCGACGGTGGCGGGAAGGACGCGCTGGGAGTTGAAGAGCTCGGCCAGCTTTCCGAGCCGGGGATCGGGAACGCCCACGACGCCGACGTTGGGCTCGATGGTGGCGAACGGGTAGTTGGCCGCCAGCACCTCGTTCTTGGTCAGGGCGTTGAAAAGGGTCGACTTGCCGACGTTCGGCAGGCCGGCGATTCCGATCGTGAGCGACACGTTGCGACTACTTCCCGTTGCCCCCGGCGGGGGTTCTCCCTGGTGGGGTCTCTTCGCGGACAGACGGCCCGGAGGCCGACCACCCAGTCTACGGGCGCACCCGGACGGGTTTCCCTGACGGGTTTGCCGGACGGGTTCGCCGGACGGGTGTCCTGGTGCGGCCCGGTTTCCCCACTGTCCCCGTACCTTCGCGCCCACGGCTGCCCCGTGCCCCCGAACGGACCGTGCCCGATCGGTGGCATTGGCGTGATCCGCGTGTTCATGACGGCGAGTGCGGGCCCGTAGCACCTACCGTGGCCAGGTGGAGCAACGCAGCGCGCGCACGACCCAGCACGACCCGTACGAGCGGTACGGGGCCGCTCCCCCGGGCAGCGGCTCCGACGGTGGCGGGGCCGCCACCCGGCACAGCCCGCGGCTCCCGCACCCGGCCCCTCCCGCGCCGACAGCCCCGGCGCCAGCGGCCTCGACGTCAGCGGCCCCGGCACCCGGTGGCCGGGCGCAGGCGCAGGGCTCGGCCCGGACGCAGGCGCCGGCTTCGGCGCGGCCCGCAGCGGGCGCGGGCGCGGGCGCGGGAGCCGCACCGCGCGGGGCAGCTCCCCGGCAGGCGGCCGGTGGGCCGGCCGCGGGCCGGAACCGCCCGGTCCGGGTCGGACCGACCCAGCGGGCGCCGCGGCTCACTGGCCTCGGCGTCGGGGTGTTCGCCTCAGTGCTGATGGTGTTGATGGGCGGTCTGGTGTCGCTGATGCCCGGTGGGGCGCCTGCGTTCTACGGCATCGGCTTCCTGCTGGTGGCCATGGCCGCCGCGGTCTGGGTGCGGCCCACGGAGCTGTACGCCGCGCCGGTCGCCCTTCCCCTCGCGTACACGATCGGGCTGTTCTTCGCCGGAGGCAGCGGTGACGGCTTCGGCGGAGTGCTCCAGAACGTCTTCACCGGCCTCGCCCTGCACGCGGTGTGGCTGTACGCGGGCACGCTGGCCGCCGTGCTGATCACCCTCATCCGCAAGGCGGCGCTCAGCCTGGAGCGCCGCCGCAACCGGCAGCGCACCGAGAACGGCGGACGCGGGGACGGACGCGAGGGCGGACGCCAGGGCGGGTGAGCGATCTTCCGGTCCGAGCCGGGACCGGCAGACACCGGGACCGGCCGGCGCCGGGACCGGCCAGCACCCGAACCCGCCAGGCGTCGGCACCCCGAACGTGCCGGAGACCCGCAGGGTTCAGGCGCGCATGCGCTGCTCCGCCTCGGCGCGCAGGTCGCGCCGCAGCTCCTTCGGGAGTGAGAACTGCATGTGCTCGTCGACCGGCTTGACGATCTCCACCTCGTCCCAGCCGCGCTGGGCCAGCCACTCCAGGACGCCGTCGACCAGGACCTCGGGGACGGAGGCGCCGGAGGACAGGCCGATCGTCTCGACTCCCTCCAGCCATGCCTCGTCGATCTCCTCCGCGTTGTCGACCAGGTGGCCGTCCTTGGCGCCGTGCGTCAGAGCCGTCTCGACCAGGCGGACGGAGTTGGAGGAGTTCTTGGAGCCGACCACCAGCACCAGATCGGCGTCGGCGGCGACCTGCTTGATGGCGGTCTGCCGGTTCTGGGTGGCGTAGCAGATGTCGTCGCTGGGCGGCGAGAGGAGGTTGGGGTAGCGGCCCTTGAGCGCGTCGACCGTCTCCATCGTCTCGTCCACCGAAAGGGTGGTCTGGGAGAGCCACACCACCTTCTCCGGGTCGCGGACCTCGACATTCTCCACGTCCCCGGGGCCGTCGACCAGGGTGATGTGGTCGGGCGCCTCGCCGCTGGTGCCGATGACCTCCTCGTGGCCCTCGTGGCCGATCAGGAGGATGTCGTAGTCCTCCTTGGCGTACCGGACGGCCTCCTTGTGCACCTTGGTGACCAGGGGGCAGGTGGCGTCGATGGTGGCCAGTTTTCCGCGCTCGGCCTCCTGGTGGACGGTGGGGGCAACGCCGTGCGCGGAGAAGATGACGATTTCGCCCTCGGGCACCTCGTCCGTCTCCTCGACGAAGATGGCGCCCTTTTTCTCCAGAGTCTGCACCACGTACTTGTTGTGCACGATCTCGTGCCGTACGTAGATCGGAGCGCCGTACTGCTCCAGCGCCTTCTCCACGGCGATCACCGCGCGGTCCACGCCCGCGCAGTAGCCGCGGGGGGCCGCGAGCAGGACGCGGCGGCGGCCCGGAGCGGTGGATTGCGGTGCGGTGGCTTCCGGTGCGTCGTCGGGCCTGCGGTCGGGCGAACCAGTCATGGGTCCATCGTAAGGGCCTTGCTCGTGTCGTCCTGGGGAGCACCGGGGCAACAGGAGCACCCCCCGGGCCCGGGGGGAGCGAAGCGCGGCGGGCGTGTTGCGCCGGGCGCGTGCGGCGCGGCGCGAGGCGGAGGCGCGCGTTGCCCGCTGTCCGCCGTGCCGGTCTGCGGCAAGCTGGCCCCATGTCTGCAGCTCGCTCGCACACAGCTCGCTCGCACACAGCCGAGATTCTCGGGGACAGTCCGGGCGGTGCCCTGCGGCGCAGTCTGACCCTGCGCGACCTGATCGTCTACGGGCTGCTGTTCATCGCACCGATGGCGCCTGTGGGCATCTACGGTGCGCTCGACGCGCGCAGCCACGGCGTGGTGCCGCTGGTGTACGTGGTCGCGACGGTGGCCATGTCGTTCACGGCCTACTCGTACGCCCGGATGATCCGTACGGCGCCGCAGGCGGGCTCCGTGTACGCGTACGCGCGCGTGAGCCTCGGAAACGGGGCGGGCTTCCTGGCCGGCTGGATGATGATGCTCGACTATCTGCTCATCCCGGCTGTCGCCTACCTCTTCTCCGGGATCGCCATGGCGCAGCTCGTGCCCGAGGTGGATCAGTGGGTCTGGACGGCGCTCGCGGTCGTGGTCACGACAGCGCTCAATCTGTCGGGTGTCCGCCGTGCGGCAGTGGTGGGTTTTCTGGTGCTGGCCATGGAGATCCTGGTGCTGCTGGTCTTCGTCGCCGCCGCACTGGTCGTACTGGTACAGGACGGGCCGCAGCGCGGCTGGCTCTCCCCGCTCACCGGGGACCGTGCTTTCTCGCTGACGGCGCTGCTGGGCGCGGTTTCGGTGGCGGTGCTGTCGTTCCTGGGCTTCGATGCCATCGCCAACTTCGCCGAGGAGGCGGTGGGCGGCAGGGGTGCCGGAGCGGGCGGCGAGGGCGCCGTGGGGAACGGCGGGGGTGCCAAGCGGGACAGTGCCACCCTGGTCGCCCGGGCTGTGGTGTGGTGTCTGCTGGTGACCGGTGTGCTCTTCGTCGTCCAGACGTACCTGGCCGCGCTGCTGTCCCAGGACTCCTCGCGCGAGCTTGCCGAGGACCCCGCCTCGCAGGGTGCCGCCTTCTACACGGCGGCCAAGACCGCGGTCGGCGGCTGGCTCCAGACGACGGTGGCCGTCAGCAAGGCGATCGGTGCGGCGTTCGCGGCGCTGGCCGGGCAGGCGGCGGCTGCCCGGCTGCTGTACGCCATGGCGCGGGACCGGCGGCTGCCGCGCGTGCTGGGCAGCGTCAGCTCGCGTACCGGCGTACCGGGGAGGGCGCTGCTGCTGAGCGCGGTGCTGACCCTGTGTGCGGCGGTGTGGGCGGCCCGCGCCGCCGAAGGGCTCGACCGGCTGGTCTCGATCGTGGACATCGGCGCCCTGTTCGGCTTCGGCATGCTCCACCTGTCGGTCATGGGCTACCACGGGCTGGGGCTGCGCGGGGGCAGGCGGCCGGGGCGGGGCGCGGTGGCCGAGAGCGGCGCCGGCCGGCGCGGGATGAGCCCGCTGTGGGACTGGGCCGTGCCGCTGGTCGGCCTGGGAATCATCGTCGCGGTCCTCGTCACCGCGAACCGCGAGGCGCACTGGGTGGGGCTGGTGTGGCTGGTGATCGCTCTGGTGACACTGGGTGTACTGCGCCGCCGGGACAGCCGCGAGGCGTCGGGCTGAGCGCCCCGGCGGAGACGCGGCTGAGCACCCCGTCAAGGGCGCTCCCTCCCGGACCCGGTGACTGTCGGTGCCAGGGCCTAGCCTTCTCGCATGGCTCTCACCACGTCCGCCGAATCCCCGATCCCCGTCAGCGAGGTCTCCCGGCTGATCCGCGGCTGGATCGACCGGCTGGGCGCCGTCTGGGTCGAGGGGCAGATCATCCAGCTCTCGCCCCGGCCGGGCGCCGGAATGGTCTTTCTGACGCTGCGCGACCCCTCCCGCGAGGTCTCGCTGAGCGTGACCTGCTTCCGGCAGGTGTACGAGCAGGTCAAGGACGTCATCAGCGAGGGCACGCGGGTGGTCGTGCATGCGAAGCCGGAGTGGTACGAGAAGACGGGGCGGCTCTCGCTGCGTGCAGCGGAGATCCGCCCGGTGGGGGTGGGTGAGCTGCTGGCGCGGCTCGAGCGGCTGCGCAAGGCGCTGGCGGCCGAGGGCCTCTTCGCGTCCGAGCGCAAGAAGCGGCTGCCCTTCCTGCCGCAGAAGATAGGGCTGATCACCGGCCGGGCCTCGGACGCCGAGCGGGATGTGCTGCACACCGCGCGGGAGCGCTGGCCGGCGGTCCGCTTCGAGGTGCGCAACACGGCGGTGCAGGGCGCCTACGCCGTCTCGCAGATCATCGAGGCGCTGGGCGAGCTGGACGCCCGCGAGGACGTGGACGTGATCATCGTGACCCGGGGCGGCGGCGGGATGGAGGACCTGCTGCCGTTCTCGGACGAGCGCCTGGTGCGTGCCGTGGCGGCGGCGCGCACCCCGGTGGTCTCCGCGATCGGGCACGAGGCGGACTCGCCGCTGCTGGATCTGGTGGCCGACCTCCGCTCCCGTACGCCCACCCACGCGGCGAAGGACACCGTGCCGGATGTCGGTGAGGAGCACGAGCGGGTGCGGGCGCTGCGGGAGCGCGCCTGGCGGGTGATCAACGGCCTGCTGGAGCGCGAGGAACGTGGCCTGGCCGAGGTGATGAGCCGCCCGGCGATGGCCGACCCGCATGGGATGGTGGAGGACCGCGAGGAGGAGATCGCCGCGCTGCTCGACCGCTCCCGGCGCGTGCTCGACCACCGGCTGGCCCGCGCGGAGGACGAGCTGACGCACACCCGGGCCCGGGTCGTCGCGCTGTCACCGGCCGCGACCTTGCAGCGGGGCTACGCGGTGCTCCAGCGGGAGGACGGAGCCGTCGTCCGGGACGCCGCCGAGGTCGCGGAGGGCGACCGGCTGCGCGCCCGGGTGGCGCAGGGAGAGTTCGACGTGGCTGTCGGACCCCACGCTTAGGCTGGCGGGTATGACGACGGAAACGGAAGGCCAGGCGGCCGGGGGCGGCCAGGCGGAGGTCACGGCCGAGGCCACGGCGGGCGGCTCGGCGGGCACCTCCCAGGCTCAGCTGGCGACGGCGGACGCGCTCAGCTACGAGCAGGCGCGCGCCGAGCTGGTGGAGGTCGTCCAGCGGCTGGAGTCCGGCGGCTCGACGCTGGAGGAGTCGCTGGCACTGTGGGAGCGCGGCGAGGAGCTCGCTGGCATCTGCCGCGCCTGGCTGGAGGGGGCAAGGGCCCGGCTGGACGCGGTGCTGGAGGAGGAAGAAGAGGAAGAGGCGGAGGAGAGAGAGGCGTAGCGGCGATCCGGCGGGGGCCGGGGGCCGGGCCGGGTCCGGAGCGGTCAGAGAGGGGCTTTGTTCAAGCTTGAACTAGTGCTGGTTACACTTGCCCGTGCATCTGAACGTCGCACGAAAAGGCAAGGCACTCCCCCATGGCTCTCGCCCTCGACCCCGCAGCCCAGGATCTCCTCTTCCGTGAGGCCCGCACCGCCAACACGTTCACGGACGAGCCGGTCACCGAGGAGCAGGTCCAGGCGATCTACGACCTGGTGAAGTACGGCCCCACGGCGTTCAACCAGTCGCCGCTGCGCCTGACGCTGCTGCGCTCCCCCGAGGCCCGCGAGCGGCTGCTGACGCACATGGCGGAGGGCAACGTGCCCAAGACCCGCACGGCACCGCTGACCGCGGTCCTCTCCTACGACCTGGACTTCCACGAGCGGCTGCCCGAGCTGTTCCCGCACGCCCCGAACATCAAGGACGCGTTCTTCGCCGAGGAGAGCGCCCGCGAGGGCGCCGGCGCGCTCAACGCCACGCTCCAGGCCGGGTACTTCATCCTGGGCATACGCGCGGCCGGGCTCGCCGCGGGGCCGATGACCGGCTTCGACCCGGAGGGCGTCAACAAGGAGTTCTTCGGCGACGGCCGCCAGCGGGTGCTGCTCGTCGTCAACATCGGCAAGCCGGGCCCCGACGCGTTCGCCCCGCGCTCGCCCCGGCTCAACTACGACGACGTGGTCACCGTCCTCTGAGGCCGGCCCCTTCGGGCGGCGCTGCCGTCGAGCCCCACCGGGATGCCGTCGCCCCCTGACCGCCCCCCGCGCGTGTCCCCCCTCGCGCGGGGGGCTTCCCTTTTGCCGGTGAGGCGCGGGTGAGTTGTGGCTGCGGGAGGGGGGCGTCTTCCGTGTGATCGGCCGGAAGTGGCCCCGGTCAGGGCTTCGCGGAGTCGCGTGGCTTCGGCTTCGTCGACTCGGCGCGGAGCGCTTCGGCCAGCTCCCCCAGCTGCCGGAAGTTCGCCGTTCCCGTCACGACCGTCACCGACTTGCCGTCCTTGGCGGTGCGCACCAGCGCGTCGTACTTCTCGCCGGTGTAGCGGGTCCACTCCTCACCCTTGACGCGCTGCTTCTTCGCCGTCTTCTCGGCACCCTGGGTGACGTCGTCGATGAAGCGCGAGGGCCGCTTCTCGTCGCTCTGCTCGACGGCGGCGTACTCGTTGTCCGGCGTGATGAATCCCAGGTGCCAGACGGAGCCCTTGGGGCTGTCGGCCGCGTAGCGGACGGAGGTGGCACGCCACTCCTTGGAAAGCCCCTCGGGCGCGGCCACCGGGTACGGTGCCGCGCGCCGTGCCGACGCCAGCTCCACGCGGTAGCCGACCGTCTTGACCGGGTCCTTCTTGTCGTCGTGCGGAACGAACAGGTAGATCACCCAGGCGGCGAGGAGGATCACCGCCAGCGAGATCACCATGTCGCGCACAGCCTGCGCGCCGCGCTTCTTGTCTGCTGCCACGCCCCCATCGTCCCTTATGCCGCTCGGCGCCCCGCGTGAGGGGGCGGGGCCGGGGTACGCACTGCTCATCCGTGGGCACCCCTGCTCAGTCTGAGGCGTACAGGTAAAATCTTGCTCACCCTCGCCGAATCGGCACAGCTCACGTCGCCGCAGTGGCCGTCAAGAGTCGCCGTACAGAAAGGTGTGTTCCGATGACCGAACACAACCACCTGCCCTCCCAGCTCGAAGTCAGCCCGGAGGCCCCGGACCGCAACCTGGCACTGGAGCTGGTCCGGGTCACCGAGGCGGGGGCCATGGCATCGGGCCGGTGGGTCGGCAAGGGCGACAAGAACGGCGCGGACGGGGCTGCCGTCAAGGCGATGCGCACCCTCGTCTCGACGGTCTCCATGAACGGTGTCGTGGTGATCGGCGAGGGCGAGAAGGACGAGGCCCCGATGCTCTACAACGGCGAGCGCGTCGGTGACGGAACGGGCGCCGAGTGCGATGTCGCCGTCGACCCGGTCGACGGCACGACGCTCACCGCCAAGGGCATGGGCAACGCCGTCTCGGTGCTGGCGGTCGCCGAGCGGGGCTCGATGTTCGACCCGAGCGCGGTCTTCTACATGGACAAGCTCGTGACCGGCCCCGAAGCGGCGGAGTTCGTGGACATCACGGCGCCGCCCGCGGTGAACATCCGGCGGATCGCCAAGGCCAAGGGCTGCGGCGTGGAGGACGTCACCGTCGTGGTGCTCGACCGGCCACGCCACGAGGGGCTGGTGAAGGAGATCCGCGAGGCCGGCGCCCGGATCAAGTTCATCTCGGACGGCGATGTCGCGGGCGCCGTGATGACCGTACGCGAGGAGACCGGCGTCGACCTGCTGCTGGGCGTGGGCGGCACCCCCGAGGGCATCATCGCCGCCTGCGCAATCAAGTGCCTCGGCGGGACGATACAGGGCAAGTTGTGGCCCAAGGACGACGAGGAGCGGCAGCGCGCCCTCGACGCGGGTCACGACCTGGACCAGGTGCTGTTCACCGACGACCTGGTCGGCGGCGAGAACGTGTTCTTCGTCGCGACCGGCATCACCGACGGCGATCTGCTGCGGGGTGTCCACTACCGCGGCGAGCGGGCGTTCACGCAGTCGCTGGTGATGCGGTCGAAGTCGGGCACCATCCGGCAGATCGAGTCCGTGCACCGGCTCTCGAAGCTCCGCGCGTACAGCGCGGTCGACTTCGACCGCGCCCGCTGACGGCTGCGCCGCGCTGGGGCCGCCGCCGTCGGTGGCCCCCATATGTCCGCTTGCTCCGCATGGGGGGGCTGCGCTTGCCGGCCCCCCGCCTCTGGCGCGGACCTCCCAAGCGCAGAGGGGTGCCCCGTCAGGGGCGCGGGGAACTGCGCGAGCGACCACAACACACCCGCAGTCCGCAAACAACGGACAGGGGCAGCCCCTCCCCGGAACAGCGGCGAGGCGGCTTACGCGATGCGGGGCACCTCCGTCGTCGGCTGCCCCGCAGACGCGGAAGACGCGGTCTTACGGCGGCGGGTCAGGACCACGCGCCGCTCGGCCGCGGTGAGGCCGCCCCAGACGCCGTACGGCTCGGGCATCACCAAGGCGTGCTCGCGGCACTCGACCAGCACGGGGCAGCGCGCGCACACGCGCTTGGCGGCCTGCTCGCGGGAGAGCCGCGCTGCCGTGGGCTCCTTGGAGGGTGCGAAGAAGAGGCCCGCCTCGTCGCGGCGGCAGACGGCGTCCGCGTGCCAGGGCCCCGCTTGGTCATCTCGCTCAGGCGTTCGCTGTACGGGGATGGTGGCGGCGGCCTGCAGGGACTGATGCGGCGTGTGCAGCACGGTCTGCTCCTGACGCGACGACGGAGGTTTGTTTCCCCTTCACCCGTCTTGCAGCGCACGGCAGTTCCCGGTCCCCCACGGGCCACTGGGGCGCCGCTCCGCGAACTCTCGCCGTACGAAAGACGATGCCCGAGCCCTACCCGCTGTACGCGCCGGTATGCATTGCGTGTCGTCCGATACGCGCCCAGGCGTACGCTCCCCGGCGCGCAGTGAACGCCGCGTGCGCCCGCCCTCTCACGGCTCCTTGCGGAACCGGTCGCGCAGGTTCTGAATGACGCGTCCACGCTTCGGTTTGGCGTCCACACCCCCGAAAATGGCGGCTCCCTCGACCAGCACCGTCGGCGCGGTCGGGTCCGGGGAGTCGCTGACCTGAACGTCGAACCCGCCGAAGATCCCGGCGCCCTTCTGCTGCAGAGTGACGTTCTCCGGGACCCGGATCTCGATTCCCCCGAAGATCGCAGTGGCGTTGATCTGCACGTGCGGGTGCTCGAACAGCGCCTCGGTCAGATCGATCTCGATGCCGCCGAAGCAGGCGAACGCGTTGATCTTGCGAGGCACCCGCCAGCGCCCCTTGCGTCCGGTGCCGCTGAAGATGGCGACCAGGTTCTCCTTGGGCCCGTATGCGGGATGGGCGGGGCCGGAGGTGTGCGAGGCGGCGAAGGTCGCGAACGCGGTGCCGTAGGAGCGCTGACCGCTCGCACCGGCGCTCCCGCCCTGCTCCGCCTCTGCCGGGACCGAACGGCCCGCCGGGAGGTCGCGCACCAGCGGCTGCAGCTCACCCATCGTCTTGGCCGCGTAGACGGCTTCGACGCGCTCGCTGTGCTCCTGCGCGTCCAGCCTGCCCTCGGCGAGCGCTTCGCGGAGGATGTCGGCGACCCGGTCCCGGTCGGCGTCCGAGGCGCGCACCTCCGGCTCCGCCACCGGAGCGGGCGCGGGCGCGGCCGCCGGCTGGGGGGCCGACTCGGCGGACGGCTGCTTCTGGAGCGAGGCGCGCTGCGAAGAGTCTTCAGTCACACAGGCAGCGTACCCAAACGCGATAGATCGCGACTACCCCCGCAGCGGTCCCTTGCCGACGGGTTCTACGCTGTGAGACGCGCTCCCATCGTCGAGAGCCGGGCTCTTGTCGTCGAGCATCGTCGAGAGCCGCGAGTGTGAGAGGAAGAGTCCCCGTATGTCTGCCAGCTCCCAACCGGCCAGCCCGGAGTTCTCCTACACGGACCTGCTCCCCACCGGTGAGGACCCCACGCCGTACCGCCTGATCACCAGCGAGGGCGTGAGCACCTTCGAGGCGGACGGACGCACCTTCCTCAAGGTCGAGCCGGAGGCGCTGCGCAAGCTGGCGGCCGAGGCGATCCACGACATCCAGCACTATCTGCGACCGGAGCACCTGGCGCAGCTGCGCCGCATCCTGGACGACCCCGAGGCCAGCGCCAACGACCGCTTCGTGGCGCTGGACCTGCTCAAGAACGCCAACATCGCGGCGGCCGGCGTGCTGCCCATGTGCCAGGACACCGGTACGGCGATCGTGATGGGCAAGCGCGGCCAGCAGGTGCTGACGGCGGGCGGCGACGAGGAGGCGCTCTCGCGCGGTATCCACGACGCCTATACGCAGCTCAACCTGCGCTATTCGCAGATGGCTCCGCTCACCATGTGGGAGGAGAAGAACACCGGCACCAATCTGCCCGCGCAGATCGAGCTGTACGCGACGGACGGCGACGCCTACAAGTTCCTGTTCATGGCCAAGGGCGGCGGCAGTGCCAACAAGTCCTTCCTCTACCAGGAGACGAAGGCGGTGCTGAACGAGACCTCCATGATGAAGTTCCTGGAGGAGAAGATCCGTTCGCTGGGCACGGCCGCCTGCCCTCCGTACCACCTGGCGATCGTCGTCGGCGGGACCAGTGCCGAGTACGCGCTCAAGACCGCCAAGTACGCCTCGGCGCACTACCTGGACGAGCTCCCGGAGTCCGGCTCGCCCTCCGGGCACGGCTTCCGGGACAAGGAACTGGAGGAGAAGGTCTTCGAGCTGACGCAGCGGATCGGCATCGGCGCCCAGTTCGGCGGCAAGTACTTCTGCCACGACGTACGCGTGGTGCGGCTGCCGAGGCACGGGGCCTCCTGCCCGGTCGCCATCGCGGTGTCCTGCTCGGCCGACCGCCAGGCCAAGGCGAAGATCACCGCCGAGGGCGTCTTCCTGGAGCAGCTGGAGACCGACCCGGCACGCTTCCTGCCGGAGACGACGGAGTCCGAGCTGACCGAGGGCGCGGGCGCCGACCTTGACGCCGTCAGGATCGACCTGTCCCGCCCGATGGACGAGATCCTGGCCGAGCTGACCAAGCACCCGGTCAAGACGCGGCTGTCACTGACCGGCACACTGGTCGTCGCCCGCGACATCGCCCACGCGAAGATCAAGGAACGGCTGGACGCGGGCGAGGAGATGCCGCAGTACCTCAAGGACCACCCCGTCTACTACGCGGGCCCGGCCAAGACGCCCGAAGGCTACGCCTCCGGCTCCTTCGGTCCCACCACGGCGGGCCGGATGGACGCCTACGTCGAACAGTTCCAGGCGGCCGGCGGCTCCAAGGTGATGCTCGCCAAGGGCAACCGCAGCAAGCAGGTCACCGACGCGTGCGCGGCGCACGGCGGCTTCTATCTCGGCTCCATCGGCGGCCCGGCGGCCCGGCTGGCCCAGGACTGCATCAAGAAGGTGGAGGTCCTGGAGTACGAGGAGCTGGGCATGGAGGCGGTCTGGAAGATCGAGGTGGAGGACTTCCCCGCGTTCATCGTCGTCGACGACAAGGGCAACGACTTCTTCGCCGACCCGGCGCCGGAGCAGCCGTTCGTGACGTCGATCCCGGTGCGCGCCGGGTCCTGAGGCGCCAAGCGCTTGTCCCGCGCGCCGCTCGCCGAACCGAACTGATCTCCGCCGGACTCTCCGGCTCCCCTTCGGCCGACCTGTGGAGGAACCTCATGGGCGCACTGACCTTGGACCCGAACAGCAAGACGTGGCTGGCGGAGTACTACCGCTGTCAAACTCGGGCGCGGGACCTGTTGAAGGTGTGCGCAGCTCGGGATATCCCCCTCGCGGCGGAAGACAGGGCACGCATCACCAGCTGCGACGACAGCGAACAACTCGACGAGTGGTTCGACAACGCGATGCAAGCCAACACCGCTGACGAGGTCTTCGCCGAGCCGTCCGCCGCCCCGCAGTAGCCGGGCCCCTACCCACAAGGTCGGCCGAGGGCCCCCGCCCTCGGCGGACCGGCGGCGTGCTGTCGGGAATGTGTGCGGTCGTACGGGATGCTGAACCGTATGGAGGTGTACGCACAATGACCGACAGCACCGGTGAGAACGAGGCCGGCTACCGGACCGAGTACGACTCGATGGGTGAGGTCCGGGTGCCCGCGCAGGCCAAGTGGCGGGCGCAGACGCAGCGTGCCGTGGAGAACTTCCCCCTCAGCGGGCAGCGGCTGGAGCGGGCGCACATCGAGGCGCTGGCCCGGATCAAGGCGGCGGCGGCCGTGGTGAACGCCCGGCTGGGAGTGCTCGACCAGGAGCGGGCCGACGCAGTGCGGGCCGCGGCGGAGGAGGTCGCGGAGGGGCGGTGGGACGGGCACTTCCCCGTCGATGTGTTCCAGACCGGCTCGGGCACCTCGTCCAACATGAACATGAACGAGGTGCTGGCGACGCTGGCCACCGAGCGGCTGGCGGCTGCCGGTGCCGAAGCCCCGTCCGTCCACCCGAACGACCATGTCAACGCCAGCCAGTCGTCCAACGACGTCTTCCCTTCCTCCATCCACATCGCCGCGACCGCTGCCGTGACCGCCGATCTGATCCCGGCGCTGGAACATCTCGTGCGGGCGCTGGAGGGCAAGGCGAGCGAGTTCGCCGGCGTGGTGAAGAGCGGGCGCACCCATCTCATGGACGCCACTCCCGTGACGCTGGGCCAGGAGTTCGGGGGCTACGCCGCTCAGATGCGGTACGGCGTCGAGCGGCTGCGCGCCGCGCTGCCCCGGCTCGCCGAACTGCCGCTGGGCGGTACGGCGGTGGGCACCGGCATCAATACGCCGCCCGGCTTCGCCCCTGCCGTCATCGAGGAGGTGGCCCGCTCCACGGGGCTGCCGCTGACCGAGGCGCGGGACCACTTCGAGGCGCAGGGTGCCAGGGACGCGCTGGTGGAGACCTCCGGGCAGCTGCGCACCGTCGCGGTGGGGCTCACCAAGATCTGCAACGACCTGCGCTGGATGGCCTCCGGGCCCCGCACCGGGCTGGCGGAGATCGCGCTGCCCGACCTCCAGCCGGGCTCCTCGATCATGCCGGGCAAGGTCAACCCCGTCGTTCCGGAGGCGGTGCTGATGGTCGCCGCTCAGGTCACCGGGAACGACGCGACGGTCGCGGCGGCGGGCGCCGCGGGCAATTTCGAGCTGAACGTGATGCTGCCCGTGATCGCCAAGAACCTGCTGGAGTCGGTGCGGCTGCTGGCCAACGCGGCCCGGCTGCTGGCCGACCGGACCGTCGACGGCATCACAGCGAACGCCGAGCGGGCGCGCCAGTTCGCGGAGTCCTCCCCCTCTGTCGTCACTCCGCTCAACAAGTACATCGGATACGAGAACGCGGCGGCCGTCGCCAAGAGGGCGATGGCCGAACAGCTCACCATCCGTGAGGCCGTACTGGCGAGCGGTCATGTCGAGCGTGGCGAGCTGACGCTGGAGCAGCTCGACGAGGCGCTGGACGTGCTGCGGATGACACACCCCTGATTCCAGGGGGCCGAGGGCCTCCTCGGCGGGCCGGGAAAACTCCCCCCGGCCCGCCGACGGCACATCGTCGGCTCGCCGTCGGACGCCGTCGGCACGCTGCGGCACAGCTCACGGCGGTCCTGGGCGCGTGGCACCTAAGATCCCGTCATGACAGCGGAACAGGCGACGTCGTCACAGCAGCGCTGGCCCACCGGCACCCAGATCCTGTGGCGCTACCGCGCCAACGGCTCGGGGCACCCGCACATCTGTCGCCCCGTCACCGTCGTCAGTGACACGGCCGAGCTGCTGGCGGCCTGGATGGCGCCCAGCACACCGTGCGTCAAGCCCGAACTGGCCGACGGCACTCCTCTGCACCGGGAGCCGCTGGCGACCCGCTACACCAGACCGCGCACGGTCGCCTTCACCCACTGGTCCGGTATGGGCGTGCTGAAGCTGGCCCGGGAGGGCGAGCCGTGGTCGGTCTGGCTGTTCTGGGACCCCGGCTGGCAGTTCAGGAACTTCTATGTGAACCTCGAAGAGCCGCTGCTGCGCTGGCCGGGCGGGGTGGACTCCGAAGATCACTTCCTGGACATCGAGGTGCGCCCGGACGGCAGCTGGCGGTGGCTGGACGAGGACGAGTTCGCCCAGGCGCAGCGCGTGGGGCTGCTGGACGCGGTGCAGGCGGACCGGATTCGCACGGCGGGCCTGCGGGCCGTGGAGGCGGTGCGGGCGTGGGCCTCGCCGTTCGCGGACGGCTGGGAGCGGTGGCGGCCCGACCCGGCCTGGCCGGTGCCCGGGCTGCCGGACGACTGGGACCGGCCACCGTTCGGAACGTCCGGTGCGGTGGACGGGACGCCGTTCAACGTGTGTCCGCACCGACCTCCCGATGCCCCTTGATACGCCCCCATACTGCAAACGTAGGATCAACATCCGTAAACATACGCTGCACAACTCCCCTCACCCCCCGGGGACTTGACCGGCAGCCAGGAAGGAGCCCAGCCGTGAGCAGCTCTGCGGGTTTTGGGGCTAGCGGGAGGTCCGGGGCAGGTGTCGGGGCATATGACGGATTCGACCGTACGAGCATCGACAGATCGGGCCAGGCCGAGGCGTTCGACGCCATCGGGGACCGCTACGACGAGGCATTCCCCCACAAGGAAGGCCAGATCGCCGGCGCCGCCTGGCTGGCCGACCAGCTGCCGCCCGGCTCCCGGGTGCTGGACGTGGGCTGTGGGACCGGACTGCCGACCGCCCGTCAGCTCACCGACGCCGGGCACAAGGTCGTCGGCGTCGACCTGTCGTCCTCGATGCTGAAACTGTGCCGCGACAACGTACCGGAGAGCGAGTGCCGCAAACTGGATGTGGCAGATCTGGAGTCGTCGGGCCTGGGCCCGTTCGACGGCGCCGTGGCCTTCTTCTCGCTGCTGATGCTGCCCCGGCCGGAGATCCCGTTCGCGCTGCGGGCCCTGCGCAGCCGGCTGCGCGCCGAAGGCCCACTGGTGCTGGGCATGGTGGAGGCGGACGTGAACGATTTCGCAATCCCGTTCCTGGGCAACACGATCCGGGTATCCGGCTATCTGCGGGACGAATTGCGCGGGGTGGTCCAGGACGCGGGATTCGATGTCGTAGGAGAGGACGCGCGCGCGTACGCTCCTGCGAGCACGGACGTACCTCCCGAGATTCAGCTCTTCTTGCAGTGCCGACGACGCCCATAGACCGCGAGCACCCAGCGCAGGGCGTGCGCCGACGCGCAGCCCCGGATGGATGGAAACCGAACGCGTGACGGAGCACGAGAAACCTGCGGCGAGCAGCACCACCGACCCGGCGCACCCCACACCGTCGGGGAACGCCCGCACCGGCCCCGGCGGCGACGAGAGACAGCCGGCCCCACGTGGCCGCGACGCCGCCACGCCGCGGCCGCGGCAGCATCCCCCGCAGCCCGGCGAGCGGGCCCCGCGCGCCGAGTCGGGGCTGCCCGGCGAGTCCGGTGTACGCGCGGAGACGGGTGTGCCCGCGGAGACGGGTGTGACCCCAGAGGCCAGTGTGGCCGCCGAGTCCGGTGTGCCCGCCGAGCCACCGCTGGTCGGCGACCCCACCAGCGAGCGCTCCGAGCGCGAGCGCCGGGGCGGCGACCGGCTGCGGTTCGTCGGCGCGGCGACGCGGCGCATCGCCCGCGGTGTCGACCTGGACGAGACGGTGCTCGGCCTGTGCCGCGCCAGTGTGCCCGCGTACTCCGACGCGATCCTGGTCTATCTGCGCGATCCGCTGCCGGTCGGCGACGAGCGGCCCACCGGGCCCTTCGTCCTGCGGCTGCGCCGCAGCGACCGGATTCCCGAGGACCCGCTGGCAGCCCAGGCCCTGCAGGCGGCGACGGCGACGGCACCCGGCGTACTGACGGCGGAGGCCACCGGGCATCCGACGGAGGCCGCCGAGTACCCCGGACACAGCGCAGCGGAGGCCGCGGGCCTCTCACTGGGGATGGCAGCGGGCATGGCGGCCGGCGCGACGAGCACGACAGCGGCCAAGCTCACCGAGGTGCGCCCGGGCGGCCCGCTGGCCGAAGTGCTGCGCGGGGTACGGCCGGTCTTCGCGGACTCGGCTGCGGCCAGCGCCGCGCTGCCCGAACTCCTCGGCCCCGAACGCGAGGTGCCCACCGGGCACCGTGCCATCCTCGCACCGCTGCGCGGACGCCGCCGGGTGATCGGCGCCGCCGTCTTCCTGCGCCGCCCGGACCGGCCCGCCTTCGAGCCGGACGATCTGCTCATCGCGGCCCAGCTGGCCACCCATACGGCACTCGGCGTGGACAAGGCGGTGCTCTACGGGCGCGAGGCATACATCGCCGACGAGCTCCAGCGCACCATGCTGCCCGACGAGCTTCCGCAGCCCACCGGCGTCACCCTCGCCAGCCGCTATCTGCCCGCCGCCGAGACGGCCCGGGTCGGCGGCGACTGGTACGACGCCATTCCGCTGCCCGGCTCCCGAGTGGCGCTCGTGGTCGGCGATGTGATGGGCCACTCGATGACCTCGGCGGCGATCATGGGGCAGCTGCGGACGACCGCGCAGACCCTGGCCGGTCTCGACCTGCCGCCCCAGGAGGTGCTGCACCACCTGGACGAGCAGGCGCAGCGGCTCGGCAGCGACCGGATGGCCACCTGCCTGTACGCCGTCTACGACCCGGTTGCGCACCGTATCGTCGTCGCCAACGCGGGCCACCCGCCGCCCGTCATGCTGCACCGCAGCGGGCGCGCCGAGGTCCTGCGGATACCGGCGGGCGCGCCGATCGGGGTGGGCGGCGTCGACTTCGAGGCCGTCGAACTGGACGCGCCCGCCGGTGCCACGCTGCTGCTGTACACCGACGGGCTGGTCGAGTCGCGGCAGCGCGACGTGTGGACCGGCATCGAGCACCTGCGCGAGAAGCTGGCCGCGACCGCGCGGCTCACCCGGCCGGGCGCCTCGGCCCCGCTGGAGCCGCTGTGCGACGAGGTGCTGGACATTCTCGGCCCCGGGGACCGGGACGACGACATCGCCCTGCTGGCCGCCCGGTTCGACGGGATCGCACCCAGCGATGTCGCGTACTGGTTCCTGGACCCGCGCGCCCAGACCGCGCGGCAGGCACGGCGCCTGGCGCGCAGAGCGCTGGCCCGCTGGGGGCTCGACGAGTTGTCGGACTCGGTGGAACTGCTGGTGAGCGAGATCGTGACGAACGCCGTGCGGTACGCCGAACGTCCCATCACGTTGCGGCTGTTGCGCACCGATACGCTGCGCTGTGAGGTCGGGGACGATGTGCCGCAGTTGCCGCGGCTGCGGCAGGCGCGCGCCACCGATGAGGGTGGGCGCGGGCTGTATCTCGTCAACCGGCTGGCACGCCGGTGGGGCGCGACGCGGCTCTCCACCGGGAAAGTCGTCTGGTTCGAACTCCCCATCCCGGAGCCGGAACAGGACTTGTGACCCTGCGCCACCCTTCCCGGCTGCGCCGGGAAGGGTGGTGAGCTTGGGAGGTCTGCGGGTGGGGGCTCAGCTCAGCTGGGCCTCGGCGTCCAGGGTGGTGGCGACGGCCTGGACCACGGAAGCGATCTTGAATGCTTCCTGGATCGTCTCGCGGTCGACGCCGGCCTTGCGCAGCACCTGCTCGTGCGAGTCGAGGCACTGTCCGCAGCCGTTGACGGCGGAGACGGCGAGCGACCACAGCTCGAAGTCCGTCTTCTCGACACCGGGGTTGCCGATGACGTTCATCCGCAGCCCGGCGCGGAGCGTGCCGTACTCCGGGTCCGACAGCAGGTGCCGGGTGCGGTAGAAGACGTTGTTCATCGCCATGACGGCGGCAGCCGACTTCGCGGCGGTGTACGCCTCGTCGGTCAGGTTCTCCTTGGCCTCCGGCTCCAGCGCGCGCAGCACGATCCCGGAGCGGGAGGCGATGGCGCAGGCCAGCACGGTGCCCCAGAGCTGCTGCTTGGGCAGCTCCGAGTTGCCTATGACGGAGCCGAGGTTGAGCTTGAGGTCCTTCGCGTAGTCCGGAAGGGCCGACTTGAGGTCAGTGAGGGCCATGTCGCTCACTCACCAGCCAGCAGCGCGACCGGGTCGAGGGTCTCCTCGCCCTGGCTCCAGTTGCAGGGGCACAGCTCGTCGGTCTGGAGCGCGTCGAGGACCCGCAGGACCTCCTTGGGGTTACGGCCGACGGAGCCGGCGGTCACCATCGTGAACTGGATCTCGTTGTTCTGGTCCACGATGAAGACGGCGCGCTGCGCGAAGCCGTCCTCGCCCTCGATGCCGAGCGCGCGCATCAGCTCGTGCTTGGAGTCGGCCATCATCGGGAAGGGCAGGTCGGTCAGGTCCGGGTGGTCCTTGCGCCAGGCGTGGTGCACGAACTCCGAGTCACCGGAGAAGCCGAGGATCTGCGCGTCGCGGTCGGCGAACTCCTCGTTCAGCTTGCCGAACGCGGAGATTTCCGTCGGACAGACGAAGGTGAAGTCCTTGGGCCAAGCAAAAACGACCTTCCACTTGCCTTCGTAGGTCTTGTGGTTGATCGTCTCGAACTCCTTGCCCTTCTCCAGAGAGACACAGGCGGTCAGCTCGAACTCAGGGAACTTGTCACCGACAGTGAGCACGTACACACTCCTTGCACTTGCGGCCAGGATGCCCGTATTGCATGCATTCCTGGAGGTTGGTCACCACCACCTAACCACATACGCTATTGATCGCGGAAATAGCCCGCGTTGAGTCATTTGATCGACTGAAGTTATCAGCTGGTGAGGGGTCGTCCGATCCGGACGACGCCGCCGCGGGCCTCGTCATCCGTCCGCCGTCTTCATCGGATCACCCGTCAAGGACGCGGGCCGACCGTCCGTCCGGGAAGCGGGGAGTCTCGTGCGGGAGCCAGGGCTTCTCGAGTGGAGACAGGCGCGGGCGGCCCGGGCCGGCGTACGGTCCGAGCCGCCCGCGGGCTGCTCAGGCAGGGGCTGGGATCAGGACTCGTCGCCCTGGTCCTGCTCGGCACCCTCGACCTCGTTGGTGACGTTGGCCTGGCCGACCTTGCCGAAGATCTTGGTGACGATGTCGCCCGCCTTCACGGACTTGTCCAGCTGCGACAGGTCCACGCCGTAGGAGTCCTCGACGCTGGCGTAGCCGAGGTCGCCGGGGCCGCTTTCACTGAGCTCCTGCTGGTTGACCGAAGCAGCGAAGTTCAGGTTCATGTCGGCCATGGCGGCCGGAGCGGAGAGACCACCGAGTGCGACAGTGAGGCCGACCACGGCCGCGGCACGCGCGCATGTCTTCATTGCTGACTCCTCCTTGTGGATGCCCGTTTCGCAGGGTTTGTACGACATTAGTCTTATCGACTTTGTGCGTGCTTTACACACCCTATGACAGTTATTCACCTGTCAGGCGGCACGATCAGCCGCGGCGTCACCCGCACCCACGGGGCTTGATCGCGGAAATGGTTAGAGTGAGGAGGGTTGATTGGAGTGAGTTATCAGTGACCCCCGCCTCCGCCACCGATGTACCGGCACAGCCGACGCGTGGCCCCGCGCAGCCGGCGCGTGGAGCACGTGCGCGGCAGCCGAGCCTCTCGCAGCTGCGCGCCTTCGCCGCCGTGGCCGAGCACCTGCACTTCCGGGAAGCCGCGGCGGCGCTCGGTATGAGCCAGCCCGCGCTCTCCGGCGCCGTCGCGGCCCTGGAGGAGACGCTGGGGGTGCAACTGCTGGAGAGAACCACCCGTAAGGTGCTGCTCTCCCCGGCGGGTGAGCGCATGGCCGCCCGCACCAGGACAGTGCTGCACGCCGTGGGCGAGCTGATGGAGGAGGCGGAGGCCGCCCAGGCGCCGTTCACGGGGGTGCTGCGGCTGGGGGTCATCCCGACAGCCGCGCCGTATCTGCTGCCCACCGTGCTCGGTCTCGTCCACCAGCGCTATCCCGATCTGGACCTGCAGGTGCACGAGGAGCAGACCGCCTCGCTGCTGGAAGGGCTGGGGCAGGGGCGGCTGGATCTGCTGCTGTGCGCGGTGCCCACCCCGAAGACCGCGCCCATGGGATACACGCAGGCGCCCCGGATACTCGAGGTGCCGCTGTTCGACGAGGACTTCGTGCTGGTCACCCCGGACGACCACCCGGCTGCCGGGCGCTCGGACCTGCCCCGCTCCATGCTGCGGGAACTGGATCTGCTGCTGCTGGACGAGGGCCACTGCCTGCGCGACCAGGCGCTCGACATCTGCCGTGAGGCGGGGCGTGCCGAGGGGGCCAGTGTGACGACCACGGCCGCCGGACTCTCGACGCTGGTCCAACTGGTGGCCGGGGGCATGGGGGTCACCCTGCTGCCGCGTACGGCGGTCCGGGTGGAGGCGGGGCGCAACGAGTCGCTGCGCACGGCGTGCTTC
The DNA here is from genome assembly GCF_017676385.1 of Streptomyces spirodelae. GTDB lineage: Bacteria > Actinomycetota > Actinomycetes > Streptomycetales > Streptomycetaceae > Streptomyces > Streptomyces spirodelae. Next base: position 117,793 of record NZ_JAFFZN010000017.1, read on the forward strand.
GCCGACCCCGCGCCCTCCCGCCGGATCGCGCTGGCGATGCGGGAGGGCGCGGCACGCGAGGAGGAGTTCCGCGCGTTCGGCGACGCCCTGCGGGCCGCCATGCGCTCCCTGCCTGTCCGCCCTGTGCTGCCGCCGTAGACGGGCGTGCGCTGCCGTAGGCGTGTGCTGCCATGGACAAGCCCGGTACCGCCATACGGTGGACGGCATCCCGTCCGTACCGCGGCAGGGCGGCCGGTGACGTCGGCTCAGCCCTCGCGCGGTGGGCGGCCCCGGCGCGGGTGGGCGCGTGCCTCCTTGGGCAGCCGGCCCGCCTCCTTGAGCGCCTGGCGCAGCAGATAGTCGATCTGCGCGTTGGTGGAGCGCAGTTCGTCGGCGGCCCAGCGGGCGAGTGCGTCGTGCATCGCGGGGTCGAGCCGCAGCAGCACCTGTTTGCGCTGCTGCGACCTGCCCTTGCCCGCCGCACTTCCCTGGCCGCCCGCCGCGGACTGCCCGGAGGACGGCCGCTCGGGGTCCGGGGCGCCGCCCTCGCCCTCGCCGACGGCGCTCACTGGTAGAGCGACCCCGTGTTCAGCACGGGCTGCGGGGAACGGTCGCCGCACAGCACCACCAGCAGATTGCTGACCATGCTGGCCCTGCGCTCCTCGTCCAGCTCCACGAAGTCCTGGGCCGTGATCCTGGCCAGCGCGTCCTCGACCATCCCGCAGGCGCCCTCCACGATCTGCTTGCGGGCAGCGACCACCGCGCCCGCCTGCTGCCGCTGGAGCATCGCGGAGGCGATCTCGGGCGCGTAGGCCAGATGCGTGAAGCGGGACTCGATGACCGACACCCCGGCGGCGCGCACCCGGGCGGTGAGCTCGGAGGCCAGCTTCTCGGTGATCTCCTCGGCGTTGCCCCGCAGCGAGAGGCCCGCCTCGTCGTGCGCGTCGTACGGGTACTCGATGGCGATGTGCCGGACCGCCGCCTCCGTCTGGGTGGAGACGAACTCCACATAGTCGTCGACGGAGAAGGTGGCCTGCGCGGTGTCCCGGACCTGCCAGACGACGACGGCCGCGAGCTCGATCGGATTGCCGTAGGCGTCGTTGACCTTGAGGACAGCCGTCTCGTGGTTGCGGACCCTGGTGGAGATCTTGGTACGACTCGTCAGCGGGTTGACCCAGCGCAGCCCGTCGGCGCGGATGGTGCCGGTGTAGCGGCCGAAGAGCTGGACGACGCGGGCCTCGCCCGGCGCCACCATGTTCAGCCCCGCCATACCGAAGACGGAGGCGATCACCAGCACCACGCCGAGCACGATCAGCGCCCCGCCGACCGCGCCGCTGCCGTCCGAGGCGAGGCCGCCCCCCGCGATGACGGCGCCGACGCCGAGCAGGAAGCCGATCAGCCCCAGCAGCAGGGCGAGTCCACCCGGAATGCTGTGCGCTGTCGTCTCCCGCACTTCCGGCGTGGGCATTTCAGGCGCGTCGGTCGGCTGGTCAAGGCTCATCGCGATCCCCCCGTTCGGTCCGTGGTCCGGCGCGTACCCGTTCCGGGCAGCACCCCTATCAAAGTGATATCACATTAACACCTCCGCCAGCCGCCCGCCATCCCCGGCCCGCACCGACTGTGCGGCCCGCACGGAAGCAACCCGCCCGCCCGTCTCTGCGTCAGCCAACGGGACGGTCACAGCCGGACGGTCCTCGGGAGCGGGCGCGGACACCGAGCGGGAAAGTGGGCGATGGGACAGGCAGCGGACGACCGGCTCGCACCGCCACCCCCCGCGGAGCCGCTCGACACACCCGAGCCACCCGGCGAAGCGCGCTCACCCCGCCCCGGCAAGCCGCCGCGGCCCCGCGCCGCACCGCACCACCGCGCCCGGCCGCGCCGCGCCACCCGGCAGCGCCGCCGCTCCGGAAGCACCCGCCCGGCCGGTACGGGCGACGGCACCGGCGACGGCACCGGTGACGGCACCGGCGAGGACAGCCCGCCGAGCGGCACCCCGGCGCTGCGCCGGATACGCCGTCGGGCGCTCGGCCCGGCCCGGCGCCTGCTCCGCCACCCGTACTGGCAGGCGCCCAGCTCCGCGTACGTCATACGGCGCTGGCCAGGGCTGACGGCCATGTGCTGCGCCACCCTGTTCTTCTGGCTGTCGCTGACGCCGTCCCTGGTGCCCCGGCCCTGGCTGCTGCAGGGGGTGATCGGCGGGATAACCGCCGCCATCGGGTACGCGATAGGCGGGCTGGCCCAGTGGCTGCTCCGGCTCACACTCGGCCCGCTGTACCGCCGGTACCGGCAACCCCTCCTGCGCCGGCTGCCGGGCCGGCCGGGCCCGCACTGGCGGGCGCGCGCCTGGCTGGCGTACTACGTGCTCAGCACCGGGCTGACCATCGCCGCGCTCTCCTGGAGCGCCGACGCGCAACGGGAGCTGCGCCGGCTCCAGGAGATGCCGGAGACCCTCACCTGGCACTCCATGATGATCGCCCTGCTCGCCATGGGGATCTGCTTCGCGCTGGTGGCGATCGGCCGCGCCGTACGGCTCGGTACCCGTGTCCTCATCCGGCTGCTGGGCCGTTTCGTGCCGCGTCCGCTGGCGATCGGGGTGGGGCTGCTGGTCAGCGCTACCGTCGTGGTCTTCGGCACCCGCGACGTGGTCTTCGACCGCGGTGTGATCGACGTCGCCGCACGGCTGGCCGAGAAGACCGACCAGAGCACCAAGGACGGCATCTTCCAGCCCACCTCGCGGCTGGTCTCCGGCAGCCGGGCCTCACTCGTGCGCTGGGACGAACTCGGCTACGAGGGCCGGAACTTCACCGGGTCGTCCCTGACGCCGCACCAGATCAGCACCGTCACCGGCAAGCACGCCGTGCAGCCGATCCGCGTCTACATCGGCCAGGAGTCCGCACCCACCTTCGCCTCCCGCGCGAAGCTGGCGGTGCGGGAGCTGGAGCGTACCGGCGCCTTCGGCCGGGAGGTGCTGGCCATCGCCGGGACCACCGGGCGGGGCTGGGTCAACTCCACGGACGCCGAGCCGCTGGAGTACATCCACGGCGGCGACACCGCGATCGTCGCCGTGCAGTACTCCTACCTGCCCAGCTGGGCCTCGTTCCTGGTGGACAAGGAACAGGCGGGCCGCGCCACCCGGGCCCTGGTCGAGGCCGTACGCGCCCGCTGGCTGCGCGTCCCCGCCGCCGAACGGCCGAAGCTGGTCGTCTTCGGTGAGTCCCTGGGCGCCTACGGGATCGAGGCATCCTTCGACGGGCCCGACGACATGCTGGCCAAGGTGGACGGTGCGGTGCTGGCCGGGACGCCCAACTTCTCCCCCATCCGCCGTCGGCTGACCGCGCACCGCGACCGGGGCAGCCCCGTCTGGCGCCCCGAGTACGAGAAGGGGCGCCACTTCCGCTTCGCGCAGTGGCCGAAGAGGGATCTCGCACGACCGGGCCCGGCCTCCGGTTGGAAGGGGCCGCGCGTGGTCTATCTGCAGAACGCCTCGGACGCCATCGTGTGGTGGTCGCCCGAGCTGGCCTTCCAGCCGCCCCGCTGGCTGCGCGAGCCCCTCGGCCCCGACATCACGGACGAGGTCAACTGGTTTCCGCTGGTCACCTTCTGGCAGACGACGGTGGACATGGCCGTCTCCTACGGCGTCGGCGCCCCGCACGGCCACCGCTACGGCAACGGCTCCGTGGAGGCATGGGCGGCCGTCGCGCCCGACGAGGGCTGGACGAAGAAGGACACCGAGCAGCTACGGCGCTTCATGGACCAGCGCGAAGCGCCGTACTGAGGCGGACGTCGGAGGCTCCGGGCCCCGGCCCCCGGCCTCATTCCCCGGACGCGGACCCCGGCTGGTCGGCGGGGCCCTCCCCGGCGCCCGCACCGGCCTGCTGCGGCGCTGCCTCCCGCAGTCTGCGCAGGGTCTGTTCCTGCGCGTAGCCGCGCAGATAGCCGACGACGGTGTTGACGACGGCGACCAGCGGAACCGCCACCACCGCGCCGGGGATACCGGCGATCAGACTGCCGCCGGTCACCGCGAGCACCACGGCCAGCGGATGGACCCGCACCAGGCGGCCGAGGATGAACGGCTGCAGGATGTGGCTCTCGATCTGCTGGACGGCCAGGACGACGGCCAGCGCGAGCAGCGCCGTGACGATGCCGTCGGTCACCAGTGCCACGACGACGGCCAGCGCCCCGGAGACCACGGCACCGATGATCGGGATGAAGGCGAAGAGGAAGATGAAGACCGCGAGCGGCACCGCCATCGGGACATTGAGGAAATACAGCCCGATACCGATGAAAACGGCATCGATCAGCGCGACTATCACTGTTCCGCGCACATAGCCGGTCAGCGTCGCCCAGGCACGCGGGCCGGCGCCCGCCACACCGTCCCGTGCCGCCGCGGGCACGAACTTGAGCGTCCACTCCCAGATGCGGCGGCCGTCGTAGAGCAGGAAGAGCGTCACGAACATCGCCAGCAGCGCGCCGGAGAGGAATTCCAGGATGACGGTGACACCCTCGATGCCCGCCGAGGTCAGCTCCTTGCTGTTGTCGCCGATCCAGTCGCTGAGGTTCTGGGCGATCTCGTTGATCTGGTCCTCGGAGACATGGAAGGGGCCGTTGAGTGCCCAGTTCTTCAGCTCCTGGATACCGTCCTGGACCTTGTCGGTGAGCGTGTCCAGGTTCTCCATGACCTGCCACACCACGAACCAGCCGACCAGCCCCATGATGACGAAGCCACTGATGAAGGTGATGGCGGTGGCCAGGCCGCGCCCCAGGCCGAGCCTTCTGAGCCGGGCCACGGTGGGCTGGAGCAGCGCGGTGATCAGCAGGCCGGCGGAGAAGGCGATGATCACCAGGCTGATGGTGCTGACGACCTTCATCAGCACCCAGATGACTCCGGCGAGCACCAGCAGCCGCCAGCCCGCCTCGGCGGCGACCCGCACGCCCCACGGCACGGCGGCGGCCGGTTCCGGTTTGGCGGCTATGGCGGGCGCGTACTGCGGGGGCGGGGGTACGTAGCCGCTGCCCTGGGTTTCGCCGCCCGCCTCGGCCTCGGCCTGGGCGCGGCCCGCCTCGGTGTTGGAGAGCTCGGGGTCGATGCCGTCGGCCCTGCGGGCGGCCTCCCCGTTGCGTGCCGCCTCGGCACGCCGCTCGGCGGCCTTCGCGGCCCAGCGGCCCGCGGCCGCTCTGAGCCTGTCAATGCTGCTCGTCATTCCGCTTCCTCCGCCCCCGGGCGAGTGCCTTCGCCGTGTGAGGGACGACGTTACCCGTGCCGGGGGTTGCTTCCGAACCGGAAGCCGTGCGGAGGGCCGGGCGGGAAGGACTCGCTGTGGGTGGACCGGTGCGGAGGGTGTGTGCGGACATGAGGAAGCCCCCTGGGCTGATCGTCACGATCGCCGCAGGGGGCATCCCGTCCGGACGTTCAGGGTCCGGCAAGTCGCGGTGGGCCCGTCCGGCTCAGTACCAGTGGTTGGCCTGCCAGAAGTCCCATGCGCCACATGGGCTTCCGTACCGGTCGTTCATGTAGTTCAGGCCCCACTTTATCTGGGTGGCCGGGTTCGTCCGCCAGTCGGCGCCCGCCGAGGCCATCTTGGAGCCGGGCAGCGCCTGGACGAGGCCGTAGGCACCCGAGGAGGCGTTCGTCGCCTTGTAGTTCCAGCCCGACTCCCGCGAGACGATATTGGAGAAGCACTGGTACTGACCGGCGCCGACGATCTGCTTGGCCATCGACTGGACCTCAGCGGTCGAGTACGACGACTTCTGGGCGAAGTCCGTACGCTCGCTGGACCGGCTCGCGGCCGTCTTGAGCTTGTCGCGCTTCTCGGCCTTCTCGGCAGCAGCCTTGGCGGCGGCTTCCTTCTCGGCCTTCGCCTTCTTGGCCGCAGCGTCCTCGGCGGCCTGCTTACGGGCTGCCTCCTCGGCGGACTTCCTCGCCTCGGCGTCGGCTGCGGACGACGCGGCGTCCGCCTGCTGCGTGAGGGCTGCCGTCTGCGCCTGGGTCTGTGAACCGGCTGGTATGTCCTCTAGGAGCGTCGCCTCGGCGGCGGTGGCCTCGGCGTCACCGGACGCCTGGCCCTGGTCGGCGCCTGCGGCAACACCGACGACGGCGCCGACGGTGGTGACCGCGGTGGCGGACGCCACGGCGAATCCCCGGACCGAAATCCGAGCAGTCACACGGTTTCCTTCCAACATGCCCGCTGGGGTGACCTCGCGGACGCAATCGTGCCCCTGACACTGGCCTCCCTCGTTCTGGCCACGGGAGGCACGGGCCCGGTGGGTCTCCCGCGTGGGAGAGCCCGCGTGGTGCTTTCGGGCGGCATACGGCGCAACTGCTGTTCAGTTCTGTACTGCTCTGCGGTGTCGCACCGTTGGTGGTGCGGGTGTGCCGTATGCGGGGCCTGACAGGACCCACACCCTGCCGGAACCGGACGCGCCGAAGCAATTCTGCGCTGAGTGGGAAAGCTCACACGGCGTTTGGGGCACGGGAATCCCGGAAATAGGCGCGCGACCGGGCCCCGTGCGGCTAAGGTGCTGTGCCCTTTTCGCACGGGGCCCGGTCGAGAAAGCAGTTATGGCGCTCAGTTGAGCATTACGCCCGGGCGTTGCCGGTCAAACGCGGCCCTCCTCGAGCATTTCGGTCACCAGTGCGGCAATCGGAGAACGCTCGGAACGCGTCAGGGTGATGTGCGAGAAGAGCGGATGACCCTTCAACCGCTCGACCACGGCGACGACTCCGTCGTACCGCCCCACGCGCAGATTGTCCCGCTGCGCCACATCGTGGGTGAGCACCACCCGCGAGTCCGTACCGATCCGCGAGAGCACGGTCAGCAGCACGTTCCGCTCCAACGACTGCGCCTCGTCGACGATGACGAACGCGTCGTGCAGTGAACGGCCCCGGATGTGGGTGAGCGGCAGCACCTCCAGCATGCCCCGGGCCACCACCTCCTCGATCACCTCGCGGCTGGTGACCGCCGAGAGGGTGTCGAAGACGGCCTGCGCCCAGGGGCTCATCTTCTCCGCCTCGGTACCCGGCAGATACCCCAGGTCCTGGCCCCCGACGGCGTACAGCGGCCGGAAGACCATCACCTTGCTGTGCTGCCTGCGCTCCAGCACCGCCTCCAGCCCGGCACACAGCGCCAGCGCGCTCTTGCCCGTGCCCGCGCGGCCGCCCATCGACATGATGCCGACCTCCGGGTCGAGCAGCAGGTCGAGCGCGATCCGCTGTTCGGCGCTGCGGCCCTTGATGCCGAACGCCTCACGGTCGCCGCGCACCAGCTTGATCTTGCCGTCCGGTGTCACCCGGCCGAGCGCCTTGCCCTTCTCCGACTGGAGCACCAGCCCGGTGTGCACAGGCAGTTCGGGAGCGTCGTACGGCATGGCCACGCGCTCCGTGGCGAACAGCTCGTCGATGTCCTCGCCCGGCAGCGTGAGTTCCGCCATCCCCGTCCAGCCGGAGTCGGTGATGGCCAGCTCCGCGCGGTACTCCTCGGCCAGCAGCCCGACGGACGACGCCTTGATGCGCAGCGGCAGGTCCTTGGAGACCACCGTGACGTCGTACCCCTCGGCCTGGAGGTTCCGGGCGACGGCGAGAATCCGCGAGTCGTTGTCACCCGGCCGGCCGTGCTGGTTCAGGAAGGCGGCCGGGAGCACCGCCGGATCCGAGTGGTTCAGCTCGACGCGGAGCGTGCCGCCCGTCTCGCCGATCGGGATCGGCGCGTCGAGGCGGCCGTGCCGCACGCGGTACTCGTCGAGCCGACGGAGGGCCTGCCGGGCGAAGTAGCCCAGCTCTGGGTGGTTGCGCTTGGCCTCCAACTCGGTGACGACGACCACGGGAAGCACGATCTCGTGCTCGTCGAACCGGTCCATGGCGGCCGGATCCGCCAGCAGCACGCTCGTGTCGATGACGTACGTGCGTCGGTCGGACTCACTGCGCTTCTTGCTGATCACCACGGTGGGACGAACCCCCTCGGATGAGGTCGGGGAGCGACGGCGTCGCGGGGGAAGAGACCGGAGAAGACCCGCACCACACGGGCCGGACTCCGGCCCTCCGCGTCCTGCGTCCGGCCCGTGCGGGGTACTGCGCCGCGCGGTCCGGAGGCATCCGTGGTGTCCAAAGGGCCTCCCGGCGACCGCGACCCGTGGAAGGGGCACGGTCGTGAGGGATATTCCCTCTGGAGTGCTCCCCCATGCAATACCGCTGCGCTCCGCCCCGCCGCCCTGCATCTCGCGGGGCCCCTTTTCTGGCGACCCCGCGCTGTGCGGCTGCGCCCCGCTGTGCCGAGCTACGCTGCGCTCCGCCGAGTGCGCCGTGCTTGGGCAGCCCCCGCTGTGCTTGGGCAGCATTCCGCTGTGCTTGGGAGGTCTGCGCGTGGGGGTACCTCCCGGACGGAGTCCGGGGGAGCAGGGCCGGCAAGCGCAGCGCACCGGCCCACGCCCGGCGACGATGCGTCAGCCCACGACGGGCAGCCGCCGCTCGGGAGGGCGCACCGTTTCGTTGCCTTCTGCGGCCCGGTGGGCTGCGCTTGCCCACCCTGCGCCCCTGGCGCAGACTGCCCAAGCACTGCGCTGCGCAGCGCAAAGGTGCTGCGCCAAGTGCAGGGTGGCGTGGCGGCGTCAGCCGCCGTAGCGGCGGTGGCGGGCGGCGTAGTCGCGGAGGGCTCGCAAGAAGTCGACCTTGCGGAAGCCGGGCCACAGCACTTCGCAGAAGTAGTACTCGGAGTGCGCGCTCTGCCAGAGCATGAAGCCGGACAGCCGGGTCTCCCCGCTGGTACGGATGATCAGGTCGGGGTCGGGCTGCCCCCGGGTGTAGAGGTGCTCCGAGATGTCCTCGACGGTGAGCCGCTCCGCACACTCGTCGAGGCTTATCCCGCGCGAGGCGCGGTCCATCAGCAGCGAGCGGACGGCGTCGGTGATCTCCTGCCGGCCCCCGTAGCCGACGGCGACGTTCACCAGTATCCCGTCGACCTCGCCCGCCTGCTGCTCGGCTTCCTTGAGCACCTTCTGGGTGCCGGCGGGCAGCAGGTCGAGCTGGCCCACGTGGTGCACCCGCCAGCGGCCGTCGGCCGCCAGGTCCCGCACGGTGTCCTCGATGATCCCGACCAGCGGGAGCAGCTCGCTCTCGGGGCGGTTGAGGTTGTCCGTCGAGAGCAGCCACAGGGTGACGACCTCGACATCCGTCTCGGCGCACCACCCGAGCAGTTCCTGGATCTTGGAAGCGCCGGCCTTGTGCCCCTGTTCGGTCGTCCCCCCGGCCGCACGGGCCCACCGCCTGTTGCCGTCCAGGATGACGCCGATGTGCTTGGGCACCTGGTCGTGGTCGAGACGGTCCTCCACCCGGCGCGCATAGAGCTTGTACACCAGGTCGCGCAACTTCATGGGAACGGCCAGCCTCTCCGTGCCGAGTCGGGATTCCCAGCACCTTACTGCCGTTCGCCCGAGCGTACGAACCTGGCCGGTCACGGGTGCGAGGGGGCCGATGGCGGGGCGGTGATAGGAAAAGGTGTATGTCACACGGCACACATCGCACCACGACCCACGCGCCCGTCCCCACGGCCGTCCCGTCCGACACGCTCTACCGCGCGGAACCGACGCGGTACGACGGCATGGAGTACCGCCGCACCGGGCGCTCCGGCCTGAAGCTGCCCGCCATCTCGCTCGGCCTGTGGCACAACTTCGGCGACGACCGCCCGCCGGCCACCCAGCGGGCGATCCTGCGCCGCGCCTTCGACCTGGGTGTGACCCACTTCGACCTGGCCAACAACTACGGACCGCCGGCTGGCTCGGCCGAGCTGAACTTCGGCCGTATCTTCGCTCAGGATTTCCGGCCCTACCGTGATGAACTGGTCATTTCCACCAAGGCGGGCTACCTCATGCACCCGGGCCCGTACGGGGAGTGGGGCTCGCGCAAGTACCTGCTCTCCTCGCTCGACGCCTCACTGAGCCGGATGGGCCTGGAGTACGTCGACATCTTCTACTCGCACCGCTACGACCCCGATACCCCGCTCGAAGAGACCATGGGAGCGCTCGCCACCGCCGTCCACCAGGGCAAGGCGCTGTACGCCGGAATCTCCTCCTACAGTGCGGCACGCACCCGCCAGGCCGCCGCGCTGCTGCGCGAGATGGGGGTCCCCGCGCTCATCCACCAGCCCTCCTACTCGATGATCAACCGCTGGACCGAGGAGGACGGGCTGCTCGACACGCTGGAGAGCGAGGGCATGGGCTGCATCTCCTTCGCGCCGCTCGCCCAGGGGCTGCTCACCGACAAGTACCTCGACGGCATCCCCGAGGGCTCCCGTGCGAGCCAGGGCAAGTCCCTGGACCCGGCGCTGCTGACCGAGGAGGTCGTACGGCGGCTGCGCGGGCTGAACAGCCTCGCCGAGCGGCGCGGGCAGTCGCTGGCCCAGCTGGCGCTCCGCTGGGTGCTGCGCGACCCCCGGATGACCTCGGCGCTCATCGGGGCCAGCTCCGTGGCGCAGCTGGAGGCCAATGTGGCAGCCCTGCGCGGGGGGCAGCTCACCGAGGAGGAGCTGCGCGAGATCGACGAACTCGCCGTCTCGGAGCCCGGCACCAACATCTGGGCCGCCAGCAGCGACTCCTGAACCGGGGCCGAGGCAGGACGGAGGCAGGACGGAGACGGGGACCGGGGCGGGCGCGCGGCCCTCACCGGGAACGTAAAGCGGGCCGGTCCGTGGGGGGATACGGACCGGCCCGAGGGGGGGTCTCCACCATAGCCCCTCGGGCGCGATGTTCCGCACACCAACAACCGTGTCGCACAAGCGGATCCGGTGCCCCCGGCCACGCCGTCAGACGGCCGACCCGCCCAGGACGACACCCGCCAGCGCTCCGAGCACCATGAAGGGTCCGAAGGCCATGGCGCTGTTGCGGCGGGCGCGCCCGGTCGCCATCAGCGCGAAGCCATAGCCGGCTGCCGACAGAAAGCCCAGAAAGGCTCCGGCGAACAGCACCCCCCACCCGTACCACCCAAGGGCTACCCCGACCGACAGCGCCAGCTTGACGTCGCCGAAGGCCACTGCTCGCGGGCTGATCAGGAACAGCACGAAGAACGCCCCGGCCAGCGCCAGACCGCCCAGCAGCCCCCGGCCCCAGCTGCCGCCCGCTCCCGGCAGCAGCGCGGCGAGCCCCAGCAGCGCGGCGGTACCGGCCGCCAGCGGCAGGGTCAGCATGTCCGGCAGCCGCATCACCGCGAGGTCGACCGTCGCGAGCAGCAGCGCGACGGGGACGACGAGCAGCCAGACCGCCAGTTCGGGACGGAGGCCGACGGTGACCGTCAGGCCCGCGCAGATCAGTGCACCCAGCACCGCGGGGACGCGCCGCCCGCGCCCGTACGCCCCTGGCGGCTCCTGGCTTCCGGCGCACGGGCCGCACACGGCGGGCCCCAGAACGCCGCGCACTCCCCCGCCGAGCGGATGTCCCTGCGGACAGCCGCTGCGCCACGGCTGTCCGGGCTCCACCGAGAGGCGGTAGACGGCACGCGGCAGGAGGGAACCCGCCACGGCGCCGTAAGCGGCGGCGGCCACGATCGCTATCCACTCCAGCGGCACACCGCGAGCTTACGTCCGCCTTGCCCCGCCCTTGCCCCGGACTTACGGGACGGCTCCCTACTCACCCGTAGGGACGGGTTCGGGAGCGATTCATCTCACACCCGGTCGGAGCATCTCGGAGCGGGACAGCGCCGACACCTGCGACGCAGCACCAACCGGCCCTCTTCGGCGTCTCGTTAACCAGCTGTCGTTGTCAGAGGGGGGCCGTACTGTAGTGCGTATGACATCGACTTCCACCGGGCCCGGAGAGCCCGGACGGTCCCAGGCGGCCGGCGCGGGCCGGGCGCCCTCGCCCGAGGTATCCGCCACCGCGGCCAACGACGCCATCCGGCAGTTCGTCGCGGGCCGCACCCTCTGGTCGAAGGAAGCACTCGCCGAGCTGGACCGGCTGCGCGGGCAGTGGCAGCGCGCCGTTCGTGCCGAGGTGGTCAAGGCAGCGTGAGGGCCGCTGTCTTGACCACCTCCCCCCTCTCGCCTTTCTCCTCCCACTGTTGAACCGACTCCTGAACAGGGTCTCGCCACCCGCCTGTTGATCCGCAAGCATGTACGCGTGACACCAGACGACGACGGTTCGAAAGCGCGCGCCCGGCGCGGACGGCGGCGGCTGCTGATCGCAGGAGCGCTGTTCGCGACGCTGGTCCTGCCCAAGGTCACCGGCACCCCCGGATACGTGGACGCTTCGGACCGCACCGAGGCCGCCCGACCCTCCCGGTCCGGCAACCTCTCCCCCGGCCCGTCACCCGGCCATCCGGGCGACGGCTCCCTCCCCTCCCCCGCACCTTCCCGCCCCGGCTCCGGGCCCGGCAGCCCACTGCCGAGCCCGCCCGGTGGCGCACCCACGTCCGGCGCCCCGGGGCCGGTGACTGGGCCCGGTACCGACTCCCTCGCGGGCGCCTTCCGTTCAGTGCGTGCGGGACAGTGCCTGACCGTGCACGGGAACGGCTCCGGGTGGAGCCGGCCGGCGCCCGTCAAGGCCACTCACGTGGCGTGCGGTGCCGACCGCGCCTACACCCGGGTCACCGCTGTAGGCCGTACGGGCGCGGACGGCGGGCAGGGACGCGCCTGTCCTACGGGCAACGGGCGCGCCACGTGGACGCACGGCGACACCACACTGTGCGTCACCCGCCAGTTCCGCACCGGCCAGTGCCTGCTGGCCGAGTGGGGCGGCGGTGATATGCGCGCCGCGCTGATGTCGGCGCCCGCCTGCTCGAAGCAGGCGCCCTCGGGCCAGGGGCGGTACGACCGGCTGCTGACCATCACCGGCGTCCACGACGAGCCCACTCCCTGCCGGAAGGGCGACGACGGCGGGCACTCCCGCTACTGGTCGTGGAAGGTGGACGGCGGCAGCCGCACCCTGTGCACGGCCGACGCGACCGAATAGCGCGCCCTGACCCGGCGCCACGCCTCCGGGGCCGTGGTCGCCGACACGACGGCCAGTACGCCGACGAGCAGCGCGCCCGGCAGGGCAGCGCCCGCCAGGGCCAGGAACGGGATCGCGGACAGCGCGGCCACAAGGCAGTAGAAGGCGCCCGCCAGGGAGAGGAAGCACTGGGTGCGCGGCGGCCCGTCCCCGTTGAGTCTGACGACCAGCGCGGCGCAGACGGCCGCCCACAGCGCGGCGCGTGGCTCACCGAAGCTGACGGCGTCCCGTACCGCTTCGACCGCTCTGAACCACCACTGGCCGTCCAGCGTGTCGACCAAATGCGGGAAGCCGTCGGCGTAGCCGGGCAGCCGGGTGCCCTTCGGCACCTCGCCGTCCAGCGCTGCCACGTCCTGCCGTACGAACTCGGTGATCAGCAGCACCGCTACACCGAGTGCCTGCGCGAGACCCGTCACCCAGCCGACGCTCCAGGCCCGCAACCGGGAACCTCCGGGGCGCGTGGCGCCGTCGGGGTCGACGCCGTATGCGTCACCGTGCGCGTCGCCGCTCGGGGCGCCGCCGTCCGCCGCGGCCGGCTCGCCGGGCACCGGCTCCGCTTCCGCCGCCGCGCTCCCCACCCCTGCACCGCCCCCTCGGTCATCGCCCGGCCCGGCCCGGCTCGGCCCGCCTCACCCGGCTCCGCTCGGCTCGGCTCAACTCCCGTTCATGATCCGGGCCGGAAGACCGGCCCGCAAGAAGTCAGTCCTTCTTCGGGAACGAGACCTCGACACGGCGGTTCTTCGCCCGGCCCTCCTCGGTGCTGTTGTCGGCGACCGGGTAGTCCTCGCTGTAGCCCCGTACATGGAAGCTGACGTCGGACCCCAGCTGCTGGGCCAGTGCCGTCTGGACGGCCGTGGCCCGCTTCTTGGACAGCGTCCTGCCGTGCTCGTAGGAGCCGAGGTCGTCAGTGAAGCCGAAGACGTTGACCTCGGTGCTCCCCTGCTTCTCGATCTCGTCCGCGATCGTCTTGATGCGGGCCTTGGCCCCGCTGTTGAGCTTGGCGCTGTTCTTGGAGAAGAGCACCTCGGCCTGGAGGGTGAACTTCGTCTTGGCCGTGCTGTCCTCGCGGCGCTGCCCGCCGCCCAGGTCCTCGGTCACGAACTTGATGTCCAGCACCTTGGGCTCCGCCAGCTTCGCCCCGCTCGCGAGCCGCAGCCCGTCCGCCTCGGCGTCCACCTTCACCGGCGTCTCCGAGTCCCCGATGTTGTCCGGCGGCTCGCTGAACCCCGGGTCCCCAGGCCCCTTCTCCCCCGGCAGCGAGGGCGCCAGCCCGGTGGGAATCCCGGTGGGGTCGTCGGTGGGCAGAGGGGTCGGCGCACCCGGCGCCGAGAGCGTCGGCTGGGGGGTGGGGTCGTCAGCGGCGGCCGGAGCCCCACCGGCTGCCACGAGCAGGACGGCGCACACCGAGGTGGTCAGGGCGATACGGGAGGTGGGGGACCCAGGGGCGGCCATCTCGTCACTCTCCCGACAGCTCGACCGTGGCGCTGGGCAGGTCCGCCACCTGGAAGTCCACCTTGTCGGTGGACGGCGGCGGCGCGGGGAACTGGGCGTACCACTGGGTGGACTTGCCCTCGGGGAATCCGGACCGGAAACGGGTGCACAGGCAGCGGCCAGTGGTGTCGCGAAGCACCAGGTAGCGCTTCTTCTCCTTCTTGTCGACCATGGTGGCCCCCGCCATGGACAGCCCGTTCTTCTTCAGTTCCGTCTCGTCGCTCTGCCAGTCGGGGAGCGTCACCACGGACGGCCCGCTGTTGGTCACCGTGCCCTTGAGCGTGGCGAAACCGCCGTCGTCCCGTACGGCCGAGGTGATGGTGAGCGTAAGGGCGCCGTCCTTCCCTCCCTTCACCTGTGCGAGCGGCTCGCCCTCGGTCTCGTCCTTACCGCTGCCGCTGCCGGTGTCACCCTGCTCCTTCCCGGAAGAGGGTGCGGGCTTCTTGTCGTCCTCACCTCCGCCGTCGCCGCCCCCGCAGCCGGCCGCCGTGAGCGCGAGGCCGGTCACCAGCGCCGCAGCGGCCACGCCCCTACGCGCATTTCTGGTGCGCCGCATCGTCATGACTCGTTCTTCCCTCGTCGTCGGTGTCTTCTCAGTCGGCCAGGACGACCGAGAAGAGATCTGCGGGTTTCAGGTCCGGCTCTTCCCCGTCCGGGTCGACCTCGTCCGGATCGACGGTGATCTCGTCCCCGTCGCAGTTGAGCTCTATCTCCTCGGTGTCCGCTTCCGGGTCGAAGTCGCAGCGGGGCTTGATCACCGCGGTCGCCGTGGCCGTCGCCTTCTTGTCGCTCGCGCCGGGGATGATGCTCTTGCCCGTGTCGAACCGCGTTCTGATCCGCACGGTGTAGGCGCTGTCGCCGTTCCGCGCCGTCTGCTCGCAGCTCAGTACGTCGGACCGGTTGCGCCCTGCGAAGCGCTCCGCCTGACCACAGCCGTCCCCGGTGAGGGTCCCCGCCCCGTCCAGCCAGTCCTGCCACGCATCGTCGTCGTCGACGGCTTCGAGGAAGCCGTCGAACAATTCGTCCCTGTCGTCCATCGCGGCCGCCAGGGCTGCGGCGTCGGCCGCGGTCTGGCCCGAGTTCCGTACGGTTCCGGCCTGGGCCACCGCGAAGAAGGCGAAGGCGCAGAAGAGCAGTCCGGCGATCACCGCTCCGAAGAGGATGACGGTCGCGCCCCGGTCACCCGCGCGCGGGTGCGCCCTCAGCCGCCCAGGATGCTGTTCACGGCCCTCGAGATGGCGCCGGAGATCGCCTGGTCCAGTCCCAGGCCGCGAATGGCCAGGATGATGCCCGCGACGAGGATGACGATGCCGGCGTATTCGATGGAGTTGGCGCCCCGGTCCGAGAGGCGCCCTCGCATGAGAGCGAGGCGGGTGCGGATGCGCCCGCGCGCTGCGTTCGACATCGGGTTCTCCTCCGTTGCTGGCTGACTCGGAGCCGCCCCCTCGGGGGCCGCGGGGTTGTGACGTCACGTTCGCGTGCCCCCCTCCCGTTGCCACTCCGCGGTGTAGCTAACAGTCGTTACCCGAATGCAGACTGTGCCATATCTCTCAGCGGAGAGCGATGGGAAGGGGGAGAACCAGTTCGGCTGAACCGCTGTGCGCGGGCGGCGCGTTGGGCGGCCGCGCCGCAAGCGATCAGCCACCCAGCACCGCGCCGAAGTCCGTGTCGGAACCCAGGACGAAGGTGGCGACGATGAGGATGAGGGTGCCGGGGAGCAGGAAGGCGATGGTGGTCATGGTGGCTTTGGGCACCGTCTTGGCCGCCTTGCGCCGCGCGTTCTGGGCGTCGGTTCGGCGCATGTCGGTGGCGATCTGGATGAGTGTCTCGGCGATGGGCGCGCCGAGCTCCTCGCCCTGCTGGAGGGCCGTGACGAACTGGTCGACCTGGTCGCTGGCGTTGCGCCGGCGCAGCTCGTCGAATGCCTGCCTGCGGCTGACGCCCATGTCCATCTGCCGCAGGGTGATGCGCAACTCGTCGGCCCAGGGGCCCTGGTAGCGGTCGGCGACGCGTTCCAGGGCCTGCCGGAAGCCGAGTCCTGCGGAGACGACGACGGCCAGGACGTCGAGGAAGTCCGGCAGGGTGCGTTCGATGACGCGCCGCCGGTCCTTGATCGCCTGCCGGATGGCGAGGTCGGCCGCGAACCAGCCGAAGGCCAGCGCGAGCGCGGTGAAGAACAGGCTGCCGGCCGAGAGCCCCACCAGCGCCATGGCGCTGCCGAAGATGCCGTAGACGGCGCGCCGAGCCGCGTACCGCTGGAGCGTGAGGCCGCCCGGGTTGCCCGCCTGGTCGATCCTGCGGCGTTTGGCGGCGACCTGTCTCGGGCCCATCAGCCGCAGCACCAGCGGTGCGAGGCGCATGCCGAGCCGGTCGACGGCGGCCTCGCCCTTGGTGGTGCGGGTGGCGCCGACTTCCAGGGCCACGGCGAGGTCGGGGGGCAGCTTGGTCTCGGCGCGGTACATCCGCAGTCCTGCGAAGGCTCCGTAGACGGCGAGTGCGCTCAGCGCGGCGAGGGCGAGGGCGATCACGGCTTCACACCTCGATCCGGCCGAGGCGGCGGATGACGAGGAACCCGGCGGCGAACAGTGCGACGGCGACGACCATGGCGACCTGCCCTACCGGGCTGCCGGTGACCCGGACGAGGGCGCCCGGCATCATCGAGTTCATCATCAGCATCGCGCCGAGACCGAGCAGCGGAATGGTGAAGGCCGTCGCGTTGACCTCGGCGAGCATGGTGCGTACCTCGCGCCGGGTCTCCTTGCGCTCCTCCAGCGTGGTGGTGAGATTGCGCAGGGAGGCGACGATGGTGCCGCCCGCACGGTTGGCGAGGACCAGGGTGGTGACCAGGACGACGAGTTCGCGGGAGGGCAGCCGCTGGGCGAGTTCGCCGAGCGCGTCGTCGATGGAGCGGCCGACGGCGAGCTGGTTGGTGACGATCCGCAGCTCGTCACCGGCCGGGGCCTCCAGCTCCTCGGCTGCCATGCCCAGCGCCGTACGCAGCGCGAGCCCGGCGGAGGTGGCGTTGGCGAGGATACGGGCTAGTTCGGGCAGCTGGTTGATGAACTGCTCGGTACGGCGCTGCCGCTGGTGGTTCAGCAGCGCGTTGGCGGCCAATACGCCGACGAGCCCGGCTATCGGCCCGAAGAACGGGGCGAGGACCGACGAGGCCAGCATCCACAGGACGGCCACCAGGCCCGCCAGGTAGACGACGTACTCGCCGGGTGTGAGGTCGAGCCCTGTGGTGGCCAGTTTGGCCTGGAGGCGGCGGCCGGGTCCGGTGGCGCGGACCCGCCGGTCGAC
The DNA here is from genome assembly GCF_017676385.1 of Streptomyces spirodelae. Classification (GTDB taxonomy): domain Bacteria; phylum Actinomycetota; class Actinomycetes; order Streptomycetales; family Streptomycetaceae; genus Streptomyces; species Streptomyces spirodelae. The sequence continues at coordinate 135,532 of NZ_JAFFZN010000017.1, forward strand.
GCCGGTGAAGCGGCGCCGTCTGCCGCCGCTGCCGGACGGCAGTGCGGGCGGCGCGCCTTCGTGCCGCCCGAGCCGCTCGAGGAGCGCCTGGCGGCGGGCGCGGCCCGAGGCGAACAGGAGCACCCCGGCGGTGGCCAGCGCGCAGGCGGCCAGGGTGGCGCCGAGTGCGAACTGCGCCGCGGCGGTGGCCTCCAGCGCGACGGTCACGAGCGGTGTGTGCGGCAGGGGGTTCACACCGCCTCCCTGGTGGCGAGCTGGTCGTCGGAGCGGGCCACGCCGAAGGCTGCGGGTACCGGTTCGCCCGCCAGATAGAGCCGGTCGGCGGCGCGGCGGGGCAGCGGCAGGTGTTCGAACGTGCCGTGCACCCGGCCGTCGGGGCCCATGGGCCGGGGCGCGAACCGGGAGGCGGTCGTGAGCTGGAAGGTCTCGCGGCCGTGCGAGGCCAGCAGGGCGATCTCCACGATCTTGCGGGAGCCGTCGGCCAGCCGCGCGAGCTGGATGAGCACGTCGACCGCCGAGTTGATCTGGTCCTGGAGGGCCGCGAAGGGTACGTCGACCTCGGACATGGAGGCGAGGGTCTGCAGCCGCATCAGGGCGTCCTCGGCGCTGTTGGCGTGCACGGTGGCCAGCGAGCCGTCGTGCCCGGTGGACATGGCCTGGAGCATGTCGAGGGTCTCGCCGCCGCGCACCTCGCCGACGATGATCCGGTCGGGGCGCATCCGCAGCGAGTTGCGGACCAGGTCGCGCACGGTCACCTGGCCCTTGCCCTCGACGTTGGGCGGCCGGGTCTCCAGCCGGATGACGTGCTGCTGCTGGAGCTGGAGTTCGGCGGCGTCCTCGACGGTGATGATGCGCTCGTGCTCGGGGATGAGCGCGGACTGGGCGTTGAGGAGGGTCGTCTTGCCGCTGCCCGTACCGCCCGAGACGATCAGGTTGAAGCGGGCCCGCACGAACCCGGACAGCAGCGAGAGCATGTGCTCGTCCAGGGTTCCGAGTCCGATCAGCTCGCCGAGGGTGTAGGCGCGGGGAAAGCGGCGGATGGTGAGCGTCGCGCCGGTCAGCGAGAGCGGCGGGATGATGACGTTGACCCGCTCGCCGGACGGCAGCCGGGCGTCCACCATCGGATTGGACTCGTCCACGCGGCGGTTGACGGTGGAGACGATGCGCTCGATGGTCTGCATCAGCTGCTCTTCGGAGGCGAACCGTACCGGGACCTGTTCGACGCGGCCGCCGCGCTCGACGAAGATGTTGTCGGGCCCGTTGACCATGATCTCGGTGATGGAGCCGTCCTCCAGCAGCGGTTCGAGGACCCCGAGGCCGAGCGCCTCGTCCACCACCCGGCGGATCAGCAGCGTCCGGTCCCCGGTGGCCAGTACCGGGCCCTCGCGGCTGATGATGTGGCCCAGGACGCGTTCGAGGCGGGCGCGGCGCTCTGCGGGGCTGAGCGCCGACATCTCGGCGAGGTCGATCTCCTCCAGCAGCTTGGTGCGGTAGGCCGCCACCAGGTGGCCGGTGCTGTCCACGGAGGGCCCGGACGCGCGCGGGCCGCCGGCTGCCGCCGCGTTGCTCTCGTGCGTGGTGATACGGGAGCGCAGACTCATGGACCGACCTCGCTCATTCGTCTCCCCCTGGTTGGCGGCTGTCGCTCGGCATGGTCGCGGAGCGGGAGGCGGTGCCCATGCTGTCGATGCCGGGGAGGAGGGAGGGGATGGTCACGGTGGTGGTGACCTTCACCTCGTCCCCGCTGTCCGCGAGCGCGAAACTGCTGCGGCGCGCCGTCCAGTCGGACATCGCGGCGCGTCCGCTCGCCTCGTACCGGTCGGCGATCTCCTCCTGGGAGGCCACCCGGGCAGCGGCCCGGGCACCGGTGCCCGCCTGCTGCACCGCGTAGCCGACGATGCCGAGCTGGATGGCCGCCATCGCGACGAGCAGCAGCAGCGGCAGCATTCCGGCGAACTCCAGCGCGCTGGAGCCGCGGTCGCGCTCGCTCGCACGGGTACGCGCGGCAGCCATGTCCCCTCACCCCTCCTCCGCGGCGCCCGCCTTGCCGCCGACCGTGAACGGCAGGTCGGCGCCGCCCGGGAAGAGCAGTGGCGTCCGCAGGTCGACGTGTGCCTTCCAGACGGTGCCTCCGCGCGAGCAGTCGACTTCGGCGCCCGCGCGCCACTTGGCGGGCAGGTGCGCGCGCGCCGCCGCCTCGCACGCGCCCTGCGGGTCCCCGTAGGCGGCGGCCGCGGTGGCGGCGCGGGCGGCCTCGTCGGCGGAGTTGCCGGCGAGGGAGAAGGTGTAGCCGATCAGCACGCACTGCCACAGCAGCACCAGGGTCACCAGCACGATGGGGGCCATCCCGGCGAACTCCACGCTCAGCGCCCCCCGGTCACCGCCCTCCCGCAGGTGGGGCGGCACCCGGCGGCGCAGAAACCCGACGGCCCCCCGGTCCGCGCCGAGGGTGGAGGTGCCCTGACCCTGGCCCTGCCCGTGGCCTTGCCCCTGCCCCTGCCCCTGCCCCGGACCCGGACCCGTGGTCGTGCCGGGTGGCAGGGCGTGCTGCGGCTGCGGTGCGAGCACGGGTCTGTGCCCGGCTGCCCCGCCCGCACCGGGCCCACCGGAGCCCGCAACGCTGCCGGAGCCACCGGCACTGCCCGAGCCGCCGGCACCGGCGGCGCCGGCGCGCCCCTGGTGCCGTCCGCCGCCCTGCCGTCCGCTCCCGCGCCGCCGGGCGGGGAAGCGCTGCTGCTCCCCGTCCACACCCGCGGCCAGGCCGAGTTCGCCCGCCAGCCCCCACAGTGCCTGCCGTACGCTGCCCTTGGGGTCCAGGTCCTGCATCCGCCCGGCGTCCAGCGCCGACTGGAGCTCTTTGAAGCCCGCGGGCACGGCAGTGCGGGCCACCGGGCTGCCGGTGATTCGGGCGATGAGCTCCGGCTGGATCTCGCTGTGCCGGGAAGCCCGGTTGACGACGGTGACCGTCTCCTCCGCCTTGCGGATCTGGAGCCGCTCCCACAGCCGCACCATCCGCTTCGCACCGCGCACGGCGATCACATCCGGGGTGGCCAGCAGCAGCGCGAGGTCGGCCGCCTCGACGGCCGCGGCGTTGGCCGCGTGCATCTGGGTGCCGCAGTCCAGCACGACGAGCTCGTAGTGGGAGCGCAGCGCGGCCACCAGCTGGCGCGCTGCCCGCTCGTCCACGTCCTCGCCGCGCTCCCCCTCCTCCGGGGCAAGCAGCAGCGCCAGGCCGGTCTCGTGCACGTAGACGGCGTCCTGGAGGACCCGTGGAGTCAGGTCCTTGATCCCGGCCAGGTCGGCGACGGACCTGCGGAAGCGCACGTCCAAACAGGAGGCGACGTCCCCGGCCTGGAGGTCGAGGTCCACCAGCACCGTGGCCCGGCCGGAGGCCCGCGCGGCGAGGGCGAGCTGGACGGCGGCCAGGGTGGTGCCGACACCGCCCTTGGCACCCGCGACGGTGACGACGGTGCCGCCGCCCTGCGCGCCGGTGCCGTACGGTTCGCTCCCGTACCCGGTGCCCTCGTATCCGCCCAGGTGGCGGCGGACACCGGTGGCCCAGGCCGCGGCGGCGCCGACCCGCGCCGCCAGCTCGTCGTAGCCGAGCGGCAGCCCGGCGACTCCGCGTGCTCCGGCGTCCATGGCGGCCGCGTACAGCGCCGGGCTGGTGTCCTGGGTGACCAGGACGACGCCCACGGCGGGGAACTGGAGGGCCACCTGGCTGATCAGCTCCAGCGCGGGCACCGGACCGATCAGCTCGTGCACGAGGACCACCTCGGGCAGCTCGGCGGGTGCCTCGCCGGCCTGCTGGGCCAGGGAGTCCAGCAGCTGGGTCGAGTCGACGGCGGGCGGCACGGGCTCGGCGTCGGGGAGCTGGCTGAGCAGGGTGACCAGCGGGCGCGCCGCGTCCGGGTCGCTGACAGCCGGCTGGATGCGGATCACCATCGTGGCCTCACTTGTCTCCGGGGAGCGTGTAGATGCGGTCCTCCTCGGGGACCTCGGTGTCGTCACCCGGTGCGACCAGGGCGAGCCTGACGTGCTCGGCGAACGACTCCGCGTAGGCCACCCGCTGGGCGTCCTTGGCGGTGAGCGCGAAGGTGATGGGCACGCCGTCACGTTCCCGCTGCCGGGTGCGCTCGTCGCGGTCGCCGTCGTCGTCCAGCGGGGTCAGCTTGCCGACGTCGATGACCTTGGCGCGGCTGACGATGACGCGGGACTCGGACGGCGCCTTGGTCGCACCGTCGCCCTTGGCGCCGGGGCGCTGCTCGCCCTCGAAGGTGGCGTAGATGTTGACGCGGTTGCCGGGGTTGATCTTCCCGGCGACGCCGGTCTCCGCGTCGATCATGATGGCGAGCTCCTGCTCGCCCGCCTTCAGTTCGGGCCGCTCGGCCATCATGTCGGACTGGAGGAGCGAGCCCTTTTCGAGCGGGTTCACGGCGATCTTGCTGCGGATGTCGCTCAGATCGGTGACGGCGGTGCTGGGCAGCCACCGCCGGGGCATGGAGACCTCGGTGAACTGGGAGCTGTCCAGCGACCGGTAGGCGGGCACGTCCTCCTTCAGCTTGTAGGCCGTCGTCTCGTCGCCCACCTTGGACTCCACGTTCCTGACGACGGCGAGCACCCCGGCGAACGCGGCGAGGGCGCACAGGACCGAGAGGACCAGCAGGAGGACGCCGCGGCGCTGGCGTGAGTTCATGGACGGATACCTCTGGGGTCGGCGACGACGGGCTCGGACGTGGCGGGGGCCGAGGGGGCTGCGGGGGCCGCGGGGGCCACGGAGGGTGCGGGCGGCGGAGTGGAAGGCGCGCGAGGGGCAGGCGCGCGAGGGGCCGGTGGTACGGAGGACGCGGTCGGCGCGGGCGGCAGCGGGGTGGCACAGAAGGCGCACCGGTCGCCGATGAGTTCGAGACCGCAGCCGGGGCACTCGTCACGCCGTACCGAGGCGACGAGCTGGTAGAGGACCGAGACATCGGGGATGGCCGCCACGAACTCCGTCAGCTTGGCCGTCCCCCACCAGGCCGCCGAGTCGCGGGGCAGCGGGGCCTCGTGCACCCGCGCCACCCGCCAGCGGGCCGGCAGGGAGCGCAGGGCCCAGTCGGCGGAGAGCTGCCCTGGCGCGACGGTCAGCTCCGTGGCGAACCTCGGCCCGGTCAGCCCTTCTTCGGAGCCTGGCGTCCCCAGCCTGATCAGTTCGGGTGTGGGCGCGGCGAGGACGGCGAACTGGGTGCCGGGCAGCCAGGAGCGGGCGTGCGAGCCGACCGCGACCGGCACCCGGTCCAGCTTGGCGACCGAGCCGAGCACGGCGCCGGCGTACAGATAGTGCGTCAGCAGCCGCGCCGCCGCGCCCAGCACTCCGGGCGTGAAGTCGCACAGGGACAGCTGCCGCAGCTGCCGTACGAGCATCCCGCAGGCCAGCGGCGGCAGCTCCACCGGCAACAGCGCGATGCGCCGGCTCTCCAGCAGCGAGCGGACGGTGTGCAGCCGGTGCCGGAACGGGGTGGGCAGGGTCGCAGGGAAGACGGTGAGGAGATAACCGTGCTGCTCCAGCAGGGCCTGCGTCTGCGCGAGGGCTTCCGCCAGCGGCTGCTCGTCCGGCGGGGAGAACACATGGGCGTGCGGGGTGTGCCGGTCGGTGGCGGCGAGCAGGTGGTCGGGGCTGGTGACCGCTAACGCCGTAGACACATCCGCCTCCCCCGGGCCCGCCACCGGCCTACCACAGTAGCCATGGCCCCCTGCACCGTGAACCGTTCGCCGAAACGTGCGCCGTCCCCCGAAACCGGACCAGCGACACCACTACCCGCCCGACCCCGCACATCAATCCCCCAACACCGGCTCCGTACACCGACCCACGCCCCGAAAGGCGCCAGGGGACACCAGGGGTCACCAAAAAGGGGGCACCAGGAGGGATCACCAGGGGAGGTCGCGGACCTGTTCGACGCACAGGATGAGGAACAGCACGCAGGAGGCGGCCAGCAGGAGGTTGCTGAGCGGGCCGTTGCGCCACTCACGGGGAGTGCGGTCGCTGTTGAGGAGCCAGAGGAGAGTGGCGGCGAGGAAGGGCATGAAGAAGGCGCCCAGCACGCCGTAGGCGACGACGAGACCGAAGGGCTGGTCCAGCCAGAGCAGGGTCATCGGGGGAAAGGTCAGCCACAGCAGGTAGCCGCGGAAGGGTATCGAGCGCTCCCGCTCGCCACGGGTGAGCGGTGCGACACCGGCGTCGGCTGCCAGTCCGCGTGCGGCCTTCAACCGCTCCACGAAGTCCGCGAACATCAGGCTCACACCGTGCCAGACGCCCACCAGCGAGGAGAAGGAGGCGGCGAAGAAGCCGACCAGGAAGAGGGTGGCCGTGGAGCTGCCGAAGCGCTTCTCCAGGACGTCGTCCAGGTCCAGGAGGCCCTTGTCGCCGGAGGCGAGGGCCAGATTCGTGGAGTGCAGCAGCTCGGCGCCGATGATCAGCATGGCCACGACGAAGATGCCGGTGGTGAGGTAGGCGACGCGGTTGTCGAGCCGCATCATCTTCATCCAGCTGCTGTCGGCCCAGCCCTTGGCGTTGATCCAGTAGCCGTACGCGGCCATGGTGATGGTGCCGCCGACGCCGCCGATCAGGCCGAGGGTGTAGATCATGGAGCCGGACGGCAGGACGGGCAGCAGCCCGGCGAAGGCGTCGCCCAGGTCGGGGCCGACCCGGATCGCGACGTAGACCACGACCAGGAACATCACGCCGACGAAGAGCATCATGATCTTCTCGACGACGGCGTAGCGGTTGGTCCATACGAACAGCAGCCCTGTCAGCCCCGTGATGACGGCCCATGCCTTGAGCGGCAGCACATCGCCGAAGAGCGCCTGGAGCGGCAGCGCACTGGAGGACATGGCGGTTGCGCCGTAGACGAAGCCCCAGATGACGATGTAGACCGCGAAGTAGACCGTGGTCCAGGGACCGAGGCTGCGCCAGCCGTCGAAGATGGTGCGGCCGGTGGCCAGGTGCCAGCGGCCGGTCGCCTCGGCGAGGGCGATCTTGACGATGCAGCCGATGACGGCAGCCCACAGCAGGGTGTAGCCGAACTTGCTGCCCGCGATGAGCGTGGCGACCAGGTCCCCGGCGCCGACGCCGGTGGCCGCGACCACGATGCCGGGGCCGATCATCTTCCAACTGGGCTTGCGAACCGGGGGCGTGGCGCCGTCGGCCGTACCGGGTGTGATGTCCTCCGCTGCCATGCCGACCTCCGCCGTACGCGCGCTTCGAGGGTGGGCGACCGTACCGGCACCCGGGGGGTGACCGTGCAGGTCGCGTGCGATGTAACCGCCTGCGGACGATCAGCACAAGGGGGTGCGGGCCACGGAACGGGCCCGGTTCCCCGGTGCGCGACACCGGGCGATCACCGCCCGACACCTTGACATCCCTATTGGTCTGGACCAGGTTGTACGGCGCACGCGCACCACACCTCCCTTTCCCCCACACCGGAGGCAGTTGTGACACGTTCCCACTCCAGACGTATCCCGTTCCCCCGCGCACTCGTCGCTCTCGCCGCCTCGGCTCTGGCGGCGGGCGGCCTGTTCGCCTTCGGACCGGCCGCCGCGCACGCCGAGGACCCCACAGGCCCCGGACCCCGGGTGGGCGCCTCACAGGTGCCCGCGCACGCCGTCACCGGCTACTGGCAGAACTTCGACAACGGCGCCACCGTGCAGACCATCGCCGATGTGCAGGACGAGTACGACATCATCGCCGTCGCCTTCGCGGACGCGACCGGCACACCGGGCCAGGTCGACTTCCACCTCGACCCGGCGCTCGACTACTCCGAGCAGCAGTTCAAGGCGGACATCGCTGCCAAACGGGCCGCCGGCAAGTCCGTCATCATCTCGGTGGGCGGCGAGAAGGGCGCGGTCTCGGTCAACGACGGCGCCTCCGCTGACGCCTTCGCCAAGAGCATCGTCTCGCTGATGGACGAGTACGGCTTCGACGGCGTCGACATCGACTTGGAGAACGGCCTCAACGCGACCTATATGACCAAGGCCCTCGACGCGATCCACGCCGCCAAGAGCGAGGTGGTGGTGACGATGGCGCCGCAGACGGTCGATATGCAGTCGCCGGGCAACGAGTACTTCAAGACGGCGCTCAGCATCAAGAGCTATCTGACCGTCGTCAATATGCAGTACTACAACAGCGGCTCGATGAACGGCTGCGACGGCAAGGTCTACTCGGCCGGCACCGTCGACTTCCTCACCGCACTCGCCTGCGTACAGATCAAGGGCGGCCTCGACCCGTCGCAGGTCGGCATCGGCACCCCCGCCTCACCGCGGGCCGCGGGCTCGGGCTACGTCGACCCGGGCGTGGTCAACGACGCGCTCGACTGCCTCGCCAAGGGCACCGGCTGCGGCAGCTTCACGCCCGACGAGAAGTGGCCGGGCATCCGCGGCGCGATGACCTGGTCGACGGCGTGGGACGCGAGCAACGGCGACAAGTGGTCGGACACGGTGGGCCCGCACGTCCACGCCCTGCCGTAATCCACCCGCCGTTCCCCGCGCCCCCGCCAGGGGCGCGGGGAACGGCGCGAGCAAGCCCCCACAAGCCGCAGCCCGCAGACGGCCTCAAGGGGCAGCCCGTGCCCGGCGCGATTACTTCTTCGGCTCCGGCAGCGCGCAGCGCCGCGCGTCGAGGTTGAGCTGGTTGCCGCGGCCGAAGCAGGAGTTGATCAGATAGGTCTGCTGGCCATAGGCGTTGAGGTAGCGGACGGTGACGTTGCCGCTCTTGTCCACCTCACACGGGTTGTTGAGCGTGCACCGCTCCCCGTCCTCGTTGTGGGTGTTGTTGACCCCGACGACCTTGCCGGTGCGGTTGTCGATCACCGGGGAACCTGAGGTGCCGCCCTTCGTCTGGCAGGCCATGGTGTAGCGGATGGAGTCCTTCCAGGTCCAGTCGGCCTCCTTGAGCCGGTAGGCGAACCCGTCGACGGCGCAGCCGAACTTCTCCTTCCAGTAGCCCGAGACGACGGTGATGTCCCGGCCCTGGCGCGGGTGGCGGGCATCCAGCGTCAGCGCGTCGATGCCGTACTTCTTCTTGATCTCCTTGTACGTGGAGGTCGTCTCGTACAGGGAGATGTCTGTGTCCGTCATGGTCGCGTAGGCGATCTTGTCGGAGTGGATCTTCCCGGCGTCGCTGCCGTCCGCGTTGAGCAGCGTGAAGTCGCGGCTGGTCTTCTTGTCGACCACGACCTCGCCCGCGCCGGGCATGCCCTCCTGGAGGCAGTGGCCGTTGGACAGGACGAGCGCCGGGTCACTGGCCCTGGAGTGCTTGAGCTTGACGACGGAGCCGGAGCAGTTGCTGAGCGCCACGGTGCCCTCGAAGGAGGGGGTGCCACGGTGGGCCGCCGTCTGGCCGCTGTCGGCGGCCACCGCCGGTGCCGCGGCTATGCCCGTGAGCGCGGCGGCGCCGAACAGCGCCGCCGCGAGCGTACTGACGAGGGGCTTTCTCATGTACTCCTCATTCTTCCGGTTTGACGACAGGGACAGGAGGGCCCCAACGTCCGTACAGCGGTGTCGCGTTACGGCTTGGGGAGCGTGCAGCCCGTACGGTCGAGGTCGATCTTGTTCCCCGCTCCCACGCACGGCGCGATGATGTAGGTCTGCTGGCCGTAGCCGATCCCGTAGCGGACGGTGACCTGGCCGTTCTCGTCCACCTCACAGGGGTTGTTGAGCGTGCACCGCTCGCCGTCCTCGTTGCGGGTGTTGTTGACCCCGACGACCTTGCCGGTGGCGTTGTCGATGACGGGGGAGCCGGAGGTGCCGCCCTTGGTACGGCAGTCGGCGGTGTAGCGCAGGGAGTCCTTCATCGTCCAGCCGGCCTCCTTGAGCCGGTAGGCGAAGCCGTCGAGCGAGCAGCCGAACTTCTCGCGCCAGTACCCGGAGACGACGGTGATGTCCCTGCCCTGGGTGGGGTGGGCCGCCTCGACGTCGAGTGCCTTGATGCCGAACCGGGACTCGATCTGCCGGTAGGTGGACCCGACCTGGTACAGCGAGACGTCGGTGTCGGTCATCGTCGCGTAGGCGACCTTGGTGGCGCGGATGGTACCGGCGTAGCCGCCGTTCGCCCTCAGCAGGGTGAAGGAGCGCCTGGATGCCTGGTCCTTGACGACCTGCCCCGGCTGGGGCATGCCCGTCTCCAGGCAGTGGCCGTTGGAGAGGACCAGCGCGGGATCGTCGGGCTGCGAGGTGGGCATCTTGACCACCGAGCCCGAGCAGTTGCTGAGCGCGACGGTGCCCTCGAAGGAGGGTGCGGCCTTGGGGGCCTTGGGGTTCGCCTTGCCGCTGTCGGCGGCAGCCGCGGGTGTCGCGGCGATGCCGGTGAGTGCCGCGGCGCCGAAGAGCGCGGCGGAGAGGGAGGTTGCGAGAGGTCTGTTCACGGGTGGGGGTTCCTCTCTTGATACCGAAGGTTCGTTCGGTCCGACGCCGTGCATTCTTGGACCAGTTGAGGCCCACCACAAGAGCACCCCCGGAATCGGGAGAGCCGATTCCGGGGGTGTTGTGTCGTATGTGGATTTTCCCGCCCGGTGCCGCCCGCCGGGCTGGAGCGTCAGACGAAGATGCTCAGCACCGCAGCCACCGCGAAGCCCGCGACCGACAGCACGGACTCCAGCACCGTCCACGAAGCCAGGGTGTCGCGCTCGGAGATGCCGAAGTACTTGGAGACCATCCAGAACCCGCCGTCGTTGACGTGCGAGGCGAAGATCGACCCGGCCGAGATCGCCATGATGACCAGCGCCAGGTGCGCCTGCGAGGGATCTCCCTGCGCCAGCAGCGGCGCCACGATGCCGGCCGTGGTGACGATGGCGACCGTCGCCGAGCCCTGCGCCACCCGCAGCACCAGCGAGATCAGATACGCCAGCACGACCACCGGCAGCCCGGCGTCCCCGAACACGTCGGCGAGTGCCTGCGCGACGCCCGAGCCCTGGAGCACGGCGCCGAAGACCCCGCCCGCTCCGACGACCAGCAGGATGTTGCCGACCGGCTTGAGCGAGGCCGTGGAGACCGTCTCCAGCGACTTACGGCTCCAGCCCCGCCGCAGCCCCAGCAGGTAGTACGCCAGCAGCAGGGCGACGGTCAGTGCCACGAACGGGTGACCGACGAACTCGATGACCGAGCGGACGGTGGAGGGGTCCAGCGCGAGGGAGGAGAAGGTGGCGGCGAGGATCAGCACCAGCGGCGTACCGATGATGGCCAGCACCGTACCGAGGGCGACCGGCCGCTCCTCGGCGTCGGCACCGGTGCCGCCGGTGCCGGCGCTCTCGATGCCGCCAGTGTCGCCGGTGCCGCCGGTGCCGCTCGCGCCGGCGCCGCCGGTGGCCGGCGCACGCTTCTCCGCCGCTACGGCACGCTTGGCCTCCTCGGCGGCCTCCAGCATGTCCTGCGGTACCTCGACGAAGATCCGGTTGCCGATCCACGCCGCGTACCCCCAGGCGGCGAGCACCGCGGGGACACCGCAGACGACGCCCATCAGGATGACCCAGCCCAGCTCCACATCCAGCAGGCCGGCGGCGGCCACCGGACCCGGGTGCGGGGGCAGGAACGCGTGCGTCATCGACAGCCCGGCGAGCATCGGCATGCAGTAGAGGAGGATCGACCTGCCGCTCCTCTTGGCCGCCGCGTAGATGATGGGCGCCAGCACGAAGATGCCGACGTCGAAGAAGACGGGGATGCCGAAGATCAGGCCGGTCAGCCCCATGGCGAGCGGTGCGCGCCGCTCGCCGAACAACCCCAGCAGCCGGGCCGAGAGCGCCTCGGCGCCCCCGCTGACCTCCAGGATCGCCCCCAGCATGGTGCCGAGGCCGATGATGATCGCGACATGGCCGAGGATGCCGCCCATCCCCGACTCGATCATCGAGACGGCGTCGGACTTCTGGACGGTTCCGAAGAGTTCGGTGACGGACAGGCCGGCCCCGAGACCCACCGCGATGGAGACGGCGAGCAGCGCGACGAACGGCTGGAGGCGGACCTTGATGATGAGCACGAGCAGCAGGGCGATACCGAGGGCCGCCACGGTGAGCAGGCCCCCGGTGCCGGGTATGAGCGCGAGGAGGCCGCCCGTGTGGGGCGGTGCCGTTTCGGCGGCGAGCAGCATGAGAACTCCGTTGTTCGGTGCTGGGCGGAACCCCGCCCCCTGAGCGGGGGTGGAGGCACCTCAGCCGAGGACGGCCAGCGCGTCGATCTCGACCAGGAGTCCGGCCGGAAGCCCCACGTACACCGTCGTCCGCGCCGCTGGGGCCTGCTGGAGAAAGGTGAAGTACTCGTTGTAGATCTCGTTGAACTCCGCGAAGTGCGCGGTGTCCGTCAGATAGACGCGGATCATCATCGCGTCCTCCCAACTGGCGCCGCCCTCCTTGAGGATGGCGTCCACGTTGGCGAGGGTCTGCAGGGTCTGTTCCCGCAGCCCGGGGCCGACAGGTGTCGGGGCCTGGCCTTCGACGGCGGGGCCGAAGCCGACCTGCCCCGCGACCTGGAGGATGTTGCCCTTGCGTACGCCGTGCGAGAACTTCGCGGGCGGCGTGGTGTGGGTGGCCGGGGTGAGGGCGGTCTTGGCCGGCTTTTCGCTCATGGTGCGGCTCTCTTACTCGTCGTTCCGGTCGGTGGAATGGGCGGCTGCCCCGTGTACTCGGCACTGATGGCCTCGGCGGTCCGCCTCAGACGGGGCAGCAGGGCGAGGAGTTCGTCGGCCGAGACGACGACGTTGGGCGCGGAGACCGACATGGCCGCCACCACCCGTCCGTCGGCGCCGCGGATGGGCGCCGCGACGCAGTTGATGGACTCCTCGTGGCCACCGAAGTCGGTGGCCCAGCCCTGTTCGCGCACCTTGGCGAGCTCCGCGAGGAACGCGGCGGCGTCGGGTGTGGAACGGGGCGTGTAGCGGGGGTAGTCGAGCCGTTCGGCGACAGCGCGCCGTTCCGGCTCCGGAAGGTCGGCCAGCAGCAACTTGGCCACGGCGGCGACGGTGATGGCGACGGGTTTGCCGATGCGCGAGTACATCCGTACCGGGTAGCGGCTCTCCACCTTGTCGATGTAGAGGACCTGGTCCTCGGCGTACTCCTCGTAGACGGCCAGATGCACGGTGTGGCCGCAGGCGGCGTTGAGCTCGGCCAGGTGCGGGTGGGCGATGTCGCGGATGTCGAGGCTCTCCATGGCCTGCTGCGCCAGCGCGAACAGCCGCGCGCCGAGCCGGTAGCGCTGGTCGGGCTGGCGGTAGACCATGCCGTGCTCGTGCAGGGTGCGCAGCAGCCGCAGCGCTGTCGACTTGTGGACCTGCAGCCGGGAGGCGACCTGCTCCAGGTTGGCGGGCCCCTCGGCGAGCAGCGGCAGGATGCTCAGTGCGCGGTCGACGGTCTGGCTCATACGGAACGCACCTCCAGCTCCCGACGGCCGGGCTGGTCGGGCCGGGCAGGCTGGTCCGGCTCGGCGGGCTGGTCGGGCACAGCGGACTGGTCCGGCTCGGCGGGCTCGTCGGGCCGCCCGGCGGTTGCGGTTCGGGGCCCGTGCGTCGTCCAGCCGGGGCCCAGGCGCAGTCCCGCCCAGCTCTCCGCGTCGAGGGCCGCCAGCCGGTCGGCGAGGTCGCGGCCCGGCGGCGCGGCGAGGTCGCCGGCGTCCGTGAGCGCGGCGGCGGCCGTCAGATGCCCGTGCCGCAGCCGTTGGTCGACCGGCAGCCCGCGCAGCGTGCCGGCCAGAAAGCCGGCGGCGAAGGCGTCTCCGGCACCCACGGGGGAGACGACGTCCACCCGCAGCGCGGGCGCGAAGACGGCGGTCCCCTCCCTGGTGAACGCGGTGGCCCCGGTCGCCCCCTGTTTGACGACGAGCACCGCCGGCTCGGCCAGCGCCTCCCGTACGGCCTCGGGCCCGCCCGTGACTCCCCAGGCGGCGGCCGCCTCGTCCTCGCCGACGAAGACGAGGTCGCTGTGCCGGGCGAGTTCTCGCAGCACCTCGGCGCCGCGTTCCGCGACGGTGGGCGTACGCCACAGGCCGACGCGGTAGTTGACGTCGAAGGAGACCAGCGGCCCGGTGCCGCCGCCTCGGTCCGCAGGAGTGCGCGCCGAGGTGAGCTCGCGCAGCAGGGCCAGGCAGTCGGTGGAGAGGGCGGCGGTGATCCCGGTCAGGTGCAGCACCTTGCCTGCGCGGAGCACCCTGCGCGGGACGTTGGCCGGTGACATGGCCGAGGCGGCCGACCCGGCGCGGTAGTAGAGCACTTCGGAGAGCGGGCCGGGGTGGGCCGCGGGGCCGGTCCCATCGACGAGGCCGGTGGCACCGGTCCCTTCTCCGGCACCGACGGCACCGGTGGCGCGCTCGCCGTTCGTACGGAAGTAGATGCCGGTGGGCCGCTCGGGGTCGCGCTCGACCGCGCTGGTGTCCACGCCGTGCTCGGCGATCGTACGGACCAGGTGGTCGCCGAAGCCGTCGGTGCCGACCCGGCCGACCCAGGCGGCGCGGTGACCGGCGCGGGCCAGGGTGCAGGCGACGTTGGACTCGGCGCCGCCGATCGCCCGGTCGAACGAGGGCACGTCGGCCAGCGGGCCGGCGCTGCCGGGCAGGAACGTGACCATGGATTCGCCGAGGCAGACGACGTCGACTTGGGGCGTGGTGGTCACGGGGATGCTGCTCCTCGCTGCGGTGTCCCGGTCGGTGTCGGGAAGCCCGGCGGCCGGCTCCCGGCACCATTGACCGGCTGTTCCGCGGGATGCTAGACAGCTTCCAGCGTCATACGCAATGGTCGTTGCACAACTTGCAACAGCAGCATGCAACGCCGCTACAGCTACCACGGAGACCGCATGGCAGCCCCGCCCCCTTCCCCCGGACCCGCCTCCACCGGTGACGTCGCCCACGCAACGGCCGTGGCCCGCATCGCCGACGAGCCGGCCGACCACCGCTTCAAGGGGCTGCCCCCGGACGCCGCCGCCGCGGGTACCACCCTGGGCGAGCTGGCCGCCGAACGCCGCTCCCTGTTCACCGGCGGCTTCACCACCCCCGTCCTCGCCCTCTCCGCCGAGCGCCTGGAGCACAACCTGACCGCGCTCGCCGACTACTCGGCGCGCCACGGCCTCGCCTTCGCCCCGCACGGCAAGACGACCATGGCGCCGCAGCTGTTCAACCGTCAGCTGGAGCACGGCGCCTGGGGCATCACGCTCGCCGTGCCGCACCAGGCGCGGGTGGCGCGCGCCTTCGGCGTCCCGCGGATCTTCCTCGCCAACGAACTGGTGGACGCCGCGGCACTGCGCTGGCTCGCCGCCGAACTGGACGCCGACCCGGACTTCCGCTTCATCTGCTACGTCGACTCGCCGCAGGGCGTCGCGCTCATGGACGAGGCGCTGCGCGCCGCCGGGGCCCGGCGTCCCGTGGAGGTCGTGGTGGAGCTGGGCGCGGGCGACGGCGCACGCACCGGGGCGCGGACAGAGACCGAGTGCGCCGCCATCGCGGACGCGGTGGCCGCGACCGGCACCCTGCGCCTGGTGGGGGTCGCCGGATACGAGGGCGAAGTGCCGGGAGCCGAGCTGGAGGCGGTACGCGGGTGGCTGCGGCGGCTGACCGGACTGGCCGTATCGCTGGACGCCGCGGGCCATTTCGCGGACCTGGACGAGATCGTGGTCAGCGCGGGCGGCAGCGCCTGGTTCGACGCGGTCGCCGAAGCCTTCGCCGAACTGCCCGCGCTCTCGGCGCCGACGCTGAAGCTGCTGCGCTCGGGTGCCTACGTCTCCCACGACGACGGCCACTACCGCCGCCTGACGCCGTTCAACCGGCACCCCGACGAAGGGGGACTGCAGGCCGCCTTCACGCTGTGGACCCAGGTCGTCTCCCGTCCTGAGCCGGGGCAGGCGTTCCTCAACGGGGGCAAGCGGGACGCCGCCTTCGACCTGGAACTCCCCGAACCACACGTGGTGCGGAGCGCCTCCAGGGCCGGGTCCGGAGAGGGCACCATGCGGGACGCCACAGGGCTCACCGTCACAGGGCTGAGCGACCAGCACGCCTGGCTGCGGGTGGCCGACGGCACAGAGCTGGAGATCGGCGAGTGGGTGGGCCTGGGGATGTCCCACCCGTGCACCATCTTCGACAAGTGGCAGGTGATCCCCGTGGTGGACGCCGAAGGCACGGTCACCGATCTGATCCGCACCTTCTTCTGAGGCGCGCTCCCCCATGGACACCGTCATCCGCGGCGCCCGCGTCATCGACGGCACGGGCGCCCCCTCCTACCGGGCCGACGTCGCCCTCCGCGAGGGCCGTATCGCGCACCTGGCTCCGGAAGGAGCCCCGCGCCCCGGCGGCGCCCGCACCATCGACGCCGACGGTCTCGCACTGGCCCCCGGCTTCATCGATATGCACGCCCACTCCGACCTGGCGATCCTCCGGGACCCGGCGCACACCGCCAAGGCGGCACAGGGCGTCACCCTGGAAGTGCTCGGCCAGGACGGGCTGTCGTACGCACCCACCGACGACGCCACCCTCTCCGCGATCCGCGAGGCCATCACCGGCTGGAACGGTGACGGCGGCGACATCGACTTCGACTGGCGCACGGTCGGCGGCTATCTGGACCGCATCGACCGCCAGGGCACCGCCGTCAACGCCGCGTATCTGATCCCGCAGGGCAGCGTCCGGATGCTGGCCATGGGCTGGGACGACCGCCCGGCGGCGCCCGACGAGCTGGCCACCATGAAACGCCTGGTCGCCGAGGGCATGGAGCAGGGCGCCATGGGCCTCTCCTCAGGGCTGACCTACACCCCGGGCATGTACGCCTCCGACGCCGAGCTGACCGAGCTGTGCCGGGTGGTGGCCGCGTGGGGCGGCTACTACTGCCCGCACCACCGCTCCTACGGCGCCGGCGCGCTGGAGGCGTACGCGGAGATGGTCGCGCTCACCCGCGAGGCGGGGTGCCCGCTCCACCTCGCGCACGCCACCATGAACTTCGGCGTCAACCAGGGCCGCGCGCCCGAACTGCTCGCCCTCCTGGACGCGGCGCTGGCGGATGGCGCCGACATCACGCTCGACACCTACCCCTACACACCGGGCTGCACCACGCTGGCCGCCATGCTGCCGAGCTGGGCCAACGAGGGCGGCCCCGAGGCGACGCTGGCGCGGCTGGCCGACCCGGCGACAGCGGCCCGTATCCGGCACGTGATGGAGGTCGAGGGCGCCGACGGCTGCCACGGGGTGCCGATCGAGTGGGACACCATCGAGATCTCCGGGGTCGGCAATCCGTCGCTGGCGGACCATGTGGGCCGTACGGTCGCCGAGTCCGCCGCGCGGCGCGGCGAGGAGCCGTGGGCCACAGCACTGAGGCTGCTGACAGAGGACCGGCTCGGCTCGACGATCCTGCAGCACGTCGGCCACGAGGAGAATGTCCGTGCGATCATGCGCCACCGGGTGCACACCGGGGGCAGCGACGGCATACTCCAGGGCGCGAAACCGCACCCGCGCGCATACGGCACGTTCCCGCACTACCTCGGCCACTACGTACGCGAGTTGGGCGTCCTCTCCCTGGAGGAGTGCGTCGCCCACCTCTCCGGCCGCCCGGCAGCCCGCCTCCGCCTGCCCGACCGCGGCCTGATCCGCGAGGGCCACGTGGCCGACCTGGTCCTCTTCGACCCGGAGACGGTCGCCGCCACGGCCACCTTCGCCGAGCCGCGTTCCCTCCCGGTGGGCATCCCCCACGTCTTCGTCGCGGGGCGGCCGGTGATCGAGGACGGCCACCGCACGGATGTCCTGGCCGGACGGGCAGTGCGGCGTACGCGGTGAGGGCTCAGTCGCGTACGGGGAAGTCGGAGGTGTCGATTTCGATCCGCTCGCCGGTGATGAGCCGGAGGGTGAGGGGCTCCCCGTAAGGGATCTCCTTGACCTTGGCGTACCCCGTCGCGTGCGGCTCGGTCATCAGCGTGCAGAGCTTCTTGAACGGGTCGGCGATCAGGTAGAGGTCGATCCCGAAGCGCGCGTACTTGGCGACGTTGCGGACGTAGTCTTTATCGTCGTCTGGCCGAGAAGTGACCTCGACGGCAGCAAGAACATCCATGCAGTCGTAGCTGTCGCCGTGCCGCTCGGCTCCCTCGGCGAGGATTGTGAGGTCGGGTGCCGCGTCGTTCTCGCCGGGGAATCTCACCAACACGTCACCAAACACGCGCTCCCTGGGGACGGCAGCTTTCCGGACGGCCGAACGCACCTCGTTCACCGTCCAGTCCTGCTCCGGGCTCTGCGGAGTCATGATCACTTCCCCGTCGAAAATCTCGACCCGGTATCCCTCAGGAACAGCGTCACGCGCGAGCAGGTCATCCATGACTGACACGGCCACTCACCTCCTTGCGCTCATTATGCGTGATCTCCACCGACCCCGTAGGGCTACGCGTGGGTGTAGGCCACCAAGGAAATGCCCACGTAGTGGACGGCGAAGGCGGCCAGGGTGAAGGAGTGGAAGACCTCGTGGAAGCCGAACCAGCGGGGTGAGGGGTTGGGGCGCTTGATGCCGTAGATGACGCCGCCCGCGCTGTAGAGGACACCGCCGACGACGACGCACACCAGGACGGCGATCCCGCCCGTGCGCAGGAAGTCGGGCAGGAAGAAGACGGCCGCCCAGCCCATGCCGATGTAGCAGGGGGTGTAGAGCCAGCGGGGGGCGCCGACCCAGAAGACGCGGAAGGCGATGCCGAGTCCTGCAGCTATCCAGATGCCCCACAGCAGCAGGTCGCGGCGGCCGTCGGGCAGCAGCAGGATCGTCAGCGGGGTGTAGGTGCCGGCGATGATCAGGAAGATGTTGGCGTGATCGAGGCGCCGCAGCAGGGCGTTGATCCGGGGGCTCCAGTCGCCGCGGTGGTAGAGCGCGCTGACGCCGAACAGCAGACACGCCGTCAAGGTGTAGATGGCGCAGGCGATCCGGCCGCGGCTGCTGTCGGCGAGCGCGGTCAGGAACATTCCGGACACCAGTACGGCGGGGAACATGCCCAGGTGCAGCCAGCCGCGCAGCTTGGGCTTGAGGGCCTGCGCCGCTGAGTGCGCCGAGGCGGACAGCCGTGAGGCGGCCGAGTGGGGGGCCGTGGGGGCGGCCGAGTGGGGCGAGGCGGCGCCCGCGGAGGGGGAGTCGGGCGCGGTCGAGGTACCGGTGCTGGACAGTGACGCGCTGGACGACGGGGAGATCACAGCGGCAGGCTCCGAAGACGGGGACGCGGAGTCGGTCATCGGCCCATCGTACCCACGCCACTTGTATGACCTACGGATGCGTAGGTTACGGGCCCCCAGCAGGCGGAATGACCCTGCGTGCCAGATGGGAAGACCCTACGTGTCGACGGCCACACATCCCCCGTCTGGACAGACAACCATTCACCGCGCATGATCAGATGAGCATAAGCGGCACCGGATGAGCGACAAGACAAACTGCCACGAAAGCATCCGGGTCGTGGCCCCCAAGGGGCGCGCTGACAGCAGGCACACACCCTCAAACGTCTGGAGCGATCGTGGCGCGCAGTTCTGCGGCTCCCCTCACCTCTGTCCCGTCTTCCTCGAACTCTTCGCCCACCGGGGACGCCCCCACCCGTCACCAGGAACTGCTCTCCTGGGTCGACGGGATCGCCGAGCTGACCCAGCCCGACCGCATCGTGTGGTGCGACGGCTCCGAGGCCGAATACGACCGCTTGTGCGAAGAGCTGGTCGCCAAGGGCACGTTCAAAAAGCTCGACCCCGTCAAACGGCCCAACTCCTACTACGCCGCCTCCGACCCGTCCGACGTCGCCCGGGTCGAGGACCGCACCTTCATCTGCTCGGAGAAGGAGGAGGACGCGGGTCCGACGAACCACTGGAAGGACCCCGCGGAGATGAAGCAGATCTTCGCCGGGGAGCAGGGCATCTTCCGCGGTTCGATGCGCGGCCGCACGATGTACGTCGTCCCGTTCTGCATGGGCCCGCTGGGCTCCCCGCTCTCCGCGCTCGGCGTGGAGATCACCGACTCCGCGTACGTGGCCGTCTCCATGCGGACCATGACCCGCATGGGCAGCGCCGTGCTGGAAGAACTCGGCGAGGACGGCAACTTCGTCAAGGCCGTGCACACCGTCGGCGCCCCGCTCACCGAGGGCGAACGCGACGTGCCGTGGCCGTGCAGCCCGACCAAGTACATCTCCCACTTCCCCGAGACCCGCGAGATCTGGTCCTACGGCTCCGGCTACGGCGGCAACGCACTGCTCGGCAAGAAGTGCTACGCCCTGCGCATCGCCTCCGTGATGGCACGCGACGAGGGCTGGCTGGCCGAGCACATGCTGGTGCTCAAACTGACGCCGCCGCGCGGCGAGTCCAAGTACGTGGCCGCGGCATTCCCCTCGGCCTGCGGCAAGACCAACCTCGCCATGCTCCAGCCCACCATCCCCGGCTGGACGGTCGAGACGATCGGTGACGACATCGCCTGGATGCGGTTCGGCGAGGACGGCCGCCTCTACGCGATCAACCCCGAGGCCGGCTTCTTCGGCGTCGCCCCCGGCACCGGCGAGGACACCAACGCCAACGCGATGAAGACCCTGTGGGGCAACGCGGTCTTCACCAACGTCGCCCTCACCGACGACAGCGACGTGTGGTGGGAGGGCATGACGGAAGAGCCCCCCGCGCACCTCACCGACTGGAAGGGCAACGACTGGACGCCGGAGTCGGAGACCCCGGCGGCCCACCCCAACGCGCGCTTCACCGTCCCCGCCGGACAGTGCCCCATCATCGCCCCCGAGTGGGAGGACCCGCGCGGAGTGCCGATCTCCGCCATCCTCTTCGGCGGCCGCCGCGCCACCGCCGTCCCGCTGGTGACCGAGTCCTTCGACTGGCAGCACGGCGTCTTCCTCGGCGCCAACGTCGCCAGCGAGAAGACCGCGGCCGCCGAGGGCAAGGTCGGCGAACTGCGCCGCGACCCGTTCGCGATGCTGCCGTTCTGCGGCTACAACATGGGCGACTACTTCGGCCACTGGCTGGAGGTCGGCGAAGGCGCCGACCCCGCCAAGCTGCCGAAGATCTACTACGTCAACTGGTTCAAGAAGGACGAGAACGGCAAGTTCGTCTGGCCCGGCTTCGGCGAGAACAGCCGCGTTCTGAAATGGATCGTCCAGCGGCTGAACGGGGAGGTCGAGGGCGTCGAGACCCCCATCGGCCTCCTGCCGCGGAAGGAGGACCTCGACACCGAGGGGCTCGGCCTGTCCGAGGCCGAGCTGGACTTCATCCTCGCCGTCGACCGCGACGTCTGGCGCGACGAAGCGGCGCTCGTCCCTGCACACCTTGAAACCTTCGGCGACCACACGCCGCGTGCCCTGTGGGACGAGTACCACGCCTTGGTGCGCCGCCTGGGCTGACGCCGCCACGCTGCGCTTGGGCAGCGGCGTCTGCCCGCTTGTGGGCAGGGGTTCCGCAGGGCGCGGGGGCCCCTCCCGGCCGGAGTCCGGGGGAGCAGACTGCCCAAGCGCAGCGCAATCGCGGGTCTAAACCAGCACGCCCTCCACATCGGCGTGCGCCGCCAGCCGCGCTGTCATCAGTGCGGTGACCGCCTCGTCGCCGCGCGAGGTGGCGACAGCGAGCGCGTTACCCGCAAGGGTGCGCGCCCGCGCATGGAGGGAGGCGACATGCGCGGCGTCGTCCCGCACAGCGGAAGGCTCGGCCCGCAACGGCGCCCTCCCGCCGGACAGGCGCCCCGCATGGGCGGCGAGCTCCTGTGCGGCGGCATCCAGCGAAGCGCTCGGCGTGAGCACCCGCAGCTCGTCGGTCACCGTCAGCAGCGCGGTCAGGTGCCCGGCGAGGCGGATGTCCAGCTCTTCCTCGCGGGTGCGGCGCGGCAGCCCTGGCTGGGCGCTCTCGGCCACGGTGTGGACCGATTTGGTGCGGATCGGTTCGTACATGGATGGCCTCCTGATGCTTTCAGGAGGCCATCCTAACTTGGACAACGTCTAAAGTTGTCCCATGTTCATCGATCGATCACAGATGATCACGAACAGTCACGGCTGGCTGTAGCCGTCCAGGAAGCGGCCGATCCTGGTCACCGCGTCCCGCAGTTCGGTGACGCCGGGCAGATTGACGATCCGGAAGTGGTCGGGCTCGGGCCAGTTGAACCCGGTGCCGTGCACGATCATGATCTTCTCGGCGCGCAGCAGGTCGATCACCATCTGCCGGTCGTCCTTGATCTTGTAGACCTTGGGGTCCAGCCGGGGGAACGCGTAGATCGCGCCCTTGGGCCGTACACAGGTGACGCCGGGGATCTGCGTCAGCAACTCGTACGCCGCGTCGCGCTGCTCGCACAGCCGACCGCCCGGCAGCACCAGGTCCTCGATCGACTGCCGGCCGCCCAGCGCGGTGGCGACCGCGTGCTGCGCCGGCATATTGGCGCACAGCCGCATATTGGCGAGGATGGTCAGGCCCTCGATATAGCTCTCCGCGTGCGTCTTGGGACCGCAGACGGCGAGCCAGCCGCTGCGGTAGCCGGCGACGCGGTAGGACTTCGACAGGCCGTTGAACGTCAGCGTCAGCAGATCGGGCGCGATGACCGTCGTCGGGGTGTGCGTGGCACCGTCGTAGAGGATCTTGTCGTAGATCTCGTCGGAGCACACGACCAGGTCGTGGCGGCGGGCGATCTCGGTGAGGCCGCGCAGGACCTCCTCGTCGTAGACCGCGCCCGTGGGGTTGTTCGGGTTGATGATCACGAGCGCCTTGGTGCGATCGGTGATCTTGCGCTCGACGTCCGCGAGGTCGGGCATCCAGTCGGACTGCTCGTCGCAGCGGTAGTGCACCGCCGTACCGCCGGCGAGGGAGACCGAGGCGGTCCACAGCGGGTAGTCGGGCGCCGGCACCAGCACCTCGTCGCCGTCGTCCAGCAGCGCCTGCATCGACATCTGGATCAGCTCGGAGACGCCGTTGCCCAGATAGATGTCGTCGACCGACAGCTCGATGCCCTGCTTCTGGTAGTGCTGCATCACCGCGCGGCGCGCCGAGAGCAGCCCCTTCGCGTCGCCGTAGCCGTGCGCGGTGCCGACGTTGCGCAGCATGTCCTCGAGGATCTCCGGCGGGCAGTCGAAGCCGAACGCCGCGGGGTTGCCGGTGTTGAGCTTGAGGATCTGGTGGCCTGCCGCTTCCAGCCGCGTCGCCTCCTCCAGGACCGGGCCCCGGATCTCGTAACAGACGTTGGCGAGCTTCGTCGACTGGATGACCTGCATAACGCAACCCTACGGGCGCCGTTGACAGCCCGCCTCGTGTTTTCCCTCACCTCGGCGATCGCCCGAACGCCCCACACAGCTGACAGCTTCTCTCATTTGAAAGCCACCCTCACCAGAAGCGCGAGGAAGGCGGCGGCCCCAGAGCACGGAATCCGGGGAGAGCGGCAGTGTCCCGAAGATGGCCCTGCCCGGGGACGATGCCCGACAATAGATGCATGGCCCCCGCACGTACAGATGCCGCCGACGACGCCGCAGCGGACACAGATCTGCCCCCGAAGCCGAGCCTGCGCGAGCGCAAGAAGCTCCAGACCCGCCAGGCCGTCCGGCGGACCGCCTACCGCCTCTTCGAGGAACAGGGGTACGACGCGACACCCGTCGACCAGATCGCCGCGGAGGCGGAGGTCTCCCCCAGCACCGTCTTCCGCTACTTCCCCACCAAGGAAGACATCGTGCTGACCGACGAGTACGACCCGCTGCTCGAGAAGGCGCTGCGGGAGCGGCCGGCGGGTGAGCCGCCGGTCGCCGCGCTGCGCGAGGCGCTGTACACCTCGATCACCCGCATCTACCGGGCCGACGCCGCCGAGACCCTCCAGCGCATCCGCCTCATCCGGGACGTGCCCGCGCTGCGCGGCCGGATGAGCGAGAACTCCGCCGAGACGGCCTGGCTGCTGCGGCGCGCCCTCGCCGAGCGCACCGGCCGCTCCCCGGACGACCTGGAACTGCGGATCGTGACCGGCGCCATGCTGGGGGCCCTGACCGAGGCCATGTACGCCTGGGTGGACACCGGCATGCCGGGCACGCTGGAGGACCTGCGCGCACTGGTGACGCGCGCGCTGGGCGTACTGGAACGCGGCCTGACGCTGTAGCGGGCCGGCCCGGCACAGCGCCGGGGGCACCCCCTCATCGTCATCCCCGCAGGGTGGCCTCCAACGCCTCCGGCTCCGTGACCGGCGCCGTACACACGAACCCGCGGCACACGTAGGCGGCGGGCCGCCCGTCCACCAGCCCCCGGTCCCGCAGCAGCGGAACATCGGACGTGCCCGGCGCGCCCACGGCCACCACAGCCCCCGGCGCACCGGCCAGCAGGGCAGCCCGATGCAGCGGGCCGAACCGCTCCTCACCCACCACGGCGACCTCCCGCGGTCCGTCCAGCAGCGCCTCGCCCACCGCGAGCCCCCACCCGATGAACCGCGGTGCACGCGAGGCCAGTTCGCGGACGACGCCGAGCGCCTGCTCGGCAGCCTCCCGGTACCGGTGCTCCCCGGTGTAGGCGCCGTAGGAGAGGAGCGCACCGGCGGCGGCGTTCCAGCCGGAGGGCACCGCGTTGTCGGTGGGGTCCTGGGGGCGGCGGATGAGCTGCTCGGCGTCGTCGGCCGTGTCGTACAGCGTGCCGTCCTCGCCGGTGAACCGCTCCAGCACGGTGTCCAGGAGGGTCCCTGCGCGCTGGAGCCATTCCGTCTCGCCGGTCACCGCGTACAGCGTCAGATAGCCCTCAGCGGTGTCGCCGTAGTCCTCCAGCACACCGGAGCTGCCGCCGGGCACCCCGTCGCGGGAGGTGCGCACCAGTCTGCGGCCCTGGTCGAAGGTGTGCACGTCGGCGAGCAGCCGGGCGGCACCGACGGCGGCTTCGACCAGGTCGGGCCGCTCGAAGCAGGCGCCGGTCTCGGCGAGCGCGGCGACGGCCAGACCGTTCCAGGCCGTGACGACCTTGTCGTCGCGCTCGGGCCGGGGCCGCGCTGCGCGCGCCTCGAACAGCCTGCGCCGCAGGGACTCGAAGCGGGCGGCGTCCATCAGCGGGGAGGCCCGGTCGGGGAGTTGCAGCACGGAGGCGCCGCCTTCGAAGGTGCCCTCCTCGGTGACGTGGAAGCACTCGGCGGCCAGCTCCGCGTCGGCCTCCCCCAGCACTTCGGCGAGCTGCGCCGGGGTCCAGACGTAGTAGGCGCCCTCGGCGTGGCCGCCGTGCCCGTCGTCGCTGTCGGCGTCCAGCGCGGAGGCGAAGCCGCCCTCGGCGGTGCCCAGTTCGCGGACCAGGAAGTCCGCCGTCTCCAGGGCGACCCGGCGGGCCCGCTCCGCACCGGTGGAGCGCCAAAGGTGCGCGTACACGCGGCACAGCAGCGCATTGTCGTACAGCATCTTCTCAAAGTGCGGAACGACCCACTCCGAGTCGACGGAGTAGCGGGCGAACCCCCCTCCCAGCTGGTCGTAGATCCCGCCCCTGGCCATCGCCTCACAGGTCGCCTCGACCATCTGCAGCGCGCCCTGGGAACCGGTGCGGGCGTGGTGGCGCAGCAGGAACTCCAGCACCATCGACGGCGGGAACTTCGGCGCCCCGCCGAAGCCTCCCCGCCGCGCGTCGAAGTCCTTGGTCAGCCCGAGCAGCGCGGCGCCCATCTCCTCAGCGCCGGGCGTCTGCGGCGCGGCCAGCTGGATACTGCGCTGCGCCAGATCCGCACTGATGCGCGAAGCAACGTCGGCGACCTCGTCCCGCCGGTCCTGCCACGCGGTCCGCACCCCCTCCAGAATCTGCCGGAAGGAGGGCATACCGTGCCGGGGTTCCGGCGGGAAGTAGGTCCCGAAGTAGAACGGTTCTGCGTCCGGGGTCAGGAACACCGTCATGGGCCAGCCGCCCTGCCCGGTCGCCGCCTGCACGGCCTCCATATAGACGGCGTCCACGTCCGGACGCTCCTCGCGGTCCACCTTGACGCTGATGAAGTTCTCGTTCATCAGCCGCGCCGTCGCCTCGTCCTCGAAGCTCTCGTGCGCCATCACATGGCACCAGTGGCAGCTCGCGTACCCCACACTCAGCAGCACCGGCACCCCCCGCCGCCGCGCCTCCTCGAACGCCCCCTCCTTCCAGGGCCACCAGTCGACGGGGTTCTCCGCGTGCTGGAGCAGATACGGAGAGGTCTCTTCCGCGAGTCGATTCGCCATACGGCCATGGTGACGCACACCTCTGGGCCCTGCCGCTACAGGTCATCCACCGCCGTGAGGTCGATGTCGATGTCGAACGGCTCGTCGAGCGTGAGACGGCCGTGGAAGTTGCCGCGCAGCGTGTAGCCCTTTGCGACGGGGTCCAGCTCGTAGACCCGGACCACGGGGTGCATGCCTTCCCCGGCGCGCTCCACGAGCCAGAAGTGCGGGATGCCCGCGGCGGCGTACTTGCGGGGCTTGGTGTCGCGGTCCCGCTCCTCGGAGTCCGGCGAGACGACCTCGACGGCGAGGACGACATCGGCGGCCTGGTAGCGGGACTGGTCCGGCCCCACCACCGCGTCGGCCTTGACGATGGAGATGTCAGGTTCGGGCCCGTTGCGACGATTGAGGACAACCGTCATCTCCCGCTTCACACGGAGCCGGCCCCGGGGCGCGGTGGCCCGGAGCCCGCTCACCAGGAGGTCGATCACGTCCGCGTGGAAGTTGCGTTGCGGGCTCACGAAAACCAGGCTCCCGTCGATCAGCTCGGTGTGCGGCGGGAGGTCTGGCAGGGTCAGCAGGTCGTCCACGGTGAAGCCGTCCGGAGGCGGCACCGGCACGGTGATCCCATCGAGCTGGGGGGCCGGTTCAGCGGTCATGGTTCCTCCCATGGGTGGGATCCTGCACGCTCCTTCACGGTACCGGGGTACCTCCGTACAGCCGCCACTCGAAAGAGTGAGCGGCGTGCTTCAGTGCGGGGCGTGGGCGCCGCCCGTCGCCTCCCAGCCCGCCACCGCGAGGGCGCGGTAGGCGGTGTAGGAGGCGGCGGGGTCGCCCTCGTCGACCCAGGGGACGGCGCCGACGTGGCCGTCGACGGCGGCGAGGGCTTCCATGGCCTCGCCGTAGCGCTCGGCGCGGACGAGGAACCAGACCAGCAGGTGCAGGACGTGGGGGCGTACCGGGTGGTCGTCCTCGACCTGGTCGACGGCGTACTCGGCGGCCTCGATGGCCTTGACGACCTCCTCGCTCTGATAGAGACCGCGGACCATGTTCACCTCGGGCAGGTGGTCGTAGGTCGCGAAGAGCGGCAGCGCGGGCAGCAGGGTGCCCTCGCGGGTGCGGGCCGCGGCGGTGCGGGCGAAGGTGTCGGCCTGCTCCTTGGAGCCCGCCCCCTTGGCCGACCAGTAGGGCAGCGCCGCCAGGTGGGCGCCCATGTGGTCGGGGGCCAGGCGGCGGACGGTGGCCCACAGGGCCTCGAAGTCGGGCGCGCGGTAGCCGAGGTGGCGGGCGATGACCAGTTCGGTGAGGTGCGGCGTCGGATCGGCCGGGGCGAGCTCGGCGGCGTCGTGCGCGACCTTGCGGGCCTCTTCCAGGATGATCTGCCGGGCGCCGGAGCCGGCGTCGGACCCGGACTCGGACCCGGACCCGGACTCGGCCAGCGCCTGGAAGACCAGGAACTGCGCGTAGACCTGGGCGCCCCCGTGGTCGCGCGGCTGCTGGGCGCGCCACTCCCGCAGCCACCGCGCGTCCCGGACCTGCGCGGCGGGCTGTTCCTTGCTGAACGAGACCGCTTCCTGCGGTGCCTCGACGGCCGAGCCGTGCGCCCGGGAGCGCGCCAGTTCCATGGCCGCCGCCCCGGCGACGGACTGCACCCGCTGCCAGCGCAGCTCGTACTCGTCGCCGGTGAAGGCCAGCAGCCGTGCGACCGGCTGCCAGTCCTGGGTCCGCTGGGTCTCCTCCAGCGCCTCGACGAGCTCCCGGTCCGGGCCGGGCAGCCGTACGTCGAGCTCCTCGGAGGGGACGAAACCGTACCCTGCCGTCCGGTCGAGCCCCTGGGGCAGCCCCGGGCTCCCGTCCTGCCGCAGCCGCCTGCGGCGCATCGCGGGGTAGACGGCCACACCGAAGATGGCGACGAGTGCGATCAGGACGAGCAGGGCTTCCATGGCGTCGGGTCTCCACGCTGTGACGGGCTGGGGCACCTCCCTGCCGGTGGCCGGGGGAGGCTGGGTCGGGCCGTACGGGGGCGGAGCTCGCCGCACATGTCCCACTCCACCGTACGGCCCATTAGTCTCGCCCCCATGAGTGAGCAGCGCGACAACAGCAACGGCAGCGGGGCGTACAGCACCCCGGAATCCCCGCAGCAGGAACAGCGCGGCTTCGAGACCCTCGCCATCCATGCGGGGCAGGCCGCCGACAAGAGCACGGGGGCGGTCGTACCGCCCATCCACCAGGTGTCCACCTACAAACAGGACGGCGTCGGCGGGCTGCGCGGCGGCTACGAGTACAGCCGCTCCGCCAATCCGACCCGCACCGCGCTGGAGGAGAACCTGGCGGCGCTGGAGGGCGGCAGGCGCGGGCTGGCCTTCGCCTCCGGGCTGGCGGCCGAGGACTGCCTGCTGCGTACGCTGCTCACGCCCGGCGACCATGTGGTGATCCCCGACGACGCGTACGGCGGCACCTTCCGGCTGTTCGCCCGGGTCGCCGAGCGGTGGGGCGTGCAGTGGTCGGTCGCCGACTCCTCCGACCCCGCCGCCGTACGCGCGAAGCTGCGTGAGCGCACCAAGGCGGTCTGGGTCGAGACCCCTTCCAATCCGCTGCTGGGCGTCACCGACATCGCTGCGGTCGCCGAGGTGGCGCACGGCGCGGGCGCACGGCTGGTGGTCGACAACACCTTCGCCAGTCCCTACCTCCAGCAGCCGCTCGCGCTCGGTGCCGATGTCGTCGTCCACTCGACGACGAAGTACATGGGCGGCCACTCCGACGTGGTCGGCGGTGCGCTGGTCGTCACCGATCCGGCGCTCGGCGACGAACTGGCCTTCCACCAGAACGCGATGGGCGGCATCGCCGGGCCCTTCGACTCCTGGCTGGTGATGCGCGGCATCAAGACGCTGGGCGTGCGCATGGACCGGCACGGCGAGAACGCGGCCCGCGTGGTGCAGCTGCTGACCGCACACCCGAAGGTCACAGAGGTCTTCTACCCGGGCCTGCCCACCCATCCCGGGCACGAGATCGCCGCCAAGCAGATGCGGGGCTTCGGCGGGATGGTCTCCTTCCGGGTCGAGGGCGGCGAGGAGGCCGCTGTGCGGGTGTGCGACAGGGCGCGGCTGTTCACGCTGGGTGAGTCGCTGGGCGGCGTCGAGTCGCTGATCGAGCACCCGGGCCGAATGACGCACGCCTCGGCGGCGGGCTCGGCGCTCGAGGTGCCCGCCGACCTGGTCCGGCTCTCGGTGGGCATCGAGTCCGCCGACGACCTGCTGGCCGATCTGACCCAGGCGCTGGACTGAGGGGGCCGACTCTTACAGGGCGCGGGGAACTGCTCCCCTGGCGGCACCTCGGGCACTGAGGGGCACCCTCACCAGTCCACCGCAGGAGGCGTCGTCGTCGGGGGCGGTTCCGACCAGGGGCGGGCGGCGAGGGACCACGCGGTGAGCGCCAGCAATCCCGCCAGCACCACGCCCCACAGCACCGTACGCAGTACCCGGCGCCGCCGCAGCAGCCGGGCTCCGTCCGCGAGGGCCCGTTCGGCGAGGTCGGCGGGCACAGGCTCGGCGGTGCGCTGCACCAACAGGCGCCGCACCTCGGCTTCCTTGCGGTCAGGCAGGCTCATGCGCCGCCCTCGCATCCTCGCGAGGGCGGCTGAGCACTGTCGCCATGGCCCGGGTGTGCAGCGCACGCACCCGTTCGACGGGCAGGCCCAGTCCGGCTGCGACCTGTTCCTCGCCCACGCCCTCGTGCAGCCGCAGCACCAGCACCAGCCGTTCCTGCGGTGCCAGCACTCCCAGCAGGCCGCCACGTGAGCGGCGGTACCGGCGGCCGGTGTGGGCGAAGCGCGTGGCCAGCAGCTGCCGGGTGCGCTCGTAGGGGTCCTCGCCGTGCAGCCGCCCCCAGTCGGCGCGGGTACGCGCGAGCGCCCACACCAACAGCCGTTCGGCCTCGGGCGCGGCGCCCGGGGGCTCGGCCGTCAGCAGTGTGGCGGCATGCAGCAGCCGGCCACCCGCGCCCGCGACGAACACCTCGAACTCCCGGGCGCGGAGGCGCTCCTGCCGTGCCTGATGCTCTCGCACGCCGCCTCCCGTGCCGCCTATAGGACGGCAGGCGGGCAGATCAAATCAAGAGGCGCGGCAAGGAACGGTTTCCGGACAGCCGGATGTGTCAGGAGCCGGACCCGGGGGGCTGCGCGAGGCTGCTCGGGTTCAGTTCGAGCATCGCGTTGTTGAACCGGGTCAGCAGCTTGCAGAAGGCCCCGCGTTCCTCTTCCGACCAGTCCTTGGTGATCAGCTGCATCAGGTTGCGGCGCGAGGAGCGGACCTCCTCCAGCCTGGCCTCACCGCGCGGCGAGAGCTGGAGGACGACAGCGCGCCCGTCCTCGGGGTGCGAGGTCCGCTTGACCAGGCCGGACTCGACGAGCGGTGCGACCTGCCGGGTCACCGTCGAGGAGTCGATGCCCATACCGGCTGCGAGCGCCTTGACTCCCATCGGCCCCTCCTGGTCGAGGCGGTTGAGCAGGAGGTAGGCCGCCCGGTCCATGGAGTTGCGTGCCTGGCCGAGCCCGCCGAGCCGGGTCTGCTCCGCACGGCGCGCGTAT
The DNA here is from genome assembly GCF_017676385.1 of Streptomyces spirodelae. Taxonomy (GTDB): domain Bacteria; phylum Actinomycetota; class Actinomycetes; order Streptomycetales; family Streptomycetaceae; genus Streptomyces; species Streptomyces spirodelae. The sequence continues at coordinate 166,198 of NZ_JAFFZN010000017.1, forward strand.
ACGGCGAGCTGGTGCTGCATGGCGTCCAGTACGGCGGTTCCGGAAGCGGCTTCGGGGGCGGTTCCGGAGGCACCGTCGGCAGGCACCGCGGGGTTCTCGTCCGGCGCGTCGGGGGTGTCTGTCGTCATGTCCGGGTGCGTGGGCATGGCAGGTGCGCTCACTTCGTCGGTCTGCGGGATTTTTTGTGTAGTTTTGACAGTTCTGGGGTGGTCTATTGAATGCGTCGACGTGAGGTGGTGGGCACAGAGTACGCGGAGCGGGGCGTAGACGTACCTCCAGTGCCCAAACCAGTGACGCGTACCACCCCGCGCCCGCGCGGGGGCGCGCGGCGACGCTGCCCGCCCGTGGGCCTGCCCGCCCGCTCGCCGACTGCCAGACTGACGGCATGGTCACCAGTGCAACACCCCCCTCCTCCCCCCACCACCACGGACTTCCCGTCTCGCTGGACGACGTGCGCCTCGCCCGCAAGACCCTCGCGGGCGTGGCCCGTACGACGGCCGTGGAGGGCAGCCGGCACCTCTCCTCGCTGGTCGGCTCCCCCGTCCACCTCAAGTGCGAGAACCTCCAGCGCACCGGGTCGTTCAAGCTGCGCGGCGCCTACGTACGGATCGCCGGGCTCTCCGCCGAGGAGCGGCAGCGCGGGGTGGTCGCGGCCAGCGCGGGCAACCACGCGCAGGGCGTCGCACTGGCGGCCTCCCTGCTCGGGGTCCCCTCCACGGTGTTCATGCCGGTGGGGGCGCCGCTGCCGAAGGTGGCGGCGACCCGCGAGTACGGGGCGCGGGTGCGGATGCACGGCCAGGTCGTCGACGAGACGCTGGAGGCCGCCAAGGAGTACGCGCACGCCACCGGCGCCGTCCTCATCCACCCCTTCGACCACCCGGACGTCGTGGCGGGCCAGGGCACGCTGGGCCTGGAGTTGCTGGAGCAGTGCCCCGAGGTGCGGACCGTCGTGGTGGGCGTCGGTGGCGGCGGGCTGCTCGCCGGCATGGCGGTGGCCATCAAGGAACTGCGGCCCGATGTGCGGCTGATCGGTGTGCAGGCCGAGGGCTCGGCCGCGTATCCTCCGTCGCTGCGGGCCGGACGCCCTGTGGCGCTGGAGTCGGTCTCGACGATGGCGGACGGCATCAAGGTCGGCAAGCCGGGCGAGGTGCCGTTCGAGATCATCCGCACGCTGGTCGACGACATCCGCACCGTCTCCGAAGACGCCCTCTCCAGCGCCCTGTTGCTGTGTCTGGAGCGGGCCAAGCTGGTGGTCGAGCCGGCCGGGGCGAGCTCGGTCGCGGCCCTGCTGTCGGCTCCGCACAGCTTCGAGGGGCCGGTCGCGGCGGTGCTCTCGGGCGGGAACGTCGACCCGCTGGTCCTGCAGCGGACGCTGCGGCACGGGATGGCGGCGGCGGGGCGCTATCTGTCGCTGCGGCTGCGCCTCTCGGACCGGCCCGGGGCGCTCGCGGCACTGCTGGGGGAGCTGTCGGTGATGGACGCCAACGTGCTGGACGTGGGCCATGTGCGCACCGATCCGCGGCTGGGCCTGGACGAAGCGGAGGTGGAGCTGCATCTGGAGACGAAGGGCCCGGAACACTGCGTGGACGTCGCCTCAGGACTGCGTGCGGCGGGGTACACGGTCATGAGCTGACGGAGTCGCTCCCGGCGACCGGCGGTGAGCGTCGGCCGCTCGCGCAGAAACGCGCACTATCGCGAGTGGGTCGCCCGCGACACTCTAAAAACAGTTGACGCGATACATCGCGTCACTCCATACTGCCGCATGACGCAATCCATGACGCAATCCATGACGCAATCCGTGACGCGATCCGTGACGCGATCGCCGTGCGGCGTCCCGCGCGGCGCGGCGGACACGTTGCGAACACGTCGCGGTACCCGCCGGACTGCCGGACCTGTCCGGCGGATCTAGCATCTTCGTAGAGCTCACGCTCCACACTCTGGGAGTCCATCCATGCCAGGTGCCATTTACGCCGAGGGACTGGTGAAGACCTTCGGCGAGGTCAGGGCGCTGGACGGCGTCGATCTCGACGTCCCCGAATCCACCGTGCTCGGCCTGCTGGGGCCCAACGGCGCGGGCAAGACCACCACGGTCCGCGTGTTGACCACCCTCTTGCGGCCGGACGCGGGCCGCGCCGTCGTCGCGGGTGTCGACGTACTCAAGGACCCCACCAAGGTGCGCCGCTCCATCGGCCTCTCGGGCCAGTTCGCCGCCGTGGACGAGTATCTGACAGGCCGCGAGAACCTGCAGATGGTCGGGCGGCTCTACCAGATGTCCGCGCGGGACGCGAAGAACCGCGCGGACGAACTGCTGGAACGCTTCAACCTGGCCGACGCCGCCGCCCGTACGACCAAGACCTACTCGGGCGGTATGCGCCGACGCCTCGACCTCGCCGCCGCTCTGGTCGTCAGCCCACCCGTGATGTTCATGGACGAGCCGACCACGGGCCTGGACCCGCGCAACAGGCAGCAGCTGTGGGAGGTCATCGAGGAGCTGGTCGCGGGCGGTACGACGCTGCTGCTGACGACGCAGTACCTGGAGGAGGCCGACCGGCTCGCCCACGACATCGCCGTCGTCGACCACGGCAAGGTCATCGCACGCGGCACCTCCGACCAGCTCAAGGCGCAGACCGGCGGCGAGCGCATCGAGGTCGTCGTCCACGAGCGCGGGCACATCCCCGCAGCCGAGGAGGTCCTCAACAGCTACGGGATACGCGGTACGGCGCACGAGGGATGCACCGTCGAGCAGCACACCCGCAAGCTGACCGTCCCGGTCACCGGCGGCGCCAAGCTGCTCGCCGAGGTCATCAGGGAGCTGGACACCCGCGGCATCGAGATCGACGACATCGGCCTGCGCCGCCCCACCCTCGACGACGTCTTCATCTCCCTGACCGGCCATGCGGCCGAGGGCGAGCGGGAGCCGGGAGCGGCCGGCCGGAACACGACCGAGGAGACCCCCGAGGAGACCCCCGAGACCCCCGAGACCCCCGAGACCCAGGAGGCCACCAAGTGACGGCCACAGCACAGGCTGCCTCGCCCACGGCGCCCCGCGGCCGGGGCGGCATCGCGCAGTCGGTCACCGACTCGCTCGTGATGGCCAAGCGCAACCTGATCCGCATGGTGCGCATCCCCGAGGTCGTCATCTTCGGGCTGATCCAGCCGATCATGTTCGTGGTGCTGTTCAGCTACGTCTTCGGCGGCTCCATCAAGGTCCCCGGGGCCGGGACCAGCGCCAGTTCCTACCGTGAGTTCCTGATGGCGGGCATCTTCGCGCAGACCGTGACCTTCGCGACGGCGGGGGCCAGTGCGGGCATCGCCGAGGACATGCACAAGGGCCTCGTCGACCGCTTCCGCTCGCTGCCGATGACCCGCGGCGCCGTACTGACCGGGCGCACCCTCGCGGACCTCGTGCAGACGGCGCTGACCCTGGTCGTCCTCGCCGTCGTCGCGGCGATCGTCGGCTGGGCCCCGCACCAGGGCCTGCTCGACGCCCTCGCCGGCTTCGGTCTGCTGCTCCTCCTCGGCTACGCCTTCACCTGGATCGGCGCCTTGATCGGACTCTCCGTACGCACCCCGGAGGCGGCCACCTCCGGAGGGCTGATCTGGCTGTTCCCGCTGACCTTCATCTCCGTCGCGTTCGTGCCCTCGCAGAACATGCCCACGTTCCTGCAGCACGTCGCGGAGTGGAACCCGTTCAGCGCGACGGTGGTCGCCTGCCGCGAGCTGTTCGGCAACCTGCCGCCCCGCTACCCGGTCCCGGACGCCTGGCCGATGCAGCATCCGGCGTGGGCCTCGCTGCTCTGGTCGGTCGCCATCATCGTGGTCTTCCGCACCCTGGCGGTACGCAAGTACCGCTCGGCGACGGGATAGGCAGCCCCGGGACAGCCTCCGGGACATCCCC
>NZ_JAFFZN010000018.1 GCF_017676385.1 Streptomyces spirodelae
GCTTCTCCGAGTCGACGCCCGGCCGCTTCTTCCGCCACAGGCCGCGGGTGAAGTCGGGGATCTCCTGCGGTGTGCCCTTGGCCTTGATCGAGGCGTGGCTGAGCGGCACAGGTGAGGTCCATGTGGCGGCGTCGTAGACGTCGAAGTCGGGCACGAGTCCCAGACGCATGCACTGCACCAGCCGGAACAGCATGATGTAGTCCATACCGCCGTGTCCGCCGGGCGGATCGGCGTGTTCCTTCCACAGCCAGTGGTCGTGGCTCTTGTACTTGTCGAAGTCGCCCCACTGGTCCCCGGACATGTCCGGCTCCAGGTAGATCCGCGGCGGGTAGTCCTCGAAGACGCCTTTGGTTCCGCCGAGGATGTTGAGGCGGGAGTAGGGGTGCGGATTGGAGACATCATGCTCCAGACGGACAACTCTGCCCTTGGCCGTCTGGACGAGGCTGATCGACATATCGCTTTCGATGTATGTCTCCTTCCAGCTCTCGTGGCCGGGCGGCATGTGCTCCTCACGGTAGGCGGCCAGGCCGAGCGCCGGTGAACCGAAGGTGGCGATGCGGACCGCGCGGTCGCCGCGGTTGATGTCCATGTAGTTGGCGGCCGGGCCGAATCCGTGATTCGGGTAGAGGTCACCCTTCAGCCGGGTGTGCCACTTCCGGCGCCAAGGCCCCTCGTAGTAGTCCGGATCGAACATCAGCCCGCGCAGGTCGTGAAGGTAGGCGCCCGCACTGTGCAGCAGGTCGCCGAAGAGCCCCTCGTGCGCCATCCGCAGCACGCGCATCTCGTTCCGCCCGTAGACGCAGTTCTCCAACTGCATACAGTGCTTGCGGGTCTGCTCGGAGAGGTCGACCAGTTCCCACAACTGATCCAACTCCATGGCGATGGGGCACTCGACGCCGACATGTTTTCCGCCCTTCATCGCGGCTTTGGCCATCTCGAAGTGCCAGTCCCACGGGGTGGCGACGTATACGAAGTCGAGATCACCGCGTCTGCACAGCTTCTCGAAGTCGTGGTCGCCCTTGGCGTAGAGGGCGGGCGCAGGCTGCCCGGCGTCGGTGACCTTCTTCGCGGCGCGTTCGGTCTTCTCCCGAACCGGATCGCACAGCGCGACAACGCGCACGCCCTCCAGCGCGAGGAACAGGTCGATCATGCTGCCGCCGCGTTGCCCCAGCCCGATCATGCCCACCCGGACGGTGCCGCGCTCCTCGAAGGGCACGCCGATCATCGTTCTGCCGCGGCGAGGTGGCGTCTTCGCGATGGCCCCGCTCTCCTGTGCTGCCGAGGCGGCACCGGGCTGTGCCGCCTCGGCTCCTGGGCCGCCCAGTGCGCCGATGCCCAGCCCGGCGCCCGCGACGCCGGCGGTCCGCAGGACCGAACGGCGGCTGAATCCTTGGTCGTCACTCATCGGGTCTCCCGCAGCTCTGTGCACGCCGGCTCGCAGCTCTGTGTGCACGTCGGATGGGTGAACTCGGCTCAGGACCTTCGTGGTTGAGACCTGTGGTGCGCAAGAGCGCGGACTTGGACTCTCGTTGCCCGTGGATGGACTTCCGTTCTCGCAAAGACTTGCTGCAACTCACTGGAAATTTTTGCGGCACCTCTTGACGGCGCCTCCGCGCGGCGGCAGGCTCCCGGCCGTAACCCCCATGAAGGTGCCGTATCCGGCGGCGCGTTCCCTCTCCCCCCACGGTGGCCCAGGCGCCTGGCTGCCTTCCCGGGCACTCCTGTGCCCGCACACCGAAGGAGCCGCACGATGAAGAAGCGACTGCTCAGCGCCAGTACGGCGGCAACGCTGGCGGCAAGCGGCCTGATCGCGGCGACGCCCTGGCACGCCCAGGCGGCCCCGCCCGGCGAAAAGAGCGTCACCGCAACGCTGTTCGAGCGACCGTTCACCTCGGTCGCGAAGGAGTGCACGAACACTCTTGGTCCGGCTGGATACGGCTACGTCGAGGTCTCGCCCGCCACCGAGCACATCCAGGGCGACCAGTGGTGGACGTCGTACCAGCCGGTCAGTTACAAGATCGCCAGTCGGCTCGGTGGTCGCGACGAGTTCGCGAAGATGGTCGAAACCTGTGAGGCGGCAGGTGTCAAGGTGATCGCCGACGCGGTCATCAACCACATGACCTCCGGCTCCGGCACCGGTACCGGGGGCACCCGGTACACCAAGTACGGCTATCCGGGCCTCTTCGAGGACGCCGACTTCCACGGCTGCCGCAAGGACATCACCGACTACACCAACCGCGACAACGTCCAGAACTGCGAACTCCTCGGCCTGGCCGACCTGGACACCGGCAGCGAGAAAGTGCGCGGCGCCATCGCCGGCTACCTCGACGACCTGCGCTCGCTCGGAGTGGCGGGCTTCCGTATCGACGCGGCCAAGCACATGGCCGCCGCCGATGTGGCGGCCATCAAGGCGAAGATGACCCAGGACCCCGGCTTCTGGGTCAGCGAGGTCATCCACGGCGACGGCGAGGCCGTGCAGCCCGGGGAGTACACCGGCATCGGCGACGTGGACGAGTTCCGCTACGGCCGCCGGCTCAAGAGCGCTTTCCAGAGCGGCGATCTCGGCTCACTTCGGACCATCGGCGACGGCATGCTGGGCAGCGGCGCAGCCCGTACGTTCGTCGACAACTGGGACACCGAACGCAACGGTTCCACTCTCACCTACAAGGACGGTGCGGCCTACACGCTCGCCAACGTCTTCAAACTGGCCCATCCCTACGGTTCACCGAACATCTTCTCCGGCTACACCTTCAGCGAGCCCGACGCCGGGCCGCCCAGCGGTGCCGAGGGATGGACCAACACCCATGCGAGGCCCGAGATCACCGGCATGGTCGGCTTCCGCAACGCGGTCGGTACGGCGGAGCTGACGAACTGGTGGTCCGAGGGACAGGCTCTCGCCTTCGGCCGCGGTGACAAGGGTTTCGTGGCCCTGAACAACGGCGACGGCGAGCTGAACAGGACCTTCCAGACCTCACTGGCCCCCGGTGCGTACTGCAACGTCGCCGCCGCGCAGGGCGGCTGCGCGCAGAAGGTCACCGTCGATGCCGACGGGAGGGCGCGGATGACGGTCCCCGCGCGCGGGGCAGTCGCCCTGCACGTGAACGCGACGGCGAAGACGACAGGCACGGCACACGGGAGGCGGTGACGCGCACGGGGCGGGCCGCTCCCGGCGGCCCGCCCACCGGTCACCGCAGACCGCCCGCCCCCGAGGCATCGCGGACGTGGTCGTGGGGGCCCGTCGGCCTGGCGGGCTACCGCGGCCGGGTGGCCGATTCCAGCTCCTGTAGCACCGAGTGGTAGCTCCGGTTGCCGGTCGCATGGTCGAGACCGATCTCGCACGTCCGGTTGGCTGACAGATAGGTGTCGTAGGAGCGTGCCGTCACCTCCGCCGCCTCACGGGCCGTCGCCGAGGCGGTGAGTTCCTGGTGCAGCAGCCCGCGGTCGCCCGCGAAGGCGCAACAGCCCGCGTCCAGCGGCACCACGACCTCTGCGGCGCACGCCTCGGCCACCTCGCGCAGTTCCGCTTCGTCCCCCAGATGACGCATGGAGCACGTCGGGTGGAGCACGGCCGAGCCGACACGTCGCTCGACCGTGAGGTGGGGCAGCAGCTCCCGGGCAGCCCATACGAGCGAGTCGAGGACGGTCAGCCCGTCGTGGAGTTTGCGATTGGCCTGTGTCAGGTAGGGCACCACCTCTTCCGCGATGCCCAGAGTGCAGGAGGAGGCGTCCACGACGAGGGGGAGTTCGCCGCCGCCCGTCCACCGCCACGCCGCCTCGACCATGCGGTTGGCCATCAGGGTGTTGCCCGCCTCGTACCCCTTGGAGTGCCAGATCGTCGCACAGCAGGTACCGGTGACATCCTCCGGGATCCACACCGGGCGGCCGGCCCGGGCTGAGACGGTGACCATGGCCTCCGGCAGTGACAGCCCCGCGTAATCGTCCGGGTCGCCGAAGATGCGGTTCACACACGCCGGGTAGTAGACGGCGACGGCCTGCTGTCTGCTCGTCGCCGGGAGCCGCTTGGCGGCGGGTGCGGGAATCTCCGGCAGCCACTCGGGCACCAGGTCAGGACGGATCGCTCTACGGGCAGCGCCGGTGGCCGCGCCCAGCAGCCGGTCCCCGAGGTCGCCACGGCGTCCCCTGAGCCGTCGGCGGAGCTGGTCCGCAGCGGCCACGGCGAGCCTTGCCGAACGTTCCACCTGTGCGAAGTGCCGTGCGGTGCGCTCCGCGTTGCGCTCCTCGCGGGGCGAGTGCCGGGCGTGCCGGAGCTTCTTCATCAGTGCGCCTGTGTCGATGCCGACGGGGCAGTCCAGCTTGCAGGTGGAGTCGCCCGCGCAGGTGTCCACGGCGTCGTAGCCGTAGCTGGCCAGCAGATTCTCGCCCACGAGTGAGCCGGGGGGCTGGCGTGTCATCTCGCGGCGCAGCACGATCCGCTGGCGCGGAGTGGTGGTCAGGTCCTCGCTCGGGCAGGTCGGCTCGCAAAAGCCGCACTCGATGCACGGGTCGGCGAGCGCTTCGACGGCCGGGATCGACTTCAGGCCGCGCAAGTGCGCCCGCGGGTCCCGGTCCAGCAGCACCCCTGGGGCCAGCACTCCGGTCGGGTCCAGCAGACGCTTGACGCGCCACATCAGCTCCGTGGCCTTGCTGCCCCACTCGAGCTCCAGGAAGGGCGCAATATTGCGCCCGGTGGCGTGCTCGGCCTTGAGGGACCCGTCGAAGCGCTGGACGGCCATCTGGCAGAACTCGTCCATGAAGGCCGCGTAGCGCTGTACGTCGCCCGGGTCGGCGGCGTCGAAGGCCAGCAGGAAGTGCAGGTTGCCGTGTGCCGCATGGCCCGCGACAGCTGCGTCGAAGCCGTGCCGCTCCTGGAGCTCCAGCAGGGCCTCGCACGCCTCGGCGAGCCGGGAGGGCGGTACGGCGAAGTCCTCGGTGATCAGCGTGGTGCCGGAGGGGCGGGAGCCGCCGACCGCGGTGACGAACGCCTTGCGGGCCTTCCAGTAGGAGGCGATCGTGGCGGGGTCGCGGGTCAGCTGGTTCGTGACCGAGGCAACGGGTGCCACCAGCTCCAGTTCGGCCAGCAGTTCGCATGCGGCCTGCTCACGCTCCGCGCGCGTGGCGTCGTCGGGGGAGCGGAACTCCACCAGCAGCGCCGTGGTTTCCTTCGGGAGCTGTGCCCAGTCCTGGGGTACTCCGGAGACGCTGACCGAGGCCCGCAGCGTGTTGCCGTCCATCAGCTCGACGGACATCGCACCGGCCTCGTTGAAACGTGGTACGGCGGCGGCCGCGGCTGACAGGGAGGGGAAGAAGAACAGCCCGGTGGAGGTGTGCCGGTGCAGCGGAAGGGTGTCGAAGACGAACTCGGCGAGGAAGCCGAGAGTGCCCTGGGAGCCCACCATCAGCCCGCGCAGGATCTCGACCGGGGTCGTGCCGTCCAGGAAGGCGTCCAGGCGGTAGCCGTTGGTGTTCTTCAACTCGTGCTTGGCCCGGATGCGGGCCACCAGCTCTCGGTCGGCCTCGATCTCCGCCTTGAGGGCCAGCAGCCCGGCACACAGCTCCGGTTCGGCGTGGGCCAGTTTCTCGTCCGCCTCGGGGTCGGCCGTGTCCACGACCGTGCCGCTGGGCAGCACGCAGGTGAGGGAGGCCACAGTGCGGTAGGAGTTCCGGGTGGTGCCTGCTGTCATCCCGGAGGCGTTGTTGGCGACCACTCCGCCGACCGTGCAGGCGATGGCGCTGGCCGGATCGGGGCCGAGCAGCCGCCCGTGTGCCGCGAGCGCGGCATTGGCACGGAAGACGGTGGTCCCCGGCCGGATCCGGGCCTGCCGACCCTGTGCCAGCACGTCGACGCCCGCCCAGTGCCGCCTGACGTCCACCAGGATGTCCTCACCCTGGGCCTGTCCGTTCAGCGACGTTCCCGCGGCGCGGAAGACGACGTCCCTGCCGTTCGCTCTGGCGTATCCGAGCACGGCTGCCACATCGGCCACGTCCTCGGCCAGTACCACGACTTGCGGGATGAAGCGGTACGGGCTCGCGTCGGAGGCGTAGCGCACCAGGTCGGAGACTTTGGTGAGCACCTTCTCGGCGCCCAGCAGCCGCTCCAGGTCACCGCGCAGCGGCTGCGGGGTTCCCTGCGCCCGCGCCTCGGGAACCCGGTCTGCGGCCGGGGAGTGGTCCTCGCCGGTCCGCGGACGCAGCGCGCCGGCCTTGGGTTCGAGCAGCGGCATGGCATCTCCAGGGGCGCCAGGGGGCACGGACGGGCGGGGAGGGAGTGCGGGTGTTTGTGGGCCACATGCTAGTTCGGCCCACCGACACCGGCCCCGAGGGTCGTCCTGGCCGGGTAATGCTCAGCCGGCGCAGTGGAGCGCCGCCGCCTCAGCAGTGGCCCTGGTGCGCGTCGAGCAGTGCCAGCAGTCTGCTGAGCTCCTCGCGCTGCCTCGGCGTCAGAGGTGCGAGGAGTTCTTCCGCCGCGCTCCTGCGGGCCTGCCGCAGCTCGGTGAGGGCCCGGGAGCCGTCCTCGGTCAGCTCGATGCGGATCACCCTGCGGTTCGTGGCGTCCGGGGTGCGCCGTACCAGCCCGCGTTCCTCCAGCGCGTCCACCAGGCTGGTGACCTGCCTGGGCACCACGCCGAGCCGGGTGGCGAGGTCCGCCATCCGGGGCGGCCGGGGGCTGTGCGCGACCGTACGCAGCATCCTGCCCTGTGCGGGCGTGACCCCGAGCGGTGCGAAGTTCTCCCGGTGCGCGTGATTGATCCGCTTGGTGAGGCGCAGTAGCTGGTCGGCGAGGTCGGAGGCGGTCTCGTCGGAGGGTGGGTGGACCATGCCGGCAGGCTATCAGGGGTTAATTCATTGTGAGTATAGGTAACGATGAACTATGCTCCGTAATCCGAACCGAAGCCTGCAACGATCCGAGCCGACCTGAGCCGCAGGTCTGCGCCGCAGAGCAACCCCGAGGAGTCTCTTGCATCGTGAAAGCCCCGGCTGGACGCCGCCGAAGGAACCGCTGAGCGCGGAGCGGTCAACCGGACAGCCCGCTGAGCAGCCCGCGCAGGTGCGCCGCATCGTGCGTCTCTTCCGCCCCTACCGCGGCCGTCTGGCCCTGGTCGGACTCCTGGTGGCCGCCTCCTCCCTGGTCTCGGTGGCCTCGCCGTTCCTGCTGCGCGAGATCCTGGACGTCGCCATCCCGCAGCAGCGCACCGGACTGCTGTCGCTGCTCGCCCTCGGCATGATCGTCACCGCCGTGGTGACCAGCGTCTTCGGCGTCCTCCAGACGCTCATCAGCACCACGGTCGGGCAGCGGGTCATGCACGATCTGCGCACCGCGGTCTACGCCAAGCTCCAGCGGATGCCGCTCGCCTTCTTCACCCGCACCCGGACCGGCGAGGTCCAGTCCCGCATCGCCAATGACATCGGCGGTATGCAGGCAACCGTCACCTCCACCGCCACCTCGCTGGTCTCCAATCTCACCAGTGTGGTGGCCACGATCGTCGCCATGCTCGCGCTGGACTGGCGGCTCACCCTCGCCTCGCTGGCGCTGCTGCCCTTCTTCGTGTGGGTGAGCCGCCGGGTGGGCCGGGAGCGCAAGCGCATCACCACACAGCGGCAGAAGCAGATGGCCGCCATGTCCGCCATCGTCACCGAGTCCCTGTCGGTCAGCGGCATCCTGCTCGGCCGCACCATGGGCCGGGCCGACTCGCTCACCCGGAACTTCGCGGACGAGTCCGAGCGACTGGTCGACCTGGAGATCCGCTCCAACATGGCCGGACGCTGGCGCATGGCCACCATCGGCATCGTCATGTCCGCCATCCCGGCGCTGCTCTACTGGACGGCGGGCATGCTGACCCACTTCGGCGGCCCGGCCTTCTCCATCGGCACGCTCGTCGCCTTCGTCACCCTCCAGCAGGGACTGCTGCGCCCCACCGTCTCGCTGCTCAGCACCGGTGTGGAGATGCAGACCTCACTGGCGCTTTTCCAGCGCATCTTCGAATACCTCGACCTGCCGGTGACCATCACCGAGCCGGCCCGCCCGGCGCAGCTGCCGAAGGTGCGCGGTGAGGTCCGCTTCGAGAGCGTCGACTTCACCTACGACACCCGCCCGCCGGGCAGCCCGGCGCACGACACCGGGTACACCCTGCGCGGCATCGACCTGACCGTCCCGGCGGGCAGCAGCCTCGCCGTGGTGGGAGCGACCGGCTCCGGCAAGAGCACCCTCAGCTATCTGGTGCCCCGCCTCTACGACGTGACAGGCGGCCGCGTCACCCTCGACGGTGTCGATGTGCGGGACCTCGACTTCGCGACGCTCAGCACGGCCGTCGGCGTCGTCTCCCAGGAGACCTACCTCTTCCACGCGACCGTCGCCGACAACCTCCGCTTCGCCAAGCCGGACGCCACGGAAGAGGAACTGCGCGAGGCAGCGCGGGCGGCCCAGATCCACGACCACATCGCCGCGCTCCCGGACGGCTACGACACGCTGGTCGGCGAGCGGGGCTACCGCTTCTCCGGTGGCGAGAAGCAGCGTCTCGCGCTGGCGCGCACCATCCTGCGCGACCCGCCCGTACTGATCCTGGACGAGGCCACCAGCGCCCTCGACACCCGCACCGAACGCGCCGTCCAGGAGGCCATCGACGCGCTGTCCCAAGGGCGCACCACGCTCACCATCGCGCACCGCCTCTCCACCATCCGGGACGCAGATCAGATCGTCGTACTGGACGGTGGCCGGATCGCCGAACGGGGTACCCATACCGAACTCCTGGCCGCCGACGGCAGATACGCGGCTCTGGTACGGCGCGACAGTGAGACGGCGGACGTGCCGGTCGGCGGCTGATCTGGTCGACTCCCTGGCTCACCGGTAGAGGAGATACTGGCGCCGCACCCGTTCGAAGTGGCGCACCTCCGAGCGCCACGCGTCGGTGATCTCCTCCAGGCCGTGCCCCGCGTCCAGCATCTCCCGTAGCCGTGAGGAGCCCGACAGCTTGTCGATCCAGTACGGCCGCTCGGGATCGGCGTCCTTGCGCCAGGCGAAGCCGTCATACCGCATCGCCTCGCGCAGCATGGCCACCGCCGTGGGCACGGCCTGGTAACGAACGGGGTCGGTCACCAGCAGCTGTACGCCAGCGCAGGTCCTGCCCTGATGCTTGCTGAAGGTGGGCACGAAATAGCCCTCCCGGAAGCGCACTCCCGGCAGCCGCAGTGCGTTGAGCCGGTCGCTGTAGTGGTGGTCCAGGAACGGTGCGCCGATGAACTGGAACGGCAGTGTGGTGCCACGCCCCTCCGACAGGTTCGTCCCCTCGAAGTACCCGGTGCCCGCATACGCGGTCGCCGTGTCGGGGGTGGGAACGTTCGGGGACGGCGGCACCCAGACCAGTCCCGTCTGGTGCGCCGTCGTACGGGGCGACCAGCCGCGCACCCGTACGACCTCCAGCTCCACCTGTCCGCCGTCGCCCTCGTCGGGCAGCAGTTCTCCGTTGAAGTAGCGGGCCAGCTCACCCACCGTCATACCGTGCTGCTGGATGATGGGCTTCAGCCCGACCCCGGAGGCGAACTCGCGGGTCAGCAGCGGGCCGTCCGCTCTGCGGCCGATCGGGTTCGGCCGGTCCAGGACGACGAAGGCCGCGCCGATCTCCCGCGCCGCGACCATGGCGTGGTACATGGTCCAGATGTACGTGTAGAAGCGGACCCCGACGTCCTGGATGTCGAAGACGACGGTGTCCACGCCGGCCTTGCGGAAGAGGGCGGCCATCTTCGCCCCGTCCGCACCGTACGCGTCATAGACCGTCAGACCGGTACGCGGGTCCTCGAATTCCGGCTCGGACTCACCCGCCTGCGCGCTGCCCCGGAAGCCGTGTTCCGGTCCGAAGACTCCCACGATTCGCAGCTCGCGCTGGGCCGCCATCGAATCCACCACGTGGCGCGCGTCCCGCAGCACACCTGTCGGGTTGCTGACGACCCCGACCTTCCGGCCCCGCAGCACGCGCCAGTCTCCCGTCGCCGCGACATCAGCGCCCGGGGTCACGGGGCGTGCGCCGCTCCGGCCGACGGTCTGTCCGGACGGTGCCGCCGCAGCGGAGGGGGAGAACAGCGGGGTGGCGACAGCGGCGGCCGTGCCACCGGCCAGTAGCGAACGGCGCGAGGGTGCAGCGGTCATGTGGGACCGTCCTTCCGGCGTCCAGGGACAGCAGGCGGTGGGGCAAGCTAATACGACCGCACGAGCCTCGACCAGAGGGCGCGCAGCAGTGGGCGCTCGTCCAAGGGCGCGTCCCCGCGCTGGACCACGCGGCGGAACGGTGGAACGACGAATGACGAACGGCAAAACAGCGTGACCACCGACGGGATCGCCCGCGGCAACCGGTGTGCGTGTCGTCCCCCGGCACGTCAGGATGGGGCCATGTCCACGAACATCACCCTGGTGCAAGGCGACATCACCGAACAGGACGTCGACGCCGTGGTCAACGCCGCCAACTCCTCGCTGATGGGCGGCGGAGGTGTGGACGGTGCCATTCACCGCAAGGGCGGCCCGGACATCGTCGCCGAGTGCCGCAAGCTGCGCGCCGAGCGCTACGGGCGCGGCCTGCCCACCGGACAAGCCGTCGCCACCACAGCGGGACGGCTGACGGCACGCTGGGTCATCCATACGGTGGGCCCGGTCTTCAGCCAGGAGGAGGACCGCTCGGAATTGCTGGCCTCCTGCCATCGTGAGTCGCTGCGGGTTGCGCGCGAGCTCGGGGCCCGTACGGTAGCGTTCCCCGCCATCTCCACGGGCGTCTATCGCTGGCCGCTCGACGATGCGGCACGCATCGCGGTGCGGACACTGCGGGAAGAGAGCGAGGGTTTCGCCGAGCTGCGCCTCGTCCTGTTCGACCAGCGCTCCTACGACGTCTTCCACGCCGCTGTCTGAACGCCGCTCAGGCCGGTTCGGGCTCGGCTCGATCCGCGTTCGGGCAGGCTCGGGCTCAGACCGGCTCGATCAGCTCCGTAGCGCGCAGCATCGCCGCTGTGACGAGCGGGTCACCGCCGTCCGTGCGGGCGACGACATCCAGCGCAGTGTCGGCGAACTTGATGGCGTGCTCGTCACCGTGCGCTGCCGCACGGGCGAAGGCCGCCTGCGGGGCAACCGGCGAGCTGGAGGGGGTCGGTCCGCCTTCAGCGGGGCTGTAGACGGCCGTGACGGCCGCGCTCGCGGCCCATGCGGCGTCCGCTCCGGCGGCCCACAGTGTGCGGGGGAGCGCGGGCAGGATGCGCAGCACAGCGTTGGGCGCGGTCGCGGCGTGCACCAGCATGACGGGTGAGCCGTGTGCGTGGGTGGCGTACCTCCGGGTGGCCGCACGCACGATCTCCTCCAGGTCGGCACGCGCTTCGTCGGGATCGGTACCGCCCGAACCGGCCTCCTGCGCTGTCGTACGTGCGGCCGGGACCGGCCGCTGCGGCAGGGCGGTGATACGGGCGAGTCGTGCGCGGATTCCGCCGCTCTGATCGGCGATCAGCGGCACCGCGTCGTAGCCCGCCTCGGCGGTCGCTTCCGCGGGCAGCAGCGTCACACCCGGCAGAGTGCTGTGCCGGGCCGCCCAGTACCCCAGCGCGTGCGCCAGTTCGGTACGGCGCGGTGTCGTCAGGCCGCCCTGTGTGAGCAGGGCCCGGACGGCGTGACCTGTCCGGATCACCGGGTGGGTGGCGCCTGCGGAGATTCCTGGCAGCAGCCGGGGCCACCACAGGGCGAGCACGTCCTGCCAGGGGTGCTCGTCGATCTGGTGGGTGAAGTGGTCGATCCAGTCGGCGAGCCGCCGGGGGTCGCCCAGCGCTTCGCGCCAGTTGGCCTCGGTGACGGGCGAGTCGGGGCTGGGCATGTCCTCCAGCTTGTCCCGGTAGGCGTCGATCCAGCGGTGCACGGAGCGGGCCTCCCCGTGCCGTACCAGGGCCTCCACGGCCATCGGCGCGTGATTGCTGAGCCAGCCCTCGTGCTCGGGCCCGCAGGCGTGCAGGCGCTCCAGTGCCTCGTCCAGTGTTCCGGTGCTGTCGGCTGTCCCGGCGCTGTCGGCGCGGCGGGCGCCCTGAGTGTCTGAGCCCATGCCGGGACGCTAAAGGGCACTGGGCCGGCCGATATCGGACGCGGGTCCGAATCCGCGTACTTCCAAAGACCTAGGCGGCCTCACAGGGCACGCCCGGCGCCTCCCGCGGCCGGCCCGGAGCCTCCCGCGGTCAGGCGCGGTTGCCCGAGCGGGCCAGCCACCGGCCGCCCTGGCGGGTGACCTCGATGGGGCGGCCGAAGCACTGCGTCATCAGTTCACCGGTCAGTACCTCGGAGACCGGGCCACCCGCGGTGATCCTGCCCTCGCGCAGCAGCAGCGCGTGACTGGTGCTCGGAGGCAACTCCTCCAGATGGTGGGTGACCGTCACGGTCGCCAGAGACGGGCGGTCGGCGGCCAGGCGGCGCAGCGCGTCGATCAGGTCCTCACGGGAGGGCAGATCGAGCGCGTTGAACGGCTCGTCCAGCAGCAGCAGCGACGGCGCGGGCATCAGGGCACGGGCGATGAGGATGCGGGCCCGCTGGCCGCCGGAGCAGACACCGAACGGCCGGTCTGCCAGCTCCTTGCACTGCAGTTCCGAGAGCAGTTCGCTCGCCAGCCGGCGGGTCTCCTCGTCGTACTTGCGCCACAGCGGCTGCACGGTGCCGGTCGCACCGGTCAGTACGACCGTGTGCGCGGTGGCCTCCTGCGGCACCCGCTGCGCTGTGGACACATGGCCGATATGGGCGCGCAGTTCGCGTACATCCACCCTGCCGAGCCTGTTGCCCAGCACCTCAACGGCGCCCGTCGTGGGGTGCATGACGGCGCCGAGCAGTTTCAGCAGTGTGGTCTTCCCCGCACCGTTGGACCCCAGGAGGGCCCAGTGCTCGCCGGCCTGTACCGACCAGTCGATCCCGTCGAGGATGAGCTGGTCGGAGGTCGTACGACGGACACCGACCCGCTCGATCGAGGCGACCTGGCGGGGTGCGGGCTGGTTCATCGGGGCCTCCCGTACCTGCTGCGCGGTGGGCGGAGCAACGGAACACCGGGCTCCGCGCCGCTGTGCGGACGCCCAGGTTAGCTGTGGGCTGCAGCGGCCTGCGCGAGTGTCTCGCCGCCGCCGGTGGCCAGCGGCGCGCCGTGTCCAAAGCAGACGGTCTCCACGCTCTCGCGAGCGCTCAGTGCGCACAGCCGCTGGAACGCCGTCATGGTGCGAGCCCTGTCCTGGTTGAAGACACCGGGTGCGGGAGCGTCCTCGATCCACGCGACGGTGTCCCCGGTGAACAGCGTGCGGTGCTCGGGCAGCAGCAGCGCGAGGCTGCCCTGCGTGTGGCCGGGAACGGACAGCACGGTGGCGCCGCCGCCGAACTCCAGCACATCGCCTTCGTCCACCTCCCGGTCCACCCGGCAGGGCGGCGCGGGCGGTACTGCGGGGGCGTCCGCTGTGATGCCGAACGGGGCGTGCACCTGATCGAAGACGGCGCGCTCCCACTCCGGCGCGCCGGCCATGTCCGGCGGCGGCGCCGGCGCCCGGCCCCGGACCACCGGCGCGTCCGCGCGGTGAGCCACCACCTCGGCACCATGGCGGGTGGCCAACTCGGCTGCCGAACCGGTGTGGTCGAGGTGGAAGTGGGTGAGCACGATCCGCCGGAGCGCGGCGGGCTCGGCGCCGCAGTGCCGGATGGCGTCCTCCACCGCGTCGGCGCCGCCGGGCGGGCCGGTGTCGATGAGTGAGATCTCCTCACCGTCCCGCCACAGGTACGCCTGTCCGACAGCGAACGGGATCACATGCAGAAAGGGCCGCACCGGCTGAGGTTCCATGCCCGGACCGTACGCGGTCTCCCGGCCCGGCTGTCAGCGCTTTACGCCGGGCGCGTAGTGGCTGCGCGTTCGGCGAACTCCCGCCCGGCGCCGCCGGGAAGTCGCCGGACTCGCGCGCAGGGTGCGGGCGCGTGCGGGTGTGGACGCGAACGGGGTGCCAATGTGTACGGTCAGCTGCCTCGCAGCGCCTTACCGTAGCGCCCCACAGGTGGCAGCCAGCACAGCACCACTGCGAGCAGCCCGAGGACGATGGCGCCGAGGCTGGTCGCGTACAGCCCGGTCGGGGCGGCGTCGCGCAGGACGAGCATGTGCGGGAAGACGGCCGCCAGCACCGCGAAGACGCTGAGCAGCACGCGCGCCCAGATCGCCCCCGTACGGGCGAAGAGTGCGAACAGCGCCACGGCGACGGCGAGGACCAGGGCGATCGTCGCCCGCGCCGACATGGTGCTCTCCCAGTCGGTGACGATGCCGTCCCACGCGGTGCCGGTGAGCTGTTTGACATCGGCCGCTGTCGTACCGGCGGGCAGGCCGACCGCGGCCGGGTCGCTGTCCACGGCATTGCGCACGTTCTCGTCGGCGAGGTCCTTGCCGCCGACGTAGACCAGTAGTGCGCCGACAGCGCCGGAGAGGGCGGACAGTACGGTGACCGCCAGCATGGCGACCACGAGGCCCGGTCTCCTCACCGGTCCGACGGCCGGGTGGCCAGTGCCCGGAAGGCCGGAGGGCATGCCGGTGTGGGGGGCGGTCTGGGGGTGGCTCACGTGCACCGAACTCCTTGCGGAACTGCAGGGGAAAGAACGAACGGTTCGACCTTTACACGGGAACACCCGGCCGAACCACCGGTTCCGCTAAGGAACCTGGAGAACATCGCGCCTGAACTCGCGGACAAGGCACGGCAGTTAGGCTGCTGTACCCGAAACCGCCCGGACCGAGGAGAGTGACCAGCACATATGCCCCTGCCAGGCACCGCCGACTACCCACCGGGGTTGCTCGACGTCACCATGGACCAACTGCGGACCCTGCTCGCCGTGTACGAGGAGGGCACGGCTCTGGGCGCCGCTCGCCGGCTGGGCCGCGAGCAGTCCAGCATTCAGAAGCAGCTCGACACGATGAACCGCAAGCTGGGCGACCACTGCGGCGAGCCCCTGTTGCGCAAACGCGGACGAGGCGAGCGGGTGCACTTCACCCGCACCGGCGAGGAGCTGGCCCGGCTGGCGCGCGGCACACTCGACGGCTGGCGCGAAGGGCTGGACACCGCCCGCAGACGCCGCGGCCGCAGTCTGCGCGTCGGCTCCACCCGCTACACGCTCGGCTACCTCCTGAACGCGGTGGAACAGGTCAACGACAGGTTCACCCGAGAGGGAGTGGAGCTGACGATGGCGCACGTCCGCAGCGGGGCGGTACTGGAGAAGCTCCGCTCCCATGAACTCGACCTGGTGTGCGGCAGCATCCTCGTCTCGGCGTCCGCGGGGGCCGCCGAGACGACAGCCGCTGTCGGCCACGACGTCGCCCTGGGCGGCTACGAGGTCATGGAATGGCGGCGCGGCGGCTTCTGCCTGGCCACCAACCAGCCGGACGGAGATCTCACGCAGGACGGCAGACCGGACGGTGTGGGAGTGGGTGTGCGGGCGCTGCCGAGGCTGCCGCTCGTGGTGTCCACCGACGGGCTGATTCCCGGTGTGCTGCGCGGATGGTTCGGGCCCGAATACCGCCGCCGGATGCGGATTGCGGCCGAAATCGACTCCGCACACTACGGCTTCGAACTCCTCAGCTCCCGGGTGCTCTACGGCAGCATGCTCGTCACCCAGGGCATCGGGGAGGCGATTACCGAAGGCAGGCTCCCCGAGGCGCAAGGGCTGCGCACTCTGCCGCTGGTGGAGGACATGGGAAGCGAACAACGGGTGCTCGTCGGGGCGTTCCGCCGCCGTGAGCCGGAGAACCGTGACCCGGACCATCCGGTGAGCCTGCTGTGGGAGGAACTGGCCCGTCGGCACGCCCGTATCCGCGCCGAGAAACGGGTATCGGCCGACCGCGAGCCCGTACCGGCGGTCGCGCCCGTCTGCTGACGCCAACCGACCGCCGCCCACTGCCGCCGCCCACTGCCGCCGCCCGCTGCCGGCGCCCGGCAGCGGGTCTCCGGGCGGTGGTCAGGCCGTGGATGGCGGTCGGTCCCCGGGCAGTGGTGGGTGTCCGGCCACCTCACCGGAGACCAGCACCACATCGAGCGTGCGCGGCCCGTGCACGCCCTCCACCCGGTCGAGTTCGATGTCGCTGGTGGCCGACGGGCCGGAGATCCACGTCAGTGGCCGGGCCGGGTCCAGCCGTTCCAGGGCGTGCGGCACCGAGTGGACGACCTGCTCAGGCACCCGCACCACGCAGATGTGGTGGTCCGGGACGAGGGTGATGCGCCGGAGCTTCTCGTGGACCGTACGCGGAACCCCCGGGCTGAGTGAACACCTTGAAGCGGGTACCGGAGTTCCCGTACGCCCACGACGGCGTTTAGATCCGCTGGGCGCGCAGGGCGGATTTCACGCGCGCGAGGTACTGCTCGGGCATACGGCGCGAGTGGGCGCGGGGTTCGGGCAGCTGCCGAGCACCTGGCGTCCGCTGAGCACGTGTGCCTGAAGGCCGTACGGGCTAAAAACGATTCACCACTCGGCGTGGGGAACCTGGAGGTCTTCGCCAAACCCCCTGAAACGGCGGCCGATGAGCGGCCCTGCATGTCATGCCGATCGGCCTCCGCGGCCCCCTCCAACGGCAGCCCCCCACCCTCCCTGAAGGCCAACCCGAAAGGGCAAGCTCATGCGATCCCACAACCGCCACCGCTCACGCCTCCTCGCCGTCACGGCGGCGGCCTGCGCCCTGACCGTCGCGCTCGCGGGCTGTTCGGGTACGACCAAGAGCGACGCGAAAGACGACGCCAAGGACAAGGCGCAGAACGCCAAGGCCGATCCGGACGTGCCGCTGAAGAAGAACCTGGAGATCGCCTTTCTGCCCAAGCAGATCAACAACCCGTACATGACGGTCGTCGACAAGGGAGGCATCAAGGCCGTCAAGGAGTTCGGCGGTGAGGGCAAGGAGGTGGGCCCGTCCGACGCCAAGGCATCCTCCCAGGTCAGCTACCTCAACACGCTCACACAGCAGCGGCAGGACGCCATCCTGCTCGCCGCGAACGACCCCAACGCGGTGTGCGGACCGCTGAAGGCCGCCATGCAGCAGGACATCAAAATCGTCACCTATGACTCGGACGCGGGCAAGGACTGTCGTCACCTGTTCATCAACCAGGCGTCCTCCGAGGACATCGGCCGCGGCCTGGTCAAGGACATGGCCGAACAGCTCGGCTACAGGGGCGACATCGCGATCCTCTCGGCGACCCAGAACGCCACCAACCAGAACACCTGGATAAAAATCATGAAGGACGAGCTGAAGAAGCCCAAGTACAAGGGCATGAAGCTCGTCAAGACCGCCTACGGCGACGACGTCGACCAGAAGTCTTTCCAGGAGACCCAGGGGCTCCTCAAGGCGTACCCGGATCTGAAGGGCATCATCTCGCCCACCACGGTCGGCCTGGCGGCCGCGGCCCGCTACGTCAGCGGCTCCAAGTACCAGGGCGAGGTCACCCTCGGCGGGCTGGGCACGCCCAACCAGATGCGCAAGTACATCAAGGACGGCACGATCGACCAGTTCTCCCTGTGGGACGCCTCCAAGCTCGGCTACCTCGGCGCCTACGCCGCCGCTGCCCTCTCCTCCGGACAGATCACCGGCAAGGAGGGCGAAGACTTCAGGGCGGGCAAGCTCGGGGAGTACACAGTCGGCAAGGACGGCGAAGTCGTCCTCGGCCCGCCCACGGTTTTCACCAGCAAGAACATCGACGACTTCGACTTCTGAGATCCGTCCGGCCTCTGCGAAACTTAAGCCTGCACGACGTCGAACGTCGGTTCAGAAGAGGCCGGGCGGCCGGCAGGGAGGGGCTGAGCAGGGTGCGGCGGAAGCGGGGCGGGCGGCCGGAAGCCACTGGGGCGCACGGGTGAGCCGAACGGTCGGGATCAAGGAGGTCGCCCGCGCGGCCGGAGTCTCCGTCGGCACGGTCTCCAACGTCATCAACCGGCCCGCGATGGTGGCCGAGGAGACCCGTCTGCGCGTGCAGTCCGCCATCGAACGGCTCGGCTATGTGCGCAGCGAGGCCGCCCGCCACCTACGCGCCGGACGCAGCCGCATCATCGCCCTGCTGGTCCTCGACATGGCGAACCCGTTCTTCGTCGACGTCGCAGCGGGCGCTGAACGGGCAGCGCGTGCCGCAGGGCTGGGCGTCATGCTCTGCAACAGCGCACAGAGCCCCAGTGAAGAGGCCGACTATCTCGCCCTCTTCGCCGAACAACGCGTCCGCGGCGTCCTGATCACTCCGACGGAGACGACAGGGGAGAACCTGACCGCCTTCCAGCGACACGGCATCCCGTTCGTCTCCGTCGACCGAGTGGTGCCAAGCGCGGAAGGGTGCTCGGTCTCCGTGGACGACGTCGAGGGCGCCGGGCTCGCCGTACGCCATCTGCTGGAGGGCGGTCACCGCGACATCGTCTACGTCAGCGGTCCCATGCAGCTGAACCAGTGCCGCGACCGGCACACCGGCGCGGTCGAGGTCCTGCGCGCCTCCGGCTCCGGCGCCCAGCTGCGGCACATCGAGGGCTCCCGGATGGACGTGGCGGCCGGCCGCGACGCGGGCGCCCGGCTGCTGGGCATGTCACCGCGCCCCACGGCCGTCTTCTGCGCCAACGACCTGATGGCCCTCGGCGTGCTGCAGGCCCTGTACGGGGCCGGTGTCGCGGTCCCCGAGGAAGTCGCCCTGGTGGGCTACGACGACATCGAGTTCGCCGCTGCCGCGGCCGTCCCCCTCACCTCCGTACGGCAGCCCGCCTACCGTATGGGCCGGGCGGCCGCCGACCTGCTCATCGAGGAGACCGGCGACGACGCTGCCCACCACGCGCACCAGCGCATCGTGCTCCAGCCAGAACTCGTCGTCAGAGCCTCCACACTGCCGTCACGGGGCTGACGGGCGGCTGACGCCGACCTCTGTGCCCCGGGGCCGACGCGTCTGACCTGGACCGAGGCAGGGTCTGACGCAGGCTGAGGCGGGGACTGAGGCGCATCGCCCGCGTGACGGGGACCGGCGCGGCGGACTGAGGGGGACCGACGCGAGGCAGACCGTCACGCGGCGGCGGGAACCGGCGCCGCAGCCCACTCCTCGTCCCTCGCCCGCTCCCGTTCCCGCTCCTCGTCCCCGGCCTGCTCTTCGTCCTCCGTCTGCCGGCCCGAGGCGGCCAGCAGCGCCCGTATGTCGCGGACGGCCGACCTCCCTGCCCGGTTGGCGCCGATCGTGCTGGCAGAGGGCCCGTAGCCGACCAGATGGACCCGTGGGTCGCGGGCCGCTCGCGTACCCTCCAGCCGGATGCCGCCGCCCGACTCGCGCAGTCGCAGCGGCGCCAGATGGCCGGTGACCGGGCGGAAACCGGTGGCCCACACGATGGTGTCCGCCGGTGCCCACCTGCCGTCGGCCCACTCGACACCCTCTTCGGTGAGCCGGGCGAACATCGGGTGCCGCATCAGGACCCCGCTCTCCCTGGCGCGGCGCACCTCCTCGGTCATCGGCAGGCCCGTCACCGACACCACGCTGCGGGGCGGCAGTCCCTCCCGCACCCGCTCCTCGACCAGCGCCACGGCGGCCCGGCCCTCCTCCTGGCCGAAGGGGCCGGTACGGAAGAGCGGCGGCCGCCGCGTCACCCACAGCGTCTCCCGTGCGACCTCGGCGATCTCCATGAGGTGCTGCACCGCCGAGGTCCCGCCCCCGACGACGACCACCCGCTTTCCCACGAAGGCGTCCGACCTGGGGCCCGGGTACTGCGCCGTATGGAGCTGCTGACCGCGGAAGGTCTCCTGGCCCGGCACCCGGGGCCAGAACGGCCGGTCCCAGGTGCCCGTCGCGTTGATCACGGCCTGAGCCGTCCAGTCACCCTCCGAGGTCCGCACCAGCAGCCGGCCGCCCCAGCCGGCTTCCCGCACCTCACGCACATGCACGGGCCGCCGCACCCGCAGGCCGAAGGCGCGCTCGTAGGCGGCGAAGTACTCCCCGATCACCTCCGCCGAAGGGCGCTCCGGATCGGCCCCGGTCAGCTCCATACCGGGCAGCGCGTGCATCCCGTGGGCACGGCCGTACGTCAGCGTGGGCCACCGGAACTGCCACGCACCGCCCGGAGCGGGTGAATGATCCAGCACCACGAAGTCCACACCGGGCTCGAACCCGGACCGCCGCAGGTGATACGCGCTGGAGAGCCCCGCCTGCCCGGCGCCGACGACCACGACCGCCACATTGTTCATGCCCGTACCAACCGTCCGGAGCCCGGGAACCTTCCCGTCCGGCCGTTCGCCGGCACTTCCTGCCGGTGATCGCGGGATGTTCTTTGAGAGGATCGCCCCATGGCTGAGCGTTTCACCACACGCGAGATCGACGTCAGGACCGGCTCACGTGAGACGGTCCACGACGTCACCCGGGAGTGCGCCTCCTTCCTGCGGGACGTCGCCCAGGGCCGGGACGGCCTGCTGAACGTCTTCGCACCCCACGCAACCATGGGGGTGGCCCTCCTGGAGACCGGAGCGGGAAGCGACGAGGACCTGCTGTCCGCCCTCCAAGACCTCCTCCCGGCGGACGACCGCTGGCGCCACAAACACGGCAGCCCCGGCCACGGCCGCGACCACGTGCTCCCCGCCCTGGTACCACCACACGCCACCCTGCCCGTGATCGGCGGAGAACTGGCCCTGGGCACCTGGCAGTCCGTCTGCCTGGTGGACACCAACGGCGACAACCCGCAGCGGAGGGTCCGGTTGAGCTTCCTGGGGTGAGCCTGGGCTGACCAGGATCGCCCTGGGTGTGGCCGACATTCCGTACCCGGCCGGGTTCGAGATCGGTACGGCAGCAGCCACTCGGGCGGGCTTGCCCGAGGCGACAGAGGGTAGGAACTCGTGTGCGGTCCTTCGCGCGCAGATGAGTGCTCCGGTGCAGAAGGAGGCCCGTTACCTCCTGCGGCGCCGTCGGCTGCGGAGAGTACTGCGATGACGCTGCCGCGGGTCTGGTGGGCGGCGTCCGCGCCCAGGGGCGCGGAGGTCGTCACGGGCCTTCGATCAGGATGTGGATCTGCTCGCCGACGGTCTGCGGATCGGGCGGCCACACCCTGCTGGAAGAGGCTCATGGAGGGGCAGATGTCCGACCGACGGAAGGCTGGAGCCGTCATCAACGCGGTCATCGCCGGCAGGCGATGACCGACCTGATCGGTCGGTCCTACGCCTTGTACACATGATCCACGCCAACGCCCCCGTGGCCGAGGTCATCGCACGAGGGGACCCGGGGCGAGTGCGATGGCGGAGATCTGATGTGCCAGGGTGCTCGTATGGCGTGGAATGGCGAGGAGTACCAGGCTCGGTTCGACAGGATCGCCGCAGAAGGCGGGGATGTGCACGGCGAAGCCGCGTTGGTGCGTTCCTTGGGGCCGTCCAGCGTCCTCGACGCGGGGTGCGGCACGGGCAGGGTGGCGATCGAGTTGGCGCGGCACGGGATCGACGTGGTGGGGGTGGACCTCGACTCCTCGATGCTGGCCACGGCCCGACACCTCGCCCCCGACATTCCCTGGCATTTGAGCGACCTGGCCGGCCTCGACCTTGGGAGGTCCTTCGACGTGGTGGTGATGGCGGGAAACGTCCCCCTGTTCACCCCGCCGGGAACGGAACCGGCCTTGGTCGCCGGAGTGGCGGCACACGTAAAGCCGGGAGGCCGCCTGGTGGCAGGCTTCTCCCTGGACCGGGGTTACACCCTGGACGATTACGACGCACACTGCGTCGCGGCGGGCCTGACGCCTGAGACGCGCTACGCGACGTGGTCCCGTGAGCCCTACGCTGGTGGGGCGTACGCGGTCTCGGTCCACCGCAGGCCCTGACCGTCGGTCACGCCTCGGGCTTGGCGCCTCACGGCATGTGAGGTCGTGGAGGCGCAGGCTCGGAACCGCGCGCTCGGGAGGTGGCCCACCCAGTCCTGGCTGTCGCCCCGCAGTCGGTGGAGCGGACGTCCGCGTGGCGAGGTCGACCACGGACAGCGCGACGAACGCTGCCGCCACCACTGCGAGCCCTCCGTGCACCTGGCACAGCGCCGCACTGGTGACCGCTCCTACGACGATGAGCGCGGCGCGCTGTCGACTCCGCCGCAGCCGGTGCTACCAAACCGGTTCGCCAGGTGCGCCGCGCGGAGCCGATCCGTGCGGTTCGTACCGTCGGTTCCCGTACTGCTCAGCGGGTGGGGTGCGAGTTCCCAAGCGCCGCATTCGGCGACCAGCCACAGCCGGGAGTCGCCGCCGCTCGGGTCGGTGGCGGCCATGGCGCCTGCGCCCGGGACGAGGTCCAGCCCCTCGGTCGGAAGTGCTCGATCGTTGCTCCTCGTGGAACCTACCCCTGTCTGCCGCCACGAGCGGCGGCGAGCCTGCCGTGGTGCCGAGCATGGTGACGAGAGCACCGTCCGCCCCGTTGAGGCGGGGTTCGGCCACGTGCAGCACAAGGGCGTCCGTCGGGCCGCGCCGTGATGAACGGCAGGTCGTCGACTACGTGGAACTGCACCCGCACGCGGGCTCCGTCAACAGGGACGTGGCACGGTGCAGCATCGCCGATCCAGCGAATGTGACAGTAGCGAGGCGGCTCGGCTGAATCGCATTGGCGAGTTGGCTCCTGCTGACCACGCAGACGTGATGTACGGCAAGTCGGCCCGGGGCGGTGGTGGTATCCGACGAGCTTGAAGAACACCCTTCTCCCGGAGGCTGCCCTGGGCTACCTCATGCACTCCGTGGCAAGCCGGTCGACGAGGAGAGCAAACCTGCCCGGCTCTGCGAAGGTCTGCGAAACGGAAGGCGTCACGGAACCGGCCGTCGCCCCGCTGGACCCACCTCTGGGCGTTCAACCACAGGACGTGGGTGTTCGTGGCTCCCCGGGGAGGAAGGTCACCTGCGGTGCGCCCGTGCGTGGATGGAGGGTGACCTCGCTTGTCACGCCGTAGACCCTGGCCAGAAGTTGGGGCGTGAGGACCTCAGCGGGCGGGCCCGAGGCGGTGACCGTGCCGTCGCACAAGACGTAGAGGCGGTCGCAGTAGTAGGCGGCAAGGTTGAGGTCGTGCAGGGCCACCAGGACGGTCGCGGGCAGACGGCGCAGGGTGCCGAGAACGTCCAACTGGTGCCGGATGTCGAGGTGGTTGGTCGGTTCGTCCATGACGAGGAGGGATGGCTGCTGGGCCAGGGCGCGGGCGACGAGTGCGCGTTGGCGTTCCCCGCCGGAGAGGCGGTCGAAGGGCCGGTGGGCCAAGTCCGTGGCGTCCACGACGGCCAGGGCCGTCTCGATCAGGTCGGCGTCCTCGGGGGTGTCGCCGTCGAGCAGCCGCTTGTGCGGGGTGCGCCCCATTGCGACGACCTCGCGGACCGTGAGGTCGAAGTCGGCGTCCGACTCCTGCACCACCGCCGCCACGGTTTGGGCCAGTCTCCGCACGGGCAACGACCAGGCGTCCGTGCCGTCGACGCTGACCTGGCCGGTCGCGGGGCGCAGGACACGGTAGACGGCGCGCAGCAGACTGGACTTGCCGCTGCCGTTGGGGCCGACCAGTCCGATGACCTCGCCGGGGCAGGCGGTCAGGGAGACGTCCTCGACGAGGCGGTGCGCGCCGGCGGTGAGGGTGACCGTGTCGATGACGAGTTCGGTGCCGGTCATGACCCTCCTCGGTCGGTGCTGCGCCGGGCGTCGCGGCGCATCAGCCACAGGAAGAACGGGCCGCCGCACAGGGCCGTGAGCACGCCGACGGGGATTTCCATGGGCGCGGCGACGACCCGTGCGGCGATGTCGGCCCAGATGAGGAAGACGGCGCCGCCGAGCGCGGCTGTCGGCAGGACACGGCGGTGGTCGCCGCCGACGGCGAGGCGGACGGTGTGCGGCAGCATCAGGCCGACGAAGCCGATCGGTCCGCACGCCGCGACCAGGATGCCGGTGACGAGGGAGAGCAGGACGAACATGCGGGCACGGAAGCGGGCCACGTCCAGCCCCATCGTGGTCGCGGCCTCCTCACCGGCGAGCAGGAGGTTGAGGTTGCGGGCCTGGACCATGAGGACGGCTGTGCCCAGGAGCAGGGCCGCGCTGGGCAGCCAGAGCGTGCCCCAGTTGACGCCACCGAGGCCGCCCAGGGTCCAGGCGAGGACTGCGCGGGCCTCATTGCCCCGGTCGGTGGTGAGCAGCAGCAGGTCCAGTACGGCGGTGAGCACCGCGGCGATGGCCACACCGGACAGGACCAGCCGTGCGGAGGTGATCCGGCCGCCGGTGCGAGCGGTGGCGTAGACGAGCAGCAGCGCCCCGAGCGCCCCCGCGAATGCGGCGGCCGACAGCGACGCCGGCCCGAACAGGGTCACTCCGAACACGATCACCACGACAGCGCCGAGGGATGCGCCGGAGGAGACGCCGAGCAGGTAGGGCTCGGCGAGCGGGTTACGGATCAGGGCCTGCAGGGCGGTGCCCACGACCGCCAGTCCGGCGCCTGCCACCGCGCCGAGGAGCACGCGGGGCGCGCGTACGTCGAGCACGATGGTCTCCCGCGCCCGCGACCAGTCCGGTTCCGCCCAGTCGGCGCCCAGCGCGTGCGTCACGATGCCCCACACCTGGCCGGGCGGCACCTGGACCGAACCGATCGCCAGGCCCGCCGTGGCGGAGACCACCAGCAGGACGGCCAGGACGACGAGAGTGATGGTGAGACCGGCCGGCCCGGCCCGCCTGGTGTCCTGTTTCCCTGGTCTCACGGCCCGCCCGGTGGCGGCGTCGGTGACCGGGGCCGTCACGCGAAGCTCTCGGGGTGGATGCCGCGTGCCAGGTCCTCCACCGCGTACGCGGACCGCACTCCAACCAGGGTCGCGGTCAGCGGCAGCACGACGAACCGCTTGTTCTTGATGGCGGGCACGTCCTTCAGGGCGGGCTGGGCGAGCAGGAACTTCTTCTTCTGCTCCACGCTTCCGGCGCCCGCGTAGTCGTAGATCGCGATGACCTCCGGCTTGCGTTCGACGACCTGCTCCCAGGAGACGTCACCGAAGACGTCGTCGAGGTCGGCGAAGACGTTCTCGCCGCCGGCCAGCCGGATCAGTTCGGTGCCGAGGCTCTTGCCGCCTGCGGTGAAGGCGGTCTTGTCGCCGCTGTCGTACACGAAGACGGGTACCCGGGGCTTGCCCTTGACGGCGGTGGAGGCTTTTCCGACCCGCGCCCGGAGGTCGGAGACGAGCTTGTCCGCGCGGTCGGACACGCCGAAGATCTTGCCGACGGTGCGCACCTCGTCGTAGGTGTCCTTCATCGTCACGCGCTTCTTGCCGCAGTACTCGCGGTTGAGGTGGGTGTCGATGCCGGCGTCCGTGTACGCCTTGCGGGAGCGGCCCTCGTTCTTGGCGAAGGCACTGCCGTAGCCGCCGTAGACGAGATCCGGCTCGGCCTCCAGGACGGTCTCGAAGGACGGTTCCTTCTTCGCCAGTTCCGGGATCGACTCGTAGTCCTTCTTGAGTTCGGGCAGGACGGCGGAGTCGGGAAAGGCGGTGCCGACCATGCGGTCCTTCAGGCCGAGGGAGAGCATGAGTTCCGCCGGGTGCTGATGGATGGTGACGACACGCGCTGGCGCCTTGTCGTACGTCGTCTTCACGCCGCAGTTGTCGATCGTGACGGGGAAGCCGTCGGCCGACGAGGCCGTGGCTTTCGCGTCCTGGGCGGTGTCTCCGGACGATCCGCAGCCGGCGGTCAGCAGGGCTGCCGACAGGGCAACGGCCGCGGCCGTGGCTCGCAGGCCACGGCTGCGGCGGGCAGGGGTGGGCAGGGGGGGACGGGACGTGCCGTCGTACACGTGAAGCCTCCTGGGGAGTCCGCGCTCCTCGGAACGGGCCCGCGACAGGCCAGTGTCCTGACTCCCGGATCGACGCTCCTCCCCTGGCCTTCCCGCGCGGCGCGCAGTGGCGTGTCGAAAGGGTGCACTCCCCGGTCACAGTGGCGGGACCGTGCCGGACTCGCACCGGCTTCCTGTCTCCCGTCGCGGTGATGACCCGGTGATACTACGATCCGTCCAGCTCAGGGCAAAAGGGCGTGCGGATCGGCTCGCACGCCTCCGCGCCCCTTGTCACGCCCCACGGACCGCCCGCAGCACCAGCCGCTCGGCGTTCTCGTCGTAGGGGCGGCCGTCGAAACCGCCGAAGATCTCCACCCGGCTGAATCCCGCCTCCTCAACCATTCGTCGCAGCTCCACCGCGCTGTACACGAACCACACCAGGGTGGCCCGCGTCACCTGCTCGCCCCGGACCAGGACCCAGTCACTGCGCAGCCGGGCCCACTCGTCCAGCACGGTGTCGGTCTGCACCATCAGGTCTTCACCCCGCCGCACCACCTTCGGCGGGGTGACCTTGCGGGCCAGCAACTCCTTGCCGGCCACATCCAGGACCAGGGTGCCGCCGGGGGTCAGGCAGGCGTACATCCTGTGCAGTACGCGGGCGTTGTCGGCGGGGTCCTCGAAGTAGCCGAACGAGGTGAACATGTTGAGGACGACATCGAAGGCGCCCGGTGCCTCGAATACGCGTGCGTCGGCCCGTACGTACGTGACCTGGGCGTCCGCGTCGGCCGCTCGCTTGCGCGCCCGGTCCAGCATGGCGGGGCTCAGGTCGACCCCGGTGACGTCGTGGCCGCGGCGGGCGAGCGGAACCGTGAACACACCGGGGCCGCAGCACAGGTCCAGCACCCGGGCACCGGCGGGGAAGGTCAGCAGGGGAGAGGTGTCGAGCAGTTCCTCGGTCTGCGCGTGGCGCTGTTCGGAGAAGAGGAAGTCGTGGAACTCGGTCCAGAAGTCATCGTCCTGGAACCCGCCCGTCCGTGTCATGTGGTGTCAGTGCTCCTTCGTCGTGGTCGGCGTGCGGGTGAGGGTGATCTGCCTTGCGGGCGCGCAGCGCCGCCAGCAGGGGCGGCAGCAGCAGGCACTGCGCCGCGGCCAGCAGCCAGAACCAGCCGGTGCCCCCGGCGTGTGCGGTGAGGTCGTACAACTGTCCGCCGAGTACTCCGCTGGCGCAGGCGCCGAGTCCCGCGGCCAGCCGCTGCTGGCCGAAGACGACGGCGTCCGAGCGTGGGCTGCGGCGCAGGGCCTCCAGGTCGTTCTTCAGGAACAGGACGATGTCGCCCAAGGTGATCAGGGCTCCGCCCGCCAGCAGGGCCGGCCGGGTTCCGCCCGCCAGGACGGCCAGCCCGGCCGCCAGGCTCGTGAAGCCGACCGTGAGGGCCGTCGCGTAGGGCATGCGCCCTATGAGAGCGGACGCGAGCGGCTGGACGACGATGACCAGGGCGAAGCAGAGCAGCAGGACCAGGCTGTAGAAGGCGCTGGACGCCCGCTCGACCGCGTACACCGCCAGGAAGTGCTGGAAATGGAAGTAGAGGTAGAAGGCGAGCGCGTTGGCGGCGAACGGCAACACCGACAGCCCTGCGAGCAGACCCCGTCCTCCTGCCTCCGGACCCGGCTCCCGCTCGCCCTTCGCGTCGGGGAGCCGGGCGTGGCCCGCCGTGACCAGGACGAACAGCGCCGTGACGGCCACGAAAAGCCACCCCGGCGAGGACAGCACGAAGGGCCCCGCGACCAGCGGTCCCACCGCCATCCCCGCGTTGAGCGCCGCGTTGCCCACCGACAGGAACGCGGGACGGCGCATCTCGTCCACACCGTGCACGAGATACGCCTTGTTGGCGGGCAGATACAGCGCGGCGCCGCAGCACGTCAGGACGAGTGCTACGACAGCCAGGGACGGCCGGCGCAGCGCGAGCAGGAGGCCGACGAATCCGGCCGTGCGGATGATCAGCGCCCCCAGCATCGTGCGGCGCAGCCCGATCCGGTCCGCCAGGGCCCCGCCCACGATCCCGCCGGAGAACTGCACGAGGGAGGCCACGGCCAGTACGACGCCGACGGTGCCGAGCCCCATTCCGAGCCGTTCGTGCAGGAACACCGACATGAACGGCAGCACCATGAAGCTGCCGAGCGGGATCAGGAACGAGCTGAGCAGCAGGAAGCGCGGCGGGCCGTCGAGCGTGGACAGCGCGGCCCGCAAGCCCTTCACGCCCGTTGCCTGGTCAGCCACCGGCGTCCCCGGTCCCCCCGGTCCCCGGGAACGGCTCCGTGAGCACCGTCAAGGCGTTGGCGGCGGCCACCGCGTGGTGCGTGGCGAGTTCGGCGGTCTCGGCCTCCGCGTAGACGATGCCCGCGTAACCGCGGCTGTCAGCGAGGTGCTCGACGGGGTCGCCGATGGACCTGATCGGGAACCAGACCGGTGACCCCGGCAGCTCCGCGAGCCGCTCCAGCCCCGCGACGCCCGTGAACACCCCTGGTGCGGCCGGGTAGCCCAGGACGAAGGCGACCGCCGGGCCGCCGGGCAGATCCGCGTCCAGGAGGCGGGGACGGCGGCCGAGCGCGGCCTCGATCATCGCCTCGTACACGTTGACGCCGAGCGCCCGGCACATGCCCTCGCCGACCAGGGCACCGCCGATCCGGGGATTGATCTCCACGACCTCCGGGCCGCCGGTGGTCAGAACGAACTCCACGTGCGCGAAGCGGTCGGTGTAACCGACCGCCGCGAGCACCTCACCGAGCCACCGCTCCAGCCCGGCCCGCCGCGCCTCCGGAAAGGCCACGGGGAACGCGGTGATCTCCTCCCGGAAATACGGCTCCGGTGACATCAGCCGACTGGAGACGCCCAGCAGCCGGGTCAGGCCCGCCCAGGTGAGGGTCTCGGCGCTGTACACCGGCCCGCTGAAGTACGGCTCCGCGAACAGCCGCCCTTTCAGCTCCCGCCCGGCCGCCTCGTCGAGAGCCGCCTCCAACTCCTGGTCGTCGCGGACCAGCCAGACGTTCTGGCTTCCGGTGCCCGCCGTGTCCTTCAGCACGGCGGGCAGACCGGTCTCCTTGAGCAGCACGTCCCTCAGCTCCGCCCCGGGAGCCTCCACGGCACGCCCTCGCGTCAGACCGGCGCCGTGCAACCGGTCGCGTACGGCCGCCTTGTCCCGGGTCAGCCGCAGCACGGCCGGATCGAGCCCGGGCAGGCAGAGGCGCTCGGTGAGTTCGGCGCCGGCCAGGGCCCAGGTGTCGGTGGAGCTGATCAGGCCGCGCAGCTCCGGAGTCCGGTGCAGGAGAACCGTGAGCCCTTCCACGTCGAAGGTGTCGGTGACGACGATGTCGAGGGCGTCCGCCGGAAGCCTCTCCAGGTCATGGGCGTAGTAGGAGCGGTCGCGGGTGAGCAGGGTGAGCCGTTCGCCGAGTGCGTCGGCGGCGCGCACCAGGTGTCCGAGGCCGAAGGTGAGTGACTCCAGGCAGACGACGGTCATGCCGCTCGCTCCTTCCAGCTGTCCGGGCGGGCGGTGCGCCGCCACGCCATCCTGGACCAGGGCATGGACATCTCCTCGGGAGCGGAGACCTCGACCGGCTTCAGCGCAGCGGGGTCCAGGGCTTCGGTGTGCCGGGCGAAGACACGCTCGACGTAGCGGTGTCCGGTGTCGGCGCCGATCACCAGGTGCAGTCGGTCGGGATGGCGGTGGGCCTCGTACGCCGCGGTCAGGTATCCGGCGCCGGTGGACAGCCCGGCGAAGACGGCGTGGTCGCGCAGCAGGGCCACCGTGCCGGACATGGCGTGGTTGAAGTCCAGCCAGTGCATGGCGTCGTAGAGGTGGTGGCGGACGTTGTCGAAGACGATCGACGACCCGATGCCGGCGATGATCGCCTCCGGGTCGTGGTGGTCCTGGCTGCCGAAGGTGACGCTGCCGAACGGCTGGACGCCGACCAGCCGCACCGAGGGGTCCGTGGCACGCAGGCGCTCCACGAGGCCGCCCGTGGAGGCTCCCGAGCCCACTCCTCCGACGACGGTCAGCGCGGTCGCAGGGAACGCGGCGGTGATCCGGTCGGCGACCTCGTGGTAGCCGAGGTAGTGGACTTCGTCGTGGTACTGGCGCATCCAGTGCCAGTCGGGACGGTCGGCGAGGAGCTCCCGCACCCGCCGCACCCGCAACTCCTGGTCCAGCTTGAGGTTCTTGGAGGGCGGGACCTGTTCCACGGTGGCGCCGAGGATCTCCAGTTGGGTGCGGGTGGTGGTGTCCACGGTGGTGGACGCGACGACGTGGCAGCGCATGCCGTAGCGGTGGCAGGCGAGGGCAAGGGCGTAGGCGTAGATGCCGCTGGAGCTGTCGATCAGGGTCTGTCCCGGGCGGATCGTGCCCCGCTCCAGCAGGTGGCGGACGGCGGCGAGCGCGGAGTAGATCTTCATCGACTCGAACCGGATCAGGACGAGGGTGTCGGAGAGCCGGACGAGATCGGGGACCTTCAGAGCATCGGCGATATGGGGGTGGATCACCCGTAGCCTCCTGGGGCGAAGGAACACTGGTGGCCGAGCGAGTGAAAGAAGGCGGACAGTTCGGACTTCAGGTCGGCGTCCAGGCGGCCCGGAAAGAGGTAGCCGATGAGGCAGCCGGTGTGGGCGACGAAGACGCCGTCGGCGCCGAACCGCTCCTGGTGGGCGAGCATGCTGTCGAAGGACGCCTTGGGCAGCACGCTCTGCGACAGGGCGGCGCTGGCGGTGGCAGCGCGTGCGACGGCGGCCGGGTCGCCGGAGGCGAAGCCCTTCAGCAGGTCGGTCAGGCACCGCTCGTACTCCTCCCCGTGCCGCCGGTAGTGCGCCAGCAGCAGGCTGGTGACGGCGGCGGTGTCCACCGTCCCGGGCTCGGTGATGTACGCGGTGTGGAAGCCGATGTCCGTGCCCAGACGCCGCACCACCCGGTGCCGGCCGCTGAGGTACAGCGCGAACTCGTCGAGGAAGACGCTGTCTGCCCGTTCGATCGCCGCCAGGACACCGAGGACCACGTCCGCGTCGTACGGCAGGGTGAAGAGCCGGAACAGACAGCGCAGGGTCGCCACGATGTCGGCGGTCGAACTCGCCATCCCAACGCCCATCCGCAGGTCGGAGTGGGCGCTCCAACGGCCTGGCGGCAGGGTGAGCCCGAAGTGCTCCAGGAAGAGCCGGGCCGCTGTCGCGGACTTCTCCCCGAGCGGCAACGGGTTCGGCGGATCCGTCCCGTGGGTGAAGTGCACCCAGGAGTGGCGGTCCACGGGAAACGACACGACGGCGATGTCGGGATCGGGGCCTGCTCGCAGCGGGCCCTGGTACAGCTCGCCCAGGGTGCCGTGGCAGACGCCGGAGACGGTACAGCCCGTCACGAACCCCTCCTCCTGTCCGCGTCCTGGAATGCGACCGGGGAGGAGGCACCGCGCGGGGGTGTGCCCCGCAGGTATCCCGTCCGTACCGCCGACCCAGTCCTCGAGGTCACCGTGCACCACCCGTACAACGCGTACGGGCGCAGTGGCAGGTCTTCGGACTCGTGGGCTCGCTCACCGGGGACATCGGCCACCGGCAGGCACCTATCGGCCGTCGCTTCCCCGGCCCCAACTCGACTCGGGCCCAGTGCTGTTGACGGCTTTCGTTCCCACTCACCGCTGCGGGACAGTCCCGGATTCCCACCGGGTTCCCTCTTGCGTCGCGCCACCCGGACCCGGACGGGCAGGAGGCGCGAACCGACTGCGGACAACAGAGTAGGGTGGATCACGCCGCTGCGGCAGAGGCTGCAGCGTCAGTTGTCCGGATGCGATCGGTCGGGTGGCGCGTCGGGGTCTGCGAGACACATCGCCCGCTCGGGACAACACTCTGGCCGAATGAGTCCTCCGACTTTCCGGCCACCCCCGTCACACTGGTACGTCGACGTGACCCGCCGCTCCCCTCGGAGTACCGAGCCCGGAAGGCCCAGATGCTGCCAGAGGCGACCCCGGAGGACGACGGCACGACGGCCCCGCCGCCCGCCCGTGACAAGCGTCCACCCGATCGCGTCGTCCTGCGCGCCGACCTGCGCGCCGCGCTTCCCGACGCGGGTGCCGCCGTCCTGGTCACGGCGGCGGTCTTCGCGTTCCTGTATGCCCGTATGGAGTCGGGGGATTCGGCGACGGTCGCGGTCATGCCGTTCATGGACGATGCCGGAACGTACTGGATGTACCTGTTCAGCCAGGCGTTCGGCTGGTCGGGCCTGCTGTGGGCCTGGGGTACGGTCATGCTCGGTCTGCTGCTGTCGGGGCCGCGTCCCGCCCGGCTGCCGGTGTCCCGGCACACGCTGGAACGCTGGCACCGCACCACGAGCCTGACCACGATGGCCCTGATGTCCGCGCACGCGCTGATGTTCGCGGCCGAACTCGTTCGCCATGAGGCACAGTTGGCGTGGGCTGATCGGTTGTGGGCGGGGTTCGCCGACACGTTCGTGCCCGGCTGGTACGACTCAGGCACCGGCCGGATCGCCATTCCGCTGGGGCAGGGGGCTCTGTATCTGGCCATCCCCCTGGGCCTGTTGTTCTACGCCCGGCACCGTATGGGCGCCAACACCTGGCGCCGACTGCACCGCTTCGTCATCGTCGTGTACGTGCTGAGTGTGTGGCACACCCTGCTGTACGGCACCAACGTCTGGTACGGCGAGTGGCCGCGTACCGTCCTTTGGCTGCTGCAACTCCCGGTCGCGCTGCTGCTGTTGCTGCGCCTGCTGCGGCCCGCCCGGCGGGCGGAGCGGCTGCATATGCCGACGCGGCGTGGAGGCGCTTCACTGCCGGGCTGGGTGGTGCGGTCCACCGGCCGGGTGGTCGCCGCTGCCGTCGTGGTGGGCGTCGTCATCGTGGTGGTGTCCGGCCATGACGGTGGCCGGGAACGCCCGGCCGAGCAGCCGGCGACGAGCCCGCACGAGCACGAGCCCGAATGATCCACGGCCGGGCACCTGGGAGCGGGGGCCGGTCGATGGGATGATGGCGGCGACAGGGCGACGACGGTCCGAGGAAGCCGGTGCGAATCCGGCGCGGTCCCGCCACTGTGATCGGTGAGCGGATCCCGAGCAGGCCACTGCCCCGCGGAGGGCGGGAAGGCCGGGACGAGCTGTGACCCGAGAGCCAGGAGACTCACGTCGTCGCCTCCTCGACGGAGCCCGGGGCGGATCTCCCCGGAAGAGAGGGGTGTTTCGGCGTGTCCGAGACGACGGACGGCGAGGCGTACGGCGCCGAGGCCACGGCACGACAGGTCGGTGGTGTGCCGTGCCGGGTCGTCGTGTGCCGGGACTGCTGCTGCGGCACAGCGAAGGTGGCCGGCGTCGATCACGCGGGCCAGACCGCACGCCTGCGCTCCGAGGTGCCCGTACGCATCTCTGCCTGCCTCGACGTGTGCGACCAGGCCAACGTGGTCGTCGTGCAGCCCTCGTCCGCCGGGCGTGCGGCCGGAGCGCGACCGGTGTGGTTCGGCCTGGTGAACGCCCCGGACGCGACGGAGGACATCGCCGCCTGGGTCCGGGCGGGCGGGCCCGGCGTGGCACCCCGGCCGGAGATCCTCGACCTGTACACCTTCAGTCCATCCCGCCGTCGTACGGCTTCCTGAGCGGCACCGACCGCCACGCACAGGTACTCGCGCTTCGCGCCTTTCCCGCCCCACCGCCGGGACCCTCACCCCCGCCGTGCGGGCCGCTCAGCCCGCGTCCTGACAGTCCCTCGTGCCCAGGAAGCGGATGTGCGGCCGGTGGCCCGGCCCGGGGCGGGTGACCGTGGCGCGCACGCCGTAGACGTCGGCGATCAAGGACTCGGTCAGGGTCTCGCCCGGGGTGCCGACGGCGACCACCCGGCCCTGCTCGAGCACGACGACCTGGTCGCAGTACATGGCGGCCAGGTTGAGGTCGTGCAGGGCGACGACGCTGGTGACGGGCAGTTCGGCGACGAGGTTCAGCAGGTCGAGCTGGTGCAGGATGTCGAGGTGGTTGGTCGGTTCGTCGAGGAGCAGCTCGCGGGGTTCCTGGGCGAGGGCGCGGGCGATCGGGTGCCAGCAGGTCTTCGGACTCCGGGTCACCCCGGCGGGACGCCTTCCCGGACCCGGTCGTGATCGTCGTCCAGTGGCCTGCTGCCCGTGACAGTTCGTCGATTGGGTCGATGTACCCCGCCTGACCTCCACTTCTTCTGTCGTCCTTCTGGCGCGACATGTTTTCGACGACACATCGCATGGTGGGCGCAGTCAGATACCGTGACCGTTGACTCAGCGGAGCCTGGTGGGCACCAATGGGGACAACCCGAGCCGGAAGGTGCGGCTGAGCTTCCTTGGGTGAGGTTCCTCTGTGGCGTTCAGCTGGGGGCCTCCGCCGGAGCCGCGGCTGTCCATCACGGTCCTGGACCTGCCGACAGCTCAGTGCCTGAGCCAGTCGGGTGAGCGGTGGGCGTGGTAACCGGCCCTGAGCCACACTGCGAGCGACGGGAACGGGAGACGACGTGGCGGACAACAACCTGCATCCGGTGCTGCGGGTCGTATGGGCCATCGCCGGCGGGGTGCTGGTGGGAGTGGGCATCGCCTTGCTCGTCCTCCCCGGCCCCGGCTTGCTGCTGGTGTTCGCGGGCATGGTGCTGCTCGCCCGCGCCGTCCCTGCCCTGCACCGCCACCTGGAACCGGTGCGGTTCCGCGCCATGCAGGCCGCCGAGGAGAGTGTCTCGTCCAAGTGGCGGATCGCCGGATCGACGCTGGTCGGCCTCGGGTTGATCGGCGCCGGCATCGCATGGGGACTGGTGTCGCAGTTGCCGTTCAGCGGCTGGAGTACCGGCGGAAGCCTGATCGTCTCCGGCGTCGTACTCTTCGTGCTCCTCGGCTGGAGCCACCGTCGGCTGCAACGTCTGCGGGCGGCCCACCAGTAGCCAGTAGTTGGCCTTCGGTGCGCGCCCGGCCGCAATTGGCCGGGCGGCCGCGGTGGTTGGGTTCGCCGGAGCGCGACGCTCATGTGGTGCGGCCGGATGAGGTACTGCTAGGCACTCCGCAGACCGCCCCCGTCCGTGCCGGCCGCGATCCGTGCTGATGCGGAGGGTTCCGGTGGCAATCACTCTCAGTTCCCCCGCGAGGTGAAGGAAAAGCCTCCACATCGCTCTATCGTGGCAGTGGAAAGAGCGGGAACGGGTGACGGGCGATCAGCCCGGTGCAGGGCCCGGTGGAGCAGGAGGGGCGGTGCTGTGCGTTCGGATGCCAAGCGTAATCGAGAGCAGATTCTCGACGCCGCGCGTGAAATCTTTGTGAACGAAGGCCCTGACGCGCCACTGGAAACCGTTGCCCGGCGTGCCGGAGTGGGAATCGCCACGCTCTACCGTCGCTTTCCCAGCCGGGAAGACCTGATTCGGGCGGTGGCGGCCGAGACAGTGGAGGCGCTCTACAAGGCCGTGCGCCGGGCGAGGGAGCAGGAGCCCGACCCTTTCGAGGCGCTGCGCCGCTTCATGCACGCCGCCGTCGAGATGAAGATCGGCGCGGTGCTGCCCTCCCTCTTCGGTCTTCCTGTGATGGAGCGGACCATCCGGGAAGTACGCGATCCGGCCCACCCGCTCGAAGAGTTGCTGGGGGAGTGCAAGGCGGCGGGAGTCCTGCGGCCCGACGCGGTGGCGGGCGACGTCATCTTCATGATCGTTCGGCTCACGAGGCCGCTGCCCGGGGGACGGTTCGCCGAGGATGTGCCGCTCGCGCACCGGCAGCTGGAGATCTACCTCGGCGGTCTGCGGGTGTCGCCCGGCGCGGGGCGGCGAAAACGGCTGCCCGGTCCGGTGATCGACGCCGCCTGGTTCAGACGTCTCCGCAGCCGCATGGTCGCGGGCAGGGCGCCCCGCGACAACTGACCATCCCCCGGGGATCGCTCTCCTTATCCCGGCTTCCGATTCCTCTCTCCTGATTCTTTCTCCCCCTTCTTTTCAATGGCCTCCCGGCCTGAAGTGCGTCTGTTTCATTACCTGAAAGGGACTGTCATGTCTGAATTCGCCCAGTCAGCAGAAAAAGAAAACCCCCGCCGGCGCTGGATCGGATTGGTTTTCATCTGTCTCGCCCAATTGATGATCGTCCTCGACATCACGATCGTGAATATCGCTCTGCCGTCGGCGCAGCGGGACCTCGGCGTCTCGAACGGCGACCGGCAGTGGATCATCACCGCCTATACGCTCGCATTCGGCAGCCTGCTGCTGCTCGGTGGCCGTATCGCCGACTTCACCGGCCGTAAGCGTGCCTTCCTCATCGGCCTGTTCGGCTTCGCGGGCGCCTCGGCGCTCGGCGGTGCGGCCGTCGGGTTCGGCATGCTGCTGGCGGCTCGGGCGCTGCAGGGCGCGTTCGCCGCCGTACTCGCGCCCGCGGCACTGTCGCTGTTGTCCGTCAGTTTCACGGGGCGGAGCGAACGGGCCAAAGCGTTCGGTGTCTTCGGCGCCATCGCGGCCGGCGGCGGGGCCGTCGGTCTGGTGCTCGGCGGGCTGCTCACGGAGTATCTCGACTGGCGCTGGTGCCTGTACGTGAATGTGCCGATCGCCGTCATCGCCGCCGCCGGCTGGTACGTGCTGCCCAGGGACGTACGCGACGGAGACCGGCCGCGGCTGGACCTGCCCGGAGTGCTGTTCGCCGTCACCGGCCTGGTGGCACTCGTCTACGGATGCAGCGAGGCCGAATCCGACGGCTGGAGCTCCCGGCGTGTCCTTTTCCTGCTGACGCTCGGCGTGGTCCTGCTCACCGCCTTCGCTTTCGTCGAGCGCCGGGTGGCCAAGCCGCTGCTGCCGCCGCGGGTGGTCAGCGACCGGACCCGGGCGGGCGCCTATCTCGCTGTTGCCCTGGCGGTGGTCGGCATGTTCGGGATGTTCCTGTTCCTCACGTACTACCTGCAGGCCGTCAAGGACTACTCGGCGCTGCTGACCGGAGTGGCGTTCCTGCCCCTGACCGCCGGAGTCCTGGTCGCCGCCGGAGGTGTCGCCTCGCGACTGCTTCCCCGGGTGGCACCCAGGGCGCTGGTCGTCCCAGGGCTGCTGCTCGCGGCCTGCGGCACGGCCTGGCTGACCACCCTGGAAACCGACACCTCCTACGCGGCCGGCGTCCTGCCCGGCGAGCTCCTCGTGGGGTTCGGCATGGGACTCGTGATGGCGACGTCCATGAACTACGCCACCCACGGGGTCGGTGCACAGGACGCGGGCATCGCCTCGGCGACCGTCAACACCTCGCAGCAGATCGGCGCCTCCATCGGCACCGCCCTGCTCAACACCGTCGCGACGGACGCCACAAAGGACTACCTCTCCGGCCGCCGCCCCACCCCCGCTCTCCTCAAGGAGGGACTCACCGACGGTTTCGCCACCGCGTACGTGGTGGCCACCGCGATCCTGCTCGGCGCGGCCGTCCTGGTCGGCGCCCTGATGAACGCTCGCAGGCCGCAACGGGTCGCGGACCGCGCCGAGGCCACGCACGCGGCCCCGCACCTTGGCTGAGCCGCAGTCAAACCTCCCGCGGTGTTGCGGCGGTCAGGGCGGCCGAGAACCGACGCGCTGACCGGCTCCTCGACGACCTGCACGCCCAGATGTTCCTCGAGGCGGCCAGCGCTGACGCGGTCTGGACAGGGGCAACGGACGGCCGCCCGTCGGAGTGCCTGCGCCTGATGGCCATCAGGTGGCCGCTGGACGAACCTGGTGCCACCCCACCGCCCCCGGAGAGCGGCCGCTCGACGGTCGGTGCGGCAGGGGGCGGAGGAATGCCCTCACCAGCCGCTCAGCCAGTCACTCAGAACGGCGAAGTCCGCGTCGGTCACTCCGACCTGGGGGTCGACCCGGTGGAGCAGGGCACGCTCGCCGTGACGGGCGGCCACCCAGGCCCGGTCTCTGTCGGTGATCTCATCGTCAGTCCAGGCGAACGCCCGTCCCCCTGCCCAGGCGGAGAGCGTGCGGGTCTTCCAGTGCAGGCCCGCGCGCACATCGCGCTCCTCCTCCTCGGACGGCTCCGGCCAGTCCACCATGGGCAGCTCCGGCAGGCCGAGCCGGGGCGCGACGCACTCGTTCGCGTCGGCCATCCACGTGGTTGCCCAGACCAGCTCGCACGGAAGCGCCGCCAGCTTGCGTCCGTGCCCGGGATCGAGCCTGTCGAGAAGCGGATTCTGCCCCGGAGGCGGCGACTCGCGCTCCCCTTGGAACGCCGGAGCCGGACCTGAACCCGGGCCGCCACCGGGTGCGGGCGCGCCGAAAGGGATGAGCGGTCCATCGATGTCGAGGAAGAGAACGGGAAGCTCCGCAAAACCAGTCACTGCCGCAACATAGCGAGCCGGCGACGGCACCGAGAACTCCCGCCCACTACGACAACGAAGTTGACCGGTGAGGAGGTTGTCCCACTGCGTCTGCAGTGATCGGAGCGATATCCAGCAGGCGGCTCGCGGAGGTCACGTTGTGCACCACCAGCAGCACCTGGTGGGACCGCCCCCGTGTGGCCCACCGAGCCGCGTCGTCACCGATCGGAACGCATGTCGGGTCCGGTGCGGCTGACCCGGTCGCGGGCGCCGTGCCGTGCGCAGGCGGACGGCGGGTGGTGAGTGCCGAATGGGCTCACAGACCGGCCCGCAGACCGGTGATCCAGTCGTGCGCCTTCTGGGCGTCGAACTCGCGCTGTCCGCCGGGGAACAACAGGTCCGCACCGGTGCAAGCCGGGTCCGTGGCGTGGGCCGGTACGTAGGGGACGGCGACGCAGCGCATGCCGGCGCGTCGGGCCGCTTCCGCGCCGGGCGGGGCGTCCTCGATGACGACGCAGTCGGCGGGGGAGACGCCGAGCCTCCGGGCCGCTTCCAGGAAGACGTCCGGCTCGGGCTTGCCGTGCGGCACCTCCTCCGCCGACACTCTGAGCGGCAGCAGTTCATCCAGGCTGGTCGCACCGAGTACGGCGTCGATGGCGGCGCGTGAGGAACCAGAGGCGACGGCCAGTGGGTGTCCGGCCGCGTGGAGACGTTCGACCAGCTTGCGCATCTGGGGGAATACCTCTGTGCCGGAGCGCGCCAGCTCCAGATAGAAATGGTTCTTCTCCGCCAGGAGCGTCTCCACGGGTGCCGTGAGGCCGTGCTCACGGCGGAGCGTCTCAAGCGTCTCCCGGGTGCTGATCCCGATGAACCGCAAATGGTCCTCCCAGGTGAAGCCGGGAACGCCGTGCGCGGTCAGCAGGCGCCTGCCCGCCTCGTAGTAGTGGGGCTCGCTGTCGACGAGGGTGCCGTCGAGGTCGAAGACGACCGCGGGACCTGCGGGAGCACTGATCATGCGCTCCAGCATGCCAAACGCGTGCGATTTGGCCGCAGGTGGGAAGGGGTGCTTTCCTCTTCGTACCAGCATGTGGACACATGGCCGCCCAGGTCAGCCGGATTGGAGGGGTTTTGGAGAAGTCGCTTCGGAAGCCCGGGGGAAGGACCCCAGCACATCTCCTCCGTCGCACCGTCGCGACACTCGGTCCAGAACGCTCCCTCAGGGCGCGCACTTCGTCACGTGCCGTCATCGGCATAGGACTCACCGTTACGGTCTGTGCGCTCGTCGGCCTCCCGTTGCAGGCATGCGTCGCAGGTGGGCTGGTGGCGTTGCTCGCCCTGTTCACGGTGGCCGACCCCACAGTGCGGGGGCAGGCCGTCACCACGGCGCTGCTGCCGATCGCCGGTTTTCCCGTACTGGCGCTGGCGGCCTTTCTGCACGAGCTGCCGCTCGTCCGGGACGCTGCCTTCCTGGCGGTCGTCTTCGCCGGGGTCTACGCCCGGCGCTGGGGGCCGCGCGGAAACGCGGTCGGCATCTTCGCGTTCATGGAGTTCTTCGCCGCGCAGTTCCTGCGCACGGTCCCCGACCAGCTGCCGGAGATCTTCGCGGCCGGTCTCCTGGCCCTCTTCGCCGCCGCGCTCACCCGGTTCGTGCTGTGGCCCATCGAGCGGGATGCGCGGCCGCAGCCCGCGATCGCGCCGATCGGTGGCCGCGGGCTGAGCCGCCCCACCACCCGCCAAGCCTTCCAGGCGCTGTTCGCCTGCGGTTTCGCATTGGCTGCGGGGCAGGCGCTCTCCCTGGACCGCTGGTACTGGGCGGTCGGCGCGGCGTGGTGGATCTTCGTGAACACCGCCTCGCGGGGTGAGACTCTCGTCCGCGGCTTCCGCCGGGTTCTCGGCACCGTCACCGGTCTCGCCGCCGGGCTGCTCATCGCGGTGCCCACGGACGGTGCTGT
The DNA here is from genome assembly GCF_017676385.1 of Streptomyces spirodelae. Taxonomy (GTDB): domain Bacteria; phylum Actinomycetota; class Actinomycetes; order Streptomycetales; family Streptomycetaceae; genus Streptomyces; species Streptomyces spirodelae. The sequence goes on from NZ_JAFFZN010000018.1 coordinate 39,965, forward strand.
CGCGCCCACGCTCGCGGTCGTCGCCTGCTGCGTCTTCGGGATCTTCTACACGGCACCGCTGTCCTACTCCTGGATGATGTTCTTCGTCACGCTGATGGTCGGCATGCTCTACGGCCTGCTCGGTGTGCTCCACCCGGGCCTGCTCGGCCTGCGGCTGGAGGAGACTGCTGTGGGCGCCCTGGGCGCCGCGCTCGCTGTCGCGCTGGTGCTTCCCGTCACCACGCACGCCGCGACCGAGGTGTGGATACGGCGGGCGGTGCACTGCGTCCATGAGTGCGCCCTGGACGCCGCGCGACGCCTCGCGGGTGCGGCAACCGAGGACGAGGGCGGGCCCGGGCCCAGGATCGCCGAGCTGGAGCTGCTTCTGGGGCGCGTACGGCTCTCGGTTGCGCCCCTCGTCCACCCACTCAGTCCGCTGCGCGCCCGCAAGGCCAGGGCACGCCAGGTGCTGGCGCTGCTGGACGACTGCGCCCGGCAGGTCCATGGCCTGGCCGAGGCCGCAGCAGACCCGGCCGCCTCGCACGACGCGCGGCTGACGGCGGCCTGTGAGCGGGTGGAAGCCGCCGTGCGTCGCCTCGCGGCCCCGGGGCCGGCCCCCGTCGGAGCGGCGCCGAGCGCGCATGCTCCGGCTGGTGCCGCCGCCCACGCGACTGCCGAGCCGCCGGCGCCGGGCGACCGCGCCCTGGAGCACCTGCACGCCTTGGAGGACGCCCTCCACCAGCTCGCCACCCCGCTGCACACGCCTCCGAGGGCGACCGCCTGAGGGCGCGTCCTACGGATCTCGTCCCGGTGACGAGGTGCCCCTGGGGGCAGGCGGTCGTCAGCCGTGAGTCGTGGTCCAGACCAACTGCCTGTTCCCTGCTACCGTCGTGCCCCCGCATGGAGCGGCGAAGGGAGCGGCACGATGGCTGACGGCACGGAACGGCAGCCGCGCGCTTACATCGGGTCGTTCACCTCCGCTGGAGGGCGAGGGATCACCACGGCGGCGCTCGACCCCGACACCGGCGCACTCACCGCGCTGCACCACACCGAAGACGCCGTCACAAACCCCTCGTTCCTGGCCCTGTCGCCGGGGGGCGGCGTCCTCTACGCCGTCAGCGAGACCGACCAGGGCGCAGCCGCGGCCTTCTCCCTCGACGGACCCGCACGGACCGGACCCGACGGCCCCGTACCGCTCGGGCAGACCGTTTCCGTGGCGGGTGCCGGGCCCACCCACCTCGCCGTGGCCGGGCGTCGGCTCTACACCGCCAACTACACCTCGGGCAGCGTCACCGCGCTCCCGCTCCGTGCCGACGGAAGCCTGGGCACCCGCGCGCTGACCCACCAGCACCACGGCCGGGGACCGGTGGCCGAGCGGCAGGAGGGACCTCATGCGCACGCCGTGGTCCCGGATCCGTCCGGTCAGTGGCTGCTCTGCACCGACCTGGGAACCGACTCGGTGTGGATCTACGACCTGAGGGCACCGGAAGCCGGTCTGCGGCTGCACCGGGAGGTCCCGTTGCGTGCCGGAACCGGCCCCCGGCACTTGGCTTTCCTGGCCGACAGCCGGGAAGGCGGGGACGCCGCCCGGGCTGATGTCATCCATGTCGTCAACGAGCTCGAATCGACCGTGACGACCTGCCGCTGGCACCCCGGCCAAGGAGAACTCGAACCGCTGGGCGAGACCTTCCTTCTGCCCCCGGAACGCGCGGCAGTCGAGAACCACCCCTCCGCGCCGGCACTGTCGCCGGACGGCCGGTTCGCCTGGGTCGCCAATCGGGGCGACGACAGTGTGACCGTTCTGGACCTGACCTCGGGAGAACTCCCGGAGCTGGTCACCACCGTGCCCTGCGGCGGTCACTGGCCTCGCGACCTGGCTGCGCACCCGACGGGACGGTGGCTCTACGCGGCCAACGAGCGCTCGGGTGACGTCAGCTGGTTCGAGGTCGACCAGGGCACCGGGACCCCGGCCCTGACCGGCTCCCTGACGGCTCCGGCCGCCTCCTGCGTGGTCTTCGCGTAGCGGGCGGTCGCCGGGCCCCAGCCGAGCCGAGCGACCGGGCGCCGGAAATGCGCCCTCGCCGACCCGCGACGATGCCGCTCCGGCCGGCCGTCCCGCAGTAGGTCTGGGGCTGTCCAGCCGGTCTGCGGCTGTTCCTCGGCCCGTCTGTCGACCAGCCGGCTTGTCGACAGCCCGCCCGGCCCGGTGCCCACCGGCCGGGCGGCTTGGACGGCTCGTCCAGGGATCCGTCGAACGGCCCGTCGAAGGACCGCCGACAGCGTTCCCTGGGCGCTCAGCGCACCGGCGCGCCCTGCTGCGCTTGCGGCTGGGCGATGCCGGCCTTGGCCGCGTACGTGGAGGCGACCAGCTTGCCCAGCGCCGGGTAGGCGCCCAGCGGCTCGGCAGCCGAGCAGCCTGCCTCCTCGGCTGCCGCCTCCAGCAGCCCTTCGGCGATCTCGGGGCCGATCAGGCACGGCGCGATGGCCAGCTGCTGCGAACCGGAGGTGCGCAGCTGCTCGGCGGTCTGCTGGACGGCCCCCTCGTCGTCGAGCGCCGCGGCGAGCACGGGTACCGCCAGCCGGGCCGCCAGCAGCATGCCGGTGATCCCGGCCGCCTGTACGGCTTCCTCACCGCCGATGGTCGCCAGGATGATGCCGTCCGCAGCCGTCGCCACGGTGAAGAGCCGCGCCCGGTCGGCGCGCGCCAGACCGGCCTCGGAGAGCCGCACATGCACGGCTTCGGCGAGCAGCGGGTGAGGGCCCAGCACATCGGTCAGCTCGGCGCCCGAGCCGCTGTTGAGGACCTCCTGCCGGATGCGCCGCAGCTGCGCGGCGTCCGGGCCGGCCAGCAGGGGCACCACCACGGCGGGCAGGCCGTCGTCGGCGGGCTCCCGTGCCGGTGCCGCCGCCCCTCGCTCGCCGCTCTCCTGCGCGGCCGTCTCCTCCGCCATGGCAGCGGCCTCGCGCGCGTACCGGCGGCGGGTCGCACGGTCGGTCACCGCCTGCGTGAGAGCGGTGCGGATGGTCGGGAACTCCTCGCCGTCACCCTCGGCGAAACCGACGCGCGCGTCGAGGCCGGGCAGCTCCGAACGCGCGATGCTCAGCGTCTCCTCCGCTAGACCGCGCGTGGCACTGGAGGGCGCGCCAGGTACAGCCAGAACCAGTGCCGGCGCGCCCTCGGGGGCGACGACGGGCTCCGGTCGGCGGTGCCGTCCGGGCTGGCGGGGACGTGGCATTCGTACGGGCAGGCCATGGTCCGGTCCTGTGGGGGAGCTCATGCGCCCGCATGCTAATGCCTTCATGCGCTTGGCTGTTCAGCCGGGGGAGACCGATGGGTTTATGTCCCGATTAATCCACTCGGAGCAGTGGCGGTCGCCTGCTCACCCCACGTATTGTCGCCCCTGGTCCGCGAGTGACAACAGTGCGGGGTCGGAAGGAAGCGCCAGCCTGCCCGCCGCCAGCCTTGCGGCGACCAGCAGTGCCCCGTCCAGCGGTCCGCCCGCCGCCTCCACGACCCGGGCTCCGGGGAGCAGCCGCGCCAACTCCGCACGCAGGGGCGCGGTCAGCACTTCACCGAGTTTGAACAGCCCGCCGGTGAGGGCGACCCGAGCCCCTTCGTCCTCGTCCGTGGCGCCGATGCCGGGGCCGCCGCGAGGGCACACGGCGACGGCGGCAGCGGCGATCTCCCGAGCCGCCGCCCGCACGATCTCCGCCGCGACAGGGTCCACCTCCGCGCACCGTGCCACCTCCGGAGCGAACGAGGCCAGGACGGCGGCCCGGTCCGTACGCGGATACAGCTGACCCGGCAGCGCGCTGAGCGGTGCACCGAACCGCGCCTCAGCACTCGCTCGCAGGGCCGCCGAGCCGCCCGAGCGGCCGTCGAAGGCCCGCAGCGCAGCCTCCAGGCCCGCGCGGCCGATCCAGGTTCCGCTGCCGCAGTCGCCCAGCAGGTGTCCCCAGCCGTCGGCACGCCGCCAGGTCGCCAGATCGGTGCCCATGGCGATCATTCCGGTCCCGGCGGCCACCACGGCGCCGGGCCGTTCGCCCAGCGCACCGGCGTACGCCGTCACCGCGTCAGCCGCCAGCGCCAGTCGGCGTACCCCGAAGGTCTGCGCGAGCATCCCCGGGAGCTCGGCCCGCAGCCCGTCGCCGAGGGTCGCCATCCCGGCGGCGCCCACACACGCTGCCGTGATGTGCCCAGGGGTGCCCTCGTCCCCGTCCGCTCCGGCTTCCGCCAGCAGCGAGCGCACCGCGGGCACCAACTGCTCCGCCATGTGCGCGGCGTCGATGCCGGAGGCCCCCGTACGCACCGGCTCGGCGCATACGACGGAACCGACGACCTCCGGGAAACCGCCGGGGACCGGCGAAGCGGCCTCCCCCGCAGGCGAAGCGGTCGCCCGCGCGCCGGGCGTCACCGAGCCGGGGTGCTGTCGGGCCAGCGCGACCCGCAACCCGGACCCGCCCGAGTCGACGCCGAGCAGCCACCCGTCCACGGCGGGTGGCGCCGCGCTCCCGGCCGCTGCCGCCCGGCTCACGGCAGACGCCAGTCCACGGGCTCGGCCTCCTGCTGGGCCAGCAGCTCGTTGACCCGGCTGAACGGACGCGAGCCGAAGAACCCGCGGTCGGCGGACATGGGGGAGGGGTGCGCGGACTCGACCGCTGGCAGGCTGCCCAGCAGCGGCCGCAGATTCCGCGCGTCCCGGCCCCACAGCACCGACACCATCGGGCGCCCGCGGGCCACCAGCGCGCGGATCGCCTGCTCGGTGACCTCCTCCCAGCCTTTCCCGCGGTGCGCGGCGGGCTGCCGTGGTGCTGTTGTCAGCGCCCTGTTGAGGAGCAGGACGCCCTGCTTCGTCCAGGGCGTCAGATCGCCGCTCGACGGGCGGGGGAGCCCCAGATCGCTGTGCATCTCCCGGAAGATGTTCTCGAGACTGCCCGGCAGCCGCCGGACTTCAGGTGCCACGGAGAAGGACAACCCGACCGCGTGCCCCGGGGTGGGATACGGATCCTGGCCCACGATGAGGACGCGCACCTCGTCGAAGGGCTGCTGGAACGCCCGTAGGACGTTAGCCCCCGACGGGAGGTAGGTTCTCCCCGCGGCGATCTCGGCGCGGAGGAAGTCGCCCATCGCGGCGATCCGTTCGGCGACCGGCTCCAGCGCCTTCGCCCAGCCTGGTTCGACAATCTCGTTCAACGGTCGTGCTGCCACGGGCCGTCACTCTACTGGCTCAGCGGCCCCGTCCGGCCCGCCCTCCGGGAAACGTCCGGTCAGTCGATCACCGCCGCCCGTACACACAGCACATCCGGCAGGTGCGAGGCCAACTGCTGCCAGCTCTCGCCCTCGTCCGCGCTGGCGAAGACCTCGCCGTTGCGGTTGCCGAAGTAGACCCCGGCCGGGTCCGCGTCGTCCGTGCACAGCGCGTCCCGCAGCACCGGCCCGTAGTGCGCCGCCTCGGGCAGACCGGTGCCCAGTGCCTCCCAGCTCTCACCGGCGTCCTGGGTGCGGTGGACCCGGCAGCGGTGCCCGGCGGGCACCCGGTCCGCGTCCGCGTTCAGCGGGAAGAGGTAGGCCACGCCGCCCCGGCGCGGATGGGTGGCGACGGGGAAGCCGAAATCCGAGGGGAGCGAGTCGCCGATCGACCGCCAACTCGTCGCGTTGTCGTCGCTGCGGAAGACGCCCCAGTGGTTCTGCAGGTAGAACCGCTCGGGGTTCCCGGCGTCCCTGGCGATCTTGTGCACGCACTGCCCGTACTCCGGGTACTGCCGGCCTTCGGGCATGAAGACCGCCGATACGCCCCGGTTGCACGGCTCCCAGCTCGCGCCCCCGTCAGCCGTGCGGTAGGCGCCGCCCGTCGAGACGGCGACCGTCACCCGCCGGGCGTCCCGGGGGTCGACCAGGATCGTGTGGAGCCCCAGCCCACCGCCGCCGGGCACCCACTCCTCGCGTGTGGGGTGCTCCCACAGCGGGCGGACGAGCTCGAAGGACTGCCCGCCGTCCACCGAGCGGAACAGCCCGCCGGGCTCCGTCCCCGCGTACACCACGCCCGGCTCGCTCTCCCCTCCCGGCTGGAGCTGCCACACCCGCTCCAGGGAGGTGCCGGTGTCCTGGGGGAATCTGACCGGAGGCTGTTCGGGCTCCGTCCAGGTCCTGCCCAGGTCGTCGGAGTGGAAGACCGACGGGCCCCAGTGCGCGCTGTCCCCTCCCGCCAGCAGCCTGGGCGGCCCGGAGCCGCGCCGGTCGAGGCAGAAGGAATAGATGGCTTGTGCGTTGAAATACGGGCCGGTGAACTCCCAGCCCGCCGAGCCCCTCCGGCCCGCCTCCTGCCGGGCGAGGAACAGGCCCTTTCTCGTCCCTACCGCGAGTAGTACGTCCGCCATGGCGGCACCGCCTTCAGACGTCGTTGTCCCAAGTACGGAACAGTCTGCACCGGCCCACTGACAATGCCGCCCGGCCTGCGCGGACTCCCGGTCAAAGGCGCCCGCCACCCCCGGACGGCGGCATGCCGGTGCGCCGTTCGGGCTTCCGCCGGCTCCGTCGTCAGGGTTGCCCTCCGACCGGCCGAGCGCGCCGTGTGGCCGCCGCCCGGGCTGCCGGGTCTACGGTGCCGACGTGTCGGAGAGATCCCCTTGCTCTTGCTACTTGTCGGATCACTCGTACGAATGGGACTGCGGTCCGCCCGAGCGCGCCTCGCCCTCGCCGCCGCGTACGGCCTGGAAGCTGCGCGGTTACGGCACCGGAGCGGGGCCCTCGCACGGCGTCGGCGCCCGGCCGCCCTGGTACGCCGTCGGCGTCCGCCGCGCCGATGGCACCCAGGTGGAGGTCGTGGCCGCCGTGGTGGACGGGCGGGTCCGCCTGGAGGAGGTGCGTGCCGACCCGCCACTGACCTCTCAGGAGTTCGCCCGGCTCGCTCCCTGCCTCGGGGAGCCGCTCGCCAGAGCGTGCCCGCCCGCCATCCGGCCGCCCGAGGCGGCCCCCACCGCCCGGGCCACAGGCGTCTGCGTACTGCGGCCCGTCCGCCGCCCCGCCGCTCAGCCACCTGCGCCCTCTCAGCCGCCTGCGGCCTCGGTGCCGTCGGTGGCCTCGGAGCCCCTGGCGGCCCCGTGCTCGCCCGCACCAGCGCATCCGGCACCCCCACCACCGCACCGCACCCAGGCGCCGGCCGCGCCCCTGGTGACGCCGCCGTCCGCGCCTGTCCGGTGCCGGAGGCGGCCACCGGGGCCTCGCGGCAGGGACGCCCTCCGTGCGGCGGCCGACGCCTACACCGCAGCCCGGGAGCGAGGCCAGGATCCCGTGCTGGCTGTCATGCGGCTCACCGGGCGCAGCAGGCGGAAGTCGTTGCGCGTCATCGCCAGAGCCCGCGACGCGGGGCTGCTGAGCCCACGCCATGCCCGCCGGTGAGCGGCTGACGACCCCCAGCGCGCCGAGCGCCGTACGCGCCCGCCCGCCGCGCTGCACGCCGCCCCCTTCCATCGGGCGCGCCGGGCGCCACCCGCCGGGCGCACATCGCGCGGTGGTTCGAGGGTGCCGCGCGCCAGGCGCCCGCCGCGCCAAGGCCGTCGGGGCGCTCACCGCGCCGTGGTCCGCCGGTGCCGTACGCGGAGCGCGCCGCAGGGAACGCGGCGGCCTGCCGCCCGGAGCGCGGGGCATGCCCCTCCCGGGGGCGCGGCGTGTGGCCGGAAGGGCGAGGCAGGACGTCCAGGCCGCGGGGCCTGGAGCACAGAGCGCGGGTCCGCTCGGCGTCGTAGCTGCTTCATGCGCGTGATCTCGGACCGCTGCTGGGCGATGACCTCTGTCGCCATCTCCTCCACCCGTACGTCGTTGCCGTCCTTCAGCGCTTGGACGGCCATGGTGGTGGCGGCCCGCTCCGGTGCCAGATTCGACATCACCGTACCGACAGCGCCGGAAGGGTCCGGTTGCGCGAGCTCAACGCACAGACACAGCGCGACTACCGCTGATCCCGCGCGCCGTGCGGTCGGGGGGAGACCTCCCAGCCGCACGGCCGCAGCCGCCGGATGCGCAGCGCGGGTGAGACCGCACCGCCCGTCGGGGTCGTCTCAGGCGGCATCCCCTGCTCCCACTTGAGCCCGTACCGGGCGAACAACTCACCGCGCAGCCGTTCCAGCGGCATCGGCGCACCGGGCAGCAGGGCCGCGACGACGGCTCCCATCAGATTCGCCCGCAGCAGCGGATAGTCGGTGTCCGGGTCGGAGGAGCCGTAGCGGACCATGGCGGCACGCAGCAGTGAGGCCAGACGCTGCTGCTCGTCACACTGGACGAACCCCTCCTGCTGCAGTATGCCCGCCATATGGGCGCGCATCAGCACCGGCTGTTCACGCGCCAGTCCCAGCACGGCGTCGATGGCCCGTGCCAGCATCTCCAGCCCGCCGTCCGGACCTTCGGGCAGCGGGCCGGCATCCAGGGCCTCGGTGAGCGTGAGATGCATCAGGCGGTGCACCGCAGACTGGAACAGCTGCCGCTTGCCGGGGAAGTAATACGAGATCAGCCCGCGTGCCGAGCCCGCCCGGTCGGCGATCGCACCGAGCGTCGAGGCTTCGTACCCGCGTTCGGCGACCAGCTCGACGGTCGCCTGAAGCAGACGTTCGCGCGAGCGTCGGCGCAACTCTTCATTGACCGATGCGCTCCGGGGGGACATGCTGTAACTCCTGCGTTGACTGGCTGGCAGCCAATATACTCAGCACGACTTCGGGTGTTCGTGGCCCCCGTATACGGAGGACGGACGTCCGGTACAGCGGCCGATATCGGGGCGACGCGGGGGATCGCCCCGGTATCGGCGTCGACCAGGCAGCCGGGCGAGCGGACCAGCGAGAGCGGGTCCGGCTTCCCGACGGCGGCAGCTGCCGGCCCGACTCCAGAGGACGGGCGGCCCGTCAACATCCCTCCCGCAGCCCTCACTTTCTCCCGCCGGGCCCGAAGCGCGCCTCGCAGGTGGCTCTGCAGGCGCCGCTGGAGGCCGCGCGCTACGGCACCTGGTCCACGGGTCCGGGCAGCCGCTCCCCGGGCCGCAGAACGGCCCAGATCGCCGTGGACGCCACCGCCACCCCTGTGCCCAGCAGCGCCCCCACAACCGTGTCCGACAGCCAGTGCACCCCCAGCCACACCCGGGTGAACGCCACACCGAGTACGGACACCACCGCCGCGACCACCGCCGACCGCCACCACACGTCGGTGACCGTCGTCCCGCGCTCGTGCAACAGCCACAGCAGCACCACACACGCCAGCGCGGCCGTCATCACGTGCCCCGAGGGCATGGCGGCGTACTCCGCGGAATCGACCGGCTCACGCCAGCGTGGCCGCTCCCTTCCGAGCGCCGCTTTCATCCCCTGCTGCACCGCTGCACCGACCAGTACGGTCCCGGCAGTCCAGTACGCCGTCAGCCGCTCCCCGCGCCACATCAGCCGGATGAAAACCGCCGCCAGCAGCAGCCGGAACGTCCATGGGTCCCACACCCAGTCGGTGAGAATCCGCATCGTCCTGGTCACCGCCGGGCGCTCCAGCGCGGCCGTGTGCAGCCCGGAGGCGACCTGCTGGTCGAGCGCGGCGAACGGCTGCCACGGCAGCAGCGCGAGAACGGTCACCAGGGCCGCGGCCGCTCCGAGTACCGCAGCCACCCGGGCCTGCCATGCGCCGGGCGGTCCCGGACGGGTCGCACCACTCATGTGCCGATCATCACCTGCTACCCCCGTGTCGGCACAACTCCCGGTGCGGCACGCGCCACTAGCGCAGCGCGGACAACCCTGGGGCGAACGCCACGAGCACCGGGATCACCGGCACGAGTGATGCCACGGCCGTCATCCGCAGTCTGCGGCTGACCGACAGCCGAGGGGTGGGGGTGAGCAGCCGGTGCACCCGCTGCGGCACCTCCGCCACCGGAGCCGGGCAGGGCCCGAAGACACCCCGGCCCTCGTTGAGTTCCACCAGTGCAAGCGCGATCGTCAGCCTGCCGTAGCGGCGGGAGGCGACGTCGTCGGCGGCCAGTTCCACCAGCCGGTGCACCTGATCGCGGAAGCCGGCGAAGACCGGTACCCGCGAGAAGCCGGTGGCCAGCGCCGAGGAGCAGTGCAGCAGCCAGTCGTGGCGGGCTCGCGCGTGCCCCTGCTCGTGCTCCAGAACCGCGTCCAACTGGCGTCCCTTGAGCCGTCGCAGCGCGCCCGTGGTGATGACCAGCTGCGGCGTGGTGCCCGGTAGCCACCAGGCGTCCGGCTTGTCGTCCTCCAGGACCACCAGCCGCTCGCTCGACGAGGCGTCCTCGCCCGGCAGTTGCGGTGCCCGCTCCCGTAGCTCCGCACGCCGCCTGCGGCGCCTGGCCCGCGCGTCCCTGATCTCGCGCAGCAGCATGGCGCCCGTCCAGGCGCCGCCGCAGGCCAGCAGTACGCTCAGGGTCCCGGCCCAGGGGGTGTAGGCGCTGGAGGCGTATGCCTCGGCCACCCCGTGCGGTGCCCCGGCGAAGACATGGCTGCGCACCACGGCGAAGGCGGCCGCACCCGAGAGCGCCATGGCCAGCAGGCAGCACAGCAGCACCGCGCCGACCACGCACTGCCACACCCACAGGGCGAGCACCGGCTCGCGGTCGGGCCATGAGCAGCGGGTCAGTACGCGCGGTGCGAGACCCGCGGCGAGCAGGGCGAGCACCATCAGCGCGAGCGGGACCGTCATGCCGTTCAGCCTAAGAGGCTGTTACGAGACAGTGATATGCCCGACAGCGCAGAAGTGACGCGGCTCACTGTGCTGCCGGGTTTGCCCACCGCCGTGCCACTCGCGCGCATCGGGTGCCGTACCACGCCCCAGCAGCGGAGACCGGTTGCGCCCCAGCAGCGGTGGCCGATTTCGCCCGAGCAGTCGTGGCCCGGCCCTCATACCGTCAGCAGCATGGCGAACATCGCCGCTCCCATCGCCACTTCGCAACCGGCGGCGACCTGCGCGTGCTGTACCGCGCTCGGGCTCCTGGTGCCCTCCAGCTGGCCGGGGCCGCCCGCCGGGACCGGACCGCCCGCTTCCGTCGGCAGGAGGCGCGCTCCCGTCCACAGCACGTATCCGGCGAAGTACGCCAGCAGCACGCCCGTCACCACGGGCACGCCCCCGGGGGCGGAGTGATGCCCTCCGGTCCCGGCGGGATGAGTTCCCGCAGGGGCGCCGAGTGCCATGGCGAGCGCCATGTAGGTCATCGCCGCACTGCCCAGCAGGTGGTGCAGCTTTGCCGGCGGGGAAGCGGTCCCGTGCCGGTCGGCCGTCAGCAGCCACAGCTCCCGCGCCAGCAGCGCGGCGAAGACAGCGGTGAAGACCCAGGCCGACGCCCTGTGCAGCACAGGAGACCCACCCCACAGCAGGGGGACGGACATGGCCGCCATGGCGAACCCCATCGCCGCCTCGCTCTGTGCGCCCACGCGCTGCCCGCAGCCGGGGCCGCGCGACCGCAGTACGCACACCAGACCCGTCACCGCGCAGAGCGCCACCAGCAGCCACCCGACCGTGGCAGGGCCGTGCATCCGCCCACCCCCTCGATCGCGGGCAGGCTGCCCCGCCCCCGATTGAATACGGGAGCGCACAGGCGCACCGAGGGCGCGTCGGCGGCCGGTCGGCTCAGCGGGGCCGGGGAGCGGTGTGTCCCATCATCTCAGTGGCCTCCAGCAGCGGCATGCCCAGGTCCTGGTGGAGGATGCGGGCGTCGTCCGTGTGGTCGGGCAGGAAGGAGCGGCCGCCGTGGTGGGGCGGTGGGGAGCTCTCGCAGTGCTCAGCGGGGCGGCTCCCGGCCTCCTCCTGCTGTTCCTCCTCCCGCCTGTCCTTCTCGTGCCGGTCCTTCTCCTGTCGGGCCTTTTCATGTCGGACCCTCTCCTCCCCGTCCCCGTCCCCGTTCCCGTCCTGCCCGTTGCGCTCCTGGGGCGTCGGCGGGTGTGCGTGGGCGCGGATGTGCTGGGTGAGGACCCGCCAGGCGTAGGCGTTGGTGTGCGGGCTGCGCAGCGCTTGATCCCACTGCTCGGCCAGTTCGGCGAGGGCCTGCCGCACGGCGCTGTCCGCCCGGCGCGCATCGGACAGGCGACTGTGCGCGTACTCCAGATACCGTTGCCGGTACAGAGCACAGAAAGCGGCGAACTCGACCGGCACTTCACGTTCGGTTTCCATGGCGTTCGGTCGTCGGTCGGTCTCCGTCCGCGCCGTATCCACGGCCCGGTGGTGTTCGCACGGCAAGGGCATACGAACGCTCAACGTTCTCTTCCCCTCCCATTCCCTCCGTTACGGTCCCCCTCCAGCCGGAAGCTACAGCTCCAAGTGGGCCGGACGCTACGTGCGTCTGCAGCGTGCAAATTCATCGGTAATTGCACGCGCATCCGTCAGGAACGTGAGATGTCTGCGCGTCGAACGATCGGACGAGGAATAGCCCTATTTTCTTTCCTCTGTGATCGAAGGTGGCCGTCCACGTCGATACCGTGACCGTTCTCGACGTCTCATCTGTTCACTCGCCACGATCGCGGCCGTGGGGGCGGTGCGGGAAACCCTCACGGCTCCAGGGGTGGATTTCACCCGTCGGGGTGGCGAACCGTTACGGCGTCCGAATCCACCGCAATGTCCGCTGTCGGCCGCCCGCCCCACCGCAGGCGGATCGCCGACCTGGACGCGGTCGTGTTGAATTGGACTCCGCCGTCGGAGGGTTGGAGGTCGCTTGTCGGAAGGGCTCGGCTGCCAGGCCAGAAGGGGCGTGCGACTGCCGGGTCCCGGTTGGCCGGGCACGGGTACCTGAGACCCGGGCGGCGGCGACGGCCCGCCGGGGCCTTGGGCTGTAACTGTCCGTGTTCTGATCGGTTTGGTGTGTGGGGGGTTCTGGTGTCGGTTCCGGGTGTGGGCTCCGAGGGCGCGGGCGACGGTGTGCTGGTGATGGCGGGCGTCGGCGGGGGACTGATGGACGTCGGGGTCGTGGTGGCCGGCCTCGGCGGGGTCTCCTGGCCCGGGGCGCTGGCCGGTACGGGCGGTGACGCCGCCGGCAGCCGGGGCGGTGTGGGAGTCGTGGAGCTGGTGGGCCCGGTCGACCCGCAGATGGTGCTGGCACGCGTACGTCTGGTGGCGGGGGTGTCCGGGCAGCTGCTGGTCGTCATCGTCGGAGAGCTGCGCAAGGACCCACGCAAAGGCGGACTGCACATCGGACTGGGGGCGCCCGGACAGCACTCGGCGGCGGTGCGGTACAGCGGACTTCCCTGGGAGTGGCTGATAGGCGAGTTGGCCATGAGGCCCCCGAGGGCGACGACCGTCATGCTCGACGTGGCCACGGAGCCCGGCACCTGGGAGTCGATTCAGACGGGCGGCCTGCCGGAGGCCCCCGGTGTGTCGGTCTTCGGCCGGGTAGTGCGGCAGGGGCGCGGGCCGAGATGGCGCCGGCTGCGCGGCGGCAGCGTACCGGTGGAACCCACCTACCTCCAGGAGTGCGTACGAGTGTGGCGTGCGGGCGGCCGCCTGCCCTTCGCCGAGCTGCACGAGCGGGCCGCTGCCGTCTCCGGTACGACGGAGAGCGAGCAGGCGCTGTTCGTGTCCTCGGCATCCGCCGCCTTCCCCGCCCCCTCGCAGTATCCGGCAGCGGCGCCGGTACCGGCGGCCGGAACGCAGCCGGTCCCGCAGGCGGCGCTCGCCCAGCACAACGGCTGGGAGCACCAGCCCCAGCCGGACCTCCCGGCGGACTGGCAGCGCGAGAACCACCACCCGCCGCACCACGCACAGGCGCCCGACCAGTACGCGCCGCACGCGCCTGCCCCGGCCTCGTACGCACCGCAGACGCAAGCGCAGGCGTCGGCGGCGGCCGTCCCCGAGAACGGTGCTGCCGCCCCGCACCAGCCCGCCTCGCCGCCCCACGCTGTCCGACCGCCCGCAGCCGGCGCCGCCCCAGCCGACGCCTCCCCGACCGCCCCCGCCACAGCCGCCTCCTCCGCGGTCGCCTCCCTCTCCGCCGAGCCCTCCGCCGCCCCCGCCCCGGCGGCCAGACCCCCGGCGGAACAGCCCCCTGCGCCCCGGACTTCACACGCCCAGCCCGCGGAGGACCCGCACGAGACGATCATGGCCGCCGCGCGTGCGGGCCGCCATGAGGAGGCCGAGGCGCTGGCTGCAGCCTGGGAGGACGCCGCCGAGCGCGCCGAGGGGCCCGACTCGGAGGGAGCGCTGCACTGGGTGGAGGTCCGCGCCGACCTCGCCCGCCTGGCCGGAGATCCGGCCCGCAGCTGTGAACTGTGGCTGCGGGTGGCCCGGGGCCGCCTCGAACGCGGCGAGGCGGAGAACGCCATGGAGGTGGAAGGCGCCGTCGACCGTGCCCATCACCAGTGGCAGTGCCTGGAGGACGGGGAGACGGCCCGCGAGCTGGCCCCGGAGCTGGTGCTCCTGCGCCGCCGGGTACCGGGCCGCCAGCCCGGCGCCGTACGGCTGGTGGAGGAGCGCGCGGAGCGGCTTCTCGGCGGCGTCGAACAATAGGCAGGCAGTACAGCGGAGTCGAACAGCAGGCGGGCAGGACAGCCGCAGGAGTGGCGCGGATTGGTCCTTTCGCAGCATCAGCGGACCGGCCGTGCGCCCGCTCGGTGGCACATCTCGGACGCTGGATCGCGCACTGTCCGAGACACCCTTGAGGAGCACCCATGTTCCGTCGATCCGCACCGGTCCTGGCCACGCTCGTGGCGACAACCGCGCTCGCCGTCGCGCCCGCCGAAGCAGCCGAGCAGGGGCGGGGCAAGATGACGCCCCGTGAGCAGGTCGCCCTCGAGGTCGCGGAGCAGGTGCTGGGCAAGGTGTTGGGCGGTGCCGTCACCCTGGGCGGCGACTGACAGCAGACCCGGGCCGGGGCGCCCTGTGGCCCGGCAAACCGCGCCGGGCGTGCAGCCGGGAGTCCGGGGCCGGGAGCCCGGGCCGGGGCTCCGGCTCCGCGCCCGGTCCGCGACGGCTGTGTTTCCGTGGCCGTGAGCCGATTCACCGTGAGATGATCTTGTGTGTTCCGCCCTCTACACGGACGCTTGATCCGCTCGTACTGTTGGCAGTTGTCACCGCGTCAACTAACCGCCCCGAACGGAGATTGCAACTCACCGTGTCTGTTTCCGAGCCTCTGACTCTCGACCCCACCGGCAGTGACCCGCACGGTGAGCACAAGGCCCTGCACGAGCGGGGCCCGGCAACCCGTGTCGACCTCCTCGGCGTCACCGCCTGGTCGGTGAGCGACCCCGCCCTCCTCAAGAAGCTGCTGACCGGGCCGGACGTCTCCAAGGACGCGCGGCAGCACTGGCCGCAGTTCGCCGAGACCGTCCCCACCTGGCCGTTGGCGCTGTGGGTCGCGGTGGAGAACATGTTCACCTCCTACGGCAGTGATCACCGCAGACTGCGCCGCATGGTGGCACCGTCCTTCAGTGCCCGGCGTATCGCCGCGCTCGGCGAGCGGGTCGAGAGCATCGTCGACGACCTGCTGGACGTGCTGGAGCGCACCCCCGAGGGTGAGGCGGCGGACGTGCGCGAGCTGTTCGCCTACCCGCTCCCCATCCAGGTGATCTGTCATCTGATGGGCGTTCCTGAGGAGCGCCGCGAGGGCTTCCGCGAACTGGTCGACAACGTCTTCGCCACCACCCTCAGCCCCGACGAGGCCGCCGCCAACACAGCCGCCCTCTACGCGGTCCTGGACGACCTCATAGCCGAGAAGCGGGAGCGGCCGGGCGAGGACATGACCTCGCTCCTCATCGACACGCGGGACGAGGAGGGGGACGGCTCCGCGCTCTCGGAGGCGGAACTGCGCGACACCCTGCTGCTGATGATCAGCGCGGGCTACGAGACCACCGTCAACCTTCTCGACCAGGCCATCACCGTCCTGCTGACCCACCCCGAGCAGCTGGCACTGGTGCGGGAGGGCAGGGCCGGCTGGTCCGACGTGGTCGAGGAGACGCTCCGCTTCGAACCTGCCGTCAAGCACCTGCCGTTGCGTTTCGCGGTGAACGACATTCCGCTGCCCGACGGACAGGTGATCGCCAAGGGCGAGCCGATCCTGGCCTCTTACGCGGCCGCCAACCGGCACCCCGACTGGCACGGCGAGACGGCAGACGTCTTCGATATGACCCGCACAGCGCCAGGACCCGAGCACCTCGCCTTCGGCCACGGTGTCCACTTCTGCCTCGGTGCCCCGCTGGCCCGCCTGGAGGCCACCACCGCGCTGGAGAAGTTCTTCGCCCGCTTCCCCGACGCCCGGCTGGGCGTCCCGGCCGAGGAACTGCGCCCCGTCCCCTCGCTGATCAGCAACGGCCACGAGACCCTGCCGGTGGTGCTGCGCCCGGAGCCGGGCGCCCGCTGATCCCCGCGGCCTGACGGCCCCCTCAGTTGCCGTTACCCGGTCTGAGGGGGCCGATCTTCGGCACCGACGCGTCGCCGTCGGCCGTGACGGGACCGCCCGTCCAGTCGACCCGGAGGGATGCCCGCTGGTCCGGCGGGGTGAGCAGGGCGGCGTCCGGGGTGACGGTCCGAGTGCCGGTCATCGCCGGGTTGGCGTACGACAGCGGAGCCCAGGCGCTCGCTCCCGAGGAGAGCTCGACCGGCTGCGAAGCGCTGCCCTCGCGTTTTGGGGGCACCGACACCTGGTCACCGGAAGCGTTGATGAAGGCGAACCCCGGGAAGCCGCTCACCGTGCAGGTCCTGCCCGACTTGTTGGTGAAGACGAGGGCGTAGTGGTTCTGCCCGGCGCCCGGCCTGTTGGGGCCTATGGAAGCGCTCAGATCGGTGGTGGTGCACACAGAACCCGCTCCGCCGGAACCGGGCAGCGTGCCCTCGTCGCCGCCGGCCCCGGCACCCCCGGGGCCGTCTGAACCGCCCGCCGACCCTTCGGCGCCCCGCGACGCCGCTGCGGAGGACTTCGAGCCGTGGCCCTTCGTCTCGCCGTCATTTCTGCCTTTCTTCTTGTCGCTGTTCTTGCCGTCCGTGGCGCTGTCGTCCTCCTTGCCGCCGCCCTTCGTGCTGCCGGGCGGGGCGACACCGGCCGGTGTGGCGTCACCGACGACCCGGCGGGGTTTCGAGGCGGCGGCGTCCTTGTCACCGCACCCGGTCAGCAGCACACCGGCCGCCAGCAGCGTGGTCGTGGCAGCCGCGGCTCTCCCCGGCCGGCGGACGCGGTCACGCCACTCGCGCGCACCGGCTCCCGGGCCTGCGGTCTCCCGCCGGGGACCCGCCGCCCTCTTCGCGCTGTGCGTCATCTCCGCGTCCGGTGCCATGCTGTCGTCGACTCCCTGCTCGTACTGCCCGCCGTCGGGCCGGGCACAGCGTTCTCAGCTGCCCGGCTTTCGATGACAGGGCGGACGGAATAGTTCACGGTGTACGGAGATTGTTTCCCGAGCACCCCGCGGCAGCCCAAGGGGGGACCGACGATCCCCTGACAACCGCTGCCTTCCTCCCGTTCTCCGGTCGGCGCACCGTTGAAGTGCAAGAACCCACCACCGAACGGAGAACACGGCATGGCTCGCATCGCCCTCATCACCGGCGCCAACCGCGGACTGGGACGCAGCACGGCGCTGCACCTGGCCGAGGCGGGCACCGACCTGCTGCTCACCTACCGCTCGCACGCCGAAGAGGCCGCGGACGTCGTCGCGCGCATCCGCGCCATGGGCCGGACGGCCGTCGCACTGCCGCTGGATGCCTCGGACCCCGCCGCGTTCCCGGCCTTCGCCGAGACCGTGCGCGGCCTGCTGAAGGAGCACTGGGAGCGCGAGGACTTCGACATCCTGCTCAACAACGCCGGGCACGGCAGTTACAAGGCGTTCGCACAGACCACCGAGGAGGAGTTCGACGCTCTGATGGATGTCCACGTCAAGGGCGTCTTCTTCCTCACCCAGGCGCTGCTGCCCCTGCTCAAGGACGGCGGCCGGATTCTGAACACCTCCACCGGGCTGACCCGTTTCATCGCTGCCGAGACCTCCGCGTACGCTGCGGCCAAGGGCGCTGTCGAGGTGCTGACCCGCTATCTCGCCAAGGAACTGGGGCCGCGCGGCATCGCCGTCAACGTCATCGCGCCGGGCGCCACGGCGACCGACTTCGGAGGCGGGGCCGTCCGGGACAACCTCGAGACCAGGAACGGTCTGGGTTCGCTCACCGCGATGGGCAGGGTCGGGGAGGCGGACGACATCGGAGCCGCCGCCGCGGCGCTGCTGGACGAGCGGACTTCCTGGATCACCGGCCAGCGCGTCGAGGCATCGGGCGGCATGCTGTTGTGAGCGGAACGCCGGAACGCCGGAACGCCGGAACGCCGGAACGCCGGAACGCCGGAACGCCGGAACGCCGGAACGCCGGAACGCCGGGCCCCGGAAGGTTGGAACGCCGGAACGGGACAGGGAGCATCGACAATGGACCGAGCACAGCTCGCGGACTTCCTGCGGACACGCCGGGAGGCGCTGCAGCCGGAGGATGTGGGCCTGCCCCGTGGGCCGCGCCGCCGCACCAGGGGGCTGCGACGCGAGGAGGCGGCGGCCCTGAGCGGTATGTCGACCGATTACTACAGCCGCCTGGAGCAGCAGCGTGGCCCGCAGCCCTCGCCGCCGATGCTGGCCGCGATCGCCAGGGGCCTGCACCTGTCGCTCGCCGAGCGCGACCATCTGTTCCGTATCGCCGGGCACAACCCGCCCCCGCGGTCGGGTTCCGACCACATCTCGCCCGGACTGATGCGGATCATCGGCCGTCTCGGTGACACACCGGCGCAGGTGATCAACGAACTGGCCGAGACGCTGTGGCAGACGCCTCTTGCAGCGGCCCTGCTGGGCGACGAGACCCGGTACACCGGTGCGGCGCGCAGTACGTACTACCGGTGGTTCACCGACCCGGCCGCACGGCTGATCTTCCCCGAGGAGGACCACCCCCGGCACAGCCGGTTCTTCGCCTCGGAACTCCGTGCCGCCTACTCCCGGCAGGGCACGGGCAGCCGCGCCGAGCTGCTGGTGGAGCGGCTGCTGGAGGTCAGCGAGGAGTTCGCCCGGTACTGGAGCGCCCATGAGATCGGCGCCCCACGGGTGGAACCGAAGCGGTTCCGCCACTCCGAGCTGGGCGAGATCGAGACGCACTGCCAGGTGCTCCTGGACCCGGACCAGGCCCAGACGCTCCTCGTCTATACGGCCACCCCCGGCTCGGCCGACGACGAGAAGCTCCGCCTGCTCCCGGCCGTCGGCCCCCGCTCCACCGGGGCCGACGCCGGTCGTCCTTCCTCCGGAACAGGTCAGGACCTGCCGTGACGACGAGTCAGAGGTACTGCGCCAGGCCGTTGCCGAGGGACCAGTCGGCCGACTGGTTCTCGGTGACCGTGACGAACATGTTGCGGGGTTCCGTTCCGGCGTAGCTGTGGGCGAGCTCGGCGATCCGCCGGTACATGGCCTGCTTCTGAGCGGGTGTCCGCCCGGAGCGCATGGTGATGGCCACATAGACGATGCCCTCGTCCCGCTGCACGCCGAGGTAGTTGTCGTAGGCCAGCGTGCTGTGGGTGCCGTCGTGGCCGACGAGGACCTGGAACCGGTCGTCGGGCGGTATTCCGATCGTCTCGACCAGCGCTTCGTGCACGGCCCGGCCGAGGGCGTCGAGTCGTTGCCCGTCGGCCCGCAACGCGTCGATACGGACAAAGGGCATGGGCGGCTCTCCTTCACGGGACGGGCGGCACCTGTCAGCACCGCAGTGCCGTACATACTAGTAGGTACAGCTATTGTCGGGGACGCCGTCCGATGAACCTGTCAGGGGCGCCGTCCGATGAAGCAGAGGAAGGCCGTCTGCGCGTCGGCGTCCTCCGGCGCCGGGAGGCTCCGGTCGAAGGCCCCGGTGGACAGCAGTGCCGCGTGATGCGGGACCAGCGCCTGATGGGTGCGGGTGACGGCGTCCTGGTCGAGTATCTCGTCGCCTCCGGTGGCGCGGGCCAGGTCCCAGGCGTGGCCCAGCAGTTCCAGGGAGCCGATCACCTCGACGGCCACCTCCACGGGCACCGGTCCGAGTGGTCCGCCGGGCAGCGGACGGTCGGCCTGCTCGGGGTCGCGGAGCATCGCGACCATGTCGTCGCGGCAGGCGAGGAACGCGGTCGCCAGGTCGGCGCCCGGCTCCACGGCGGGCGCCTCGGCCATGGGTGAGACGCCGACGCCGTGCGCGGGGGAGGGCGGAGCGCCATGGACGGCGGCGAGGATGCCGCGGTGTCCGTTGATGACGTGCGCGACGACATCGCGGGCCGTCCAGCCCCGGCACGGGCTGTGCGCGTCCCACCGGTCGTCGGGCGTGGCCCGGACGCGGGCCAGGAAGGCGTCGGCGAGGTGGGCGTAGTGGTCTGCTGTGTCGGACATGAGGGGTTCCTGCCTGTTTCGGTGGGTCAGCCGGCGGGCAGCCGGCTGAGGAATTCCGCCAGTCGGCGCTTGACCAGGGAGTTCCATCCGCCGCCCATCGCGTTGCGGGCCCGCTGCTGGAGCGGGTTGTCGGGGTCGAAGCCCTCGTGGAGAAGGAAGAGCCGGGTGCCGCGCCCTTCCGGCCGCAGGGTCCAGGTGATGGTCCAGTCGGCGCCGCTCGGGCTCATGGGGTCCGCGTCGCGCCAGCCGACGCGCAGCATGCGCTCGGGCTCGAAGGCGAGCACCTCGGCCCGTACGGTGCCGGAGAACCCCGTGGCGGGCATGGGCCGGGCCCGCATGGTGTAGCGGTGGCCGACCTCGAGACGGAAGTCGCAGGGCATGAGCCACTGCTCGATCAGCCCCGGTTCGGTCAGGGCCCGCCACACCTTGGCGGGTGGATGGGCCAGGAACTGGTCGACCCGCACGGTGCCCGGATCGTCGTCGGCCGTACCGTCAGCCGTACCGCTGTTCGTCGCCTCGTCGTCGGTCATGGCCCATCGTCCCCACGGGTGTCGCCGTGCCTCTGCGCATCGCCGACACCGCGGGTGTCGCCGTTGCCGGGTGGGTCCTCCTCGTCCGGAAGCGTGTCGAGCAGGTCGCGCAGGTTGCCGAGCTTCTCGCGCCAGAACCTCTCGAACGGGCTCAGCCACTCCTGCACGTCGTGCAGTGGGGCCGCCTCCAGCCGGTACAGCCGCTGTCGGCCCGATCTGGTCTCGCTGACCAGCCCGGCCTCCCGGAGCACCCGCAGGTGCTCGGAGAAGCTGGGGCGGGCCATGGCGAAGTGTGCGGCGAGCCGGGTGACCGGCTGAGGCCCCTGCTCCCGCAGCAGCCCCAGCACCTCGCGGCGCACCGGGCTGGCCAGCGCGGCGAAGACCTTCCCGCCCTCGGTTTCGGTGGTGCGCATCGGCTCAGGACCCGGATTTCGCCGGTGCGGGCGCCGGCTCGACGAGTACGAAGCTGTTGCCGTCCGGGTCGGTGAGGGTGGCCTGGCGGCCCCACGGCAGCTCGTGCGGGCCCTCGACGGCGGCCCCGGCCCTGGAGAGTTCGGCGCAGTCGGCGTCGAGGTCCGAGGTCTCCAGGATGAGGCCGCTGACGCTGCCGGGGGTGAAGCCCTGCTCGGCGGAGGCGAGCGTGAAGCTGGTCTCGGCTCCGTGCGGTGCGACCTGGAGCCAGCGGACCGGCCCCATGCGCTGGTCGGCGAGCACCCGGAAGCCGAGCGCGTCGACGTAGAAGTCCTTCGCCCGCTCCTGGTCGGAGACGGGCAGGGTGACGGTCTTGGCGTGCGTGATGTTCATGCCCTCCACTATACGTAGGAAAATTCCTACCTGTCACCGAGTGCGGCGGTGACCAGCCAGGCGGAGCTGCGCAGCCGTACCGTTCCCGCGGCGTCCTCGTGCGGCCGCAGCAGCTCGATCAGCTCCCGGCGGGCCCGCTCGCCGCTCTCCTCGTCCACCTGGCTCAGCAGATGGCGGGCCGGTCCCGAGCTCAACAGGAAGTCGGCCGCGTCCTGGGCACCCTCTCCCCACCTTCCGGCTGCTTCGGTGAGCTCCACCCCGATGTCCGCGAACCCGGCTGCCGCCAGGACTTCGCGGACCCGCGCCGGCTCGGCGAGCGAGAACATGCCCGGCCCGCCGGTCTCCCCGAATCCGCCGAGCGGGAGGTGCGCGCGGAGCCCTGCGAGTACCTGGAGCCACTCGTTCCGCTCGGCCCCCGCCGCGCAGATGAAGGCGAGCCGCCCCCCGGCGCGCAGGCCGCTGCCGATGTTGCGGAACGCGGCGACGGGGTCGGTGAAGAACATGACGCCGTAGCGGCTGATCGCGACGTCGAAGTCGCGTCCGGCCAGCGGGTGGACCTGGGCGTCGCCGTGCTCGAACGACACGTTGTCCAGTCCCTCGGCGCGTGCGGTGGCCTCGGCGCGCTCCAGCATGGGGCGTGACAGGTCGACGCCGGTGGCCCGGCCCTCGGGGGTGCGGCGGGCGGCGAGCCGGGTGGTGTCTCCCGCGCCGCAGCCGATGTCCAGGACGGTGTCGCCAGGCGTGAGCGCCGCGGCGTCCAGCAGCGGCTCGTTGAACCCCTCGTTGACGGCGTCCCAGCGTTCCTGGTTGCGGGCCCAGTGGGTGCCCTCGGCGCCGTTCCACGCCTGGGCCTGCTCGGTGTTGACGATCTGCTGCATGGCGAACCCGACTTCCCGTAGCGCCTAGTATGGGCGTGCGCCCAAAGCTGTGAGCTGCACAGTATGGGCACACGCCCAAACTGTCCATCCACAGCCGCCCATCCTTCCGAAAGGTCCCTTATGTCGCCGCGTGGCGTGGCCGTACCCGATATCCGTGAACGCCTCTTCGCAGCCGCCGAACGCGTCGTGGCCCGAGGCGGTCCCGGCGCGCTCACCAGCCGGGCCGTCACCGACGAGGCGGGCTGCGCCAAGGGGATGCTGCACACCCACTTCGCGGACGGACTCGATCAGTTCGTCGCCGAGCTCGTCCTGGACCGCTTCGCGCGTACTGCCGCACTCGCCGCCGAACTGCCCGGGCGGGCCGGTCAGGGCACGGTCGCCGCGAACCTGACCACCGTCGCCACCGCGCTGCTCACCTCCGCGGGCCCGGCCATGGCAGGGCTCGCCCTCACCCGCCCGGGCGCCGCAGCGCGCTTCCGGGAGGCGATGGCCGCCGGGGCCCCTGGCTTCGCCGCCGTCCAGGAGTCCGTCGCCGGCTACCTGGCCGCCGAACAGCGGCTGGCGCGTATGGCGGCCGACGCTGACCCCGAGGGCCTCGCCCTCGCGCTGGTCGCCACGGCGCACCATCTGCTGATGACCAGTTGGCCCGGCGCTCCCGCCCCTTCCGCACAGCTCGAGCGGGTGATCGCGGCCCTCACCGCCACCGGGGCCGCGGGCTGACGTGAGCCCGTTGCGCACCGAGAAGCATCCCGCCGCACTCGAACCCCTGTTGCCCGGCACGTGAGTTCCGTACTCTGACCGAGGCACCAGTCACGTTCGAATCGACTGTCTCCCTCCTGTCGCCGCCTCGGGCGCGGGTGCGCCGAGACGGGTCATTGGACAGACAGGGGGAAGGTGTGGGCTCAGGGCAGCATGCCGGAAATGCTTCGTTAGCGGGACGACCACCGTTGACGGACCAGGAGCTGGCGAGCGGACTCAAGGCCGATCTGGCCGTCGTCGAAGAACTCATCCACGACTCCATCGACTCCGAAGCGCCACTGCTGCGCGAGGCGTCCCAGCACCTGATCGACGCGGGCGGCAAACGCTACCGCCCGATGCTGACACTCCTCGCCGCCCGTTTCGGGAACCCGGACGACCCGGACGTGCTGCGTGCCGCCGCGGCCTGCGAACTCGTGCACGCCGCCGCGCTCTGCCACGACGACGTGCTGGACGGCGCCCCGCTCAGACGGGGCCGCAGCAGCGTCAACGCGCGCTGGAGCGACGCGGTCGCCATCCTCACCGGCGACTTCCTCTTCGCGCAGGCCTTCCTCCTGCTGGCGGCCGTGCCCCAGCAGGAGGCACGGCTGGAGGTCAACACCTTCGTACGGCTGGTCACCGGCCAGATCCGGGAGATGACCGGACCCGCCGACGGGGAGGACCCGACCGACTACTACGTCACCATGGTCTCCGACAAGACCGCCTCGCTGCTGCGCGCCTGTGTCCGCCTCGGAGCCCTCACCTCGGGCGCCGGAGAGACCACGGTACGGGCGCTGGAGGAGTACGGGGACGCCTTCGGAGTGGCCTTCCAGATCTCCGACGACCTGCTGGACCTCTTCGGCGAGGAGGAGCGGTCCGGCAAACGCCAGGGCACCGACCTCCTCCAGGGCGCGCCGACGCTCCCTGTGCTGTACGCGCTCAGCGGTACCGGCGAGGACAGCGAGCGGCTGCGCGCCCTGCTCGGCCCCCTCCCCGGAGCGCAGCGCCGCACGGCGCTCACCGCCCAGGAACGGGCCGAGGCAACGGAGTTGCTCCGTCGGCACCCGGCCGTCGACCGGACCCGCGAACGGCTGGACGCCTACATCGCGCGCGCCCGCGCCGCGCTCGCACCGCTGGCCGAAGGACCCGCCAGGGACACCCTCGAAGCGCTGTGTGCGGGCGTCGCCCACCGGGCCGGCTGACGCCGCTCACACCGTCCGCCGGTCGCCCGGCGGCCGGGCCGGCCCGCTGCAGCAGCAGTCCACACCAGGGGTTGCGATCTCTTGACCAGAACAGGCGCGATCCTGCGCGCCACCAGTGTCCGGTTCACCACGCTGTACTTCCTGCCCTACTACACAGCCCTCGTCGCCGAAGGGCGGGCCCGCTGGCAGTGGGTGGCTCTGGGAGCCGTCTACTGGTGCGCGCACGGCCTCGGCACCGAGTCCCTCAACCGGCTCGCCGACCGCGCCGAGGACGAGATCAACCGGCCCGAGCGCACCGCACTGTGCCACCGTGCGGGCTTCCCGCTGCTGCGGCGCGCGGCCCTGGTGGGCTGGGGAACCGTACTGGCGCTGGACGTCGTACTGCTCGTGGCACACCCGGACCGGTGGCTGGCGCTGTTCCTCTTCCTCGCGGGCTTCAGCGGCGTCAACTACTCCTACGGGCTGCGCCTGTCCCGCAACCGGTGGCTCGCCCCGCTGCTGCTGACCTTCCACTTCGGCGGCACGTTCGTGATCGGCACCGTGCTGGCGCAGGACCACTGGGACGCGGAGGTGCTGCGCGACCTCGCCGGGTACGGACTGCCGTTCTTCGCCGTCGGCATGGTGACCCTGCTCGCGCTGGGCGGCGCCAAGGACCTCACCGACCTGGCCGGCGACGCCAGCATCGGCTACCACAGCGCGTGGATCGACCTGCTGCGGCGGCACGGCGCCTGGCTCGCGGCGGCCATGGTGGGCTCCACCTACGTCCTGGTCGCCGTCTTCGTGCTGGCCGGCGCCTTCCCGCCGCGCTTCTGGCTGTGGCTGCTGCTGATCCCGGTGGCCGCCGCGCTGGGCCGCTGTCTGTGGCGGGCGGCGACGCCCGGTCAGCGGCATGCGACCCGGGAGTTCTTCTACCAGTACTGGGTGCTGTCCCTGCTGGTGGCCGCGCCGCTGTACGCGCCCCGCTGGGAGCTGGTCCCAGGGCTCGTGGCGAGCTTCGCCTTCTGGGCCGTGACCACCCAGCGCCTCCACTGGTCGGGCGGAGTGCGCCGCGAGACCGTGCGCACCGCGGCCGCGCTGGTACGCGGCAGCCCTCCGCGGCCGGGAGGGCCGCCCGCCGGGGCCGAGTACGCACAGGAACGAGAGGAGAGGACCGGATGACGACCCCCAGGACGGAGCAGGAGATCCGCGCGGTCGTAAGGGAGACCGCGCTGCGCATCTTCGAACTGGAACCCGAAGAGCTGGCCGACGAGACCGACTTCGAGACGGCGGGTGGTGACTCGCTGCTGCGCCTGGAGCTGGTCGCAGCGCTCCGCGACCGGCTCGGCGTGGAGTTCTCCGTCGCCGACGAGACGGAGATGACCTCGATCAAGGCCGCCGTGGACGTCACCCGGCGCGCCCTGGGGGTGTGAATGTGGCAGGGCCTCGGCCGCCGGGTCGTCGTCACCGGCATCGGAGTCGTCTCCGCGCTGGGCACCGGCGCCGACCAGTTCTGGGCCGCCGTGCGGCAGGGGCGGGTGGGCACCGGTGACGTCACCCTCTTCGACACCGGCGACTGCCTCACCCACCGGGGCGGACAGATACGCGAGTGGACGCCGCCCTGGCCCGACGAAGCGTACGGGCACGGCCCGTTGACCCGCAGCGAGTCCTTCGCGCTGGCGGCCACCCGGCTGGCGCTGGCCGACGGCGGCCTCGCCGACGGGCACGGCCGGCTCACCGGTCCGTACGACGACACCCGGGTGGGTGCCTCGTTCGGCATCGTCGTCGGCAACAGGCCCGGTATCGAGGCCCCGTTGCGTGCCGCGTACGCCCGGGAGCAGGCACGCGGCACACCGTCCGCGCCCGTCTCGGCTCCGGTGCCGCACCCTCCTTCGGGTGGCCTGGCGCCGCCCGCGCACAATCCGTCGCGGATCAGCGCGCTACCGGCCGCCAGCTTCGGGCTGTACGGGCCGAATGTGCTGCTGCCCACCGCCTGCGCGGCGGGCAACGGCGCGGTGGCGCTGGCCGCCGACGCCGTCGCCGAGGGCCGGGCCGACGCCATGCTGGCGGGCGGCACCGACGAACTGTCCGAGGCGATGTTCCTGATGTTCACCAGCTTCCGGGCGCTCTCCCCGGACGTCGTGCGTCCCTTCGACACCCACCGCGCCGGCCTGCTGCTCGGCGAGGGCTCGGCCGTGCTGCTGCTGGAGGCCGAGGACAGCGCCCGTGCGCGGGGCGCCCCCGTGCACGCCGTCGTCGCCGGCCACGGCAACGTCTCCGACGCCCACCACATGACAGCGCCGCACCCTCAGGGGCACGGCGCCATCCGGTCGATGCGCGCCGCGCTGCGCAGCGCGGGGCTCGGCCCCGGCGACATCGACTGCGTCAGCGCGCACGGCACCGGCACGCCGGCCAACGACGCCGTCGAGGCAGCGGCGCTCGCCGAGGTCTTCGGCGGCGGTCACCGGCACGCGCCGCTTCCGGTGACCGCGCTCAAGTCGCTGCTCGGACACGCACAGGGCGCGGCGGGAGCTCTCGCCGCCGCCGCGTGCGTGCTCGCGCTGCGCGACGGTGTCGTCCCGCCCACCGCCAATGTGACCGCGCCCGATCCGCGGTGCCTCACCTACGACTTCGAGCTCGTGCGGGAGCGGCCCCTGAGCCGGCCGCTGCGTGCCGTCCTCAACAACGCCTTCGGCTTCGGCGGCAACAACTGCTGCGTGGTCTTCACCCGTCCCGGCGCCGCGGCCGAGGGCGCCGAGGGCACGACCGGTGCGGAGGAGCGGTGGTGACCGGTGTGGTCGTCACCGGCGTCGGGGCGCTCACCTCGGCAGGGCTGGGGCACGAGGCGCTGCTGCGGCGTGCCGCGGACGGCGCACCCGCACGCCGCGAGGAGGAACGGACCCTGCCCGCGCCCCCGGGACAGCCCCCCACAGCACCGGTGCGGCTGGCCGCGCTCGCGCCGTACGATCCGGCCGAACACCTGGGCAGCCGCGGGATACGGACGCTGAGCGCACAGAGCAGGGCATTCGGCGTCGCCGCCGTCGACGCCTGCCGGCACGCGGGGCTGGCCGCCTCCTGGGAGCAGGACCCGTCGGTGGGGATCGCGGCCGGCACCACCAGCGGCGGTCTCGAGGACTACGCGGGGCTGTTCGCCGCCCGGCTCGCGCGTGGCGTGAGCGGCGTCAACCCGGCCCAGGGACCACAGACCGGACTGAACGCACCGGCCTCCGCCGTCTCGATCCTCACCGGAGCCGCCGGGCCCAACCTCACCCTGGCCACCGGGCGCGCGGCGGGCCTCGACGCACTGGCCGCGGCGGCCCGCGCCATCGGCTCCGGCGCCGCCACCACCATGCTCGCCGGCGGTGTGCAGGTCCTGGGCTACGCCGAGCTGACCGCGCGCCGCCGGACCGGGCAAGGTCCCGGCCCCGCCACCGATCCGCCCGCTCCCGGCTTCACGGCCGTCGCGGGCGAAGCGGCCGTGGTCCTGGTCCTGGAGGACGAGGCGGCGGCCCGGGCGCGGAGAGCGCGGCCACTGGCCCGCGTGCTGGGCGCGGGCTCCGCCTTCGGGCCGCCCGTAACCCGCCCCGGCCAGCGGGCGGCGCACGCCGCGCTGCACGAGGCCGGACTCGCACGCGGCGCACCCGGAGCGCCCCTGGCGCCCGCCTTTCCCGTGTCGGCCGTCGACGCCGCCTTCGGGGACTGCGCGGGGGCGACCGGCGCGGTGCAGGCCGCGCTGACCGTGCTCGGCCTGCACCACCGGACGCTGCCCGACGACAC
The DNA here is from genome assembly GCF_017676385.1 of Streptomyces spirodelae. Classification (GTDB taxonomy): domain Bacteria; phylum Actinomycetota; class Actinomycetes; order Streptomycetales; family Streptomycetaceae; genus Streptomyces; species Streptomyces spirodelae. The sequence goes on from NZ_JAFFZN010000018.1 coordinate 68,156, forward strand.
GGCCCTGGTGCTGACCTCCGAACCCGCCGAGCCAGGCGGGCCGGGCGGCTGTACGGCGGCACTCCTGTTCGGCAGGTCTCGCACCGGCACACCTTCCACCGGCCCGTCCCACGAGAGAGGTCACTCCGTATGACGACCGGCACCGGCGACGACGCTCGCGCCAGCGACGACGGCCGCACGAACGACGACGCCCGCACCAGCGACGGCACCCGCACCAGCACCGGCGCCCCCGCACGTGACGGCACCCCGGACATCGTGCCGCCACCCGACGGCAACAGCGTGCACCGCTTCCTGGACGACCATCTGGCGGCCGGCCACGGCGAAGCGCTCTGTGCGCTCACCGAGACAGAACGCGTCACCTACCGCGAGATGCACCGCAGGGCGTGCCGCGCCGCCAACGCGTTCGCCGCAGCGGGGGTCGGATACGAGACACGTGTGGCGCTCGTCCTGCCCGACAGCCCCGACCACCTCGCCTGTGTGCTCGGGCTGCTGCGGCTGGGTGCCGTACCCGTGCCGCTGGCCACCCAGCTCACCACCGAGGACTACACGCGGATCTTCGCGGACTGTCGCCCGCGCCTGGCAGTCACAGGCCCCGGCCGGATCGCCGACGTACAAGCCGCGTCTCGCGCCGCGGGAGTCGCCGGTGCCGCCCGGCCCGGGCAGGTGTGGGTCGCCGAGGCCCCCGGGGAGCGGCACGAGGGCCCCGAACCCACCCTCGGAGAGCGGCTGGCCGCCGCGTCCGACGAGTGTCCCGTCGCCCCCGTCAGCGTCGATGACATGGCCGTCATCCAGTACACCTCCGGCAGCACGGGCACCCCGCGCGGCGTCGTCCACCTGCACCGAGGGCTGCTCGCGGTGCTCGGCACCTTCCCGGTGCGCCTCGGGCTGACCCGCGACGACGTGTGCCTGTCGGCCGCCAAGCTGTCCTTCGGGTACGGCTTCGGCAACTCCTTCCTCTTCCCGCTCGCGGCGGGCGCCGCCACCCTGTTGATGCCCGAGTCAGCCGACGGCGCACGGGTCCTGCGCCTGGTGGCCCGGTGCCGCCCCACCGTGCTGTGCGCGGTGCCCGCGCTCTACTCCGCGATGCTGACCGTCGCCCGCCGCAGTGGTGGCGACGTCGATCTGACCAGTGTGCGCCGGTACGTATCGGCGGGTGAACCCCTGCCTGCGGGGCTGGCCGGACAGTGGCGGGAGCTCTCCGGTGCCGACATCGTCAACGGCCTCGGCTCCACCGAGTGCCTGCACATCTTCATCGCGGCCGAACCCGGCAGCACCCCGCCCGGCGGCTGCGGCACCGTCGTCCCCGGCTTCGAGGCCGAACTGCGCGACGAGCACGGCCGGGTGCTGGGACCGGGCGAGATCGGCCACCTGTGGGTACGCGGCGAGGCCAACGCCGCCCGTTACTGGAACAACCAGCCCGCCACGCTCGCCACCATGGTGGGTGGCTGGGTGCGCACCGGCGACCAGCTCAGCCAGGACGCGGACGGCCAGTTCACCTTCGTCGCACGCTCCGACGACATCCTCAAGGTCGGCGGCCTCAAGGTGGCTCCCACCGAGATCGAGGACTGTCTGCTGCGGCACCCCGCCGTCGCGGAGTGCGCCGTCGTCGGCGTACCGGGCGAGCACGCAACGACCGAGGTCGTCGCCTACGTCAGGCCCCACCCGCAAGCCGCCGAAGAGGAGGTCCTGCGCAAGGAGTTGCGCGGCCATCTGCGCGCAGGGTTGGCCCGCTACAAGCAGCCGCGGGTACTGCGTCTGGTCGACGCGCTGCCCCGCACGTCCACCGGAAAGCTGGCGCGGCACGCCCTCAGGGCCGCGGCGGCCGATTCCTGATGATCCATTGGATTCGCCGTCGCGTCTCGGACAGACTGTCCCCGGCACGGACGCACAACTGGCCCGGCAACCAGGCCGCCAGGTTCCGCACATGGCGGTCCGCCTCGGGAGAGGGGAGACCCCGTACATGGCCACACTCCGGCTCGACGGCGTGGTGCACGACTACCAGCGCGGCCGACAGCCCGTACGCGCGCTGAACGGTGTGTCGTTGACGGTCGAGGGCGGGCAGTGCGTCTCCGTGCTCGGCCCCAGCGGTTCGGGCAAGAGCACCATGCTGCATGTCATGGGCGCCCTGGACACCCCGTCGGAGGGCAGAGTACTCCTCGACGAGACGGACTTAGCCACCCTCGACGACGACGCGCTCTCCGACCTGCGGCGCAGACGCCTCGGCTTCATCTTCCAGTTCTTCAACCTGCTGCCCGCGCTCACCGCCTGGGAGAACGTCGCCGTACCCCGGCTGCTGGACGGTGAGAAGCTGAAGTCCGTCCGGGACGAGGCCCTGGCGCTGCTGGACCGCGTCGGGCTCGCCGACCGCGCCGACCACCGTCCCGGAGAGCTGTCCGGCGGACAGATGCAGCGCGTCGCCGTCGCCCGCTCCCTCATCATGGACCCCGGCGTCCTCCTCGCCGACGAACCCACCGGAAACCTCGACTCCCGCACCGGTGACGAACTCCTCGACCTGCTGGCCTCCCTCGCACACGACGGGTCCGAACGCGCCGTGGTGATGGTCACCCACAGCGTCGACGCGGCGCTGCGCAGCGACCGCGCCGTGCTGCTGACCGACGGTGACGTCGTCGCGGACGGCATCCCCGCCGACGTCGTGGCCAAGTTCGTCGGGGAGGGGCACCGCTCGTGACCGGTGATGTGCGCAAGCCCAAGGCGGCGGGACCCGCCGTCCTCGCGGCCCGGCTGCGCCTGTTCAACCTGCGCCATTTGCGCCGTCATCCGGCCCGCACCGCGCTCTCGCTGGGCGTGCTCACCGTCGCGGCGGCGCTCATCGTCGCCGTACTGGGGATCTACGGCTCGGTCGGCGGCTCCTCGGGGCGGCTGGCCGGCCAGGTGGCAGGCGGCGCCGACATCGAGGTCACAGGGCGTACCGACGAGGGTCTGACCCCCGCCGCCGTGCACCGGGTCGACGAGCTGGGCGGCGTCAAGGCGGCGGTGCCGCTGGTGCGGTCGCCCGTGGAGGTCGACGGCGAACGGATGCTGCTGTTCGGCACCGACCGCTCGGCCAAGGCGCTCCACAGCGACCTGTCGGACGTCGCCGTCGACGCCGTACGGGACGCGGCCGAGGGGGACGGCACCGAGCCGGGGGCTGTCTTCGCGGGCCCGGGCGTCCAGAGCGGCAAGAAGGGCGGCACCGTCCAAGTCGCCTCGATGACGGGCCAGTCGCACCGGGCTCCGGTCGCCGGCACGCTCAGCGGCGGCACTGCCGAGACCGTCAACGACGGCGCCTACCTGGTGGCCCCGCTGCCGGTCGCCCAGCGGCTCGCCGGGCTCGGGGACCGCGTCCAGTCGGTGCTGGTGGTCGCCGAGCCCGGTACCGACACCGGGGCGCTGCGCGACCGGCTGGCAACCGAGCTGGGGCCCGGCGCGTTCGTCACCGACCCCTCGTTCCGCGCCGACCAGGCCGACGACGCCACTGCCATGGTCCGCAACATCACACTGCTCGTCGCCTTCATGGCGCTCGTCGTCGCGGCGTTCCTGATCTTCAACAGTATGAACATGGCCGCGGCCGAGCGGCGCGGCGAGATCGCCTCGCTGCGCGCGCTGGGCTCCCGGCGCGCCCCTGTGATGCGGGACTTCCTCCTGGAGTCGCTGCTGCTGGCGCTGGTCGGTGCCGCGGTCGGCAGCGCGCTCGGCTACGCCATGGCGGGCGCCAGCATCGACTCGCTGCCCCCGGTGATCACCGACTCCGTCGACGCCGAGGTCGAGCTGGCGGTGCCCGCCGGTGCCGTACCGGCCGCCGTCCTCGCCGCCGTCACAGCGTCGCTCGCCGCTTCCTGGCTTGCGGCCCGCCGCGCCTCTCGGGTACCGCCCGTGGAGGCCATGCGCACCGCCGACCCGTCCGCCGACACCGGCGACGGCGAACAGCGCCGCGCCGGACGGCTGTGGGCACTGGGCCTCGGACTCGCCCTGGTGGCACTGGCGTTCGTCACGGCGGCCGTCTTCGACGACGAGCGGTCCTTCGGCGGCGGCTCCCTGCTGCTGCTCGGCGTGATCCTGCTCGCCTACGCACTGATCGGCCCGGTCACCCGCGCCGTAGCGCTGCTCGCCGCCCGGCTGGGGCCCAGCGGCCGGATCGCCGCCTCGGCGGTCGAGCGCGCCCCGCGCCGGGCGTGGGCGACGTTCATGACGGTGCTGCTCGCCGTCGCCATCGGCGTCGCCACCACGGGCTCCTCGCAGAACACGGTGGACGCCGCCTCGAAGAACGTCTCCACGCTTGCCGACACCGATCTGATGGTGCAGCGCGCCGCCGAGGACGTACTGCCGGTACGGCCGCTGCTGCCGCGGGAGACCCAGCGGGAGCTGGCCGGTACCGACGGCGTACGGCGGGTGGTGGCGGGTCAGTTCACCTACCTCAACCAGCCGGGGAAGCGTGCGCTGCTGCTCGGCATGGACGGGCCCAGCAACGCCACCGCCTACCGGCTGGCGTCGAAGGAGGCCCGCGCGGAGCTCCTCGCCGGCCGCGGAGCCGTCGTCTCCGGCACCTACGCCAAGGACAAAGGGATCTCCAAGGGGGACACGCTCACCCTGCCAACCGCCAAGGGCAAGCAGCACATCAAGGTCGCCGACGTCGTCGACTACGTGAGCATGGACGCCGGCCTGATCGCCCTCTCCCTCGACCGCGTCGCGCAGTGGTACGGGCAATCCGGCGCCTCCTACTACGAGGTGATGCTCGAACCCGGAGCCGACAAGGCCGCGGTGCGGCACCGCATCGAGCAGCAGACGGGGCACGAGCCGTACCCGGTGCACGTCCTGGACGGCAGCGAGAGCGTGAAGGCCACCGAGTCCGCCGTCGAACAGGTCGGTTCCCTCGCCCTCGCCCTCCAGTGGGTGATCGCAGGCGTCGCCGGACTCGCGCTGCTCAACACGCTGATGCTCTCCGTGGTCGAGCGGCGTCGCGAACTGGGCATCCTGCGCGCCCTCGGCAGCAGCAGACGGTATGTGCGCCGCGTCATCCTCACCGAGGCCACCGCCGTCAGTGTGCTGGGCGGCCTGGCAGGGCTTGTCGTCGGCACCGCGCTGCACTATCTGTCCACCGACGTGATGGGCGAGGCCCTGGCGATGGACATTCCGTTCAAGGTGGCACCGGCGGCGCTGGGGCTGGCGATCGGCGCCATCTTCATCGCGCTGGCCGGCTCCATCCCCCCGGCCCGGCGCGCGGGCAAGCTGAACGTGGTGCAGGCCATCGGATACGAGTAGGGGCGAGTTGATGAGACGGGCACCCGGGCCGCGGCCCCACCAGATACCCGGCCTGCTGCGGCTTGCCGTCTCCGACCCGCTGCGGTCCATGTACCAGACCGTCAGCCGGTACGGGGACGTGGTGCGGGTGCCGCTCGCACCGGGACGCGGCATCCATCTGTTCTGCCGCCCGGAGCACGCCGAGCACATCCTGGTCGACCGCGAACAGCGGTACGGCAAGGCGTTCACCTACCGCCCACTGCGCGAGTGGATCGGGCTCGGCCTCATCACCAGCGACGGCGAACTGTGGGAGAGACAGCGGCGGCTGATCCAGCCGCTGTTCTCGCACCGCCGGGTGGAGACCCTGCGCCCGCTGATGGTCGCCTCGGTGGAACGGATGCTGGACGAGTGGGACCGGCGCCCGGACGGCACCGTCGTCGACGCCACCGGCGCGATGAGCGGGCTGACTCTCGACATCGTCGGGGCGAGCCTCTTCGGCGCCGACCTGACGGGGGACAGGGACAGCGTCTACCACGCGGTGGAGACCCTCCAGGACGCCGTCACCAAGGTCATCAAGAACCCGCTCACCTGGATCTCACCCCGCGCGGCGCGCCGCACCAGCCCCGGCTTCCGGCAGTGGGACAAGGCCAAGGACACCATCGACCAGGTGGTGGCCCGGGTCATCGCCGACCGCGCAGAGGGAAGCGCCGGGCCCGGGCGGCAACCGGCCGGGCGCGACCTGCTGGACGCGCTGCTGGCGGCCCGCCACGAGGACGGTTCGGCGCTGGATCCGCGCCAGCTGCGCGACGAGATCGTCACGTTCTTCATGGCAGGGCACGAGACCAGCGCCACCTGCCTCGCCTGGACGTTCTATCTGCTCTCCACGGCGCCCGAGGCACGGGCGCGGCTGGAGGAGGAGGTCGACAAGGTGCTCGCGGGTCGGCCACCGGGCCCGGAGGACACCGAGCAGCTGGTGTGGACCCGGGCGGTGCTCAACGAGTCGCTGCGGCTCTTCCCGCCCGTGTGGACGGTCGAGCGCGACGCGGCCGCGGACGACGAGGTGGGCGGCTGGCCCGTGCGTGCGGGCGACACCGTCATCACCCCGCCCTACCTCGTGCACCGGCACCCGGGCGTGTGGGAGAGCCCCGAGGCGTTCGACCCCGCGCGGTTCCTGCCGGAGAGGTCGGCCGGACGGTCCCGGCACGCCTTCATCCCCTTCGGCGGCGGCAAACGGGGCTGCATCGGCAACGCCTTCGCGCTGATCGAGGTCGTCGTCGCGCTCGCCATGATCACCCAACGGTACCGGCTCGACCTGCTGCCGGGCTTCGAGCCCGTGCCCAAGGTGACGGTGACCCTGCGGCCCTTGCACGAGATGGCGATGACACTGCGACGGAGGGTCCCGTGACGGCCACCACCCCGGCGGGCCGCCGTCCCGCCGGTCCCGGCGCTTCCCAGGTGCCGCAACTGCTCGCCGCCATCGGGCGCGACCCGCTGAGCGCCGCCGTCGGCCTCTACCGCCGCTACGGCGACCTGGTGCGGGTGCCGCTGCTGCCCCGGCGTCCGCTGTTCCTGCTGTGCCACCCGGCGCACGCCGAACACGTTCTCGTAGCGCGCCAGGACAACTACCGCAAGGCCGCCACCTACCGCCCGCTGCGCGTCTTCCTCGGCGACGGCCTGGTCACCAGCGAGGGCCGGCTGTGGGAGAGACAGCGGCGGCTGATCCAGCCGATGTTCTCCCACCGGAGGGTCAGCGGCTTCGTGCCGGGAATGGTGGCCACCATCGGGCGCACCCTCCGGGAGTGGGAGGGACGGCCCGACGGGGCGCTGGTACATGTCTCGGAGACGATGAGCCTGCTCACGCTGACCATCGTCGGTGAGGCGCTGTTCGGCGCCGATCTGCGGGGCACGGGGGCGCGGGTCTCGGCGGCGGTCACCGGGATGCAGGACTTCGCGACGACCGCGATGCGCAATCCGCTGCTGCTTCCCGCGCCCCGGCTGGGGCTGCGCACCACACCCGGCTACCGGACCTGGCGCGGCACCGTGGAGGCCGTCGACGAGGTGGTCGCACAGCTCGCCGCCGAGCGGCGCAGCGCCGGACAGGACCGGTGGACCGGCGGCAAGGACCTGCTGGACGCGCTGCTGGAGGCCCGCCACGAGGACGGTTCGGCGCTCGGTCCGCGCCAGCTCCGCGACGAGATCGTCACGTTCCTGATGGCGGGCCACGAGACCAGCGCCACCGTGCTGACCTGGACCTGCTGTCTGCTGGCAGCACACCCCGCCGCGCGGCGCAGGCTGGAGGAGGAAGTCGAAGCGGTGCTGTCCGGGCGCGCGCCCGAACTCGCCGACATGGACCGGCTCGTGTGGACCAAAGCCGTCCTCAGCGAGGCGATGCGGCTCTACCCGCCCTTCTGGACGCTGGAGCGGGACGCCGTGGACGACGACGAGATCGACGGTGTGCACGTCCCCGCGGGAAGCACGCTGGCCGTGCCGCCGTACCTGGTGCACCGGCACCCGTCGGCCTGGGAGAACCCCGAGGGGTTCGACCCCTCCCGCTTTCTGCCCGACGCCGCCCCCGGGCGCCCCCGGCACGCGTTCATCCCGTTCGGGGGCGGGCGGCGCGGGTGTGTCGGCAACCTCTTCGCGATGCTGGAGATGACCGCCGCCGTCGCCATGCTGACCCAGCGGTTCCGGCTGGAGCTGGCACCGGGCGGGGTGCCCAGGCCGCAGCCGACGGTCACGCTCCGGCCGCGCGGCGGGCTGCGGATGGTGCTGCGGCACCGCTGAGGGCGCCCGCGGCGGTCACAGCGGCCAGGGCGTGTCCAGCACGTGCGGAAGGCCCAGCGCGTAGCGCACATCGTCGGCCTTGCGCAGCAAGCGCAGCTCCGGGGGAGCGTACAGATCGTGGACGGCACAGGCGTCGGCGTCCGAACCGGCCGCCTCCAGCAGGGTGTTGACGGCTCTCTTGGCCGTCTCGTTGGCGCCCTCCATCGTCGCGCAGCTGAGGTTGTCGCGGACGTAGTCGGAGGCGAGGAACAGATTGGGGACCGCGGTGCGGTGGCTGGGCCGGTGGGCCCAGGAACCGGCCTCGGAGACGATCAGCGGCTCGTCGTTGGCCGCTGTGGAACCCCCGTCCGGGTAGCTGATCGCCGGGTCGAGGTGCCAGCTTCTGACGGACTTCTCGGGCAGCACCGTGCGCCCGGTGTCCTCCAGCGCGGCCCGCATCTGGGCCAGGGTCTCCTCGGCGATCTGCGCCGGGGTGCACTCGCGTGCCGGCTTGTTGTACACGATGCCCGGCGCGTCCCACTGCGCGATGTTCACGGAGAACGACTCGGCGACGGAGCCGTCGCCGTACTCGGCCCGAAGGTCGCGGTCCCAGTACTGGGCCTGGCTCAGGGAGACCAGCGCCCAGGGCGAGTCGAGGTAGTCGACGAAGCCGTTGAGGACGGGGGTGGGCCTGTCCAGATAGAACTGGATGCCGTTCATCCACTCGGTGCGGAGCTTGTCCATCCGGGCGAGCGCCGGATCGGCCGCGCGCAGGGCCGGGGACCACAGCTTCCTGGCGCGCTCGGCCGGTACCGCGCACACGTACCAGTCGGCCTCCACCCGCTGTCGCTCGCCGCCCGGGCCGCGCGCCCGGGCCCCGGATATCCGCCCGTCGGAGCCGAGGGACAGCTCCTCGACCGTCCAGCCGACCTGGAAGCGCACACCTCGGCGGCGCAGATACGCAACCCAGGGCTGAATCCACGACTCACTGGTCGGCGCGTCCAGCACCCGGCCCAGCTTGCCGGTGCTGCCGCGCCCGGCGAGCGCGTAGAAGTACAGCTCGGTGAGGATGCCGGTGGCGCGCGTCGAGGCGATGTCCGGGCGCGAGGCGACCAGATGGGTGGTGAGCCCGTCCGCGAACAACCTGCGGAACTCCCGGCTCATCTCGTCCGTGCGCAGGAACTCGCGCCACGGGGTCTTCTCCCACTGCCCGAACCGCCGCTTCTCGCCGCTGGTGGCGAAGATGGCGATCTGCCGGGCGAAGAAGGCCGTCTCGTCCGGCGGCACGGCGCCCAGTTGCTGCACGAGCGCAACGACCAGCCGTTGGATCTCCGCCAAGGACGGCAGGTCGTCCGGGTTGGACTCCAGCCGCAGGTCCTCCCGGCCGCCGGAGCGCGAGTAGAGCACTCCCGCCTGGGCCACCAGATGGTCGTGGACGCTCTCCTCGTCGCCGCCCGCCGCGGGGATACGGGCCATCGTCTCCGGCAGGTGGTGGTAGAAGCCCGGTACGTACCGGAAGCCGTGCTCGCCGGGCAGATCGCGGCGCCCTTCGGTACCCGTGCCCTTGACGGGGATCGACCGCGACTTGCCGCCCAGCTCCTTGCGCTCCCAGACGGTGACCTCGAAGCCCCGTTCGACCAGCTCCTGTGCCGCGGTGAGACCCGCGACGCCACCGCCGAAGACGGCCACCCGGCGCCGTTCGGCTGCCGCGGCCGGTGTGCCCGGGCCGCCGACGCCGAGTACGGTCGCCCCGGCGCCCAGCGAACCCGCGACGAAGGTACGGCGAGGGGTGCCGCGGCGCTGGTGCCGGGCAGGGGACGAGGGACTGCCTTCCGCCGCTTTCTCCACCCGTGTTCTCCCTCGCTCCGCGGGGCCGCACTCCCGAGGTCGGACGGCAACGCTCCCGGATATGGCGGGAAACGACGCTACCGGTCATCTGGTAGGCGTCAAGGGGGAGTTCTAGGCTGAGCGCTCATCTGTCATTCCCTCGCCCCCGGGCGAACAGGAGGAGAATCGGCGTGGCTTCCAGCAAATGGAGCAGGACTCTTCGCACGGCGTTCAGCCAGCCCGATCCGGCCGCCCACGCACTTCTGCTGCGGGATTCCCAGCAACTGACGCGGACGCATTTCCTCACGGCCGCCGTACACCTCGGGCTGCTGGAAGCCCTGAAGACCCCCGCTCCGGCCGGTGAACTGGCCGAGCGGCTCGGCATCACCCGGACCGAGCAATTCCGTATTCTCCTCGAACTCGGGGTCTCGGTGGGGGAGCTGTCCGTCTCCTCCCGGATCTCCGGCACCGCGGCGGCGCCTGGCACGTACGCACTCAAGGGCAGGCGCGCCCGCGCCCTCGTCGGCCGCAACGGCAGCGTCCTGCGGGCCCTCCTGGAGGAGCAGACCGCCTACCACGCCACCGTCTACCGCCAGCTGCCTGAGACGCTGCGCGGCGGCGACCTCGGCGACCACCTGCCTCGCTACGCCGAAGTGATCGCCGAGTCCTCCCGGATCGCCGAAGGGGTGATCGCGCAATACGTACGCGAGGCCGTGAGCGAGGCCGACGGCGGGCGAGTGCTGGACGTCGGCTGCGGCTCAGGAGTCCACCTGCGTGCGGCCTCGGCGCGGCCGGGCAGCAGCGGCACCGGACTCGACCTCCAGCCCGCCGCGGTCGAGCTGGCCCGCGACAACCTGCGCCGCTGGTCCTTGGACGACCGCTTCACCGTCCGCCAGGGCGATGTGCGCGAGACCGAACTGGACGGCCCCTACGACGTGGTCCTGCTGCTCAACAACGTCTACTACTTCGCGGCCGAGGAACGGCCTGCCCTCTTCGGCACCCTGCGCGGCGCACTGCGCGAGGGCGGCACGCTGGTGCTCGTCTCGATGTTCCACGACCGCAACCCCACAGCGCTCAACCTGGATCTCATCCTCGCCTGCACCCAGGGGTGCTACCCACTGACCACCCCGGCCCGGCTGGAACCCGAGCTGCGCGAGGCCGGCTTCGGGCGCATCCGCACGGACCAACTCGTCTCGGGCCAGAGCCTGTACGCGATTCGCGCTTCCTGATCCCGAGTCTTGCGCGGCGCACACACGGATGCGAATGTTGAGGCGTGGTGAGTGACGTGGCACGTCCCGCTGTGGAGAAACCCGATATCACCATCGTCGGCGGTGGTCTCGCAGGCTTGTCCACGGGCATTGCACTGGCCGAGTCCGGAATCGACACGGCCATCGTCGAATCGCGCAGGAATGCCAAGGCGGACATCTTCGGATTTCTCCTCTGGCCGCCGGGAACACGCAGCCTCAGGTGGTTAGGCGTACTGCCCGAGGCGCTGCGTGACGGCGCCGAACTGGAATCCCTCACCTGGTTTGTGACCGAGCGGGAGCACACCCGGCTGCGGGTGAATCTGACGGAGTTGGGCGCGGGCACCTTCCTGGGAATTCTCCCCTCCCGCCTGGAATCCCTGCTGCGGGACGCCGCCCTCCGCGCCGGGGTGCGCATCCTCGACTCGGTCGACGACTGGACCCTCAGCCGGGAGCGCGTCACCTGGACGATGCGGCTCCAGCGCCCCGACGGCACGCTGACCCTGCGTACGCCGCTGCTGATCGGCGCCGACGGTTCCGGCTCCCGGCTCCGCGGCGAGTTGGGGCTGAGCTCCTCGCGCAGGCAGCCGCGCGGCCAGGTCATCGTCACAGGGGTCGGAGGGCCGCTGCCGGCCCGTGAGTCCCGGCAGGCCCTCTCGGCGGCTGGCTCGGGAGGCTGCGTCAGCCTCGGCGACAAGAACAGTTGGCTCTACACCGTCGCCCGGGAGCGGGAGGCGGCCGACCCCGACAGCGCGCTGCTGCGGTACGCCACCTCCGACCCGGCCGAAGCCACTGCCTACGACCAACTCCGGCGCGCCGTCGTCGTCCGTCCTTGGACCGTCACCGTGCCCCGCTGGGCGACCGACGGTGCCGTGCTGATGGGCGACGCTGCACACGGGATGCTGCCGCACCTCGGGCTGGGCGGCTCCCTCACGCTGGAGGACGTGCCGCTGCTGCGGGAAGTGGCCGAAGAGGCATTACGCAGCGGCGATTTCTGCGCCGCACGGCTGTCCGCCTTCCAGCAGCGCCGCCAGGCCCGCACCGCCTACGCCCAGCGGATCTCCGAGCAGTGGGCCCGCGTCCTGTGCGGCAGCGTGCCCGGCGCCCGTACAGCGCGCGACCTCGCCATGCGCCGGATGGCCCGCAACATGGAGTTGGCCGAGCGGTTCTACCGTGAGCTGGCCTCCCCGTCCGTGCCGTCCCTGGGCACGCGGATGCGGATGATGATGCTGTAGCGGCACGCCCTTCGAGCCCGAACTCCGTCGAGACGGGATGACACATGACCGCACCTGGTAAGCGAGGCACGGCTGCCGTCGTCGGCGGCCGCGGATTCATCGGCGGCGCCTGCGTCGAGGCGCTGCGCGAGGCGGGCTGGGACGTCGTCGTGGTCACCCACAACGCGCGCGCCGCGGCCCGGCACGAGGGCTACCGCTGGGGCGACATGCTCGATCCGACGACGCTGGAGCCAGCCGTCGAGGGCGCCGATGTGGTGGTGCAGAGCGCCAACTTCCCCGACTACCCCTTCGAGAAGCCCCGGCAGCGGCACAGCTTCCTGGAGTACGACGGACTGGGAACCGAGCGACTGGTACGCGCGGCGCGCGCCGCCGGGGTACGGCGCTATGTGTACGTGGCGGGCGTCGGCGTCACGGAGAACCCGACCAAACCGTACTTCCAGGCCATCCGCCGCGGTGAACTGGCCGTGGCCGACTCCGGGATGGAGCATGCCGTCGTCCGGCCGGCCTTCGTCTACGGCCCGCGCGACAACGGCATCAACCGCATCGTCCGTGCCTGCCGCTATCTGCCCGTCCTGCCGCTGCCGGAAGGGGGGCGGCAGAACCACCAGCCGGTGCATGTCGACGACGTCGGTGACCTCGTCGCCCAGGCGGCGGCGGCCGGAGCGCCCGAGGGCACGTTCGAGATCGGCGGGCCCGAACGGATGACGATGCGGGCCATGCTCACCGCAGCGCTGCGGCTGGCCGGCCGCAGCCGTCCCGTCGTCGATATCGCCGACCGGGTCGCCCGCCCAGGGGCGCACCTCCTGGCACGCCTTCCCGGTCCGCTGATCACCCCCAACGCGCTCGACTTCATGCTGGAGGACTTCGTCGCCGACCTGGAACCGGTGACGAAGCACTACCGATTGCGCCTCACACCGTTCCTCGACGGTCTGCGGAGCTACCTGGTGCGGTGAGCCGCGCCTACCTGACGCGGTGAGCCGCGCGCGGCACGGGACGGTCCCTGCTGTGCGGCGGCCCGCCGGAGCCCGCGTGTATGAGCCGTACGCCCGGACCGTTGCCCTGCCATGGCGAGTGCCAGGGGGCGATTTGCCAAAGCGGCAACAACGCTGGCCTCCGGCCCTGGCGGGACACATGATCGTTACGGACCCGATCAGCCGATGGGTCAGGGCTGGGCACCACGCCCGGCGGTTCCACAGCTTTGGAGGGCGCATGTCGCAGCAGACCAAGGACCAGGCATCCGAGTTGACACATCGGCTGGTCCCCTCGCCGGCCGGCCGGATCCACGTCGTCGAACAGGGCAGCGGTCCGCTGGTGCTGCTGGTGCACGGCTTTCCCGAGTCCTGGTACTCCTGGCGCCACCAGCTCCCCGCGCTGGCCGCCGCCGGCTACCGCGCTGCGGCCATCGACGTGCGGGGCTACGGCCGCTCCTCGAAGCCCGCCGAGGTGGCCGCCTACCGGATGCTCGACCTCGTGGAGGACAACGCCGCGGTCGTACACGCCCTCGGCGAGCGGACCGCCGTGATCGTCGGGCACGACTGGGGCTCGCCCATCGCCGCGAACTCAGCGCTGGTCAGGCCGGATGTCTTCCGCGCCGTGGGCATGCTGAGCGTGCCCTACAGCCCGCGCGGCGGCCCCCGGCCCAGTGAGATCTTCAGCCGGATCGGCGGCGACGAGGAGTTCTACGTCTCCTACTTCCAGCAGCCCGGCCGTGCCGAGGCCGAGATCGAGCCCGATGCGCGCGGCTGGCTCGCCGGAGTTTACGCGGCGCTGTCCGCCGACACCATGCCTGCCGACGACGCCCCCGACCCGCATTTCGTTGCGCCCGGCGGCCTGATGCGTGACCGGTTCCCCGCCGGACAGCTGCCCGCCTGGCTCAGCGAACAGGATCTCGACTTCTACGCCGGGGAGTTCGAGCGGACGGGGTTCACCGGGGCCCTGAACCGCTACCGCAACATGGACCGGGACTGGGAGGACCTCGCCGACTTCGACGGCGCCCCCGTCACCCAGCCCTCGCTGTTCGCCGGCGGCGGCCGGGACGCCTCCACCACCTGGCTGCAGGACGCCATCGAGGCATATCCCACCACCCTGCCGGGCCTGCACTCCTCCCACGTCCTGGACGACTGCGGCCACTGGATCCAGCAGGAGCGCCCCGCGGAGATCAACAAGCTGCTGACCGACTGGCTCGCGTCCCTCCCTGCCCCGGCTGCCTGACCGGGCTCCGGCTGCGCGCTGCCCGGCGGCTGAACCACTGAACGACTACTCCCCAGCTGCCCCGGGCCCGTGCGCCCGACACGCTCCACGGACCGGAACCGGCGATCCACCCTGTCCATACGATCGCCGAGGGCTCACGGGCGGCAGCCCGGTGGATTCCGGGGTGGGCTCGCGGGCGGGGCCTCGTGCGTGTCGGGCCGCTCAGTCGCTTCAGGGGAGGCGGCGGGCTGCACGATCCTGCCCGCCTTCACGGTGAGCTGCCGCCTGAGGTAGTCGGCGGCGTCGTCGGGCCGCATGCGGGCGAGGGAGACCAGGCCGGTGATGACCACGTCGGCCACTTCGGCGTGCACATCCTCCCAGCGGTGGCTGTGGCCCTTCCGGGGATTGGTGCCCTCGGCGCCGATGACGGCCTGTGCCGCCTCGCCGGTCTCCTCCGCGAGCTTGAGCACCTGCAGGGTCCACTGCTGCTGCCGGGGCACGCCACGCGCGTCGCCGTGCGCCTCGAAGGCCCGGGCGAGGCCGTGGACGGTCCCCCAGACACCGTTCTCCGCCCCACTGTTCCCCGTCGGCGGGCCGACGCGTTCCCGGCCCGCCGGGTCGCGGGCACCGTCGCGGGCCCGGGCGGGGCAGACGCTCAGCGGCCCGGGTCCGGGCAGGACGCCGGGCCAGACGGCTTCCAGGGCCTGGGCCGACGGTGCGAAGACCGGCCCGAGCGTGGCCAGGGAGCGTGGCTCGTGCCACTCCCAGCGGTGGAAGCGGTGCGGCTCGGGACACCGCAAGGCACCCGACCAGGCGGTGACGCGGACGACGGCGGACACCCGGGGCACGCTCTCGTTCTCGTCCAGCAGGACGGCGTGCAGGCGCGCTTCCCCGGTGTCTGCTCGCAGGCCCGTCTCCTCGGCGAGTTCTCGTACGGCTGTGGTCTCGAAGGACTCGCCGGGCTCCACACCGCCGCCGGGCAGTTCCCACATCCCGCGCACCGACCGGCCGAGCAGCACGCGGCCCGCCGCGTCGGTCACCACCGCGCAGGCACCCGCCGCGGCGTGCGGCACCGGGCGGCCCTTCTCCACCGGAGCGAAGGCGTGCGGCGCCCCCCGCAGCACCAGCACCGTCAGCCCGTCCGCGTCGAACCGCTCCGCCTGCTCCCAGCCTTCGGTCAGCAGGCTGATCTCCTCCTCGTCCAAGGCGATGCCGCGCCTGCTGTCCGGCACCTGCTTCGCCGACGGCGAGATCACCACCAACCCGCCGCCGGGACGCAGCCGTTCACCGAGCCTGCGCAGGGTGCGGGCGCGGTCGCGGAGAAAGGGGTAGGCGAGCCGCAGCGCGATGAGGTCATAGCCGTCGTCGCGCAACACGGTGAAGTCCGCGTGCTCGACATCCAGTCGCAGCCACCGCACCTGCCCGCTGTCGGGGTAGCGTTCGCGTGCCCGGGTCAGGGCGCTGTCGGCGTAGTCCACGGCGTCAACCCGGTAGCCGAGGCGGCTGAGGTAGTCGGCCAACTCCCCGGTGCCACAGCCGACGTCGAGCGCGGCGCCGCCGTCCGGAGCGGGGGTGTGCGCGGCGAGCAGCGCCCGCTCGGTCTCGCCGAGCGGCCGGAAGCCGCGGCCGTCCGCGTAGTGGCGCTCCCACTGCTGGACCGTGACGTAACCCAAGGGGCTGCTCCTCATCTGTGCCGGGTGTGCCGGGTGTGCCGGGTGTGCCGTGCGGGCTGGGTGTGCGGGGTGTGCCGTGCGGCCTGTGTGCGGTGGCACTCGGGAGTCTGCCCCTCCGGTCTGCTGCCACCCCCCGGTCAGGGTGGGAAGGGCGGGCAGCAGCGGACTCGGCCGCGCTCAGGTGCGCGGCTCCCGCGCGAAGGAGCCGATGACGGTGGTCACGGTTCTGTGGACGGCTTCGGTGTCCGGTGGTGTGCCCGTCCGGTCGGCGAACAGCAGGTGTCCGGCGCCGATGAGGGTGCGGGCGAGCGTGTCGAGGTCGGCGTCCGCCGCGATACGTCCCAGCTCGCGTTCGGCTGCGAGGTAAGAGGCGAGCATGGCGGTGGCTTCCGCCAGCAGCGGGACGCCGGTCGGCCAGGTGCGGCGCAGCCGCTCGCGCAGGCCGTCCCGGGAGGTGATGAGCCCGACGAGGGCGACGGCGACCGAGCCGAACAGCTTTGTCAGCGCGTCGGTGAGGTTGTCGGCGACGGTTCCGGTCCCGGCGGAGTCGCGCAGAGCGGCGGCCCGGCCCTCGAGCCGGCCGACGCGGTCGTGCACGAGTTCGGCGAGGAAGGCGTCGAAGTCGGCGAAGTGCCGGTGCAGTACTCCCTTGGCGCAGCCCGCCTCCGTGGTCACCGCCCGGCTGGTCAGGGCGTTGGGCCCGTCCCGCAGCAGTACGCGTTCCGCGGCGTCGAACAACTGCTCCCGTACGTCCCGGATGGCCACCCCTGTCGGCACTGTGCACCCCTCCTTGCTCGTCGTCTCGTGGGCACCCGCTTGGCGAGTGGGCATTTGCCCACTAAGGTGGGCGCATGCCCACTCTACCGTCGGGGCCGTCCCGACCCCCTGCTTCCGAACCGCACCAGGCCCGCCATGTCGCCGAGTCCTTCGGCGTGGACCCCGAGCGATACGACCGGGCCAGGCCGCGCTATCCCGACGCCATGGTGAACCGGATCGTCACCGCGGCGCCCGGAACCGATGTCCTCGACGTCGGCTGCGGCACCGGCATCGTCGCCCGCCAACTCCGCGCGGCCGGGTGCCGGGTGACCGGCGTCGAGCCCGACGAGCGGATGGCCACGTGGGCGCGGCGGCGCGGACTCCGCGTCGACGTGGCGACGTTCGAGGACTGGGACCCGGCCGAAAGGTCCTTCGACGCGGTGGTCGCCGGGCAGACCTGGCACTGGGTCGACCCGGCGGCCGGTGCCGCCAAAGCGGCCGAGGTACTGCGGCCCGAAGGGCGGCTGGCGGTCTTCTGGAACGTCGACCAGCCGCCGCCCGAGCTGGCGGAAGCCTTCTCAGAGGTCTACCGCCGGATTCTGCCCGACTCCCTCGCAGCGCGGCGGCCGCCTGCCGAATCGGACCCCTACGCGGCAATGTGCGCCAGGGCGGCCGACGCGCTGCGGGAGGCCGGGGCTTTCGACGAACCGGAACGGTGGCGGTTCGACTGGCAGCGGTCCTACACCCGGGACGAGTGGCTGGACCATCTGTCCACCACCGGCGGTCTCACGCTGCTCCCGCCTCCGAAGCTGGAGGAGGTCCTCGCCGGGATCGGGGCCGTCATCGACACCCTGGGCGGGGAGTTCACGATGCCCTACGCCGCGGTGGCCGTCACCGCGCGGCGTACGGATGCGAGCTGAGCTGCGCGGAGCACGTGCTGTCGTAGCCCTTGACGACCCGTGACGGCGGCCACATATTACCTCTCAGTGCAACTGGCCAGTAACTGCCGGCAGTGACCCCCCATTTTCCCCACTCACGAGAGGTCCGTCATGCGCTCACGCATGCCCAACTGCCGTGCCAGAACCGCCGTGGCCCTGGCCACCGCCACAGCCGCCGTCACCGCAGGCGCCGGGCTCGGTGCGAGCCCGGCGCTCGCGCAGGACACCACCGTCCACCGCTATGTCGCCCTCGGCGACTCGTACGCGGCCGGGGCAGGCGTACCGAACACGGTCGACGAGACCTGTTCGCGCTCCGACCGGAACTACCCCTCGCTGGTCAAGGCCGCGCTCGGGCCCGCTGGGCACCAGGACGTCACCTGCGGCGGAGCGACCACAGAGGACCTGTACACGGGCCAGCACCCCTCCGTCGCACCGCAGTTGGACGCACTCAGCGCCGAGACCGACCTGGTCACCCTCACCATCGGTGGCAACGACATCGGCTTCGGCAACATCATCGTCCGCTGCGTCACCCTCGGTCTTTTCAACCCGCTGGGCTCACCGTGCAAGAAGAGCTACACGTGGACCGGGCACGACGAACTCGCCGCCACCATCGAGAACACCGCGCCCAAGATCTCCAAGGCGCTGGAGGACATCCGCGCCCGCGCCCCGCGTGCCAAGATCCTGATCACCGGCTATCCCGCCATCCTGCCCGACGACGGCAGCAACTGCCCCACTGTCGTCTCCATCGCCAGGGGCGACGCCCCCTGGCTGCGCGACACCCACAAGCACCTCAACACCATGATCGCCAAGCAGGCGGCCGAGCACGGTGCCGTCTATGTGGACACCTACTCCAAGTCCATCGGCCACGACGTGTGCAAGCCCGCCGGGACCCGTTGGATGGAACCACTCGTCACCAACGCGGCGGCGCCCTTCCACCCCAACGCGGCCGGCGAGAAGGCGATGTCCGAATCCGTGCTCGCCGCCACCCGCTGACCGGCTCCGCCACCCGCTGACCGCCCCCCACCGGCGCTCGGCCCCACCCGTACGGGGCCGGGCGCCGTCAGCTGCCGACGGGGTCGGCGGCGCGGCCTTCGGTGCGGAACTCCAGCTGCCCGTCCGCGACATCGACCAGCAGCCTGGTGTGCGGCTCCAGATCGCCGCCCAGCAGCATCCGGGAGAGCCGGTTGTCGACCTCGCGCTGGATGGTCCGGCGCAGCGGACGGGCACCGTACTCCGGCTGGTAGCCCTTGTGCGCCAGCCAGTCCACGGCCGCGGGGGAGAACTCGATCTCCAGGTCCTGGGCGTGCACCCGGCGGCGGGTCTCCTCCAGCAGCATGTCGGTGATCCGCCGCAGCTGTGCGTCGTCGAGCTGCCGGAAGACCACGATCTCGTCGATACGGTTGAGGAACTCCGGCCGGAAGTGCTCGCGCAGCGGCCGTAGAACGCGCTCCCTCCGGGCGTCCTCGTCGGCCTCCTCCCCGCCGCCGAAGCCCAGCATCGCCCCGCGCCCGGTGATCGCCTCCGAACCCAGGTTGCTGGTCATCACGATGACGGTGTTGGTGAAGTCGACGGTGCGGCCCTGCGAGTCGGTGAGCCGTCCGTCGTCCAGCACCTGCAACAGGATGTTGAAGACGTCGGGGTGCGCCTTCTCCACCTCGTCCAGCAGCAGCAGCGAGTACGGGTTGCGCCGCACTGTCTCGGTGAGCTGCCCCGCCTCGTCGTGCCCCACGTATCCGGGCGGAGCGCCCACCAGCCGGCTGACCGTGTGCCGCTCCTGGTACTCGCTCATATCGAGCCGCACCATTTTCTCGTCGGTGCCGAACAAGGACTCGGCCAGCGCCCGGGCCAGCTCCGTCTTGCCGACCCCGGTGGGTCCCAGGAAGAGGAAGCTGCCGATGGGCCGGTCCGGGCTGGCCAGGCCGGAGCGTGAACGCAGCACCGCGTCGGCGACGGCGGTGACCGCCTCGTCCTGCCCGACGACCCGCTGCTGCAGCCGCTCCTCCAGACCCAGCAGCCGGTCCTTCTCCTCCTGGGTGAGATTGCTGACGGGGATGCCGGTCTGGTGGGAGATGATGTCGGCGATGTCCTCGACGGTCACCTTCACGATCCGGTCGCCGTGCCGGGCGTCCGGCCGGTGCCCGTCCTGCTCGATGGCCTCCTCCAGCTCGGTGAGCCGGTCGCGCAGCTGCTTGGCCCGTTCGTAGTCCTCGGCGGCCACCGCCTGGTCCTTGTCGCGGCGCACCTGCTCGGCCTCGCGCTCCAGCGCGCGCACGTCCGTACCCCGGGTGGCGGTGCGCAGCCGTACCCGGGCGCCCGCCTGGTCCAGCAGGTCGATGGCCTTGTCGGGCAGGTATCGGCCGGTCAGATAGCGGTCGGACATCTCGACGGCGGCGACGAGCGCCTCGTCGGTGTAGCGCACCTGGTGGTGGGCCTCGTAGCGGTCCCGCAGACCGCGCAGGATCTCGATGGCGTCCGTCACCGTGGGTTCGGGGACGAGCACCGGCTGGAAACGTCGGGCGAGCGCCGCGTCCTTCTCGATGTACCGGCGGTGCTCCTCCAGCGTCGTGGCGCCGATGACATGCAGCTCGCCCCGGGAGAGCGGCGGCTTGAGCATGTTGCTGGCGTCCATCGAGCCGCTCTCCCCGCCGCCGCCGGCCCCGACCACAGTGTGCAGCTCGTCGATGAAGACGACCAGCTCCTCGGTGTGGGCGCGGATCTCGTCGATGATGCCGGTGAGCCGTTCCTCGAAGTCACCGCGGTAGCGGGTGCCGGCCACGACGGTGCCGAAGTCGAGCTGCACGACGCGGCGGCCCAGCAGATTGTCGGGCACATCACCGTCGGCGATCCGCTGGGCGAGGCCCTCGACGATGGCGGTCTTCCCCACGCCCGCCTCGCCGATCAGCACGGGGTTGTTCTTGCCGCGCCGGGCGAGGACCTCCACGGTCTGCTCGATCTGCTCGTCCCGCCCGATCACCGGGTCGATCCTGCCCTCGCGGGCCAGCTCGGTCAGATCGCGGCTGTACTTGTCGAGGGTGGGGGTGTTGCTGGGCCGGGCCTCGGGGCCGCCGCGTGCGGGGGTCTCGGGCCCGCCGCCCTGTCCGGAGCCGGGGCCACCGCGCGGGGTGGCGGAGCGGGGATCGAAGTGTGCCGAGTTGAGGATCTGGCCGGCCGTGGAGTCACGGTTGGCGGCGAGCGCGACCAGCACGTGTTCGGCGCCGATGTAGGAGGCGCCGCGGGAGCGGGCGATCTCGTGCGCGTCCATGAGCGCCCGCTTGACGGCGGGGCTGACGGAGAGCGAGTTGCGGGGCTGCCCCTCGCCCACCTCGCGGTCGATCTCGGCGGCGATGGCGTCGGGGTCGGCCCCGGCCTTGGCCACCATGGTGCGGGTCGGCTCCGCGGTGAGCGCTGCTCGCAGCAGATGCTCGGTGTCCAGGTCGTTGCTGCCGTGCTCGGCGGCGTACGTTGCCGCGTCGGAGACGAGCTGCCGGGCGGGCTCGCTCATCAGCCGGAGGAAGTCGTAGGAGCGCGGGTCGCTGTAGCGGCCCCCGCCACCGGACCGGGCCTTGCCGAGGAAGCGCGCGATGAACTCTTCGAACGGGTCCCGACCGAAGTCCCCGGGACCCATGTATCCGCTGGTCATAGTGGATCCGTCCCGCTGACCCGACCGAGCCGGGCCACGCTGTGCCGACTTGGAGTGGCTACTCGTGCGGGGGTTCCCAGGTGTGCCGGTGTGACACGTGGGCTGGATTTTCGCGGGTGGGGGAGCGGCTGTCGGAGCAGGGCCACCGGGGTGGCAGCCGTCCGTCGCCGACCCCTGCCATTCACCCGTATGGGTGAAGCCGGACGGATGAAACCGCACCGGTCATCGCGCCCGCGCTCCCGCACAAGCGTTCGCAACCGCATACAGTGCCGCTTCGGGCCGACGGCCGGATGGCGTCCGGATGGCTCACGGCCCCTGCCTCCCGGCGGCGTGTCCGGTGTGATGAATCCCTCGGTCCTCTTTGATGGTTGACAGTAATTGATTCGTGATGAATGACATCGGTGATTCGGGGCAGAGGCCGCCACAGGCCGGGACTCCCCGGTCTGATGGTTTCCCAATATGACCGCAAAGGATGAACGCGTGGCTGCGCAGACAACGGCCAGAACATCTGACCAGAAGCCGGGGCCGAAGCCTCCGGCGCCGCCGGGGGGTGGTTCGATCGCGCCGTGGGTCTTCTATCCGTCGGCCATTGTCATCCTGATCTTCGTGCTCTACGCCGTGATCGGCCAGGACACGGCCGCGGAGCAGGTGCAGACCGTCCAGGACAAGATCGTCGGCAACCTGAGCTGGTTCTACATGGCTCTGGTGTCACTCTTCGTGATCTTCGTCATCTGGATCGGTATCGGCCGCTACGGAGACATCAAGCTCGGCAAGGACAACGAGAAGCCGGAGTTCAGCGCCGGCTCCTGGTTCGCCATGCTGTTCGCGGCCGGTATGGGCATCGGCCTGGTCTTCTGGGGCGTCGCCGAGCCGCTGAACTTCTTCCACGCGCCCAGGCCCGGCGTCGGCAAGGGCGCGCCTGACCGCGAAGAGTTCGCCATGGTGCAGACCTTCCTGCACTGGGGCATCCACCCGTGGGCCATCTACGTCGTGGTCGGCCTGGCCGTCGCCTACTCGGTGCACCGCAAGGGACGCCCCGTCTCCATCCGCTGGGCCCTGGAGCCGATCTTCGGTGACAAGGTGAAGGGCTTCTGGGGCAACGTCATCGACACGGTCGCGATCGTCGGCACCCTCTTCGGCGTGGCGACCTCGCTGGGTCTCGGCGTGATGCAGATCGCCAGCGGCATGAACTTCCTCGGCTGGGTGGACGACCCCAACAGCAAGGGGCTGCTGGTCCTGCTGATCGCCTGCATCACCGCCGCCGCGACGACCTCGGTGGTCTCCGGCATCGGCAAGGGCATCAAGTGGCTGTCCAACATCAACATGGGTGTGGCAGCGATCATCATGCTCTTCGTGCTGATCGCGGGCCCGACGGTGTTCATCCTCAACGGACTGGCCCAGGACGTCGGCGGCTACCTGCAGAACCTGCTCCAGCTCAGCTTCGACACCGGCGCCTCGTACGGCGAGGAAGGCACCAGCTGGGTCAACGGCTGGACCGTCTTCTACTGGGGCTGGTGGATCTCCTGGGCGCCGTTCGTCGGCATCTTCATCGCCCGGATCTCCCGCGGCCGTACCGTCCGCGAGTTCGTCTGCGGCGTTCTGCTGGTGCCCACCCTGCTGACGTTCGTCTGGTTCGCCATCTTCGGTGGCACCGGGCTGTTCCAGCAGATGAACGGCAAGCACAACTACGTGCACGACGGTGTGGTCAGCACCAACAACGCGCTCTTCGAGATGCTGGACACACTCCCCGGCGGCAAGTTCGTGGCCGGAGTGTCGATCCTGCTGATCGTGCTGTTCTTCGTCACCTCCTCCGACTCCGGCTCGTACGTGGTCGACATGCTGGCCTCGGGCGGCGACCCGAACCCGCCGGTGTGGAGCCGGGTGTTCTGGGCGATCGCCGAGGGGGCCGTGGCCATCGCCCTGCTGCTCGCTTCCGACCTGCAGGGCGGAGCCGCCTCGCTGAACACGCTGAAGACGGCGGCCATTGTCATCGCGCTGCCGTTCAGCATCGTGATGATCGGCATGTGCATCGCCACCCTGAAGTCCTTCCATCAGGAGCGGCAGGCATATCTGAAGGCCAAGGAGCAGAAGCAGCAGGAGGAGCTGATCGACCAGACCGTGGCTGCCATCGAGGACAGCCTGGAGGGCGGGACGCTCTCCGATGCAGTCGAGTCCTCCAAGAGCACCTCGGGCGAGTCCTCCAAGAGCACATCGGGCAAGAAGGGCGAGGACGAGAGCTAGCGCTCCGCCGTCGCCTTCCGGTGCCGAGGCCGCAGCCTTCCGGGCTGCGGCCTCGGCCGTGTCCGCCGGGGCCGGGGCTCGGCTGTCAGCTGTCCGCCAGGAGAGAGGCTGCGGCTTCTGGCCCGCGGGCCTGCGGGTCTCCGGCCTGCGGCCTGCGAGGTCGGAGGCGGGCGGCTACGTCCGGGTGGTTCCGGGGTCCGGGGCGGCCGCTGGGCGGCGCGGAGGGGTACCGGTGACCGGTACCGCTGACGTATTGCTTATCGTCTCCCGGTGCGAACAATCGTGGTACCTGTCTGCGGGGCGGAGGACTGGCTGTGGTGACCCGGTGGCGGCCACGTGTGCGGCACCCGGCGCAGATGGTCGTGGCCGGCTTCGCCGTGGCGATCGCGCTGGGGACCGGCCTGCTGATGCTGCCCGTCGCCAAGGCCGGGGCCGGCTCGGCGTCAGCCCTCGAGGCGCTGTTCACCTCCACCTCCGCGGTGTGCGTGACAGGGCTGATCGTGGTCGACACCCCCGACTACTGGAGCGGCTTCGGCCAGACGGTGATTCTGGCGCTGATCCAGGTCGGCGGGCTCGGGATCATGACCTTTTCCTCCTGGCTGGTGCTGCTGCTCTCCCACCGCCGTATGGGACTGAAGGCCCGCCTGACCGCCGCCACCGAGACCAAGACGCTGGGCCTGGGCGACGTACGGACGGTCGTGGTCCGGGTGGTCAAGGTCAGCCTGCTGCTGGAAGCCGTCACCGCGGCGATCCTGACCGTCCGGCTGGCGATTTCCTATGACGAGCCCTGGCCGCGAGCGGTGTGGCTGGGTGTCTTCCACGCCGTGTCGGCGTTCAACAACGCCGGGTTCGCGCTCTACTCCGACAGCCTGATGGGCTTTGTCACCGACCCGTGGATCTGCCTGCCGATAGCGGGGGCCGTCATCGCCGGTGGCCTCGGCTTCCCGGTGCTGTTCGAGCTGCGCCGCAGGTTCCGCAAACCGCGCTCCTGGTCCCTGCACACCAAGATCGTGCTCAGCGCCTCCGCGATCTTCCTGATCTGCGGCAGCGCTTTCATCACCGCGCTCGAATGGCGCAACCCGGCGACGCTGGGCAGGCTGGACGCGCCGGACAAGCTTCTCGCCGGGTTCTTCCAGGGGGTGATGCCCCGCACGGCCGGCTTCAACAGCGTCGACATCTCCCAGATGAACCCGGCCACCTGGCTCGGCACGGACGTACTGATGTTCGTCGGCGGCGCCAGCGCGGGCACGGCCGGCGGTATCAAGGTGACCACTTTCGCCGTACTGTTCTTCGTGATCTACGCCGAGATCCGGGGCGAGGGCGCGGTCGACATCTTCCGCCGCCGCCTACCCGGCGACATCCAGCGCCAGGCTCTGACCGTGGTCCTGCTGTCAGTGGCGGCCGTCGCCGTCTCGACACTGGTCTTCATGGTCTTCACCGACTTCAGCCTGGACAAGTCGCTGTTCGAGGTCACCTCGGCCTTCGGCACCGTGGGCCTGTCCACCGGCATCACGATGGGGCTGCCGGGCGGGGAGCAGGTCCTGCTGACCGCGCTGATGTTCCTCGGCCGCCTCGGCCCCATCACCATCGCATCCGCGCTCGCCCTGCGACTGCGCGTCCGTATGTACGACCTTCCCGAGGAGCGACCCGTCATTGGTTAGGAACCGCACCCCCAGGAACCGCCGGAGCTCTCGCCAGGACGCCGTGGTCGTCATCGGGCTCGGCCGCTTCGGCCGTTCCCTGGCACTCGAACTCGCGGACGAGGACACCGAGGTCCTCGGCATCGACGAGAATCCCGAGGTGGTCCAGCTCCTCTCCGGTTCCCTCACCCACGCCGTGCGGGCCGACTCCACCAAGGAGGACGCCCTGCGCCAGCTCGCGGTCCACGAGTTCGACCGGGCGGTCGTCGCCATCGGCACCGACCTGGAAGCCAGCATCCTCACCGCCTCGCTGCTGATCTCCTTCGGCATCGAGAACGTGTGGGCCAAGGCCACCAGCGAGGCCCACGGCCGCATCCTCACCCAGCTCGGCGTGCAGCACGTCGTCTACCCCGAGCACGACATGGGCCAGCGGGTCGCCCACCTCGTGCGCGGCCGCATGCTCGACTACATCGAGTTCGAGGACGACTTCGCGATGGTCAAGACCGACCCGCCCACCGCCATCCTCGACGTCCCGCTCTCCAGCAGCGCCGTCCGCACCCGCTACGGCATCACCGTCGTCGCCATCAAGCGCCCCGGGGAAGGCTTCACCTACGCCACCCCGGACACGGTCGTGCGGGCCGACGACACCGTCATCGTGGCGGGCCGGACCCGGGCCACCGAACGCTTCAGCGAACTGCGCTGACCTCGGGCGACCCAGGCGGGACGCGCTCGGGGAAAGCCTTCTCCGCTCTTCGGATCGCTCCTGTTTCAGGCCGGAACCTTGGGCACCCGCCCGCCGAACCAGACAGCCGCATTCGACGCAAAGAAGGAGAAATCGGCCATGGCTGAGAACCCGGGCAACTTCGCGAACGACCCGCAGCGGGCTGCCGAGGCCGGTCAGAAGGGCGGCCGGACCAGCGGAGGCGGACAGGGCGGCTGAATCGGCCACCTGTCAGGAGGCGCACACGCCTCCGTCCGCTGATGACCGGTGGGCTGCCCGCCAGAGCGCGGGCAGCCCACCGTCGTGCCGCGGCGCGGACCGGCAGTCCCGGCAGGCTGGGCAGCACCGGGACTGCCGGCCCGCGCAGCCTAGGCGCCGCGCGGCTGCCCGCCAAAGGGGCGCACCGGCGGGGCTTCCACCGGCCTTCGCACGTGTGACGTGTGCTCACCGATGCGGCGGTGGTCGGCGCCGCGGCGGCCGCCGCGCGGACGCGCCGGGCCCCTCGGGCCTCTCCGCCGCTGCCGGCCTCTCGGCAGCGGCTGTCGGCCCCTCCGTCGCTGCCGGCCTCCCGGATGCTGTCGGCCGGGTGGGTGAGGCCGTCGTCCCGGATGCCGACCGGTCGGCCGAGACCAGGGCACGGTGGCGGAGCCGGGTGATCCGGTGCGCGCAGAACCGGCCGGTCCACTGCAGGAGTGCGCACACGGCGAGGACGGCGACGGCCGCGGCCGCGTCGCCCCAGAAGTGGTTGGCCGTCACGACGATCACCACCAGCGTCAGCAGTGGATGCGCGAGCACCAGCCAGCGCACCCGGCGGCGGCTCACCCGGATGACGACCACGGCGACGAGCACCGCCCAGGCCACATGCACGGAAGGCACTGCGGACAGCTCGTCGGCCACCACGCTCCCCGGGCCGCTGTCGTAGACCGACTGCCCGTACCGCTCGGCCGTGTCGGCGAACCCGAGCTCCGTCACCAGCCGCGGCGGCGCCACGGCGACCAGCTGCACCAGCAGCGAGACGACCGTGACCAGCACGGTGTAGGTGCGCACCCGGGCATAGGCCGGGCGGTGCCGCCAGTACAGCCACACCAGCAGCGCTGCCATCGCACCGAAGTGCATCACGGCGTAGTAGTAGTTGGCGGCCTGCACCAGCCATGGGTGCGGCAGTACGGCCTGCTGCCAGTCCACCTCGTCGGGCAGCCGGAGGCGCTGCTCCCAGCGGTAGATCCACTCGGCCCGGTCGACGGCGACGTGCAGATCGCCGGCCGACATCCGCGCCGGGATCTGCCAGATGAGGAAGACCGAGGAGATGATCGCGGCCTCCCGCAGCAGGATCGGTGCCCGGGGCCAGCGCCGGCGCCACAGCGGCAGGCTCAGCGCCAGGAGGACCAGCGGCACTCCGGCGGTCACAAGCCAGGGTCCGGCTGCTCCCACCGACAACGGCTCCCACTCCCTCCTGGCCCGCGGCTTTCCGGCGGCCCGGTGAGTCGCACACCACAGGAACGGGGCACCCACCGTCCCTCATGGTGGCGGTGCCGATGGACAACTCGGATGATTGGTCGGTACCCCGGCGTTCCGCCACTCGCAAACAGGACACCCGAAGAGCGGATACGACGAGTGACTTCTCCGCGCTCATCACCGGGTGCGGAGCGGGTCGGGTACGGCCATACTGAGGCGAGTCGGAGCGGTACCGCCGCCTCGCGAGAGGTGCTCCGGGAGGACACGGGGTCATGACGAACGAACAGCGCAGGGAAGCGTATCTGCGGCAGGCCGGCCGACGGGAGCTGACGCACCGCCAGCGGCGCCGCATGCTGAAGAAAGCCCGCCAGGGCAAGGAGTAGCGGGCCAGGGCGGGCCGCGCCCTCGTCCGTGCGGATCGAAGCAGTCGGGAGAGAAGTGAGGCGACCATGGCTCTGCGGGCGCCGCTGGCGGTCTTCGATCTGGACGGAACGCTGGCCGACGTCCGGCACCGGCTGCCGTTCCTCCAGCAACGCCCACGGGACTGGGACGCCTTCTTCGGCGCCGCTGTGGACGACCCGCCGCTGGCGAAGGGTGTCGCCCTGGCCCTGGAGACGGCCAAGAGGTGCGAACTGGTGTACGTCACCGGGCGGCCCGAGCGCTGCCGGGCGGACACCGTGGCGTGGCTGAGGACCCACGGCCTGCCCACAGGGCGGCTCCTGATGCGCGCCGATGACGACCGGCGTCCCGCCCGCATCACCAAGCTCGAGCTGCTGCAACGGCTGGCCAGTGACCGCGCGGTCGCTCTGGTGGTCGACGACGACGAGCAGGTCAACGCCGCATACGAGGGCGCGGGCTTCCGGGTGGTGCGAGCCGACTGGATGACGGCCCCGGCGGTCCTGGAGGCGGCCCAGGAGCGGGAGGGTCGCACCTGACCCGAGGGCCTCAGGTTGTGCGGGAGCCCGGGCGCGGACACATGCCGGGAGTCTCCGCAGCCGCCCGTCCCGCTCCATACGGAGGCTTCCTTGACGGCTGGGCGAGGCACCGCTGGGCGAAGGGCCGCTGAGCGAAGGGGAGGAAGCGACCTGGCCCAGCGGCGTGTGACGGGCCCGGGCCGCGCGGTCTCAGCGCGGCGCGCCGATGGCCGACCGGCCGCCGAACGCGGTGAGCGTACGTTCCAGCAGCGGCAGCGCCCGCACCACCCGGCGGCTGCGGATCAAGGCGTCCCACGCCGGTTCGAACTTCTTCCAGCCGCCCGCGTATGCCAGGTGGCGCAGCCGTTCGTGGCCGCCCGGCTGGGCCGCCGCACCCCGCCAGATGTTCCCCCAGCGGTAGAAGTCCCGGTACGCGCGCCAGTAGCCGTCCTCCAGCTGCCGGGCTGACATACCGCGCGGGCGGAAGACGACGTGCCGGGTGTCGTACAGGTCCCAGTCCTGGTGGAGGATGCGGTCCTCGGCGGCCAGTTGCCGCCACAGCCCGGTGGAGGGGTAGGGGGTCATGATGTGGAACGTGGCCGTCTCGATGCCCTGCCGCACGGCCCACTCCACGGTGCGGTCGAAGACGTCCGGACCGTCCTGGTCGAGCCCGAAGACGAAGCTGGCGTTGACCATCACTCCCGCGTCGTGCAGCCGGCGGACGGCGGCGGAGTAGTCGCGGCCGATGTTCTGGTCCTTGCGGCGCTCGGCGAGGTTGGCGTCGTTGACGGTCTCGAACCCGACGAAGAGGCTGCGCAGCCCGGCGGCCTGGGCGCGCTCCAGCAGGCCGGGCTCCAGGACGGACTTGACGGTGGCGGCGGCCTGCCACAGCCTGCCCATGCCTGCCATACCGTCGAACAGCGCGGTGGCGAACCGGCGGTTGCCCAGCAGATGGTCGTCGAGGAAGTACAGATGGCGGCCGGGCAGCCGGTCGATCTCGGCCAGCGCGTCGTCGACCGCCTGGGTGTAGAAGGACTTGCCGCCCGCGAAGAAGGCGTCCTTGTAGCAGAAGTCGCAGTGGTGCGGGCAACCGCGCGAGACCACCAGGGAATTCGGCACCAGATACAGCTGCCGCTTGATCAGGTCGCGCCGCACGGGCGGCAGCCCCGCGAGGGTGCGCTGCGGTCCGGAGTCGTACCGGCGCGCGGGCACGCCGTCGCGGAACTCCTTCAAGAAGCGCGGCCAGGCGTCCTCGCCCGGCCCGGTGAAGACGGTGTCGGCGTGCGCGGCGGCCTCCTCGGGCAGCGAGGTGACGTGCAGCCCGCCCATCGCCACATGGGCGCCCCGGGCGCGGAAGTGGTCGGCTATCTCGTACGACCGGCGCGCCGAGGTGATGTACGGCTGAAGCACGAGCAGGTCGGGCGTGGGCATGGCGGCCAGGTCGAGCCGCTCGACGTGCTCGTCGTACAGCTCGACCTCGTCGTCGGTGTCGAGGTATCCGGCCAGGGTGGCGAGGCCGAGGGGCGGGAAGAGCGAGTACTTGATCGGCCGGAACAGCGGGCTGGTCGCCTCGGTCAGGGCGGGCAGAATCATGGTGACGCGCATGCCTCAAGGACAGCCGCGACGGCTTGCCCGGTTCCGGAGGGGCGCGTCCTGCCACGCTATGGACGGCGGGAGGCCAGCAGCTTGACGGCCGCAGCGAGCGGTGCCAGTGCCGTCCGGAGGCCGCGGGCGGCGCGCGGACCGACCGTACCGATCCGCAGGACAGGCACCGGCGGCGCTTCGGGGCGCAGCGCGCGGCGGACCGAATCGGCCGCCGTCAGGCCCGACCGCACCGCGCTCTCCATCCCGGCCACGCCCGGTGGTGCGGCGCAGTAGTCGCCCGCGAGGTGGAGGTTCGGCAGGTCGGTCGAGCTCACCGGCCGGTGCCGTGACGAGTTCGGGCCGGGCGCGAAGAACGGCTCGGTGGAGTGCGGCTGGTAGCAGACGTGCTCGATGTCCTCCCAGGTGAGCGTCGGGAGATAGGACATCAGCTCTTCCACCAGGATCTCGACCGCCGCGGACTCGGACACCTCCGCGAGCAGCGCCACCCGGCCGACCACACAGTTGAGCAGGCTGGTGCGGTGCCCTTCCCACACCTGGCCGACGTCGACGAGGGTGAGGGCGTGCGGCGATCCGACCAGGCGCACGTGCTCGTCAGGCAGCCCCGGCAGGCGCCTGCGCAGGTACAGGTGGAGCGCCCCGAGCGGACGGGAGCGCAGCTCGGCCACCCCGTGCGGGGGCCGCAGAGCTCCGGTGACGTCCGGGCCGAGCCGGGCGACCCCGCAGTGCGGAACCGCCAGCACCACATGCCCGTCGACGTCCTGCTCCGTCATGGCGGCGCCGTCGCGCACCGTCAGAGTGCTGAGCCTGCCGTCGGCCACCCGCGCTGCCAGCAGTTCCGTGCCGGTGCGCACCTCGACGCCGTCGGCCTCCAGCCGCTGCCGGAAGGGGCCGATGAACCACTGCTCCAGATCGCCCTTCGGCATCCGCACCCGGCCGGGGTGGCGGGCGAACGCGGCGATGCTGCCCCGGAATCCGGCCGCCGAGACGGCGTGGCTCTCCGCGGCGCTGGAGGCCACGAAAAGGTGCTCGACATCCGCGATGGCCGCCTCGGTCAGGTACCAGCGGCTGTGCAGGAAGTCGTGGAGGGACTGGTCGCGGTCGTCGTACCGCTGGGCGAGCAGATCGATGACCCCGTAGTAGAACAGCAGCCGGTCGGCGACCGGTGTGACCGCTGAACGGAAGGCGGGGAACTCGCCCGGCAGCAGCTGGTGGAAGGTGTGGCACTCCCGCAAGTTGCCGAGGATGCCCAGCTCATCGACGAGCCGCAGCGTGTTGCGGTACCAGGCGGGGAAGATGTGCACCCCGTGGTCTTCGACCCGGCCGTCGATCATCCGCGCCCCGGCCATTCCGCCCAGCTGCGGCGCGGCGTCCAGCAGCCGCACCGGTATCCCGAGCCTGCGGATGTGCCACGCCGCCGTCATCCCGGCCAGGCCCCCGCCGACCACCGTCACGCCGGTCATCGCTGCTCCGATCCGCGGGCGTGCCCTGACCCGCGGGCGTGCCCCGATCCGCCGACGCTCCCCGGTCCGACGGGATCTTCAGCTCCGCCCGTCCAGGCCCGGTAGGCGGCCAGCGCCATGACCGGATAGATGAGGCGCAGCAGGCTGTCCCGCCAGTAGAGGCCGTCATGGTGCACCACCCAGGTGTGCCATGGCTCGGCCCAGTCGCCGTCGGCCTGCTGGGTACGGACCAGGAAGTCCACCCCGGCACGCACCGGTTCGTCTCCGGCGCGGCCCGCGGCGATGAGGGCGAGCAACGCCCAGGCCGTCTGGGAGGGGGTGCCCGCGCCTCTGCCGATCCACTCCGGGTCGTGCAGCGCGCGGATGTCCTCGCCCCACGAGCCGTCGTCCTGCTGGTGCGCGACGATCCAGGCGCACGCGCGGGCCACGGCAGGGTCGGTGCCCGGAACCCCGCACGCGGTCAGACCGGTGACAGCGGCGCTCGTACCGTGCAGGTGGTAGCAGGCCCACCAGCCAGGCCACGATCCGTCGGGACGCTGGCTGCGGCGCAGCCAGCGCACCCCGCGCCGGGCTGCGGCGCTCCCGCCCTGTCCCTCGGCGCCGAGCGCTTCCAGTACATGCCCTGTCACATCGGCCGACGGCGCCTCCAGAAAGCCGATCCGGGCCAGGATGTCGCGTCCGGGCAGCCGCCAGCGGAGCGGTTCGAACGCGGCCCAGCCTCCGTCGTCACCCTGCTGGGAGACCATCCACCGGCAGGCCCGCGCGCACGCCTCGTCCACGGCCGGGTCGCTGCCGCGCGGATGGAGCCGCCGCAGCCCCGCCACCGCGAACGCGGTGTCGTCGGCGTCCGGGTTGGCGTTGTTGGTGAACTCGTACGGCCAGCCACCCGGGGCCGGGTCCTTGGTCAGCACGGCCCAGTCGCCCAGCTCGGTCACCTGGTTGTCGAGCAGCCACCGCACCGCACGCGCGGCCGCCGCCTTGGTCTCCGCGGCCCCCTCCATGGCGGCAGCGGACACGGCCAGGGCGGTGTCCATCACCACCGAGGTCCACATCTCGACCCGGCGCTGCCCGCCCTTGGTGACCACACAGCCGTCGAGCGCTGCCATCGCCGCCTCGATGACGGGGTGGTCCTGCGGGTAGCCGGCCGCGCGCAGCCCCATGACGACGTTCGCGGTCTGCGGCCAGTTGCCGCCCCAGCCGCCGTCCCGCTCCTGGGTGCGGACGAGCCATTCGGCCGCCTTGCGGACGGCCCTGCGCCGCAGCGGGCCGATCGGATGTCGGGCATACGCATGGCTGAGCGTGGTCGCGGCACGTACGGCGCGGGACCTCGGCAGCCGCCCGCTGCCGGCGCCCGCGCCGGCGAACAGCTCCGCGATGCCGAATCCCGCCGGGGTGACCGGGCGGCGCGCCATGAACAGGCTGTTGGCGACGACGATGCCGCGCGCCGCGGCGCCTATCTGGTAGATGTTGCCGGGGCAGCGGCTCGGCAACAGCACGAGTTCCGGCGGGATGAGCGGAATGTCGCGCCACGGCCACAGCCCGATCAGGGCCAGCCACGCCAGCATGGTCGGGTTGTCGACCGCCTCGATGCCCCCGCCGCGCCGCACGGACTCGGCTGCGGCGCGCATCACCGGCTCATCCGGCCCGTGGCCGGCCAGCCGCAACGCCACGTAGCAGAAGACGGAGAGCAGCAGTTCGTCCGGCCCCTGGTGGTAGGAGGCCCAGCCGCCGGTGGGCGTCTGCTCGGCGAGGATCGTGCGCGCCGCCGCTGCCGTCCTGCCGTCGTCGGGTAACCGCAGGAAGTGGCGGAAGATGACTTCGCCCGCCTCGCCGATCAGACCGGTCTCGAAGTCGCCCTTCCAGTAGCCGGCCGGGTCCTGGCGTTCCCGCAGCGCGGTGCCGGCCAGGGCCAGGGCACTCTCCACGCGCGCGGCTGTCCCGGTCGCTTCCGCTTCGGACCCGGTGGTCGTCGCTGTGCCGGTCTCGGTGGTCATCGCTGTGTTCCTCCCGTTCGGGCCGTCGCCTCGTGGACAGCCGCAGAGGGCGCCGAGGATGTCTCCGCGCCTGGGCCGCTCCCGCTCGCCGGGGTCCGGGCGATCCGCAGCTGGCGGACGAGCATGAAGAGGGGGAAGCTCACACACAGCGCCAGCACCGGGGCCCCGACGATGTACGCCCACGTGTGCCGGATGCCCAGCCGCCGGGCCTCGACGATCATGAATGCCGCCAGTGCGATCCATACGAGCGTCAGATCCGCGTAGATGAAGCGCGACGCCAGGTTGGTCAGCGCCTCGCGGATGAATTCCCGCACCACGCCGAGGAGGCCGTCCTCGCGGTGCCGCACGAGGTAGGTGACGGCCATGGCACCCATCACGAGGCAGCCCGCCACGGAGAACAGCCCGTAGAAGGCACACAGTGCCCTGTCCCGTCCTCGTACGTCACTGAAGCGCGTCATAGTGGCCTCCCTCGCGGTCGCCCCGCGCCCGAGCGGTCGGAGCGGCGGCGGGCCGGGACCTGGCATAGCGGTAGTCGTCGAGGTCGAAGTGCCTGGCGCGCCAGGCTGCCTCGTATGTCGTCGCGGGCCGGACGGCCGGGGCGTCCCCGCGCTGGTCGAAGTAGTAGCTGTTGGTGCCCTGGCAGCCGCTGTCGAGGAAGACCGTGTTCCGCTGGCGGCGCAGCGTCCTGCGGAACGATCTGTCGTGCTTCTCGGGCCGGACGGCCGCTTCCGTCGCACGCCGCCGCCGGGCTTCCTTGATCACCCGCAGAGCGTGGGTGACCTGGTAGTCGATCATCCCGAACCAGGAGCCGCCGGTGAACGAGTACGGCCCGACGATGAACCACAGATTCGGGAACCCCTTGACCGAACTGCCTTCGTAGGTCTGGAACCGTTCGGTGTTCCAGAACTCCTTCAGCTCCCGTCCGCCGGGGCCGTGCATCGGGAAGGGAGGGAGGTTGTCCAGCACATGGAAGCCGGTGGCCAGCACCAGTACGTCGATGGCGCGTTCCGCGCCGTCAGCGGTGCGGATGCCCGCCTGAGTGATCCGCTCGATGGGCTCGGTGACCAGGTGGACGTTCTCCCTGGTGAAGGCGCGCCAGTAGCCCTTGCCGAACGAAGGGCGCTTGCACCCCAGCCGGTAGCCGGGGGTGAGCTTGTCCATCAGCTCCCGGTCCCCGCCGACCTGGCTGCGCAGATACAGCCGGGACAGGGCCTCCCCTGCCCGTACCAGGAAGGGGAACTGACGGTGGTGGATCATGGCGATCACGAAGCTGAGTTCGGTCACGGTGTCCGTGAGCAGCCGGACCGTACGCTGCGTCCACGGGGCAGCCCTGAACAGTCGGCGCACCGCCTCGGGCATCGGGAAGTCCGGCTTGGGGAACAGCCAGATCGGGGTGCGCTGGTAGACATCGAGCCGCGCCACCCGGGACGCGATCCGAGGCACCACCTGCACCGCCGAGGCACCGGTGCCGATCAGCCCGACCCGCCGCCCGGCCAGCTCCAGCGCCGGGTCCCATTCCGCGGTGTGCACAACGCGCCCCGTGAACCGGTCCAGCCCCTCGATCCGGGGGGACCTGGGCTTGGTGAGCCAGCCGGTGGCGCAGATGACGAACCGCGCCGTCAGCGAGGTGCCGTCCCGCAGGCTCACCTGCCACAGATGGTGCGCCGTGTCGTACCGGGCCCGCACCACTTCCGCGTTGAGGCGCAGCCGGGAGCGCAGACCGTACTTGGTCACGCAGTGCTGCGCGTAGGCCCGCAGCTCCGCGCCGGGAGGAAAGGCCCGGGTCCAGAAGGGGAAGGGCTCGAAGGAGAAGGAGTAGGAGAAGGCGGTGATGTCCACGGCGATGCCGGGATATCTGTTGGCGTGCCAGCTCCCGCCGATGTCGTCCTGCGCGTCCAGCACCGCGAAGTCCTCTATGCCGGCCCGGCGCAGACCGATGGCCGCGCCGATCCCGGAGAACCCGGCGCCGATCACCAGCACCTCGTGGTCCGGCTCCACCGGTGTGCTCCCCGGCGCGGTCACAGCGCCAGACCGATCGCCAGCAGGGTCCCGAACGCGAGCAGCAGCACACAGGTGTGTTCCAGCACCGGTATCAGATCACTGCCCCGTGCCCCCGCCAGCACCCGCCGCACCGGGACGACGGCGAACGGGACGGCGGCGAGTACGAGCAGCGCCCAGGGCCGGGCGAAGGCCAGGAGCAGTCCCGTGGCGAAGGCCGTGCAGACTCGGCTGACGAAGATCTGCCGCGTCTGCCGGTCTCCGAGCCGCACCGCGAGAGTGATCTTCCCCGCGGGCGCGTCGGTCGGCAGGTCGCGGAGGTTGTTCGTCATCAGCAGCGCCCCGGCCAGCAGCCCGATGGGCACCGCGGCACCGAGCGCGAGCAGCGGGATGTGGCCGAGCTGGATGAAGGCCGTGGCGCACACGGCGACGATCCCGTGGAAGACGAAGATGCTGACGTCGCCGAGCGCCCAGTAGCCGTAGGGGCGGGAGCCCCCGGTGTAGAACCAGCCGCCGAGCCCGCAGAGCGCCGTGAGGGCGAGCAGCCACCACGAGACCGTCACGGCCAGCCCCACTCCGGTCACGGCCGCGAGCGCGTACAGGGCAGCGCCCATCCGGAAGACCTGCCGCGGTGACGCCTTCCCGGAGCCGACCAGCCGGACGGGCCCCACCCGGTCGTCGTCGGCTCCCCGCACCCCGTCGCTGTAGTCGTTGAAGAAGTTGGTGCCTAGCACGAAACCGAGCGCGAACAGCAGCGTCAGTACGGCACGCCACCCTTCGAGCGGACCCAGCGAGTGGGCGATGCCCAACCCCACCGCGATCGGCGCCAGGGTCACGGGCAGGGTCTTCAGCCGGGCACCGACCAGCCAGTTGCGTACCGTCCTGGGCAGCGGACGCTGGTCTGCCGTCAGCATTTCTTTCCCACTCCCAGGTAGAGAACGGCGGTGGACTTGATGGGGATCATGCGGACCTCCTCGTGGCGTCGGGCCAGGTAGCCGATCCCGTCGCGGAGACTGGGGCGCAGACCGAGCAGGTCGAGCCGGACGCCGTGCGAGCGTGCGACCCGCACCAGGCGTTCCCGGTTGACGAAGAGACGGTGATCGTGGGTGCCGCGCGGCGGACGGCCCGGAAGTGGGACGTTCTCGGCGAGCGTGATCGCGGCCAGCCTGGCCCGCGCGGTGTCGGCGATGGTGTCGACGATCAGGGTGCCCGATGGGCGCAGCACCCGGCACAGCTCCGCCACCACCGCGTAAGGGTCGGGCACATGCTCCAGGCACTGCCCCGCTGTGACGACGTCGAAGGACTCGTCCGCGAAGGGGAGCCTGCCGATGTCGGCCCGGACGACCGCGTCGAATCCGTGCTGCCTGGCCTCGGCCAGTGCCGTCGCGGAGAGGTCGACGCCGTGGACGCGGTACCCCTTGCCGGTCAGTTGCGGACCGAACAGGCCGCCGCCGCAGGCGACATCGAGCAGCCGGTCCCGGCCGCTGCCGGCCTCGGGGACGAAACCGGCACGCGCCCTGGCGATCCAGCCCAGCGGGGCGAGCGGTCCCCGGGGGTCCCACCATTGACCGGCGAGCAGGTCGTAGTCGGTGATGAGGTTCTTTCGGAGTGCAGACACGGCTGACCACCGTCCGGAAGGGTGCGGGCTAGGCCCGCTGGAGTGCCGGCACGACCTGTGCCGCGAACAGTTCGAGGGAGGCGCGTGCGAGCCGGGGGTCGATGTCCGAGAAGTAGAACTGGATGCTGGCCTTCTCGAAGCCGCCGCAGGCTCCGTGGTAGTCCAGCAGCATCCGGGTGATCTCCTCGGGGGAGCCGACGAGCGCTGAGCCGCGTTCCAGGAGCCGGTCGAAGTCGTCCTGGCGCAGCTTCTCGATCATCCTCCGGTACCCGGGGTAGTCGGCGCTGTCGGCCCCCGAGGTCCACTCACCGGCGCCTTCCGCCAGCGTCCTCAGATACCGGTTGACCGGTTCGCGCCCGGTGCGCCGGGCGGTTTCACCGTCGGGCATGCACAACATATGGAAGGCGAGCATCACTTGGCCTTCGCCGGGGTGCCCCGCCTGCTTCCACGCCTTGCGGTAGACGTCCAGGTTCGTGCGGAGCGAATCGGGCACCACCGGCTGCGCCATGATGCCGTAACCCAGCTCGCCGGCCTTCTGGAAGCTCTCCTGCGTGGACAGCGCGGCGATCCAGAACGGGGGGTGCGGGCGCTGCGTCGGCCGGGGGAGGGAGGTGGTGGGCGGGAAGCTGTGGAAGGTGCCGTGGTGTTCCACCTCCTCCTCGGCCAGTAGCCTGCCGATGACCCGCACGCCCTCGTCGAAGCGGTCCCGGCTCTCGTTCATGTCGACGCCGAACCGCTGGAACTCGTGCGGGAGAAAGGCCCGCGCGAAGCCGATCTCGGCGCGCCCCTGCGAGAGCGCGTCGAGCATCCCTATCTCACCGGCCAGCTTCAGCGGATGGTTGAAGGCGGGCAGCACGGCACCCGTGATCAGTCTGAGTCTGCGGCTCCGCTGGGCGGCGGCCGCGAGGAAGACCAGGGGGTTGGGGGAGTAGCCGCCGTACCGCCGGAAGTAGTGCTCGACGATGCGTACGTGGTCGAATCCGAGCCGGTCACCGAGTTCGACGAAGTCGAGGCAGTGCGCGAAGTACTCGGCGGCTTTCCTGTCGCGTTCGTCGACGTCGGGGAAGAAGGCCAGGCCAACATCGATCATGTCGCCCTCCGGGAGGGGTGGGAGTTCGTCGGTAGGAGGCACAAGGTCATGCGCGAGGTCATGTCAGGTAACCCGGGTCGCGGCGAGGGGCAGCCGCTCGTAGCGGCCGCTGCGGACGAAGTCGCGCAGGATCGCCAGGCCGTCCCAGACGTCGGTGAACCGGGTGTAGAGCGGAGCCGGTCCCAGGCGCAGCCGGTCCGGGGCGCGGAAGTCGCAGATCACCTTCTCCTCCCGCCGGAGGCCCTGGCAGATGCGCGACGCCTCGGGATGGGCCAGCGCGATGTGCGCGCCACGCCGCGCCGCCTCGGGGGGTGAGGCGAGCCGGAAGCCGAGCGGCGCCAGCCAGTCGGCGGCCAACTCGACGGCCAGTTCACCGAGACGCACCGACTTCTCGCGCACCAGGCCGACCGGCACCCGCTCGACAACGTCCAGCGCAGGCTCGACGGCGGCCAGCGAGAGCACCGGGGGCGTGCCCACCAGAAAGCGGTCGATGCCGTCCACGGGGTCGTACGCCTCCGCCATCCGGAACTGGTCCCGCTGCCCGTACCAGCCCCAGAGCGGCTGCCGGAGCCGCTGTTGGAGTTCGTCCCTCACATAGAGGAACGCCGGCGATCCGGGGCCGCCGTTGAGGTATTTGTACGTCGACCCCACGGCGAGGTCGGCGCCGTCCGCGCCGAGCCGTAGCGGGATCACCCCGGCAGCGTGGCTGAGGTCCCACAGGACGAGCGCACCGGCCCGTGCGGCGGCCTCGTTGACAGCGGCCATGTCCAACAGCGCGCCTGAGCGGTACGAGACATGGGAGAGCACCACCAGGGCGACGTCCTGACCGAGCGCCCGGCGCAGCACGTGCAGGTCGAGCCCGTGGTCGGGATCGGAGGGCAGTGCCTCCAGCCTCAGGTCCCGCTGGTGCGCCAGTCCCTGGAGGATGTAGCGGTTGGTGGGGAAGTCGTCGGCGTCCGCCAGCACCGTCCGGCGCCCCGGCCTCGAGTCCAGCGCGGCGACCGCCAGCTTGTACAGGTTCACCGAGGTGGAGTCGCAGACCACCACCTCGCCGGGAGCGGCGCCCAGCGTATGGGCCGCGAGCCGGTCGCCCAGGCGGCCGCTCCAGTCGATCCACTCCTCCCACGACCGCACCAGCCCGGTGCCCCAGCCGTCGACCAGCAGCCGCTCCAGGAAGCCCGCCGTGCCGCTCGGCAGCCGGCCGAGGGAGTTGCCGTCCAGGTAGAGCGTCTCCGGCTCTGCGCAGACGAACGCGTTCCGCAGCTCGCTCAGCGGGTCTGCGGCATCGAGTTCCTCGGCGGCAGCGCGCCCGGTCCCGTGCTTCATGGGGGGCAGGGAGCGTGCGGCGGGCGGGCTGAGGACCGGTCGGGCACACACGATTCCTCCTCGGTGCGAGCGGTGTGGGAAACCTGGGGGCTGACGGAGTCGAAGGCGCGGATCTGCGCCAGTACGGCCCTGCCGAGTGCGGTGTGCGACCTCCCCAGGTCGTAGGGGAGGTCGAAGTGGTTGCGCCCCGGGCACACCACTTCGGTGACTGCCGTACGCCGCGCCAGCAGCGCTGTCATGGCCTCGTGCTGGCGGATGAACGCGGTGGTCTCGCGCCCGCCGCGCGCGATGACGACCGGGGGCAGGCGGGCCGGCAGGTGGTGGACGGGGCTGTTGCGCAGCGCAGCTTCCGGGTCCAGCCCGAGCGCGTCGTTCACATAGGTGTGCCGCACGGGCTCCAGGTCGTAGACACCGCTCAGCAGCGCGGCGCCCGCGATCCGCCGCGCCGTGTCCCGGGTGAGTGCCATAGCGGCGAGGTGGGCGCCCGCCGAGCTTCCGGCGAGGTGGATTCTCCGGCGGTCGACCCCGAAGCGCGCCGCGTTGTCGTGAAGCCACACCACGGCCTCACACACCATGGTGACGATCTCGTCGAGGGAACAGGCGGGTGCCAGCCCGTAGCCGAGCGCCGCGAACGCGGTCCTCGAGGACACGAGGTCCGGGGCGGGGAAAGCGGAGTGCTCTTTGCAGAGTTCCTGCCAGTAGCCGCCATGCACATAGACCACCAGGGGCGATCCCCCGCCCGGGACGGGGAACAGGTCGAGCCGCGCTTGCGGGTGCGAGCCGTAGGCAAGATCGGTGAGGGGCCGGTGCGCCGTGTGGGCGGCCGCACTGAGATCGGCGTATTCCCGCAAATAGAACCGCAGGCTGGGGATGAGGGAACTGGGGGAGTATTCCCGGTCGAGTTCCGTCTGCCCGGAGGTGCCGACGGCGTTCATGTGCCGGTCCCGTACTCGGCGCGTGCCCGCCGGAACGCCTCGGTGAAAAGTGGGTCCAAGGCTTCGCGTCCGGGCTTGTAGTGGTGTCCGAAGCGCCGGTGGTACTCATGGAACCACTCTTTGCTGTCCTTGAGGAACAGAATGTCGTGCAGAGCCATGCGCCGAATCGCCACCAGCGGCACCGGTGAACGGTTGACGGGGAATTCCGGATTTCTCGCCGACGGCTCCTCGCACTGCGGGTGCAGTTGGCCGACCATCATTCCCCGGCGCACCGCGAGCGACTTGACCGTGCGGTGTGCCTCGTCGAGCAGCCGGCAGTCCGGCTCCGGCAGATCGGGCAGGCAGACCACCAGGCTGCGCAGCGCCAGGTTCGAGCCCTGCCACTCGATCAGGTCGAACTCGTCGAGCGCCTGGTGGATGATTCCGGTGACGCCCGCGACGCTGGGCTCCGTACCGACGCTGCGTACCCGGATCTCCAGTGCACCGGCCCGCAGCGACGGAGCCACGAACGGACAGACGGGTCCCTTGCGCCCGATCCGCTGGTCCGGCTCGCAGATGTAGCTGTCCAGCCAGTCGCGGATCAGCGCCTGTGCCGCCGTATGTTCTCCAGCGGGCTGCGCCGCGACGGCCGGACCGGCGCCCACCGTCTCGGCCGGCGACCGGAGGTCGGGGTGCTGGGAGACGAGCCTGCCCACCAGCTCGTGCAGGCAGCGCCGGACCGCCGGGGCCCGCCGTGCGAACGACGGCTGGGACTCCACG
This sequence comes from Streptomyces spirodelae, assembly GCF_017676385.1. Classification (GTDB taxonomy): domain Bacteria; phylum Actinomycetota; class Actinomycetes; order Streptomycetales; family Streptomycetaceae; genus Streptomyces; species Streptomyces spirodelae. Next base: position 109,416 of record NZ_JAFFZN010000018.1, read on the forward strand.
GCGGCCAGCGCGTCCGCCACATGGCGCTGCGCGGTCCGGGCCGCCCGGCCGACGGCGCCGCACTCGTGGAGGACGGAGAGGACCTCCTGGCACTGCTCCGGGGAGAGTGTTTGCTCGCGCAGGAGCGGCAGCAGCCGGTCAGGGCTCTCCTCGACGGCGTAGATCACCGGGAGCGTGTAGACGCCGTTGAACAGGTCCTTGGCCACCTGCTTTCCGGTCTGCGCACCGCACAGATCGAGGATGTCGTCCCAGATCTGGAAGGCCATACCGAGGTGGTGGCCGAAACGTTCCAGCGCGTCCCTGGCCACTTCGTCCGCTCCGCACTGCAGCGCACCCATCAGGGTCGCCGTCCGCATCAGGCGCGCGGTCTTTCCCGAGATCGCGGTGAGGTAGTCGTCCTCGGTGCGCAGCGGGTCGAAGAGCTGGCTCGATTCGAGCATTTGCCCAGCGCACACATCGACCAGTGTCTCGGCCATGGTCCGTACCCGGGAAACTCCGAGTGAGGCGGCGATCTGCATACAGCGGGCCAGCAGGAAATCCCCGGCGAGCAGCGCGAGAGTGGCGCCGTGCCGCGCGTTGACGGTGGGCTGTCCGCGCCTCACCTGCGCGTCGTCGATCACATCGTCGTGGTAAAGAGTGGCCGTGTGCAGGATTTCCACGACGGCAGCCGCATCGATGAGGCGCTGATGTGTGGCCTCATCCAGGTCGTCCTGGAGCAGGTAGGAGGAGAGCAGTACGAGAGTGGGCCGCAGAAGACGGCCCGTGTGTTCCACGCCATGCGTGATCGGGGCCTGAATACGGTGATGCGGTGGCGCCACGAGCACGCCGAGCCGTTTTCTGACCCGCTCCAGGTCGGCGCGCAGTTGTTCCGGTATCCGAGTGGGCCCGCCGTCGAGCGGGGATTTTCCCTGCACGGCGGCGAGTTCGGTCTTCAACGGGAGGGTCGGAGTGCGTTTCATCGATACGTCCTTCGGCAGCGGCACCCTTGGCATGGAAGCCGAATCGCACGCTAAGAGCCCGCGCCCGGATGCGTATCGATAAATTCTCGAAGAATCGGGAAGTGGCCGGTCCGCTTCAACGGCCCCGCTTCAGCGGCCCCCTTCAACCGGTCCGCTTCAGCCGATCGGCCGGAATCACCGGAAGGCGTGGCGAAAAGCGAGCGCCGGGATCGGATCCTCCACCCCGCCTCGATCCTGAGAGTGCGTCATGGCTGCCACGGCCGCCACGGTGGAGGGGCACCGCACCGCAACCGTCAGCTCCTCGGCGTGGCCTTCCACAGCGACAACACGTAGGGGATGGTGACATGGAGAGCGGTTCGGCAGTGGCGCAGGCACCTGGTGCGCTCCCCGTCCTGGGGCATCTGGCAGCGTTCTTACGGGCCCCGCTGCCCTTTCTGCGCGGACTGCCCTCGCACGGTCCGCTGGTGGAGATCCGGCTCGCAGGCAAACCCGTCCTCGTGGTGTGCGACCCGGAACTGACCCGTACCGTCCTGGTGCACGACCGGGTCTTCGACAAGGGCGGACCGCTCTTCGAGCGGCTGCGCGAAGCAGGTGGCCAGGGCCTGGCCACCTGCCCCAGCGGGGAGCACCGGCGGCTGCGGCGGCTGATCCAGCCGGCCTTTCACCACAGCCGGTTCCCCGGCTACGCCCGCATCATGACCCAGCGGATCGACACAGCGCTCGCGGGCTGGCACGACGGCCAGACCCTCGACCTGGCGGTGGAGGCCCGTCGGCTCACCGCCGACATCGTCGTCTCCACCGTCTTCGGCACCGGCCTGGACCCCACCGTGCACACCCGGCTGGCCACCGACTTCGACACCCTGCTGGCGGGCTTCACCCGGCACAGTCTGCTGCCCGGACCGCTGCGCAAGGTGCCCACGCCGGGCAACGTCCGCTACGAGCGCGCCACCCGCCGGGTGCGCCGCGAGATGAGCTACCTCACCGCCGAGTACCGCGCCCACGGCACCACCGGGGAGGCGAATCTGCTCTCGCTGCTCATCGCGGCCCGCGACCCGGCAAGCGACACTCCGGCCCTGACGGACGACGAACTGGTGGACCAGGCCGTGACGATGTACTCCGCGGGGACGGAGACGACGGCGGGGGCGCTGTGCTGGGCGCTGTACCTGGCAGCGCTGCATCCCCCCGTCCAGGAGCGGCTGACGGCCGAGGTCGGCACGGTGCTCGGCGGACGGACCGCGGGCTGGGACGACCTGCCCCGCCTCGCCTACACCCGGCAGGTGTTCAACGAAGCCCTCCGCATGTACCCGCCGGGCTGGTTCCTGACCCGGCAGACCGAGAAGGACACCCACCTGGGTCCGTACCCCATCCGGCAGGGCACCACCCTTGCCTACAGCCCCTATCTCATCAGCCATCTTCCGGGCCTCTACCCCGACCCGGAACGCTTCGCCCCGGACCGCTGGGAAGCCGCCGGCCGGGAACCAGACGTCCCCTCCACCGTGTTCGGCGGCGGCGCGCGCAAGTGCATCGGGGACGAGTTCGCCCTGGTGGAAGGCGTTCTGCTGCTGGCCTCCGTGCTCAGCCACTGGGAGATCGAGCTCCATCCCGGCAGCCTCGGCCTCCCCAGGCTGCCGCAGCTCACCCTCAACCCCGGCCGGATGACGGCCACCTTGGCCACTCGCCGTCACCACCCCCGTCCCACAACGGCTCCCCACGGGACAGCCCGGTGACCGACAGCCGACGGCCGGTGGCCGGTCCGGCCCACCCGGGCCCGGGTCAGCCCACCGTGCCGGAGAGAACGCTTCGCACGGGCCCGGCACCGGAAGCGGCCGGCGCGGCATCGGAAGCGGCCGGCGCGGAGTCGGCGGCCGGCACCGGGATCTCGGGCAGCCGGTCATGCACCTCGAACACGCCGGTGAGGCGGGCGTGTTGGATGATACGGCGGAAACGCCTGCTCTCGGTGATGAGCCGCAGCCTGCCGTGCCGCTCCACGGCACGGTTCCTCGCCCTGCACAGCAGGCGCAGCCCGCTGCAGTCCAGGAAGGTCACCGGCCGCAGGTCCAGCACGAGGTCGGGGCGCGGCCCCGCGGTCAGCGCGTCGAGGAGTGCTATCAGAGGCGGCGCCGTACGGAGGTCGATCTCGCCGCTCAGTTCCACGACGGTCACGCCTCCGTCGCCGCGTTCCGTGCAGCGGGGCGCGAACTCGATGGGGTTCTCGGACATGTACCGAGGAAAGCCGGGCATCAGGTGGCGCGGTAGGGCCGGTCGGTCCCGCGCTGATGTTCTGGTAGGCACTCCGTCGAGCACGAGAGAGGGGTTCGCGTACGCCGGTGCTCCGGCGTACGCGAACCCCTCAGGGAGCGGAACGCTGTGGCGGTCAGGTGGTCGGCTGCACCGGCTCCGCGTCCTTCTCCTCCGCGTCCGGCAAGCCGGCCTTGCGGGCGCGGACGAACTCCAGGAAGGAGTTCAGCTCCCGCTTGACCACCGGCGCCAGCAGGTAGAGGCCGATGATGTTGATGACGGCCAGCGAGAAGAGCACGGCGTCGGCCAGGTCGATCAGCGTCTGCAGGGTGAGCAGGGCGCCCGCGATGGCGAACACCGTGTAGACCACCTTGAAGGAGAGCTCGCTGACCTTGCTGCGGCCGAACAGGTAGGTCCACGCCTTGAGGCAGTAGTAGCCCCAGGTCAGCACCGTCGAGATGGCGAACAGCAGCACCGCGAGGGTGAGCACGTACGGGAACCAGGGCAGTACGGTCTCGAAGGCGTCGGAGGTGATGGTGACACCGCCGATGGACTCGTCCGTGCGCGCCTTGGTCCAGCTCTCCGGGCTGGCGATCACGATGGTCAGGGCCGTCATGGTGCAGACGACCACGGTGTCGATGAACGGCTCCAGCAGGGCGACCAGGCCCTCACTCGCGGGGTGCTTGGTCTTCACGGCGGAGTGGGCGATCGGGGCCGAGCCCAGTCCCGCCTCGTTGGAGAAGGCGGCTCGCTTGAAGCCGATGATCAGCGCGCCGAGGATACCGCCGGCGACACCCTCAGGGGCGAAGGCCCCCTCGAAGATCGAGGCGATCGCGTCGGGGACCTGCGTGATGTTGACCAGGATGACGATCAGGCACGCCACGATGTACATGGCGGCCATGGACGGAACCAGCCGGCTGGTGACGGTGGCGATGGAGCGGATGCCGCCGAGCAGCACGATGCCGACGACCGCCGCGATCGCGAGGCCGAAGAACAGGGCGCCTGCCGAGGAGCCGAGGGCGCCGTCCTCGCCGCCCGCGACGGAGACGAGCTGGGCGTAGCTCTGGTTGACCTGGAACAGGTTGCCGCCGAAGAGCCCGAAGAAGAGCACCATGGCGGAGGCCAGGACCGCCAGCACCCGGCCGAGGATCTTGCCGTTGCGCCCGAAGCGGTCGGCGAGTCCCTTGGGCAGGTAGTGCATCGGGCCACCGGAGACGGTGCCGTCGGGGTGCACCTCGCGGTACTTCACACCGAGGGTGACCTCGACGAACTTGGTGGCCATGCCCAGCAGGCCGCAGAGGATCATCCAGAACGTGGCGCCGGGGCCGCCGATGGAGACGGCGACGGCGACACCCGCGATGTTGCCGAGGCCGACGGTGCCGGAGACCGCGGCGGTCAGGGCCTGGAAGTGGTTGACCTCACCGGCCGACCCCTTCTCGTCGTATTTGCCTCGGACCACGTCCACCGCAAGCCGGAACTTGCGTATCTGCACCAACCCGAACCAGGCGGAGAAGACGAGGCCCGCCACGACGAGCCAGGTGACGATGAGGGGCAGTTCCGTTCCACCGATCGGAACGGAGTAGAAGACGATTTCTCCCATCTTGGTGGCGATGGGTTCGACGAAATCGCTGATTCCCTTGTCGACAGAGTTGGTTATGGAGTCGAGTGACAATGTGGTTACCACCTGTGGGGCGGGTCGGCGCATGGGAGTGTGCGCCGCAGGGAGCGGACATGGTGCAGAACGCCGTCGTCCGTCGGCGAGAGAGGGAAGCGGTCCGCGGACTCGAACCACGATCGCCCTGGTAGTGATGTCGGTACCGGTCCTCCGCAGTGCCGGCGAGGGGTGGTGCCGGATGAGGAGTTGCGTTGTTCTAGCACGTCCGTGCGGTTTCGTGGGTGATGTAAATCACATGACGGCGAGTAGTTGAGCAAAGTGCCAGCACGCGTGATGTGACCGTTATCCGGACAGCCTCCTGCCGTTAACGGGACGGCACACTTTCGTCGCAGGAACCGTCCCGATTCGGGATGCTCGGCTCCGCGCGGCCGCGCCGCCGCCCCGCCTCGCGCTCGCGCCCGACCCCGGGACCGGCCGGGCCCGCCACAGGGCGCACGGGGGCCGTCCGGAGCCGTGGCAGGGACCTGCAGCCCCTGCCACGGGGCCGCCTGCGCGGCGAATCTGGAAGCGACCCCGAACGAGAGGTGGACACCATGTCCCGCAACGTGACCGTGGGCCTCGACGGCTCAGCCGAGAGCCGCGCCGCCGCCGAATGGGCCGCCCGCGAGGCCGAGCTGCGCGCTCTCCCGCTGCGGCTCCTCCATGTCCGCGAGCCCTCCTCCGCCTCCCTCACGCAGTCCCGGCTCCCGGCCGGCGCACCGAGGTGGCAGGACTGGACGGCGCGGATGCCCCAGGAGGCGGCAGAAGGCATCCAGCTGCGCCACTCCCGGGTCGAGGTGACCGCTGAGCAGGTCGAGGGCGCTCCCGTCGAGGTCCTGACGTCCGCGGCCAAGGACGCCGAACTGCTGGTCCTCGGCTCCCGGGGACTCGGCGCCGCGCGCGGCTTCCTGGTCGGTTCCGTGGGGCTGGCCGTCGCCGCACGCGTCGAGAGGCCCGTCGTCTTCGTACGGGCCTGCGAACTGGCCGCCGACGAGCACGCCATGGACCCCGCAGGCATCCCGTCGGCCGCGACCGCGTTCCGCCCGGTCGTCCTCGGCCTCGACGCCGACAGCCCCAACGACGCCGTGCTCGCCTTCGCGTTCGAGGAGGCCGCCCGCCGCAGCACGGCGCTGCGGGCCGTGCACGGCTGGAACCTGCCGCCGTACTACGTCTACGGCCTCTCGGCGGCGCTCGGGCTGCCCGAAGAGCTCGCGGTGCACAAGGCGGCAGAGGTCACCGAGGCGCTGCGCCCCTGGTGCCAGAAGTACCCCGATGTGCGGGTGGTCGAGGAGTCCCGGGTCGGCAGCCCCGCCCAGCACCTGATCGAGGCGTCCCGCGACAGCTCGCTGATCGTCCTGGGCCGCCGTACCCGCAACAGCCGTATCGGCGCGCGCATCGGCTCGGTCACGCACGCCGTCCTGCACCACGCCGCCGTCCCCGTCACCGTCGTCCCGCACGGCTGACGGCTCCGCCTCCGACGATCCGGCCGCTACAGGGGACCTGATCGACGCCGGCTCCGGGCACGGGACCACCGTGATGCCGTCCCCAGCGTTTCGTACGCGCCGGGGACCGGCAGACCGGGTAGAAAGTGCGGTGCGGGGCCTGCCCCGGCTCCGGCATCGGCGCGGGCGACGCGCTGGCCACACGGCTGGAGAGGGCCGGGATGAGTGGAGACGACGGTCTCGCGGCGCGGACCGGACCCCTGCACCGGGCGATGCGGGCCCGGGACCCGGCGGAGGAGCACCGGAGCGCCACCCCGCTCGAGTTGCTGTTCGACCTCACGTTCGTGGTGGCGGTCTCGCAAGCCGCCGCGCAGCTCCACCACGCGCTGGCCGAGGGCCATGTGGGCGACGGGCTCATCGGATATGCCGCGGTCTTCTTCGCCGTCTGGTGGGCCTGGATGAACTTCACCTGGTTCGCCTCCGCCTACGACACCGACGACGTGCCCTACCGGCTGCTGACCCTGCTGCAGATGGCCGGGGTGCTGGTGCTGGCGGCGGGGGTCCCGGACGCGTTCCAGGACGGCGACTTCGCGGTCGTCGTGATCGGCTACGTCCTCATGCGCTTTGCGCTGATCGCCCAGTGGCTGCGGGCAGCAGCCGAGCACCCCGAAGGCCGTGGCACAGCGCTGCGGTACGCCGCGGGGATCACCGTGGTGCAGGCCGGGTGGATCGCCCGGCTGTGGACGACCGGCGGGTGGGCACCGGCCACCTTCGTGCTGCTGGTGGCCGCGGAGCTGGCCGTGCCCGCGTGGGCGGAGTTCCGCGGCGGCCGACCCACCACCTGGCACCCCCGGCACATCGCCGAGCGCTACGGGCTGTTCACCATCATCGTGCTGGGCGAGGTGATTCTCGCCAGTCTCACAGCCGTCCAGTCGGCGCTGAGCGACCACGGCCTGTCCGCCACCGTGCTGCTGATCGCCCTCGGCGGGCTGCTGCTCGTCTTCGCTCTGTGGTGGCTCTACTTCGCCGGCGGCGAGGCCGAACTGGCCACTCTGCGCACCGCCCTCACCTGGGGATACGGTCACTACGCGCTCTTCGCGGCGCTGGCAGCGCTCGGCTCCGGCCTGGAGGCCGCGCTGGACGTCGGCGAGCACCACGCACACCTGAGCGAGCAGTCCGCCGGGCTGGCCGTGGCCCTGCCCGTGGTGGCTGTACTGCTTCTGCTCGGGGCCGTGCACCGGCTGACCGGGGCCGGTGCCGTGGGCCACGGGCTGCTGGTGTCGGCCGGGGCGCTGGTGGTACTGGCGCTGGGATTCAGCCCCGCGCTGTTCGGGCTGGGCGGCGCCGTGTTCGCCATGGGCCTGGCCGTCGCCGCAACTCTGGCCGGGAACGTGGCGGCCCTCCGCCACCGGGCGCGCCTTCCGCGCTGACGGTGAACCGGCCAGGCGGTGCGCGACGGGCGCGACCCGCTGCCTGGTGTCCGGCCGCTACTTCTCCTGCTTCTCCCGGAGGACCTTGCCGGTCCTCACCTCGACCACCAACTGCGTCTGCGCCGCCTCGGCGTGCGCGCCCTCGACGACGGTCACCTGCCAGAGGTCCTCGCCCTTCTTGTTCTTGGTGGTCACCACGGAGTGCAGGTCCTGGTCCGGGTGCCGGGCGGCTGCCTTCCGTACGGCTTCCTCGACCGGGACCCGGAAGTCCTGGAGCTTGCCGGCGTTGTCGTCCGGCGTCGTGTCCTCGTGCCTGCCCGTGACCTTCTTGCCGTCGTCCGAGACGGAGACGTCCCACTCCGAGCCGCTCTCCTCCGCGACCTTGATCTCCCACTCCGGGATGCCCTCGTCGTCGTGCGTCACGTGGTACGCCGTGCTGCGGGGCAATGCGCGCTGTGCCGTCTCCAGCGCCGTCAGCCCGTGGCGGACGGACAGCGAGAAGCGCCGGGGCGAGGCACTCTCCGCCGGGGAGAAGGTGGGCGAAGCAGTCGCTGAGGCTTCGGCCCCGCCCGCGTACAGCCGGGAGTCCGAGCTCTGGCAGGCGGTCAGCGGGCCGAGGCCCAACAGCAGCGCGGCCGCACCCGCGAGGGCTGAGGCAGCGGTACCGGAAGAAGGCACGGATCGGTTTCGGCAGTTCGGCATGCCGCCCTCTGTACCACCGCGAGGCCCCTGCGGAACCTGTCGCAACGCGGGAACCCCGTGGGTGCCGGACAGCGCGCTCGGGTGATCACCACCGCCCGGACGAAGGATGTCCGCACCTGCGCTCCGTCGCCGCGTCCGGAGAGGGGAAGCGGAGGACGCATGAGCGCGTGCCCTGCCGCGATCGAGCTCCACAGCCGCCGAAGGCCAGGAAGGCGAAGGACCAAGGGCGACGGACGGGAAGGCGACGGAGAGAAAGGCCGGTGATCCGGTGAGGTGGATCCGCCGGCGGACCGAGCAGGCAGTGGAGTTGCTCGGCGGCCGGGAGCGCGCGCGGGCCGCCGCTGTACTGGCCGCCGTACTCGCGATGGACGGCGCCGACAAGGGCACGCTCTCGACGGCGGCGGGCGGCCTCAAGCGCTCCTTCGACCTGGGCAACACCGAGATCGGGCTGCTGGTCAGCGTCGTCGCGCTGTCGGCGGCCGTCTTCACCGTGCCCGTGGGGCTGCTGACCGACCGGGTGCGGCGCACCCGGCTGCTCACCATCAGCACGGCGCTGTGGGCGGTGGCCACCTTCTCGTCCGGCCTGGCCCCGTCCTACCTGTGGCTGCTCGCCTCGCGCGCCGCGCTGGGCGCCGTGACGGCGACGGCGGGTCCGACCGTCGCCTCGCTGACGGGCGACTTCTTCCCGGCCCGGAACCGCGCCCGGATGTACGGGTTCGTACTGGCCGGCGAGATGGTCGGCACCGGACTGGGGTTCGCGGCCTCCAGCGTGGTGGAGGACGTGCTGGGCTGGCGCTTCGCTTTCTGGTGGCTGGTCGTACCAGGAGCCGCCGTGGTGTGGGCTGTGGCGCGGCTTCCCGAGCCGCGCCGGGCCGGCCAGGTGCCCGTCGGAGCCGAACCGAGTGAGCGGACCGGGCCGACCGGGCAGGCCGCGGAGCGGGCGGGCGTCGAGCCGGACCCCTCCATGGTCCTGCGCTCCGACCCCCGTCGGGCCTCACGGTGGGCGTCGATCCGCTACATCTTGCGGGTGCGGACGAACCTGATCCTGATCGTCGCCTCCTCGCTCGGCTACTTCTACTTCACCGGGCTGCGCTCGTTCGCCACGCTCTTCGTCACCGACCACTTCGGGGTCAGCACGTCGTTCGCCGGCTTCCTGATCCTGGTGGTGGGCTCGGGCACGGTCATCGGCGTGCTCGTGGGCGGGCCGGTCGCCGACCGTCTGCTGCGGCGCGGCATGGTCAACAGCCGTGTACTGGTGCCCGTCGTATGTCTGGCGGGAGTGCCGCTGCTGGTCGCCCCCGCCCTGTACGTGAGGAGCGTGCTGATCGCGCTGCCGCTGCTGATCTGCGGCGCGGCCCTGCTCGGTGCGATCAACCCGCCTCTCGACGCGGCCCGGCTGGACATTCTCCATCCCTACATGTGGGGCACGGCCGAGGGGGTGCGGACCTTCCTGCGCACCCTCGGCGAGGCCGCAGCGCCCACCCTGTTCGGGTACGTCTCGGTGCACGCCTTCGCGGGCGGCGACGAGGGCCTGACCTACACCCTGATGGTCTTCCTCGCCACCCTGCTGGCCGCCGCTCTGCTGGGCCTCATCGCGCTGCGCACCTACCCGCGCGACGTGGCGACGGCCGCCGCGTCCCACCGGGCCATCTCCGGCCGGGCGGAATCCTCCGGCACCTCCGCGTCGGGCCCGCGCAGCTGACCCCGCGCCCCGGAGCCCGGCAGCAGCCACACGAGCAGCACGGAGGCGGCGGTGAGGGCGGCGGCGGTCAAGTAGGCGGCCGCGTACCCGTCGGCGAGCTGTCCGGGCCCTGGCCGGCCTGCGCCGTCGGCGGTCGCCCCGACCGAGACCGCACCGAGGACGGCGAGGCCCAGTGCTCCGCCGACCTGCCGCGAGGTGTTGACCAGCCCGGCGACCACTCCCGCCTCACGGGCCGCGGCGCCCGTCGTCGCAGCGTCGGTCAGCGGCGTCATCAGCAGGCCGATCCCGGTGGCCATCAGGACACCGGGGCCCAGAATCGTGCCGAGGAAGGTGCCGTCCGCCGACAGCACCAGGCCCTGCCAGCCGAATCCGGCCGTGGTCACCAACCCGCCGACGGCCACCATCGTGCGGGTGCCGAACCGTGCCATCAGCCTGGGTGTCACCTTGGAGCCGACGATGACGCCCGCGGTGTGCGGCAGGAAGGAGACGCCCGCGCGGACGGGGGAGTAGTCGAGCACGTTCTGCATGTAGAGCGAGAGGAAATACCACATCGCGAAGGCGCCCGTCATGGCAACGAATGTGACCACGTTCCCCGCGGCGACAGCGCGCAGCCTGAACAGGCGCAGCGGCACCAGCGGTTCGGTCGTGCGCGCCTCGACCGCGACGAAAGCGCCGAGCGCGAGCAGCCCGCCCACGAGCGGTACCAGGACATCGGCGGAGCCCCACGGGTGCGACTCGGTCCGGCCGATGCCGTACGCCAGAGCGGCGACGCCCACGGTCACCAGCGCCGCACCCGGCAGGTCCAGCCCCCGGCGGCCCGCCCTGTGGTGCTGCTCGTGCAGCCCGAACAGCACCACGGCGACGACCAGCGCTCCGACGGGCACGTTGACCAGCAGCACCCACCGCCAGGACAGCAGATCCGTCAGCAGCCCGCCGACCAGGCCACCGGTCGCACCGCCCGCCGTACCCACGGCCGCCCAGGTGGCGATCGCCCGGGTCCGTGCGGGTCCTTCAGGGAAGGTGGAGGTCAGCAGGGAGAGAGTGACGGGCGCGAGGATGGCGGCGCCGATCCCCTGTACGGCGCGAGCGGCGATGAGTGTCTGCGCCTCCTGTGCAAGTCCGCCCGCGAGGCTCGCGGCGGTGAACAGGCCGAGCCCCACCAGGTAGACGGGTTTCCGGCCGAAGATGTCGGCGGCGCGCCCGCCCAGCAGCAGGAAGCCCGCGAAGGTCAGCGCATAGGCGTTCACGACCCACTGCAGCGTGCTGCTGCTGAGCGCGAGCCCCGCGCGGATGCTGGGCAGTGCGACGTTGACCACGGACACGTCGAGGACGACGAGGAACTGGCCGATGCTGGAGGCCAGCACGACCGCCCAGAGCCGGACGGCGCGCCCCGAGCCCGGGTCCTTGCCGGGAGCGGCGCTCGATGACAGCGATGATTCGGAGAGCATGGCAGCCATCCTGTGCGCCCCGGCCACCCGCGGGCATCGGAACAAGGTCCCACCTGTCCGCGCACTTTGGGCCTAGGCCGCACGACGGGGGCCTGGCGCCTCGGGTCGTCGGCGGGCCGGATCGCCTGCGGTCACGCGGCCGTGGTCCGGTCGCGTGGCTGTGGTCCGGTCGTGCGGCCGCGGTCTAGGGGACACTGCCGGAGCCTGCGGGGCGGGAGTGTGTCAGGCGGGCCAGCTGGTCACGGACCCCGCGGGCCTGGGGGTGCCTGCGGTAGGGCGCGAGGACGCGGCGGAGGGCGGTCAGGGTGGAGGTCGTACGACGGGAGGCGGTGTACGGGTAGTGGGCCAGGGCACGCGTGCACTGGTCGAGGGCGGCCTCCAGTTCGCCGAGGGCAAGCAGGATCTCCGCCAGCCGCGCGTGGGTGAGGACGAGCGCTATGTGGTGTGCCGGGGGGCGGACGGCCAGCGACTCCTGGAACGCGGCGGCGGCCTGCGCGCGGTCGCCCAGGGACAGCAGGGTCTCGCCGCGCTGGTAGTGGAACGCCGTCGTCGGATACCGCGTGAAGGGCTCGAGGGGATCGTCGGCCGCTTCGCGCCGGGGCTCGGTGTCGTGGTACCGCTCGGCGGCCAGCAGATCCGCGAGCGCCGCGCTCCGCTCGTCGCCGCAGGCCCGCACCAGCGCGCGCCCCGCGTACAGATACGTCCGCACATGGCTGCTCGGGGTGGACGCCGCGGTCTCCAGAGCCAGTTGTGACCACTGCTGCGCGTGTGGCAGGTCGTCCAGGCGCAGCGCCAGTACGGCCATGGTGCGCAGGGTGATGGCGTAGACGTTCCGGTCGTCGGCCCGGTGTGCCAGGTCGAGGGCGGCCCGGTAGCAGTGGTAGCCGAGATTCGGCAGTCCGGAGTCGGCGGCCATCGTGCCCAGCAGGTGCATCAGGCAGGCGCTGCCGGTCAGCACGGCTGGATCGGCCGGCCCGGCCGTTCCGCTGCCGGGGGATGCGGTCAGGCGCTGGGCGACGTCGTCGGCGACGTAGGCGCCCAGCGCGGAACGCGCGTGCGCGCCACCGTACTTGGCTGCCAGCTCGGCGAAGACGGTGACCATGTCGGCCAGCCGCGCGTCGGCGCCCGCCGACTCGCCCTGTGCTGCGCCGCCCTGTGCTGGGCCGCCGTGCGCTGAGCCTGACTGCGCCGTGCCGGGCTGCCGACCGGGGGGTGGCTCGTCGGCGGGCGGCCAGGCGGGCAGCCGGACGTCGACGGCGGTGAACATCTCCCGATTGAGCGCCAGCCGCCGCGCCGGGTCGGCGTCGGCGGCGCACAGCGCGGTGAGCCGTTCCACCGGATCGCTGGTCCCCAGCACCGCTTCGGCCGAGGCCCCGGCGGTCGTGCTGCTTTCCAGCCCGGTCTCGCTGACGCGCACCGGGCGGCCGAGGCGCCGCCCGAACACCTGGGCCACCAGGCCCGGGACCGGTGGGCGCGGCCGGGAGCCCTCCAGCCAGTGGGCGACGGCCGTCCGGTCGTAGCGCAGCCGCAGCCCGTACTTGGTCCCCAGAGCGTTGACCGCGCGCGCCAGTTCGCCCGCGCTCCATCCGGACTCCGCCAGCAGGGCGGCGAGTTGGCGGTTCGGCCCGCGAGGTCCCATGGGAGTCTCCCGCTCACTCCGCCCGGTCACGCAGGCCCGGGGCTTCCGGCGGACACAGGGGTCCAGGGTTTTCAACGCGTTCACGCCTTGGTGACCGAAACCGGTCAGCACCGTGCCCGTGCTTGTGTTTCGGTGGAGACATACCCCGGCGAAGCCCTTCCCACATGGGGGAGGGGCAGTTTCGGACTGTACTCACGGGGTGCCATGGCGCGGCGTTGCCGGTGGGTCTGCTGGTGCCGCTCCGCGGGCGACACCAGGGCGCCGACCGCCGGGGCGCACCGCCGCACCGCAGGTCGCGGCGGCCGACCGGCACCCGGCCGCCCGGCGAGGAGCCGACGGCGTGCCCCGTCGCGAAAAAGGCCAGAACACGCCCCCGCCGACGAGGACGCGCCGCCGTTCCCGTCAACACGGTCAACAGCACACCTCACACGCCTCAGTCCCCCAGGCGAGAAGGAGACAGGAATATGCCGCGAGCATACGACCGGCCCGGGTTACCACCGGCGCCCTGGGCGCCGCCGGCCGAGACCATCCATCTGTTCCCCGGGCAGGGGGACTTCGCCGTCTCCCCGCTGGTACGCGCTGTGCGCGCCCACCCCGTGGTGCGCACAGCCGTCGCCGAGGTGTTCGCCCAGGTCGACGAGGTGAGCGCCGCGTACGGGATTCCGGCGCTCGGGCCCGCGCTGCTGGGTGACACACCGCCGAGCGGCCGGACGCTGGCCGCCGGGCCCGTGGGCACACCGCAGGTCGCGCTGTTCGGCGCCTCCATGGCGCTCCACCGGGCGCTGTGCGCGGTCGGCGCGGCACCCAGGCGGATGGTCGCCGTCAGCTTCGGGGAGATCGCCGCGCTCACGGCGGCGGGTGTCTTCGCCGTGCCCGACGGCACCCACCTCGCCTGCAGGCTCTCCCGCTGGCTGAGCCGCTGCCGGGGCGGGATGACGGTGCTGGCGACGGGGATCGACGAGGCGGAGCGGCTGATCACTGCGGTCGCGGCCCGGAAGGTGGCCGTGGCCTGCGTCAACGACCCGGGAGAAACCGTCCTCAGCGGCCCGGTCCGGGAACTCGACCAGGTGGAGGAGCGGGCCGCTGAGCACGGCGTCGGCACCGCCCGGCTCCGGCTGCCCTTCTCCTCCCACCACCCGTCGCTCACCACCCAGGCCGAGGGGTTCGCGGCGGCGATCCGCACCCTGCCCGCACGCCCGGCCCACACCCCGGTCCACTCGACCGTGCGCGGTGGACCGTATGGCAGGGGCGACGACGTGTACGCGGGCCTGGCCGCCTGCCTGACGAGCCCGGCCCGGCTGCCCGCCGTGCTCGACCGGGCGGTGGCCCACGGCCCCGCGCTGCTCCTGGAGTGCGGCACCGGACAGGCCCTCACCCGCAGCGCCCGGCGCGTCCTGGCGCACCGGGACGACATCGCGGCGTACAGCCCGCTCAACTCCCCGGACTTCCCCTGGGAGCGCCCGGACCGCCTGCACCGGGCCGCAGCGCCGGGGGAAGCTCCCGGAACAGCGCACCGTCAGCCGCAGGGGGAGATCGCGTGACCCGGCCCGCAACCGACCCGCCGGCCACCGCACCCGCCCCGCCCCAGCCCTTCACCGACCCTCTGCGGACGCCCCGGGCACAGCGCATCGCCGAGGCGCTCGGCCCCGTCCGCCCTCCCGAACCGGGGGAGAGCACGAGCCGGAACCAGCTGACCCACCATGCGCTGGCGCGGCTGGCCGCGGTGCTGCCGCCGGCCCGCCAACTTCTGCACGACCGCAGCCTGTTGGCGGAGCTGAGTGCCTGCACGGCACTGATGGACCCGGCACTGTACATGACGGTCGTCAACCACTACTTCCTGTGCCTGGGCTCCGTCGTCGCCTCGGCCGACGAGCGGCAGCAGGCCGCACCGGAGCTCGCGCGGGTGGTGGAGGAGCTGGAGAGCGGCCGGCGAAAGGGGGTCTTCCTGGTCACCGAGATCGGCGACGCCACCAGCCATCTGGCCCTCCGCACCACCGCCGAGTTCGACCCGCGGAACCGCGAGTTCGTGCTGACCACGCCCGACCCCGGGGCTGCCAAGTGCTCCGCCGTCGGAACGCCGGGCAGCGCGCAGTCGGCCGTGGTGTGCGCCCGGCTGCGGGTGGGCGGCAGGGACCACGGCGTCCACCCCTTCCTGGTCGACCTGTGCGACGAGCGGCGCACCGCCCCCGGGGTCTCCCTCTCGGGCGCGCTCGGCGCGGAGACGCTGCCGCTGGAGTACGCGCTGGTGCGGTTCGAGGGAGCGAGGCTGCCCTACGACCGCTGGCTGCGCGGCGAAGCCCGGATCGACGCCGACGGCGCATTCCGCGACCCCCACGGCGACCCCGGCCGCGCGCTGCAGCGCACCCTGGACGTCGGCAGGGCGCTGTGGGCGACGGTACCGTCGGCCGCCGCCGCGACAGCCCGCGCCTCCGCCGCCTCGACGCTGCGCCATTCCCGGCACCGGCGCTCGCACGGCCGGCTCGCCCCCGAAGCCCCCGTGCTGTCCTACAGCACCCAACAGCGCGCGGTGCTCGGGGCGCTGGCGGAAGCGTTCGCGCTCGACTGCGCCTCCCGGACCGCGCTGGACATCTGGCAGCAGTCGGAGAAGGCCCGGACCGACCCGAACGCCTCACCCACGACGGAGACGGCGTTCTCCCCGTGGGCGGCGGTCGACCGCCGGCTGTCCGCCTTCAAGGCGCTGGCGGTGGCCGGCGCGGTCCGGGTCACGGCCGAGTGCAGGCGTCGCTGCGGACTCGCCGGGCACCTCACCGTCAACCGGCTCAGTGGCTACGCCGGTCTGGCGGAGGCATTCGGCGCGGCCGGGGGCGACAACCAGCTGATCCTCCTGGACATCGGCCGCGCCCTGGCGGAGGAGGAAGCGCCCGCACCCGCCGACGGCACATCCCGTCCTGCCGGCACCGATGACCCCGCCTGGTGGCTGTGGACCGTCAGCGCGCTGGAACAGCGGCTGACAGCCGGACTCCGGGCCGCGCTCGACGAGCGCCGTCAGCGGGCCCCGGAGGGTATGGACCTGTGGAACCCGCTGCTGGAACAGGCCCGGCAACTCGGCGAGGTCCACACGCTCCGGCTCGCCGCGCAGTCCGTGGCCGACGCGACCCGCACGGCAGACGACACCGACCCGGCCGCAGCCGCTCTGGCCGCCTTGTACGGGACCGGTCAGGCGCTGCGGCTGGCCGGACCGCTGCTGTGGACCGGTGTGCTCTCGCCCGGGGCGGCCGCCGTTCTGGAGGCGGCCGCGGACCGCCAGTGCGCGCGGCTCATGTCCTCCCTCGACACATTGACGGCCAGGCTCGCCCCGCCGAACGCACTTGTCCCTGTCCCGCTGGCCGCCTCCGACTACGCGGCCGCGCTCGCCGCCACCGCCGACCGAACCCCCGGAGGATGCTCGTGACCGGCAGCTTTTCCCATTCCAACGCGTCTTCTGACGTGACTGCCTCGACCGCTGACCCGATTTCCGACCCCACTGCTGTCGCCGACTCCGACGGGGCGTCGGGCATCGGTGTCCTGGGCATGGGCACCTACCTGCCCACGCGGCAGCGCTCCAACGACGAGGTCGCCCGTGCGATCGGTGTCAGCCCCGACTGGATCGTGGAACGCACAGGGGTGCGCAAGCGCCACGAGGCAGCACCGGACGAGGCCGCCTCCGACATGGCGGCCGCCGCCGTGCGCTCCGCCGTGGCGGCGGCCGGACTCGACCCGGACCAGCTCGACCTGCTGGTGCTGGCCACCTCGACGCCCGACGAACTCGGTCCGGCCACGGCGTGCCGCGTCCAGGCCCTCACCAAGGCACGCAACGCCGTCGCCCTCGATGTCGGCGCCGCCTGCTCGGGCTGGCTGTTCGCCACCCGCTTCGCACACGACTATCTGCGCGCGGACGCCGGTTCCCGCTACGCGGCGGTGGTCGGCGTGGAGGCGTACTCGAAGTTCCTCGACCCCGCCGACCGTGCCACCGCCGTGCTGTTCGCCGACGGCGCCGCCGCTTCCGTGCTGGGCCCGGTACCGGCGGGGGAGGGGTTCACCGACTTCCACCTCGGCTCCGACGGTGCCCTCGCTGATCATGTACTGATCCCGGCGGGCGGGAGCCGCGCACCCGCCGACGCCGGCACAGTCGCCGACGGGCGGCACACCATCCGGATGGACGGGCGTGCCGTGCGGGACTTCATCGTCGAGATGTTCCCCCTCGTCGTCTCCGACAGCCTCACCCGCAACCGGCTGCGCGCCGAGGACATCGACGCCTTCGTCACCCACCAGCCCAACCCCCGGATGCTGCGCTCCGTCGGCACGTCGCTGGGTATCCCGCCCGGTCGGCTGCCGATCGTCGCGGACGAGGTGGGCAACATCGGCGCGGCCTCGACGCCCTACGCACTGGCTGCGGCTGCCGTCGACGGCCTGCTGCGGCGCGGGGACCGCGTCCTCCTCGCCACCTTCGGCGCCGGGATGACGTGGGGCAGCGCACTGCTCACCTGGAGCGGAGCCCCCGTCATTCGTACCGCCCCCACTGCCGCGTCAGCCGCGGCCGCCCCCGCGGCAGAAGCCACCGGCTGTCCGGCCGGGACCGCAGAAGCCGCCGGGACCGCAGAACCTGCCGAGACCGCAGAAGCCGCCGTATCCGCCGTATCCGCCGTATCCGCCGAAAGGAGCGCGCGATGAACAGCACGCCCCGCACCGACTCCCTGACGACAGCCGAAGCCTTCCGGCTCGACGGCGCCCGCGCCCTGGTGACCGGAGCGTCACGCGGCATCGGACGCGCCGTTGCCCTCGCGCTCGCCGACGCCGGTGCCGACCTGGCGCTCTCGGCCCGCAGCGAGGCGGCGCTGAAGGACACCGCCGACCAGATCGCCCACCGGGGACGGAAAGCCGTCCCGGTGCCCGGCGACTTCACGGAGGCCACCGCTGCGGGCGGCGTGGTGGACGAGGCGGCAGCGGCGCTGGGCGGCCTCGACGTCGTCGTCCACAACGCCGGCATCCTGCCCACCGAGCCCGACGGCGCACCGCGGCTCGCCCCTCTCCAGCACACCACCCAAGAGGACTGGGACCGGGTGGTGACCGTCAACCTCAACGCCACTGCCGCGCTGTGCCGACGCGTCCACCCGCACCTGGCCGCCTCGACCAGGGCGAGCCTGGTGCTGATGTCCTCGGTCGCCGGAGCGGTGGGCACCCCCATGATGGACGCCTACGCGGCGACCAAGGCGGCCCAGATCTCCCTCGCCCGCAGTCTGGCCACCGGCTGGGCGCGCGAGGGCATCCGCGTCAACGCGCTGTGCCCGGGATGGACCCGCACCGACATGACCTCGTTCGCCGCCGAGGCCGCGCCGCTGTCCGACTGGCTGATGGCGCACGTCCCGCTGGGCCGGTGGGCCGAACCGGAAGAAGCCGCCTGGGCGGCCCTGTATCTGGCCTCGCCCGCGGCCGCCTTCCTGACCGGTCAGGCGCTGCTGCTGGACGGAGGGCTGTCGGTGCCCGACGGAGGACTCGCCGGTATCCCCAAGCCCGCCTCACCGTTCGCCGGGGTGTGACCGGTGACGTCCAGTACCGCCCCACAAGCCGGGCGCACCACCGTCGTCTGCGGCATCGGCGCTTCGCTGCCCGAGCAGGTGCGCAGCAACGCCGATGTGACGCGGGACGGCGCGCTCGCCACTACCGACGAGTGGATCCGCTCCCGTACCGGCATCGCCCACCGCCGCCGCGCCGGACCCGGCGTCGCCACCGGTGACCTGGCCGTGGCGGCCGGCCGGGCCGCGCTGGAATCCGCCGCCGGAGCCCGCCCGGACCTGCTGGTCGTCGCCACCACCACGCCGGACCGGCGCTGCCCGGCCACCGCGCCCGAAGTCGCCCACCAGCTGGGCCTGGGAACCGTCGCCGCCTTCGACCTGGCGGCTGTCTGCTCCGGATTCGTCTACGCCACCGCCGTTGCCACCGGGCTGGTCCGCTCCGGGATGTGTGAACGGCCGCTGGTCGTCGGCGCCGAGACGTACTCGAGCATCGTGGACCCGCAGGACCGGGACACCGCCGTCGTCTTCGGCGACGGCGCCGGAGCCGTACTGCTGCGTGCCGGGGAGCGGGGAGAGCCGGGCGAGGTGATCGCCTGGGACCTGGGCGCTGACGGATCGGGTAGCGACCTCATCGCCATCGCGGCGGGCGGCTCCGGCACACCCGACACCGGGACCCGGCCCCCGCGCGCCCACCGGTACCTGCGCATGCGCGGACGCGAGGTCTACGCGCACGCGGTGCGGCGGATGACCCAGTCGTCCCGCACCGCGCTGCGCCTGGCCGGGTGGGAACCCTCGTTGCTCGGCGCGTTCATCGGCCACCAGGCCAACCAGCGCATCCTGGACACGGTCGGCGACCGGCTCGGCATCGCACCCGAGCACCGGTTCGGCAACATCCGAGACGTCGGCAACACCGCGGCAGCCTCCGTCCCCCTGGCGCTGGCCGACACGGCGGAGCGTGGCCTGGTACGGCCGGGCACGCCCACCCTGCTGACCGCCTTCGGCGGCGGTCTCACCTGGGGGTCGATCGCCCTCACCTGGCCCGCGGCCCGCGCCTGCGCCGACTCCCCGCGCGGAACCCGAGAGCAGGAGCGCCAGCCGGAACAACACCAGCCGGAACACCAGCAACCCGAACACCAGCAACCGCAGCGACGACGAAAGGAAGACCCATGGACCCTGTCCACACCTACGTGACCACCGTGCTCACCGACAAGTTCGAAGTGCCCTCCGACGAGGTGCGGCCCGGGGTGACCCTCACCGAACTGGGGCTGGACTCGCTGGCCGTCACCGAGCTCCTCGTCACCGTCCAGGAGCACTACGGCACCGGCGCGCCGGACGACGCGGTCACGGGTGAGGCCACGCCGGAGGACGTCGTCGCGCTGGTCCATGAACTGCTGGGCGAGACGCAGCCCGTGGGACAGATGGGGGAGGAGTGACCGGCGTACGTACCGACCGGGCGATGGCCGTCACCGGCGTCGGCCTGATGACACCGGCAGGGGTGGGTACCGAGGAGACCTGGCAGCGGATCTGCTCCGGCCGGCCCGTCGCCGCCGACGACCCCGAACTGGCCGCAGCCCCTGTCACGCTCTCCTGCCGGGTGACCGGGTTCGATCCGCGCACCCACCTGGACGGGCCGCGGCCCTGGCGCCACGACAGGTTCACCCAGTTCGCCCTGGCGGCGGCCGGCGAAGCGGTGCGTGACGCCGCCTTGGACCCGCACGGCTGGGACGGCGCCAGGGTCGCGGTGGTACTGGGCTCCGCCGCGGGCGGGGTCGGCAGCTACGAGGAACAGCACCACAAGCTGTCGACCGTCGGTCAGGGCGCGGTCTCGCCGCTCACCCTGCCCGCCTTCCTGCCGAACATGGCCGCGGGCCAGCTCGCCATCGACCTGGGCATCCACGGGCCCGTACTGCACACCGCCACCGCCTGTGCCTCCGGCGCGACCGCGCTGGCCACCGCCGCCATGCTGCTGGACAGCGACGCCTGCGACATCGCCGTGGCCGGCGGCAGCGACGCGATGGTGACGCCCCTGTGCGCGACGGCGTTCGCCCGGGCGGGAGCCCTCGCCCGGCGCGGTGACGACCCGGCTGGTGCCTCCCGCCCCTTCGACACCGACCGGGACGGCTTCGTCCTCGGCGAGGGTGCCGGGGTGCTGGTCCTGGAGCGTGCCGCGGACGCGACCGCACGGCGCGCGCCGGTCCGTGCCCTGCTCGCGGGGCACGGCTCGACGACCGACGCCCACCACGCCGTCGCGCCCCGGCCGGACGGCCGCTGGCTGCGGGATGCCGTGGAACAGGCCCTGGCGCGGGCCGGCGCCGCTCGCGGGGACGTGGACCACGTCAACGCGCACGGCACCGGAACCCCGCTCAACGACCGCACCGAGGCGGCCGTGCTGCGCGAGCTGTTCGGCTCCAACGGTCCGGCCGTCACCTCGGCCAAAGGGGTCATCGGCCACACCATGGGCGCGGCCGGTGCGGTGGAGGCGGCACTCACCGTGCTGACCGTGCAGCGGCAGACCGTGCCACCGACCGCGAACTTCCACACGCCCGACGCGGGCACCTCGGACATCGACGTGGTGTGCGGGGCCGCCCGGCCGTGCTCCGTGGAGCTGGCCGTCAGCAACTCCTGCGGCTTCGGCGGGCACAACGTGGTGCTGGCGTTCGCTCCGGCGGCTACCGCTCGCGGGGGGTGACAGAGCCGGGGCCGCACGGACGGCCCGGGCGCGACGGTGCGGGGGTGCCGGCGCCGTCCGGCCCGGTGGCGGTGTGAGCCGCCACCGGGCCGGGCTCCGGCTGAGGCCCGGACGAGCCGCCCGGTGCGGAGCCGTCGCCGCCGACGGCGCGTGCGGCGAGTGCGTAGTGCTCGGGATCGGTCATGACCGAACCGATACCTCGCCGGGCCGCCGGTACGACAGGTACGCCCGGAAGACCACCCGTGCGGTGGCCGTGACGTGGGATCAGCCGCAGTGCTGGGCCTTCTCCTCATCGGTCATCGGGCGGGTGTGCTGCGTCTTGGTGCTCGGCGCGTCCGGCTTGGGACCGGTGGCCTCGAAGGGCACGTACCAGATGTAGTGGCCGTGGAACCGGTCGGGGAAGTGCATCTCGTACTTCCCGCTGACGGTCTGCAGCTGGGCCTCGCGCGTCACCCAGCCGACCTCGCCCGGCCGCACGTCGATGTTCGTCTGGGCCGACTCGGTGTGCGAACTCTCCCACGTATGCGAGTAGTTCGTCTCGATGCTGACCTTGAACACCTCGGCGAAGCCGTACTCGGCGCTCAGCGACACGCCCACGCTGTTGCTCTCGCCGGTCGTGTCGGACCAGCCGACCGTGGAGCGCTGGAGATCCTTGGTGCAGTTGTAGGCGCTGTCGCCGACCTGATGGGCCTCACCCATGGAATCGCGGGGCGGCCCGTCGGGGTGGAAGACGCAGACGTCGGTGCCGTTGTCACACTTGTCCAGCAGTTCCCGGACGGTGGGCGGGTTGTCGTCCGCCTGCGCCACGCCGGGGGCGAGCGCGGCGCTGCCGGCGGTCACCAGCGCGGCCAGCATGACCGACCACCTGACACGTTGCTTCATGGGGGTTCTCCTCACTGGAGGTGGGGGGTGGGAGCTTCGTCGTCAGCTGAAGCCGATGGACTGGGTGCGGTCGTTCATGAAGGCACCGATGTCGGAGGTGTTCTCCTTGAACGGGCCGTCCCGGTCCCCGCCGAGCCCGGGCTCGGGGTAGAGCCAGATCCAGCAGTTCCCCCACGGCTGCACCGAGGAGATGCGGTTCTTCCAGGCGTCTTCCAGGTCGTACTGGTAGTCGACCCAGCCGTCCTTCTCGCACAGCCCCTCGCCGGTGATGGTCAGCGAGTCGCCGCCGAAGCCGGGGTCGTCGAAGAAGGTGCCCTGGATGACACCACCGGCGCGCTCGTCGCCGTCCGCCGCCAGCGAGCGCGCCTGCGCGCGGAACCGGCTGTCACGCGCCGCCGTACGGGCCGAGGCCGGCGCGTCGTCGATACGCCCGCCGCTCGCGTTCTCGATGGCTTCGGTGAAGCTGGTGTAGCAGTGCTCGGTACCTGTTGTCAGGTCGAGTGTGCAGTGCCGGGGCTGTCCCTCCGCGCCTGACGGGGGACCCGAGGGGACGGCCTGAGCCGCCGGCGCGGTGACCGCACCGAACAGCAGCGCCGAAGCGGCCAGGGTGACCGTACGCCGTACCCGGTGTCTCGGCCGGGAGATCATGTGGCCTCCAAGTGTTCGTGGGGGCACGCCCAGTTGGACGTGGAACAGCAGTACGCGTGCTCGCTCGGCCACGGCTGAAACAACAAGCCCGCGATTGCCCGCAAGTTACCGCTCGTAACAGCAATGACTCGGCGCCCGTGCCCGAGAATGTGGGATACCTGCCATGTCGCCCGCGCACCCGCACACACCGGAGCCCGGCCTGTACCGTCCCCCGTTTGGCTGACGAGGCGTTCCCCGGCCGGCGACCGGCCCCCTGCACGAGCCCCCCGACCGCCACGACTGATCCCCTACCTCCACCTCAAGGAGCAGCTGAGCCCTTTGTCGGTGTGCCGCCGACGTGCCGGGGGCTTCGTGGCGGAACATGGCCAGCGGCGGCCGTGCGCGGACGGCACACCGTGGCGGCCGCCGGCTGCCGAGTGACGGCTGCCGACCTGCGTCCAGCTTCGGGAGCGGTGTGAGCGGCGAGAGCGATACGGGGAGGTCCACCGGCTCGGACGGCCCCGGCTGGGGGCAACTCGACGCTGTCCTGGCCGACGTCATGAAGGCCACCGGTGCCTCGGTGGGTCTGATCTACCTGCTGCCGCCCGGCGAACGGGTGCTCCGGCTCGCGGTGGTCTCCGGAGTGTCCCGCAGCATTGCGTCGCCATGGGCCCGGGTCCCCTGCGACGCGCCCGTCCCGGTGGCGGTCGCGGTGCGGCGCCGGCGGATCGTCTGGCTGGCCGGGCAGGAGGACATGGCCCGCCACTACCCCCGCGTCGGCCTCGTACTGCCGTACGACTTCCGGCTGGCCGCGGCGCCCATCGTGGTCGGCGCCACCGCGCGGGGCGGCATCGTGCTGCTGTGGCCGACCGGCCACCCGTCACGCCTGTCCGCGCGCGAGCGCCACATCGTGGGAGGCGGCTGCCGCAGCGCGAGCCGTGTGCTGCGGCAGGCGGCGGAGAGCGGCCGTCCGCTGTTGCCGCAGGACGAGCCGCGTCTGCTGCACCAGAAGCCGTCGCAGGAGCCCGGGCCCGGCCAGGCGACGGCGGCCTTCGAGTTCGCCGAACGGCTGCCCGACGGCTGCTGCTCCCTCAACGTGGAGGGCCGGATCGTCTTCCTCAACTCCGCTTGTGCCGAGCTGGTGGGAGCCGACGCGGAGGCCCTGCTGGGCACCCGCCCGTGGGAGTCGCTGCCCTGGCTGCGCGACCCGGTGTTCGAGGACCGGTACCGCGCTGCTGTGATCGCCCGGCAGCCGACCACCTTCACCGCACGGCGGCCGCCCGACACCTGGCTGTCCTTCCGGCTCTTCCCCGGCGAACGCGGCGTGAGCGTCCACATCACCGTCGCCGCGACCGAGCACCCTCCCTCGCCGCAGGACCGGAGCCCCGACGAGACCGCGCAACCCGGCGGTGCGACAGCGCTCTACCACCTCACCCATCTGGCGGCCATGCTCAGCGAGGCGGTGCGCGTCACCGACGTCGTCGAGCTGGTGGCCGACCAGCTCGTCCCCGCGTTCGGACCCGCTGCGCTGGCCCTGATGACCGTCGAGGAGGGTCGCCTCCACGTCGCCGGGCACCGTGGCTGTCCTGCTGATCTGGTGGCCGGCTTCGACGCGGTACCCCTCTCCTCCGAGACCCCGGCGGCGTGTGTCCTGTCCACCGGTGTGCCCGCCTTCTTCTCCAACGCAGCCGACCTGGCAAGCCATTCGCCCGCCGCACACCACGGCCAGATGGGTGCCTGGGCCTTCCTTCCGCTGACCGCGTCCGGCACCGCCATCGGCACCCTCGCACTCGCCTACGACCAACCCCACCCCTTCACACCGCCCGAAAGAGCCGTGCTCACCTCCTTGGCCGGACTGCTCGCGCAGACGCTGGACCGGGCCCGCCTCTACGACAACCAGCGGCAGCTGGCCCACAGCCTGCAGACCGGTCTGCTGCCGCACCGCCTGGCCGGCGTCCCGAACCTCGAGGTGGCCGCCCGCTATCTGCCGGCGGGGCACGGGATGGACATCGGCGGCGACTTCTACGACCTGGTCCGCTGCGACGACACCAGCGCCGCCGCGGCCATCGGCGACGTCCAAGGGCACAACACCACGGCGGCCGCGCTCATGGGCCAGGTTCGGACCGCCGTCCACACCCATGCGACCGCCGGAGCCTCACCCGGTGAGATCCTCGCCCGTACCAACCAGCTCCTCATCGATCTGGACACGGGCCTGTTCACCAGCTGTCTCTACGCACACCTCGACCTGCCCCGCCGAGAGGTGCGCCTCGCCACCGCGGGTCACCCACCACCCCTGCTGCGCCATCCGGACGGCCGCACCGAGATCCTGGACGTACCACCCGGGCTGCTGCTCGGTATCGAAGCCGAGACCGACTACACCACCGTGAGCGTGCGCCTGGAACCCGGCTCCGTCCTCGTCCTCTACACCGACGGACTCGTGGAGATCCCCGGCGGTGACATCGGCGACTCCACGGCGGCCCTGGCCCGCAGACTCGCTGAGGCCGCCGCCGACCAGAGCCTCGACGACCTGGCTGACACCCTCACGAGCCCCGCGTTCCAGCCCACACCCCCCACCGACGACATCGCCCTCCTCCTGGTGCGCCCCACCGCCGAACAGGTCAGCGGGAACGTGACCACTCACCGCCCATGAGCCCATCGCCGTTCCTGAGCACATCGAAGAGCGTCCACCCGTCCAACTCCACCTCGAAGCCTGCCCCGGACGGTCGGCCGCACGCGCCGGTACGGGCGACGGCCTGATCCAGCAGCCGGCGGACGTTCCCGGGCTCGTTCAGATTGAGCGAGCGTCCCAGCGCGTCGACGACCACGCCTGACTGCGGGTACCCGGCGGTCAGACGGTGCTCCGGAACGGTGCGGAAGACGATGCGCAGCGTCCGGCGAGGACCGGCCCGGTGCAGGCTGAGCACCTCGCGGCAGTAGGGGTGCCGATGGCGGACGGTCCAGAGCCAGGTGGTACCGCCGACGACGAGCCGACGGAGCCGGCGTTCACTGCGCATGCCCGGACGATACGGGACCTGTGCCGGGCCCGCTCAGCGGCCCGTTCAGCCGGAGGAGGCCGCCTGCAGCGGGGTCCATCGGATGCGCGTGCTGCACAGGGAGACCGCCAGGGAGGAGGCGGCGACGGTCGCCATCCCCCACGCCAGGTTGCCGGCTGCGGCGACGAAGCCGATGAGGGGCGGACCGGCCAGCAGTCCGGTCGTCCCCATGGCGGCGACCAGCGTCAGCGCGTCCGAGCCCTGCCTGGCCGCGGCCGCGTACACGCAGGGTGTCACGGCGGCGATCCCCAGTCCCACACAGGCGAAACCCGCCAGGGCCGGCGCCACGCCGCCGCTCACCAGTGCGGCGGCGAGCCCGGCGCCCGCGAGCGCGCTCCCCAGCAGCACGACACGCGCGTCGCCCCAGCGGGCGCGCCAGCCGTCGGCGAAGAGCCGGGCGAGGACCATCATCCCGGAGACGACGGCGATACCGAGGGGTGCTGTCTGTGCCGACGCCTTCGCGATGTCCCTCATGTACAGGGTCGACCAGTCGTTCATGGCGCCCTCGGCGATCGTGCCGAACACCATGGCGCAGCACATCCACAGCGTCACCCGTGACGGCAGGGGCCAGCGGCGGCCGCGCGCCTCCGTCGTCCCGCCTCCCTTCTCCCTCCCCGCTCGCGCGGCCTCTTCCGCCTGCGTGCCCTCGTCCGCGTATGTCTCGTCCGTGTACGTTTCCTTCCCGGCCGGTTCGTCGTCCGCGAGCAGCCCGGTCCGTGCGTAGACGCCCAGCAGGACCAGGAGCACGACGGCCACTCCGAAGTGGGCCCCGACCGCTTGTGTGACGGTGCTGACGCCGGAGGCGAGCAGGGCGGCGAGCAGCGACCCACCGCTGAAGACCGCGTGCAGCCGGGCCATGGCGTTGCGCTCGAACTTCGCCTCCAGCGCCGCCCCTTGCGCGTTCATGGCGACGTTCAGGCAGCCGACGAGCAGCCCGTCGACGCACATCACCCCCAGGGCGACGGGATAGTTCGGCGCCGCGGCCAGGGCCGGCAGCAGCAGGGTCAGGCCCAGTTGGGAGAGGAGGGCGAGCCGCAGCGAGCCCAGCGCCCGCATCAACAGCGCCACCAGTGGGAACGACGCCGCAGCTCCCACACCCGCGGCCATCAGCAGCATCCCCACCTCGGCCGCCGTCAGGCCCAGTTCGCTCTTGATCGCCGGAATGCGGGAGGCCCAGGTGGCGTACTGGAATCCGAGGGAGCAGAACAGCGCGGCGATGGCCCACTGGCCGCGGACGAATGACTGCTGCTGGGCGCGGACTTCGAGGATCCGGAACACAGATATCAGCTCACTTCGTGCGGCGAGGACGGGACGCGCTGTGGAGCGGCTCCCGGATCGGACGACCGGCTCAGGCAGGGGGACACCGGCTGGGACATGTACAGCGCGCCGGTGCCGTAGCCGCTGTCCGGTGGTACGACGCCGGGGTACGGAGCGAACCCGCGCGCCGCCCAGAACCTGTCGCTGCCCCCGACCGCGACCAGGGAGATCCGCCGGTGCCCGCGTGCCCGGGCGGTGCGGGCGAGGTGGCGCAGGAGGTGCTGCGCCATTCCCTTGCGGCGCAGGGCGGGGGCGACGACGAGGTCGTGGAGATGGAGATTGCCCGTCCGGGTGGTAGCGGGGGAGTGCGCCCGCGTCAGGTCCGGGAAGTGGAAGGCGGGGCAGGGCAGGGCCAGCACATAGCCGGCCGTCCGGGCGCCGACGTGCAGCGCGAAGCATGTGCCAGGTGACGCGGCTGCGCGGGACCGCAGCGTGGCCCGCCCCTCCGAGAGGCCCAGTCCGGCGTAGGCGTCGCGTTCCAGCGCAGCGATGGCGTCCCAGTCCGCGTCGGCGATACGGCGTATCCGCACGGCTTCGTCCGCCCTCAGGAGCTCACCCATGGCGGCTGCCCGGTTCGGTGAACGCGTACGGGAGCGGCGCGAAACCGTTGAAGCCGCGGGTCATATAGCTGAGCGCGTACGCACCGCTGGACAGCACCCACACCGGGTCGCCCGACGCCAGCGCCCTGGGCACGGGGACAAGCGCGTGCTCGGGGGAGCAGGCGTCGTCACCGTCGCAGGTGGGGCCGGCGAGCACGGCCGGGACGTTTGCGCCCCCGGTGTGCCCCGGAAAGACCAGCGGGTAGTGCAGCGCGTCCATCTCGTAGAGGCCGTTGAATCTGCCGCAGCTCAGATACAGCCAGTGCTGCCGCTCGCCGTCGGCCCTTCGGCGCTCCGTGAGACGGGCGACATGGGCCCGGACCGCTCCGTGGTCGGCGACCAGATGGCGCCCCGGCTCGATGGTGAACTCCAGGCCGCCGCCCAGGATGTCGCGCAGGCCGGCCATCCCTTCCCTGATCACCGCGAAGATCTTGTCCAGCGGTGGGTCGTGGGGTCGCCCGCGCCGGTCGAGGTAGCCGAGGGCGGGAAGGCCGCCTCCGAGGTTGATGTGGTCCGGGCGGATGCCGCGCCGGACCAGGGCACGCGCCACCTCGCCCAGGCTCTCCAGCGCGCTGTGCCAGGACTCGGGCGTCAGCTGCTGCGAGCCGACGTGCACGGACAGGCCCGAGGGAACCAGGCCCGCCTCCCGGGCCCGTTCCAGCACCAAGGGGGCCTCGCCGGGCGGGCAGCCGAACTTCTCCCCGAGGCCCCAGACGGCTCCGGCCCCGCTGGTCAGTACACGGCAGAAGACACGGGCCCCGGGGGCGTGCGCGGCGAGGGCCGCCACGTCCTCGGTGCTGTCGGTCGCGAAGTCCCGGATGCCGAGCCGGTGGGCGGCGGCGATGTCCCGGTCGGACTTGACGGTGTTGCCGTAGTGCATCCGGTGCGCCGGTACGCCCGCCCGCAGCGCCTGGCGCGCCTCGCCGGGGCCGGCGGCGTCGATCCCGGCACCCCGGCGTGCCAGGGCCGTGATCACCTCGTCGACCGGGCACGCCTTCATCGCGAACCGCACCCGCACTCCGGGAAGTTCACGGCGCAGCGCTTCGTAGCGCTGCTCGATGCCCGCGAGGTCGAAGACGATCCGGTCCGTGGGGGCTGCGGCGAGCGCCTCGGCCAGGGCAGCGCTGAGGTGCGAGTCCGCCGTGCTCGCCGTCCCGGTGACCGCGCTTGCTGTCCCCACGACCGTGCTTGCCGTCCCCGCGGCGCCGGAGGACGGCCGGGAGAGGGCGCCCGTGCCCATCACCGGCTCACCCCCGGCAGCCCGGACCCGGACGCAGCACCCGGCGGAGGGCCCGGCGGAGGGCTCGGAGCCGTGTGCCGGGCCGCGGCGACGAGTTCGCTCCACACCTCGGTGAGCAGCGCGAAGTCCTCGATGTCGCTGCGCGCCTCGGCGAGCAGGCGTTCCCGGCGCGCGGCCAGCCGGTCGGCGAAAGCGGCGTAGCGGCCGCCCAGGCGCCGGTAGGCGGCCTCGAGAGCGTCGAGGCGCTGGAGGTTTTCCGCGGTGTCCAGCCGGGTGGCCTCCCTGGCGAACGCGGCGACGGTGCCGGCGCGTATCCGTCCGCGCTCGTCCAGCAGCGAGTCACCGGCCTCGGCCATCCGGTCGTAGATGTGGTGCAGATAGAGCATCGACAGCAGGAACTTGGCGAAGCGGCTCTGATACGCCAGGAATCCGGTGTCGGTGCGGCGTTCGGCCGTGTGGTGGTTGACGATGTTGCGGTTGTGCAGGACGCCTGGCAGCCCGGCGTTCCGCACGAGGTGGAGCAGGAAGTAGTCGCTGCCAATGGTGTCGCGCGCGGGCGGCAGCGGCACCTGTTCGTGTACGCCGTGGAAGCTGACGTTGCACATGTCCACCCGCATCGGGTCGACCAGTGTCAGCAGCGAGTGGTCCCGTTCGAACGGCTGTGTACCGGCGCCCCGGAAGGACTCCGCCGCCAGCTCCCGCTTCTGCTCGGCAGACCATCCTGCGGGTGCCCAGAGGCTCACGACGTCGCGGTACACCTCAGGGTCCGCTGCCAGAATCCCGCCGATGTCCACGGACAGCTCCCCGATGAACGAGCTGCCCACCAGCGCCACCCGTCTGGACGACTGCTCCTGGGTCAGCGCGGTCTCGCTGACGCCTCGCGCGGCCTGCGCCGCGGGTTTGCCCAGCGACATCAGCTCGTGGTGCACGGGGAAGACCGGGCGGCCGTGCACGGTCTGGTACCGGCTGTCGGAGTCCCTGCGGTGGACCGACTCGCAGCCCAGCGCTGCCGCGTACAGGAAGGCGCGATCGGTGCAGGCGCCGTAGGAGACACCGTCCGGGAGCAGCAGGTCGAGCAGCAGCTCCGCCTTGGCGCTGCGGGCACGCTCGACCACGCGGGCGAGGAAGTCCCGCTGCCGCGCCTCGTCGACGTGGTGCACGGTGAGGCGGGGGGAGCGGGGCAGGTGCCGGACGGCTTCGGCGTGCTCGGCGTACACGGAGGGCGCGCAGGAGTCGAGGATCAGCAGATGGACATCGTTGTCAAAGCGGTCGGCGGCGTAGTCGGCTTCCGCGCCGACGGCTGCGATCGTCGCCGCGCAGGGCCGGTTTGTGGGGAGGGTCAGGCAGATACCGCGCATGTCTCCTCCCCGGTGGCCTCGGTGGTCTCAGTCGGCTCGATCGTCCTGGTCGCCGCGTCACCCCGCGCCTGTCCCGGCTCGGGGTGCCAGGAGGTCAGGCCCAGCAGTCTGGCCCCCAACCCGGTGAGCCCGGCGGGTCCGTAGCGCTCCGACTCGGGCCGGATGGAGTCGCCGACAAGCGTCGGGTTCCAGTCCGGGGTGCTCAGATGGCGCCAGGAGTCGATCCGCGACTGCCGCAGCCTGTGGTGGCTCTCCAGGGCCGGCATCATCGACAGGTACTGGACCGAGCGCACCCCCTTCTCCGAGGTGTTGGGCGCCACGCCGTGCGCCAGCAGACCGTTCCAGATGAGCAGGTCCCCGGCCTGCAACTCCGGGCGTACGACGGGTATCTCGGACCGGTCGACCGCCGGCCGGATCGGGTCGCGGCCGTCCGGCTGGAGCGCCTTCCAGCGGTCGAACCGGTGGAACAGTTCGGGGCAGCACTGGAAGCCGCCCAGGTCCGGTTCCGTGTCGTTGAGCGCGATGATGCCCTGGACGCGCTGGGGCGGTACGCCGAGCGAGGTGTCGACGTCCCAGTGCAGGTCGATGTCGAAGCCGCGCTCGCGAGGCTCGATGAGTGCACGGTCACGGTTGCGGATGTTGGGCGGGTTGAGGTTGAGCCGATCAAGGGTGACCCACAGCTCCTCGCAGTCCCACACGTCCACGAAGGCGTCGTAGACCCGCCGCGTCTGGCGGCTGTCCCAGATGAGCTGGTGGTGGTACGCCTCGACGAACCCGTAGATGTGCAGCTCGCGTTCGAGGTCGGAGCGGAAATCGCGCTCCTCGTACCAGGTGTCCGGGTGGTCGGGCGAGAGGCCCTGGAAGTCCCAGGCGAAGTCCAGCAGCCGCTGGGCGGCACCGGCGGATATCGCCTCCCTGACGACGATGTAGCCGTAGGTCTGCCAGAAGGCGAAGTCCTCCTCGGACAGCACGCGGAGCGGGCGCGTCTTGCTCAGGTCACGCAGCGGCGTGCGGGCGAGATACGTCTCGCCGTCCTCGCTGAAGTAGGGGATGTTCGATGCGGCTCGGTGGAGATAGCGGTCAGACGTCGCCATATGGGGCTCCAAGTGCTCACGGCTGCCCCCGGGCCGGGAGCGGCAGGCGGTGCGAACAGTGGACGGGCCGGTGCTGGGCCGACGGTGGACGTTCGGGTGCTGCGCCGACGGAAGCTGTGCCGGCAAAGGTCGGGGGCGCGTGTCAGGTCGCGCTCGTGGCAGGGTGCTGCTCGCGTCCGGGTTGCGGCGCGGGACCGGCGGGGCCGGTTCCGGTGGCGAGGCTCCGCAGGCGCAGCGCCGCAGGCCCGCGCTCCGGCCTCACGAACGGAACGCGTGCCCCACGTGCCTCTACGGTGACTCGCGCCTCACCATATTTGGACTAGACCAAAGTGAATGTCAACTCCCGGCCGTGCCCGGCCAGTCCGGCACTCGGCCCTCGTCGCTCAGCGTCCGCCACAGGAAGGTGTGGACCAGAGCCTCGACATACGCCGCCTGCTCGTGGTCGGCCGCACCGGCGTGGCCACCGCCGGTGTTCTCGAAGTAGCGCACGGGCAGCCCCAGCTCACGCATCCGGGCGGCCATCTTCCGGGCGTGGCCGGGGTGCACCCGGTCGTCACGGGTCGAGGTCGTCAACAGCAGCGGTGGACAGCCGCGGTCGGCGTCCAGATTGTGGTACGGCGACCAGTCCAGCAGGTGCGAGCGTTCTTCCGGATTCTCCGGGTCGCCGTATTCGGCGACCCAGGAACTGCCCGCCAGCAGCCGGTGGAAGCGGACCATGTCCAGCAGCGGTACCTCGGCGACGACCGCGCCGAACAGTTCGGGAAAGCGGGTGAGCATGACGCCCGTCAGCAGGCCGCCGTTGCTGCCCCCGGCGATGCCGAGCCGCCGCGGTGCGGTGATGCCGCGCGCGACCAGGTCCCGCGCCACCGCCGCGAAGTCCTCGAAGGCCCGCTTCCGCCCGGCGCCGAGCGCCGCCCGGTGCCAGGCGGGACCGTACTCGCCGCCGCCCCGGATGTTCGCCACCACATGGGCGCCGCCGCGCCGCAGCCATGTCCGGCCGGTCACGGACGAGTAGGACGGGGTCAAGGACACCTCGAACCCGCCGTAGCCGTACAGCAGCGTCGGTACCGGGCCCTCCTGCCGCTCCGGCCCGACGACGAAGTACGGGATGCGGGTCCCGTCGGCCGAGAGCGCGAAGTGCTGCCGCACCCGCAGCCCCTCGGCGGCGAAGCCGGCCGGCGCCCGCTTCAGCGTCTCCGTGCCCGGCACGCCGGCCATCGCCCGGCACAGGGTGGCAGGCTGGAGGTACCCGCTGACGCTGAAGAGGAACTCCTCCGCGTTCTCGTCCTCCTCGGTGGCCGCGGTCGCCGTCACGCCCGCCGTGGACAGCGGCGGCACCTCGCCGAGCGCACTGCGCGACCAGCCGCCGCCCTCGTTCGGGGTGAGCAGGTGGAGGCGGGAGGAGACATCGGTGAGGGTCTCCAGGACGATATGGCGACGGGTGGTGGCGAATCCGTCGAGGACCGTGCGCTCGTCGGGGGTGAACAGCACATCGTGCTCCCGCCCGCCGCGCAGAAAGGCGTCGAAGGAGAAGGCCAGCAGCGCTCCCGCGGGCCGGCCGAGCCAGGGTGAGCGCAACTGGACCAGCAGCCACTCCCGATGAACCTCTGCCAAGGCGTCGTCGGGCACCTCGATCCGCACCGGCGAGCCGTCCGGCACCAGGAGGAAGTGCTCGCTGTGCCAGAAGTCCCGGTTCCGCACGGCCAGTTGCCGCTCATAGCCCGGCGTGTGGTCGTGCCAGGCGTGGACGGACACGTCCTCCTGCCGACCCTCGAAGACGACCGGCGCCTCGTCCAGCGGCGTACCGCGCCGCCAGCGCCGCACCGTGCGGGGGTAGCCGGAGGTGGTCAGCGACCCGGGCCCGGTGTCGGTGCCGACGAGGACGTGGGCCTCGTCGATCCAGCTCACCGAGGTCTTGGCGGCGGGCAGCCGGAAGCCGCCCTCGTCCTCCCCGACGAAGCGGCGCCCCTCCACGTCGTACTCCCGCACCTCAGTGGCGTCCGCGCCGTCCCGGGACAGCTCCACCAGCGCCCGCCGCAGGCCGGGCCGCAGCACCGAGGCACCCGCCCACACCCACGGCACGTCCTCGGCGGCCGCCAGCTCGTCCACGTCGAGCACCGTCTCCCAGCGCGGGCTCGGCCCCCGGTACTGGTCCAGCGTGGTGCGCCGCCACACACCTCGCAGGTGCGAGGCGTCGCGCCAGAAGTTGTACAGGTGCGGGCCGCGCCGTACGACGTACGGAATACGCGCGGGATCGCTCAGCACCTCCCGGATCTCCTCGCGCAGCGCCTCGAACCCGGGATCGGCGGTCAGCTCCGCCACCGTCTCGGCGTTCCGCTCACGCACCCAGCCGAGCGCGGCGTCGCCCTCGATCTCTTCCAGCCACAGATACGGGTCGTCCTCGATCACCGCACGATTGTCCCCCGCGGTCCGCCCGGCACACGACGGGCTCCGCGGGCGGCATGCGCCGCGCAGGGGATCAGGCGCCGTCGGTGGGACGGCGCGCGGTGACGACGTAGTAGTCCAGCAGGCCCTCGCGGTAGCTGGTCAGGAAGTTGCGCGGCCAGGTCACCGGCAGCTCGACCCCGGAGAGGTAGCGGTCGAAGCCGGGCCACACGTGCGCGCCGATGGACTCCCCGCGTACGTCGGTCAGCCCGGCCTCGCCGAGCGCCGTCAGCAGGGTGCCCAGCGGATGGGCGATGTCGAGGCCCTCGGCGAAACTGTCCAGGCGCGCGGCCAGGGACGCGGCCGCCCCGTCCGCGCCGTCCGGCAGGAAGAAGCTGGTGACCGCGAGGCCGCCGCCGGGCCGCAGCACCCGGGCGCTCTCCCGCGCGAACCCCGCGAGGTACGGGAAGTGCTGCGCGGCCTCCACCGAGTAGAGGGCGTCGAACTCGCCGTCGGGGAACGGCAGCCGCTCCGCAGCACCCTGAACGAAGCGCAGCCGCCACGGCTCCCGGGCCAGCAGCCGGGCGTTGACGCGACGGGCACGCGCCAGCTGCTCCGGATGGATGTCCAGCCCTGTCACGGACCGGAAGCCGAACTCCTCCAGCGCCAGGGCGCCGCCCAGTCCCAGACCGCACCCCACCTCCACGGCGCGCCCCCGCGCCGGCAGCGTCCGCAGCACCCTGCGGTAGAGGTTGCGCTCACTGCGCACCCGGTCGTCGGCGGTGAGCGGACGGTCGAGGGGAATTCCCTCCCAGTGGCCGAAGTTGATGAAACCCCCGGAGAAGGCCGGAACCGAGCTGAGATCCTCGGGACCGTAGGCGTCCCGCACCCGCGAGGCGGCCGCATCCGCCGCACCGCTGATTCCCTTGTCCTTGTGACTGGTCACATGCGCAGGGTAGTCGAGAGGGAGCGAGCGCACGGGGGGAAATCCGTTCGCGGGGCGCTCCGCGCCCTCCCTACCGTGGAGCCGTGGACGAGACGAACCCGGAACCGACCGGACCGGACCTCGCCCGGCGTGCCGACCTGTTGCTGGGCGCCCCGCTGGGCCGCGACTACCTGAGCGCCTTCGTGGACGACTGGCTGGAGGACACCCTGTTCGCCGCGCTCGGTCTGGGCGATGTCCCGGGGACGGCGACGGTGTCGGTCGAGGACGACGGCCCAGGCTCCACGCCCCGGAGCCGCACCCTCCACCGCCGCAAGCACCGGGAGTGGTGCGACGTACCCGCCGCCGAGGCGGGCGCCGTGCTGCACGAGGCAGTCGCCCGGCGGGGGTGGAGCGGCCTCGGCGAACTGACCGAGGCCGCGCTGATGGAGCGGCTTTCAGAGGTGTCGAACCTGTTCGGCTTCGGTGGCGGCGACACCGCACGGTGGGGCCTCACCGGGCTCGCCGCCGAGGAACTGCGGCCCGTCGCGGAAGCGCTGGCCGCATCACCTGGAGCCGGTTGGTGGTGGGACCCGGTCGACCGCACGGACCAGCGGCAGCTCGTCTGGGGCAAACCGGGCAGGCGGAAGGGCGCCGGTGGCGGGCTCGCCGGTGTCGAGAAGGCGATGCGGCGCGACATGGCACGGGAGCGCGCCGCCCACAAGAAGGGGCGGCGCGGCCGCCCACGCCCCGGTGAGCGCAATCTCGGCGCCACATGGTGGTCGGTCCCGGACTTCGCCGAGAACACCTGGACGACCGGGACCCGGGGCGGGCTGCCCGCGCTCGAACTCGGCCACTTCATCGACACGTTCACCCCCTTCGAGGAATCGACCGCCACCGTCGGCAGCCTCCGGATCGGCGAACACGCCCGCGTCGCCGAGATCCGTGGCCCCCGCGACTGGAGCGAACTGGTGACCCGCTTCCCCCGCGACGTGTCGGGGACACACGACGGCGAGTGGCGCGACTGGGGCGATGTGGACGGGCCCTGGTATCTGCCGGACTGGGAAGCTCTGGCCGGGCACTACGACGGGGTGCATGTCACCGTCGGCGGCTATCTGTCGTCCTGCGGTCTCGCGCAGCCCGTCCACGACGGCTACACCATGCTCGCGGGCTGGGTGCCCGACGCCACCGTCTGGGTGCGTGACGTCGCCACCGGACACCGGCTGCTCGGCCTCTGGCGTGGCGACCCCCAGGACTGCGGGGAGTGGGAGGAACACCTCGCCGGGTGGGACCCGTATCCGGGCGGCTGACCCGACTCGCTGCCCGCGTACGGGTCCTCGCACCGGGGAGGGCGACGGCCTGTGGGCGGCGTGTGGGTGATGTGTGGCCGAAATGTCGGGACCTGTCGGCCGGATGTCGGCGTTCTGTCCGCCGATGGCCGGAGGCTCGGGTCGTCGGCCCGGGGGCGAAGTCCCGGGCCGGAGACCGGAAGGGGAACACCATGGCACCCGATATCGTCCAGACCCGCACGACGCCCCAGAGCGCACCCGCCTCCGCCGCATCCGGCAGCCGCCGGGTCCTGATCTCCGGCGCGAGTGTGGCAGGACCCGCCCTCGCCTACTGGCTCAACCGGTACGGCTTCCGCGTCACGGTCGTGGAGCGGGCCCCGGCCCTGCGCCCCGGCGGCCAGGCCATCGACGTACGTGGTCCGGCGGTCGAGGTGGCGCGGCGCATGGGCGTACTGGACGAGCTCCGTGCGCACGCGACCGACCTGCGCGGCATCTCCGTACTGGATGAGGACGGCAACGAAACCTTCCGCAGCACCGAGTACACCGCCAGCGGCGGTCGCCTCGACCGCGACGACATCGAGATCCTCCGCGACGACCTGGCCCGGATCCTGGTGGCAGCCTCGGGCCCCGGGGTCGAGTACGTCTTCGACGACTCGATAGCCCAGCTCGACGACGGCCAGGACGAGATCCGGGTGCGCTTCGCGAGCGGACAGGAGCGCGCGTTCGACATCGTCGTCGCTGCCGACGGCGTCCACTCGCAGACGCGAGCCCTGGCCTTCGGGTCGGAGGAGGACTACCTGCGGCCCCTGACCGGGCACCTCGGCGTATGGACGGCTCCCAACATCCTCGACCTCGACCGCTGGCAGATCGCCTACCGCACTCGGGACGAGCAGGCGTGGGGCTGCCTGGTGATGAGCGTACGCAAGAACTCCGAACTGCGGGTCTACGTCGGTCTGGACGGGCTGGACCACCGCGACCCGGCGCTGCGCGATCCGGAGGCGCAGAAGCGGCTGATCGCCGAACGGTACGGAAACGCAGGCTGGGAACTGCCCCGCCTCCTGAGGTACATGTGGTCGGCGCCCGACTTCCACTTCGACGGCGGGGCGCAGATCCACATGGACACCTGGTCGACGGGCCGGGTGGTGCTGCTCGGCGACGCGGGATACTGCGGCTCTCCCGCCTCGGGCCAGGGCACCAGCATGGCCATGGTCGGCGCCTATGTGCTGGCCGGAGAGCTCAAGGCAGCCGACGGCGACGACCGCGCCGCCTTCGCCGCCTACGAGCGCGAACTGCGGCCCTGGGTCACCGCCAACCAGGCGCTGGCAGACCTGCAGATGGCGCGGGCTCACAGCGATGCGGGGGACACGGACACCGGAGGAAACGACGGGCACGAGGACTCCCCGATGACGACGACCGTGGACGACGACTACTACTCGGTCGTGGACGACTTCACCGTCCGCGACTACTGAGAGCCGCCGGGGCGCGCGGAGTTCCCGTGACGCCCGGTGTGTATGCGAAGGAGCGGGTGGGAGGTGTTTCTCCCATCCGCTCCTTGTCGCATGCGGGGTGTTGCGGTGTGGCCTGGGTGTGGGCTCAGTAGGCGGAGTCGACGTTGTCCATGGAGCCGTAGCGGTCGGCTGCGTAGTTGCAGGCGGCGACGATGTTGGCGACGGGGTCGGTGAGCTTGTCGGGGGTTCCTTCGACGTGGTAGCGGTCGAAGGTGGGCTGGATCACCTGGAGGAGGCCCTTGGAGGGGGTGCCCTTCTTCGCGTTGATGTCCCAGTCGTTGACCGCGTTGGGGTCACCGGCCGACTCGCGGATGATGTTGCGCTTGATGCCGTCGTAGGAGCCGGGGATGCCGTGCTCCTTCATGATCGCGCGGGCCTCGCGGATCCACCCGTCCAGATCGTCCGCGTACTCCTGGCCACCAGCCTGCTTGCCATCGGCCTTGCTGTCGGCCTTGCTGTCGGCCTTGGCGTGGGCGGCCTGGGCGGTCAGGTGCTGGGCGGTGGAGGCGGCACTGGCGATCGCGGGACGGGCCTCGTGCTTGCCGGCCTCGGCAGCGTGCGCGGTACCGGCCAGCGCGGTGGTGGCGATACCGGCCGTACCCACAGCAGTCACAGCGGCAGCGGCCAGCCGGCGGGTGGGCTTGAGAGAACGCAGAGCAGTACGCATGCGAGCAAAGAGCCTTCCAGTGGGGGGACGTTCCGGCCGCGTCCTCCGGGGCGCCCCGTGAGGAGGCGTGCATCCCGGTCCCGTCGCGACCTGGCACCCACCCTGGGAACCGGCTCCCCCGCCCGACAACTGTGTGACCTACGACCCCGCATAGTCCCCACCACACAGCCGGGCCGACCACTCCCCACCCCCTCGGGCACATCCGCAACCGGCACCTACGAACCCGCCACATGAGTGACCTGCACCCTATGGGCGGCCTCACATCACGCGCCCTCATGCCATGCGAGGACGGTGCGTACCGCCAGAGACTGGGTACGCACCGTTACGCCGTCACCGCGCTCTCAGGCTCTCTCCTCCCGGGGAGTGGGCACCGGGATGGGGACCGGATCAGGCGCCGGGCCCGGCGCGGGCCCCGGAGTGGGGGGCTGCGGATTGGGCGGTACGGGGTCCGGCTCGGGCCGTGGGGGCTGGGGCGGCACCGGATCGGGCTCCGAAGGAGGTTCCGGGCCCGGCGCGGGCCCGGGCCCTGGCCCGGGTGGCCCGGGGCCAGGGCCCGGAGTGGGCGGTTCGGGTTCCCGGCCGGTCGGCGGCAGGGTTTCGCGCTCCTGGATGTCGGACGGGGCTGCCATGGCGGACTCGCAGCGATGTGAGAAGTGAACACGCTCTGTGCATCCGCCGCTCGTCGTCGGGTCGGTCGCGGCGCGCGGCGGTATCGGTCTCTCCCCGACGGGTCACCGGGGGTCCGGAGCGCGAAACCGCGTGAAACCGCATGTTCCGTCCTGGCCTGGTAACTCCGTGGGGCTGCCGAGGCTGCGAGGGAGTCCCGCATGGAGCGCGTGGATGGCATGACGTACGTACAGGAGGGCCCCTACCGGTTCCGTCTGGAGCAGCAGGGTGGGATGCGGGCTCCCGGTGTGGTGTTCGCGTCCCAGGAACTGCTGCGCGACGCCGAGAAGTCGCTGGAACAGGTCGGCAATGTGGCGACGCTGCCGGGCATCGTGGGTGCCTCGTACGCCATGCCCGACATCCACTGGGGCTACGGCTTCCCCATCGGGGGCGTGGCCGCCACCGATGTCGGGGATGGTGGGGTGATCTCGCCCGGCGGGGTGGGCTTCGACATCTCGTGCGGGGTGCGGCTGCTCGCCGCCGACTGCGACCGGCCGACGCTGGAGCCGGTGCTGCAGACGGTGATGGACGGGCTGGGCCGGGCGATTCCGCGCGGTGCGGGGCCAGGCGGAGTCTGGGAGCCCAGTGGTCGGCGGGAACTGGAGGCGGTCCTGGAGGGCGGCTCCCGCTACGCCGTCGAGCAGGGCCACGGCGAGGAGCGGGACCTGCGGCGCTGTGAGGACGGCGGCGCGGTGGCCGACGCCGATGTGCGCCAGGTGAGCGAGCGGGCGCGGGAGCGCGGCCTCGTGCAGGTCGGAAGCCTGGGCAGCGCCAATCACTTCCTGGAGGTGCAGCGGGTCACCGAGGTCTACGACGAGCCGGTCGCCGCCGCGTTCGGGCTGGCCCTGGACCAGGTGTGCGTCATGATCCACTGCGGGTCGCGCGGGCTCGGCCACCAGATCTGCACCGACCATGTGCGGGCGATGGACAGCGCCATGGCCCGGTACGGCATCCAGGTCCCCGACCGACAACTGGCCTGTACCCCGGCCGACTCGCCGGAGGGGCGAGACTATCTGGGCGCGATGGCGGCCGCAGCCAACTACGGCCGGGCGAACCGGCAATTGCTCGCCCAGGCCGCGCGCCGGGTCTTCCAGCGCGCGGCCGGTGTCCGGCTCGGCCTCGCCTACGACGTCTCCCACAACCTCGCCAAGATCGAGACGCATGCCGTGGACGGGGAGCGGCGGCGGCTGTGCGTGCACCGCAAGGGCGCAACCCGGGCCTTTCCGCCCGGCCACCCGGAGCTGCCCGAGGATCTGCGCGACGTCGGTCAACCAGTCCTCATCCCGGGCACGATGGGGACCGCCTCCTATGTGCTGACCGGCGTCCCCGAGGGCGACGCCTTCCACTCCACCTGCCATGGCGCGGGCCGTTCGCTCAGCCGGCATCAGGCCGCACGGACGATCGGCGGCAAGCAACTGCGCGCACGGCTGGAGGCGGACGGCATAGCGGTCCGTCCGCTGTCCCCCCGCAGTCTGGCCGAGGAGACCCCGGAGGCGTACAAGGACGTCGCGGAGGTGGTGGAGGCGAGCGAAGGCGCCGGGCTGTGCCGCAAGGTGGCCCGGCTGGTCCCACTCGGCGTGGTCAAGGGCTGACCGGCCGACGTCGCAGAACCCGGACCTCCCGCCGAGGAGGCTCAGAGCTTCCGTCGACGGGGACTCAGACGTCCACCGTCACCGCACACGACCATCCCTCCAGGGCCTGCGCGACGGACAGTTCGCTCCAGGAGACGGCTTTCGGCGGCGCACCTGCGACCGGCACCGACCCCAGATCCGTCACCGCCATGCGCACAGCGAGGACTTCCCCGGTGCCTGCCGCCGCACCACCTGTGGCCGCACTGCTTGCCGCCGTACTCCCGGGGCTCACCACCTCGACCCGTACGGGGACCTCACCGTGCACTTCCAGCCGGAAGATGACCTCCTCCAGCAGCGCTGCCAGCAGGTCCTCGTCGCGGCGCCCGGTCACCCGCACCTGGCGCACGGCTCCGGGCTCGGCGCCGGCGAGGTCGGCGAAGCACTCGACCATGCCCAGCACCGCCTCGGCCAGGCACTCTTCCCGGCTGATGCCCCACGCCTCGAAACGCGCGTCGGCCGTGTGCGGCACCGTGCGGTGCCCGCGCTGCCGCTGTGCCGCCCGCCGTCGCGGCGCGTGCTTGTCGTCGTCCGCGTCCCCGGGCATGGGCACCGCTCGTCTCCCTGTCTCTCGCTGTTCTCCCGGTCCTTCGTCGGTTTCCCGCCCTGTCAGTCCGCGCGTACGGGCGTATCGCCCCAGGGGCGTCGGCTGTCCCCGGCCGGGACGAGGCCCGCCGCCGCATGAGCGTCCGGTACCGACAGCGCGATGCGGGCGAAGGGCGTCTGCCCGCGCGTCTCGACGACCACGACCGGCTTCCAGGGGTGGACCGCGACGAAGTCCTGCCCGTCCCCGTGCTGCCACACGCCGAGGTGCGAGAGCCCGGGCAGATAGCTGGTCCGCTTCGGCGTGCCCCGCAGCGGCCGCCACCAGGCGGTGGCCTCGCCGACCCGTGAGACGGCGGACAGCGGCACCCGGATCTCACCGTGCCCGGTGGCCAGCTTCTCCCACCATGACGGCCGGACGACCAGGTCGTCCCCGTCGATCAGCAGCCGTGCCATCGTCCTGGTCCCGTCTCGTCGTGCGCGTTTCGCGGTCGGTCCGCCCGTTCCGTTGCCCTCCCTCCAGCCTGGGCCGCGTGCGCCTGGTGCGCATTCCGGGGCATGCGGGCAGGCCGAAATTCGCACAGTGATCCGACTACCGGTGGGTAGCGGGTGCACATACGCTGTCCGGCCATGACGGACGCACGGATGCGCCACGGCCGGGCCGCTCTCGCCTTCAGCTTCCTTGCGCAGGGCATGGCCTTCGCGTTGCTGGTGACGCGCATCCCCGCCGTGCAGGACCGGTACGGGATATCGAACGCCCTGTTGCCCGCCTTTCTGGCGGCGGTCCCGGTGCTCGCCGGAGTCGGCAGCGTGGGCGCGGAGCACCTGGTCGAACGCGTACGGCCGAGCCTGGTACTCCGCTGGTCGCAGCCCGTGGTGCTGCTGTCACTGCTGGGGGTGGCTGCGGTTGAGGGGGTGGCCCAGCTCGCCCTCGCACTCGGCGCCTTCGGGCTCGCCGTGGGCGCGCTGGACGCCTCCATGAACATGCTCGGGGTGAGCCTCCAGCGCAGCTACGGGCGCAGCATCATGCTGGGTTTCCACGCCGCGTACAGCCTGGGCGGGATTCTCGGTGCCTCGCTCGCCTGGCTCGGCGCGCACTTGGAGCTGTCGCTCGTGGCCTCCTATCTGCCGGTGGCGGCCGTGCTGTTGCCCGCCGCGCTGCTGGGCAGCCGCTGGTACGTGGACGCTGCGGCGCCCGGCCCGGCGGACGCGGGCAAGGGGGCGGCGCAGGCGGCGGGCGTGGCAGGCGCGGGTCCGGGCGCGCGGGAGGCGGCGCCCGCGTTCCGGATGCTGCTCCCGCTGTGCCTGGTGATGACCTTCGCGTACATCGGGGACTCCACCGTCTCCAACTGGAGCGCGAAGTACCTCCAGGACGTACTGGGCAGTTCGGAGCAGCTGGCCACCGTGCCGTACAACGTCTACATGGCGACCACCCTGATCGGCCGCTCGCTGGGGGACCTGGGGGTCAGGCGGTTCGGAGCCGTGGCCGTGGTGCGGGGCGGCGCGCTGCTGGCGGCGCTCGGGTTCGGCACGGTGGCGGCGGCCCCCGGTGCGTGGACGGGCATGCTGGGCTTCACCCTGCTCGGGCTCGGCCTGTGCGTGCTCGTACCGCAGACCTTCGCGGCTGCGGGACGGCTGTTCCCGGGCGCCTCGGATGCCGCCGTCGCACGGCTCAACGTCTTCAACTACGTCGGCTTCCTCGTCGGATCGCCTCTGGTGGGCGCGCTCGGCGACGCCTGGAACTACCGCACCGCCATGCTGGTCCCGATGGCGCTGGTGCTGGTCACCCTCGGATACGCCAGGTCCTTCGCACCCCAGCAGCCGGCGCCCGCCTGAGCACCGGAACTCGGAGCACCGGATGTGCGGGCGCGGCGGATATGCGGCCCGTCAGTGCTTCTGGAGCGTCTCGGAGAGGAGCGACAGCAGCCGCTCCCAGTGCCGCTCCAGGGCTGCCGGGG
Organism: Streptomyces spirodelae; assembly: GCF_017676385.1. Lineage (GTDB taxonomy): Bacteria > Actinomycetota > Actinomycetes > Streptomycetales > Streptomycetaceae > Streptomyces > Streptomyces spirodelae. The sequence goes on from NZ_JAFFZN010000018.1 coordinate 152,568, forward strand.
CGAAGGCGGCCGTGTCGGCCATCGTGAAGCCGTGGACCGTGCCCGGATAGACCTCCGAGGTGTAGTCGGCGCCGGCCTCGTCCAGCACCTTGTTCAGCGTGGCCACGTTCTCGGGCGTCATGGAGCCGTCGTTCTCGGCGTGCCCGAAGTGCATCCGGGCGGTGATCTGTCCGGCGATGCGGTGCGGGCTGTCCGGCTCGTCCGTGACGACATGGCCCGTGTGGAAGCCGGCCATGGCGCCGACCCGCTCCGGGTACGCGGCCGCCGTACGCATCGCCAGCACGCCGCCCATGCAGTAGCCGGTCACCCCGGCCTTCCCGTCCCGTGCCTGCGGCTGCCGGGCGAGGAAGTCGAGGTAGGCCCCGGCGTCCCGGACGGCGTTCTCGCTCGTGTGGGAGCCGAGCAGGGGCAGGACCCGGCCCATGAACGCTTCCCGGTCCTCGCTCCTGCTCAGATCGGGCACCTCGACGACGGGGGCGCGGCCGTGCCGGTAGAAGACGTTGGGAGCCAGCACGTAGTAGCCGTGCGAGGCCAGTTCGGTGACCATGTCCCGGATCACCGGCCGCAGCCCGATGATGTCCATGTAGAAGAGCACGGGAGGGTAGCTGCCGTCCTCGTCCGGGCAGGCGGCGAAGGCGTCGGCAGTGCCGTCCGGGGTGCGGATGTCGACGTTCCGGAAGTGCATGAGGGGTGGCCCTTCTCCGAGGGGTCGGTGACGCGTTCTTGTCCTATCACCGCAGATGCGCCGTGATGTCGTGGGGGCGGCTGAGGCGAGGCCCTCTCCAGGATCGATCACTTCCCTGGCGGAAGTGGTCAGTTGGCGAGCTCATTCGGTCAATTTCCCGGTGGCTGCGGCATGTTCCCCCGGAAAATGCCGGAACCCGCGCCGCACCGCCGGGTATATGCGTAGTGTGAGCCTCACTGTCCGTGGCTGGGGGGTGGCCACTGGTGTTCGATGGGTCATGTTCGGTGGGTCATGTGGTGTGCCGCGCAGGGGAGGGGAGTGCAGCGTGCCCGGAATCGACGAATGCCTCCTGGAGACGATGCGATTGCCCGGCGCGCGCAGTGCCGCCGTGATCGACTGGGTCAGCGGGCTGGCGCTCGGCGTCGCCGGCGAGGCACCGGGCGGTGACTACGAGGCGGCCGCCTGCGAGACAGCGGAGCTGGCCAGAATGGTCGCCGAGTACCGCTCGCTCGGCCCTCTCTCCGCTGCCGGACAGCCGGACGGCGCCTCCGCCCCACCGGCGACTGGGACTCCCACAGTGGACGGCGACCGCGTACCGCCCCCAGAAGCCGTCCCGGCCCCTGCGCCTGTGCACACGGCCGGCCCGGCGCCGGTCGTCGAGGACATCATCACGACGAACAGGGACAGCTACCACCTGCTGCGGTTCGTACCCGGCGCCCTGGACGGCACCCTCTTCCTCCACTTATGGCTCGCCCGGGACGAGGGCAATCTCGCACTGGCGCGGAGGCGGCTGGCGGAGATAGCACAGCGGATGGTCCTTTGATGGAAACCGCCGCGCCTGTCCACGCCCCCGCTCTGCTGCACCGCCTCGCGGAGGAGCGCGTCACCGGAGCGTTCACCCGGGCCGGGGGCACCCTCTTCCTCGTCGACGGCGAGATCGTGCACGCCGAGAGCGCGGCGGCGACCGGGCTGGAGCTGTTGCTGACCCGCGACTGCGCACTGTCACCGGCGCGGTGGGACGCCGCGCTCACCCGGGCGGAACGGGACGGGGGAGTGGCACGGCAGCTGATGGCCGGTGGCCAGGTGCCGGAGGGAGTGCTGGACCTGTGCCGGCGCACCGCCCTGTACGACGCGGCGTTCTTCGTGCTCGCATCCGGCGGCGGGCCGGGACGCTTCCGGCACGGGGTGCGGGACCGGCTCGGGGCGCACGGCGGCGTGCCCCCGATGGTGGTCGAACGGGAGACCGCCCGACGGCTGGCGCTCCTGGACCGGATCTGGCCCGACGCACGCCTCGATGTGCTGCCCCCCGTGCCGACCGCCCGAGCTGCCCCGGCCGCCCCGCAGGACGTCGGGGTCCCGCTGTCGGCCGTACCGGATCGCCGGTTACCGGTACTGCGGCTGGCCGACGGGGTCAGAACCGCAACCGACATCGCCCGTGCGCTGGCCCGCCCCGCCTTCCACATCCTGGTGGAGCTGCGCCGGCTGGCGGCGGCCGGACTGGTCACCCCGGCCGGGCCTGCCGCTGCGGGAACCCCGCACACCGCGGGCACCGCAGCAGCCGCAGCCACCCCCTTCCCCACCGGCGCCCGCCCGTCGGAGGCGCCCGGTGCCGTCTTCGACGCTCCGGACGTCGAACTGCTGCGCCGGCTCAGGGACGCGCTGGAGGCGCTGTGATCAGGGGATTCCGTCAGCGTGCCGAGAGGAGAGTGCTCATGGCGGCGGAGGCGGCCGTGCTGGAGGAACTGCGCGGGTTACGGGTCAGGGTGCCGCAGGTCGGCGGGGCCCTGGCGGCGACCGTGGACGGTTTCGTACTGGCCGAGGACCTGGCACGGGCGCGGGCAGAACGGCCGACGGAAGCCGAGCCGCTGGCCGCACTGACCGCCGCCGCGCTCGGACTGGCGTTCCGGATGAACGAGGCGACAGGGCGCGGTGCTTTCCGCGAGCTGCTGATACACGGAGAGCTCGGGTACGTCGCCACCTACGCGGCCGGGCCTGCCGCGGTGCTCACCCTGCTCGCGGACGACCGCATCAACGTCGGCCGGCTGCACCTGGAGGGGCGTCGTACGGCGAAGCACATCGGTGAACTCGTCGCCGAGGCCCGGCGTTCGGCGGCCTCCCATCCCCCCACCTATGTCGCCCTTACCCGGAGCGAACCTCCACCGGAGCGCCGCCGTCTGCCGCTCGAACGGCGCCGCCGCGGCTCCCCAGAGCCGGACGGCACGCAGCGACAGACCACGGACTGATCACCAGAACCGACGAAAGGACAGCACACCACCATGTCGAACACCGACGCTTCCCTCAAAGAGGCGATGAGCACCATCGACGGCACGATCGGGGTCGCCCTGGTCGACTACACGAGCGGCATGGCGCTGGGAACGCTCGGCGGCGGCAAGGACTTCGACCTGGAGGTCGCCGCCGCGGGCAACACCGACGTCGTCCGGGCCAAGCTGCGCACCATGGAACTCCTGGGTCTCAAGGACGAGATCGAGGACATCCTGATCACCCTGGGCAGGCAGTACCACCTGATCCGCCTGCTGCGGGCGAAGAGCGGCAACGGCCTGTTCCTCTACATCGCGTTGGACGCGGCGAAGGCGAACCTCGCCATGGCCCGGCACCAACTGCGGCGGATCGAGGCGAACCTGGAGGTCTGACCGGAGCCGGGGCCCGGCGGGTGGTGTGGGCCGAACCGGTCACGGAGCCGGCCCCGCAGAAAGCGGCGCCGCCGTGATCCGGCGCGGCTGTCAGGAGGACACCACGCTCTGAGCCCCCGTGCTTCATCCACCCCGGCGAAAGTCAGGGGTTCGGTTGCCTTTCGTAGCTGACGGGCGCGGTGTGCCGGTTCCTAGGCTCCCGGCCATGATCCGTACACACCGCGCGGCGGCCGCCGTGCTCACCGCCGCTCTGCTCGCCCCGGCGACTGCCGCCTGCGCCCCCGACGGGGGTTCGACGGCGGCCGACGCGCGCCCTGCCGCTTCCAGCGCCTCCACCACTTCCACGGCTTCCGCTCCCTCAGGGGTCTCCGATTCCCCTGCTTCCGGGGCCTCCGAAGCGGCGGCCGTGAAGCGCGGCAAGCCCCTGTCCCTTCCTCGCCCCACCGGGAAGTGGGCGGTCGGACGCGACACTCTGCACCTGGCGGACAAGGACCGCCGCGACCCCTGGGTGCCGTCCGCCGGTGCCCGCCGGCTGATGGTGTCGGTCTTCTATCCCGCCCGGCGCGGCGGCCCTCGGCCAAGTGCCGCGCCGTACATGTCGGCCGAGGAGGCCGGGCTGCTGCTGAAGGGGCTGAAGCTGGACAAGTCCTTCCCGCCCGAGCTGCTCGCCTCCGTCCGTACGCACGCCCGTACCGGAGCCCGTCCCGCGCCGGGCAGGCATCCGCTCGTCGTTCTCTCCCCGGGCTTCTCGCTGCACCGCGCCACACTGACCACCCTCGCCGAGGAGTTGACCTCCCACGGCTATGTGGTCGCACTGCTGGACCACGCCTACGAGTCGTTCGGTACCACCTTCGCGCCCCGGGGTTCCGCCGGTGCCGGCAAGGGCTCAGCGCGCACCCTCACCTGCGTCGCGTGCGAGACCGTGGAGTCGGCGCCCGACGACAAGGGGGAGAAGAAGCTGCTCGCGCGTGCGGCACGGAACCGGGCGGCCGACATCTCCTTCGCCGTCGACGCGCTGACGACCTCCGCTCCGGAACACCCCCGTGACTACGCCGAGTTGATCGACCCTCGCCGGATCGGTGCGGCGGGCCACTCGCTCGGCGGCAACGCGGCGGCAGTGGCGGCGGGCACCGACCGCCGTATCAGGGCCGCCGCCGACCTGGACGGCACATTCTTCGCGCCCGTACCGCGGGCGGGTCTCGGGCGGCCGATCCTCATGCTCGGTACCAGGAACGGCCACAATCCCCGCGCCGAGGACAGGACATGGCCCAGGACCTGGCAGCGCCTGAACGGCTGGAAGCGGTGGCTGACGGTCGCCGACTCCGGGCACTTCACCTTCATCGACCTGCCGATCCTGGGCGGTCAGGCGGGTGTTACGGATCCCTCGGCGCCGCTGTCGGGAAAGCGCTCGGGTGAAATCACGACCCAGTATGTGAGGGCGTTCTTCGACAGCCGGCTGCGCGGCCTGCATCGCCCGCTGTTGGACGGCCCCTCGAAGGAGAATCTGGAAGTGAACTTTCATATGCCGTGACGGCACAAGGAAACCGCTCTTC
>NZ_JAFFZN010000019.1 GCF_017676385.1 Streptomyces spirodelae
TCTCGGACGTGCCCGGTGCGCAGGCGGGGGATACTTCCCACCGGAGTCCCTACTCCTCACGGGTTCGAATCCCGTCGCCGCCGTCGCCCCGTGCGACGCGGCGTGGCCGAGCGGCCGAAGGCAGTGGCCGGGCGTACGCCCACTCCCCAGCCGACTCAGACCTCGGGCACGTCCGCCCCACCACCGCCGCCGTGCGCGCCCGAGGGCTCAGACCCCGGCTCAAGCCCTGCCTCGGGCTCAAGCCCTGCCTCGGACTCAAGCCCCGCCCGGGGCTCAAGCCCCGGCTCCGGCTCGGGCTCCCGGGGGGCAGCCGGATCGAACCGCTGCCGGATGGCCGCCGACGCCTGCTCCCGGCCGACCTGGGCGGCCCCCTCATACAGCGCCCGGGCCAGGACCCCGGAGTCGGCGTGCCCGGCGGGCACGTCCATGGCGGCCAGCAGCCGCTCGAACGCGTCCACGGGAGCCGGGGCCGCTGCGCCGTTCACCGAGAAGGGCCCACTCACGGAGGGCATGCCGTGGTGCCCGTTGGAGCTGGGATCTCCGTTGAGGGAGCCGTCCACCTCCGGTGCGGGCGTCCGGTACGGCACCAGTTGCGCATAGCGGTCCGGGACATCCTTGTCGTTGGCGGCGGCTGAGAGCTGAGCGAGCACCCCGAGGTCGTCGACGGCCTTGTGGATCTGGTCGTCGTTCTTGGCCAGCCACCACACCACGGCGCTGCCGGTGTCCCGGAGCACGTCCTTGCCCAGGTACTCGCGCCGGTCGCGTTCGTAACGGCGTTCGTGGGACCACAGGACCTCGTCCTTGCGGACCGTTGCGAGCTTGCGCAGACGTACGGCGTCGGCTTCCGCGAGGCCGAGCGTCACGTTCTCCGCCATGGCGAGCAGGCGGCCGTCGGAGTCCGGCAGCATGACCGCCAGTTCGCCGACCAGCCGGTGCTGCGCCAGTGAGGCACGTTGCGGCTGCCAGGTCTCGGTCACCGCGCGCGCTCTCTCCAGCACCGCACTGACGGCCACGCCCACGGGGGAGAAGGGCAGGCTGTTCTTCGGCAGTTCCTGCGGCCACCAGCGCACGGTGGCCGAGAAGCGAAAGTCGTAGTCCTCGGCTGCCGAGGGAAGCACCACGTCGGTCACCGTGTGCTCACGGCGCTCGGGCGGATCGGTGGGCCGGTCCGGCTCTGCGGTGAACTCCGGGGAGAGGGGGTCCACAGCCGGGGTCGTCAGCCGTGGCAGCGCGAGGGCGACGGTCCCGAAGGCAACCGCGGCAACGGCCCATGCCCACACCGGCCAGCGCAGTACCAGGCCGACCAGGACCAGCACAAGGCCCAGGAGGACGGTGCAGAAGCCAGTCACCGTCTTGTGGCCAGAACTCATGGAATCTCCTGACACATCACGGGATCTGCTCCGGTGGTCAATGGGACGCCGGGGCGGGAACGGGTCCCGGCGCCGATCGGGACGTGGCCCACAGCGCGTCCACTGTGCGGATCCGCTCGGGGTCAGCACCCGCCCAGGCGCAGGCAACGGCGTAGACGGCTCCGAAGGCCGCGCGGTGCCGTGCGCACGCTTCCGCCAGGGTGCTGAGTGCCGTCCGGCCGGTCCCGGGCCGGGCGTGGGCGCGGTCGAGCCACCTGCGCAGCGGCTCTTCCCAGTCGGTGCTCGGCACGGTGGCGAGCGCGGTCGTCCAGTGGTCGGCGAGCAGACCGCGCACGTCGCTGTCGTCCACGAGCCGCGACGGATCGGCGACCCGGAGGAAGACAGCAAGGTCGCGGCGGCCCCGCTGGTCGGCGCCCGGCCGTAGCCGGGACAGCAGGCTGCGGTAGAGACGGTGGTCCGAGTCAGTGATGCGCGACAGGGCCTCACGCGCCGTTTCCCGTACGCCCGGCTGGTGGTGTCGGCTCAGATGACGCAGCCGCACCATCGCCTGATCGGGGAAGCGCCGGGAGAGTACTTCCGAGCACACCCCGATCAGGACGTTGGCACGCGGCGCGGGCAGCGCCGCATCCTGCGCCCAGACGTACAGCCGGTGCCGGAAGACACTGCCGTACCGGGGGTGGCCCACCCCCTCCCCGAGAGCGCGAGCGGCCATGGACAGCTCCTCCTTCGAGGCGGACGGCCGGGTCCAGCGCTCGGCCAGGTCGGTGAGGCCCTCCGGCGGCCCGGTGCGCAGGCACTCCCGGGCGAAGCGAGTGACCAGTTCGAGCCGGTCGGACGCAGCCAGGGCGGGAAAGCCCGGTGCCTGCGAGACCCAGCGCCCGAGGGAAGCCCGAAGCTGTGGGTAGTTGTCCCAGAAGTAGGTGCGCACCCGGTCGTCGTATGCGGGGGCGTCGAACCGGACGCGGGAGGCCGCGTCAGCGGTGGCCTTGATGTCGCTGAGCCGGGCAGAGAGCGTGCGGTGCTGGAGGGGCGGTGTGTCCACTTCCGGATGCTCTGCCGTCCGCACCAACCGAATCGCTGCCTCATGGATGGTGTCGGTCCGCGCTCCGTGCAGCAGTGCCGTTGTCAGCAGCAGGGCGCGTTGCGTCCCGCTCTGCAGCGCCGCCAGGTGCTTCTCGACGTCGTCCATACCGGGCCGACGCGCTTCGAGGGCCGCGCTGAGCCGGGCTTCGAAGCCGGCCTCGCCCGTGGCGGCCTCGCCCGTGGCGGCCTGGCCCGAGGCGATTTCTTCGGCCAGCTCGGCCACCCCGGTCATGGTGGCATTCGCCAGCAGGAGTTCCAGCTCCTTCCCGGCCAGTTCCGAAGGTGAGGGACAGATACCGCGTCCCCGCAGGTGCGCTCGCAGCACATGCAGTGCGTCAGGACGCCCCAGGGACGACACAAGCCGCTGCAACAGGTGGTCGAAACCCGCTCGCCACTCCTGGGGCAGCACGACGGCGAGCCATGCGCCCCGAGCCCGCACAATCTTGAGGAGACCGGGAAGTTCGGCCATGAAGGCGGCGTAGCGCCTCTCCGGTACCTCCGACAGGTCGAGCAGAAGAGCCGCGCCCTCCTCCACCTGGCCGGCATCGACGGCTCGGCCGGCGTCCTCTTCGACGGCCTGGTCGACGAGTTCTCGGAACCGCTGTGCCCCCTGGGGGAGTTCACACAGGAGGACCTTGGCGGCCGTGACAGCACCGTGGCCGGGGTGAGCACGCAGGAGAACGGCACGATTGTCCTCCAGTAACCGCCGGGCCAGGTCGCAGCCCGGCGGATGCACGAACCGCCGCCGCAGTGCGCGGAGTTCTTCCACGCCTGCCTGGCGGGGATTTCTGCCACTGCTGTCGTTCGCTGCCGACTCCCTGATCTCCGGGTAGAGGATGTACTGGTGGCCCGAGCCGGAGTTGACGGGACCGTGGGAGCTGTCGATAGAGGTGTCCGCCGTCACCGTCGCCCCCCGAACCGGTGGTTGACGCCTCCCTCGTTGTCACCACTGATGTAGGTGGATCCGTCGCCGTCGAGGTGCGGCTGGTGCACGTTCTGCGGGCCCGAGCCGGAGTTGACGGGTCCGTGGGACTCGCGGATGACGGTGGAGTTGAGGCCACCGCTGATGTCCCGGGCCTGGGTGTGGCCGTCACCGCCGCCGCTGAGCGAGTTGGTGACGGTGTCGTGCGTCGCCCCGGCGGGCTCTTCCGGTGTGCCGGAATCCTCCAGCCCGGGGACCAGCTCGCTCAGCACCTCGGCGATACGGTCGAGGTCGGTGCCGGCCTGCTGATGGTCGTAGCGCAGGGACTGCACATACGCCAGGCGGGCGAGCGGTCGGGGCAGTGCGGCAGCGGTGAGACGTTCCGTACGGCGGCCGAGCAGTACGGGGATCACCGGAAGGCCGTTGGAGAGCGCTTCGAGGATTTCCTTCCGCACCCAGTCCTCCGGGTTGTCCAGTGCCCTGCTGTCCGGGTCGGAGACGTCGGGTGCCTCCAGCCAGTTGGGCCCGATGAGGGCCAGGAGTGCGTCACTGCGGCGCACCCCGGCCAGCAGCTCTTCCGGGTAGAGCTGTCCTGGACGGATGGATTCGCTGGCACGGAAGACCAGCCCGGGGCCGAACCGGTGCGTCAGGTCGCGTGCGACGGTGGTGGCGGCCTGCTCGCCGTCGCCGGTGCGGTAGTTCACGAAGACATGCGGCATGAGGGCTCCTTGTCGGGGTCCGGGTGTGCGGAGTGACGATGACGGGGCCTGGAGCGGTCGGAACGCCGGTCAGACGTGGGTGGCCAGCCAGGGAGAGAGGTCCCGGACGGCCCGGGTGGGACGGCGGCGCAGCACATGGGCGAGGCGACGCAGGTCCGTCGCGATCGTCGCGGAGGCGACAGCGTCCGCAGCCCCGGTGAGGCTCTGGAGCAGCGCGCACGCGTGATCGATCTCGCCTGCTGTGGCGTGGGCGAGCGCACGCCGTATCCCGTACCGTGCCTGCGACCTGAGGGCGCCGGGGGGAAGCTTCGCCGTCTCGCGGTCGAGCACCTCGGCGGCCTCTCCCGGACGGCCCAGGTCGTGCAGACACCAGCCAGTGATCATGGAGACCGGGTCCGTGAGTGTGCTGGGACCGATGACGGGAGAGACGGGGGAGAGAGCCTGCGGGTCGCTGTTCGGAGGGCGTTCGGCGGAGACCAGCAGCTTCCTCGCGGCGGCGAGCCCGCGCATACAGGAGCGGTGGTCGCCGGCCAGGGCATGGCCCTGCGCCTCGCGCTGTGCGGCGAGGCCGCGTACCCGGTCGCTGTCGGCCAGCTGCTGGGCACGGCGGGCCAGTTCCACGGTCTGCGCCGCATCGCCTCGGTACAGGGTGATCAGCGCACGACGCACCAGCGCGTAGGCGGCCAGCCCGTGGTCAGCACCGGCCTCCGCGAGTTCGACTGCGCGGTCGGTCCACCACACCGCTCCCCGGTCGTCCCCGGTTTCCTGCACGAGCCAGCCGATGTACTCGGCGTAGCGGGAGGCCAGCGACAACAGGGCCTCCCGCGTGCCAGGTCCAGCTTGCCCGGCCAGGGTACGGAGGGTGTGCGTCTGAGCGATGAGCGGCGGCAGTACGAGCTGGGAGCCCGCGCTCTGCCCCAGGCTGCGGTAGTGGGTGAACAGCGAACGGGCCGTCCGGAGAAGCGCGGCGCTGTCCGTCTGTGGTGCAGGCCGACCCAGCGGGATGACGGAGGCCGCGCCTGCGGCCATCACCGTTCTGCGGGGCACGGACTGGAAGGAGGCACTGCCACTCGGGTCCAGATGCATCAGCCAGGTCTCGTCTTCGTCGGTAGCGGACTCGGATGCGGGGGCCGCGGGGGATACGGGGGGTGCGGGGCGAGGAGTCGGGACCAGCGCCATCAGGGTGCCCTCAGCCCGGAGTGCGACGTCGCACAGGCGAGCCAGCTCGGACGACGGGGCTTTGAGGCCGCGCTCGACCTTGCTCAGCTGGCTCTTGCTGTAGTGGACGGCCGCGCTCAGGTGGCCGAGGGTCAGCCCTCTGGCGAGGCGGAGTCTGCGCAGCTCGGGACCGAAGAGGGGGGCTTGCTCCTGTCGAAGCACTGGTGACCTCCGTGTGTCTCCTTCCGGTAAGGCGGCCCCTTGCCAGGACTTCAGCTTGGGTGCGCCCGCCCGGACCAACAAGGCGCGGGGGGCGTTTCCCGTTTCCTCTCGTTCCTCCCGGCAGCCGCCCGGCTCACGGCTTCGCCTCTTCTCCTCCCTGGTGAGCCGTTGCGGGCAACGCCCCCACGCGCAGGCAAATAGGAAGAGCCCCGCGCGTCGAGAGGGCGCAGGTGCGGAGTGAGTGCTCCCTCATTGACGGAGTGAGTGCTCACTCCGTATACTCGGGGCATGGGTGAGACGACTGGCAGGCGCAGGGCGCCTGCGATGGATCCGGATCAGCGGCGGGCGATGATCGTTTCGGCTGCGCTGCCGCTCGTGGTGGAGTACGGACCGCTGGTGACGACGGCGAAGATCGCGCGGGCCGCCGGTATCGGGGAGGGGACGATCTTCCGGGTGTTCACGGACAAGGAAGCGCTGCTCGCCGCCTGTATGGATGAGGCGCTGCGACCCGACGACACCGTGGCGCACCTGGAGGGCATCTCGCTGGACCAGCCGCTGGGCGCGCGGCTCACCGAGGCGGCAGAGGTGTTGCGGGGCCATATGAACCGGATAGGGGACGTGGCCGGGGCCCTGGCTTCCCTCGGCAAGGCGACACGGCCGCCCGGTCCGGGGGCCAAGGACATGGAGGAGAGGCAGCGGCAGCGTGAGGCCGGGCTGGCAGCGCCGCGTGCCGCGTTGGCGGCGTTGCTGGAGCCCGACCGGGAGGTGCTGCGACTGGCGCCCGAGCGCCTCGCCGAGATCTTCCAGTTGATGCTGATGAGCGCCGGACGTTCGCCTTCGCCGGAGCCGTTGGACGATGCCGAGCTCGTCGACCTCTTTCTGCACGGGGCCCTGGCCGGGCAGTCCGCCGAACCGGGAGCCGAGGGATGAACACCCGGCCGGGCACTGTCGCCGCGCAGACGCTGCTGGTCCAGTACGGCGGGCGCGACCCGCTCAGTACGGACGGCTCGCACGGCGGCGCCATGACGGCGGATGTCACCGCCCCGAGGGGGGAGACGGGCAGAAAGGGGACGAGCGGTGACCGGCGGCGGGTGTCGGTGGTGTTTGCGAGACTGAGGCTGTGAGCAGGGGCGATGGGAACGGTGAAGGGGGCTCGCAGCGGCATGCGCCGGAGCAGCTCGCGCTGATCCGGGAGACCGTGCGGGAGCGCAAGGAGCGGCAGCCCAGGGCCAAGCCGCGTACTTGGCGGGGCGCCGAGATGGCCGAGCGGCTGCCGGTGGCGCGGGTGCTGGTGGACAAAGGGCTGGTCCATCTCGACCGGTACTTCGACTACGCCGTCCCCGCGGCGATGGACGAGGAGGCCCAGCCCGGGGTGCGGGTCCGAGTGCGCTTCGGGGCGGGGGAGCGCGAGGGGCGCCGCGAGGGAGGCGGGCTCATCAACGGGTTCATCGTGGAGCGGCGGGCCGACACCGACTTCACCGGGCGGCTCGCGCCCATCGCCCAGGTGCTGTCGCCCGAACCGGTGCTTACGCCGCAACTGCTGCAGCTGTGCCGTGCGGTGGCCGACCGGTACGCGGGCTCGCTGGCCGACGTGGTGCAGCTCGCCGTGCCGCCGCGCCGGGCGAAGGCGGAGAAGCAGCCCTCGCAGCGCCGCCCGGCCAAGCCGCCGGTGCCCGAACCCGGTGGGTGGGAGCGCTACCCGGACGGCCCGGCCTTTCTGCGGGCGCTCGCCGAGAAGGCCGCGCCCCGCGCGGTGTGGACGGCGCTGCCCGGCCCCGGCGGCTGGGCCGACGAACTGGCCCGCGCGATGGCCACCACCCTCGCGACGGGCCGGGGCGCCCTGGCGGTGCTGCCCGACGGGAAGTCGGCGGCGCGGGTGGACGCCGCGCTCACCGCACTCGTCGGCGAGGGGCAGCATGTGCTGCTGACGGCGGACGCCGGGCCGGAGCCGCGCTACCGGCGCTGGCTGGCCGTCAGCCGGGGCGCCGTGCGGGCCGTCGTGGGGACCCGAGCCGCGATGTTCGCACCCGTGCGCCGTCTGGGCCTCGCCGCGATCTGGGAGGACGGGGACAGCAGCCACAGCGAGGAGCGGGCGCCGCAGCCGCACGCCCGCGAAGTACTGCTCCAGCGTGCGGTCACCGAGCAGGCCGCGTTCCTGCTGGGCGCCCACAGCTGCACCGTGGAGGCGGCGCAGCTCGTGGAGTCCGGTTTCGCCCGGCCGTTGGCCGCCGACCGGGACACCGTGCGGGCGGTGATGCCCCGGGTCCGTACGGCGGCCGAGGGGGACGAGGGGCGGGACCCGGCGGCGCGCAGCGCCCGGCTGCCGAGCCTGGCCTGGCGCACCGCGCGGGAGGCGCTGGTGCGCGGACCGGTGCTGGTGCAGGTGCCCCGCCGCGGCTATGTGCCACGGCTGGTGTGCGAGCGGTGCCGGGAGCCGGCGCGCTGCACGCACTGCTCGGGTCCGCTGGAGGCGGCGGGCGAGGGCACCGCGCTGCGCTGCGGCTGGTGCGCCAGGGAGGTACCGCAGTGGCGCTGCCCGATGTGCTCGGGGACGCGGCTGCGGGGCAGCGTCATCGGTGCCCGCAGGACGGCCGAGGAGCTGGGGCGGGCATTTCCCTCGGTGCCCATCCGGACGTCGGGCGGTGCGCACGTGCTGGAGTCGGTGCCGGACCGTCCCGCGCTGGTCGTCGCCACGCCGGGTGCCGAGCCGGTGCCCGAGGGGGAGGCGGGGTACGCGGCCGCGCTGCTGCTCGACGGCTGGGCGCTGCTGAGCCGCCCCGATCTGCGGTCCGGTGAGGAGGCCCTGCGCCGCTGGCTGGGCGCCGCCTCGCTGGTGCGGCCGCAGGGCGAGGGTGGCAGCGTGGTGGTGGTCGCGGAGGAGTCGATGCGGCCGGTGCAGGCCCTGGTTCGCTGGGACCCGGCGGGGCACGCGCTGCGGGAGCTGGCCGACCGCGCGGAGCTCGGCTTTCCGCCGGTGTCCCGGATGGCCGCGGTCACCGGCTCCCCGGAGGCGGTCGCCGGACTGCTGGCCGCGGCCGGGGACGCCGGACTGCCTGAGGAAGCACAGGTGTTGGGCCCTGTGCCGCTTCCCGTGCCGGAGCCGGGCCGCCCCCGCAACCCGGGCGACCCGCCGCCCGGCGAGCTGTGGGAGCGGGCGCTGGTGCGGGTGCCACGCGGCAGCGGCGCGGCGCTGGCAGCGGCGCTGAAGACGGCTCAGGTGGGCCGCTTGACCCGGCGGGAGGGGCCCATCGCCCATGTACGGATCGACCCGCTCGATATCGGCTGAGCACCCGACCGCGCGGGGCGCTGCGCCGTGGCCGGCGTGTCTGCACCGTGCCGGCGCTACGGGCACCATGCTGGGCCAGCGCCTTGCGCCCAGGGCCCAGCGCCCCACGCGCCCCGCGTCGGGAGGGCTAGCCGTTGCGGGGGGACGGCAGCGCGCCGGGGCGCTGCTCCCGCGCTTCGCGGCGCGAGTCGTACGGCTGCGCCGGGCCCGGCTGCTGTGGGGGGATCGCGCGGGCGGCGGGCACCGCGGGCGTCCGGGGCGCCGTCGCCGAGCCGGGAGCCGTGGGGAGGGCGCGGGCGGCAGCGGCGGGAACGGACTCGGGCTGCCGGGGTCCGCCCTCGGGCTGCCTGGGCACCCCCGAGGCGGTCGACGGGGCCGGAGCGGCCGCCGGGGCTGATGGAGCCGAAGGGGAGGTCTCCGCGCTCTCGGGCGCGTTCCGGGCGCTGCCGCGCCGTGCAGAACCGTACCTGCGGTGCACGGCCTGCTTGGTGACGCCCAGGGCCGACCCCACGGCGTCCCAGGAGAAGCCGAGCGAGCGGTCGAAGTCCACCGCCGCGGTGACCAGCGTCTCGACGCTGTCGCGTAGTTCCTGGGCGAGCCTGACGGTCGGCGCCGGAGCGCGGCCGTAGACGACGAAGCCCGCGGAAGGGCCGGTGCGCCGTGGGCGATAGACGTTGCCCAACTGCGCGGTGAGGGTGCGCAGCGCGTCCACCTGCCGGCGGACCCGCTCGATGTCCCGCACCAGAAGGTGCAGGCTTGCCCGCGCCTGGGCGTCGTGGGTTGCGTGGTCGGCCATGAAGAAGCCTCTCGGACCGGCTGACATGGGGGTGTTCAGCTGTGGTGCTGGATGGGGTGACTGGCTGTGGGAAAAGGGGGGCGAGGCCGCGGTGCGCGATGGGCGGGGCGGCACTCGGTTCGGTCAATCTGACTTGACCAACGCCGCGATGGGCTCTCTGGTCACGCTGCGGGGGCGCGGAAGGAGCACCGACAGGGCGCGCGGGGGCCCGCACGCCCCCTCGGACAGCGAGGTCGCGCTGACCGTAAACTGGCTGCCTTTCCGCGCTTTCCGGGATTCCGGGCTCGGACTCCGGCTTCGGACTCGGGCTCGGGCTTTCGGCTCCGGGCCTCCGGCTCCGGCCGTCGGGGCTCCCGGTCCCGGGCGCCGGTGTTTCCGTGTTTCCCGCACTTCCCACGGGTGAGAGGTAGTTCGCCACTGATGAGGCTCGTCTTCGCAGGTACCCCCGAGGTCGCCGTCCCCGCGCTCGACACCCTGATCGCCTCCGAACGGCACGAGGTCGCCGCCGTGGTCACCCGGCCCGACGCCCGTGCGGGGCGCGGCAGGCGCCTGGTGCCCAGCCCGGTGGCCCAGCGGGCAGAGGAGGAAGGCATCGAGATCCTCAAGCCCACCCGCCCCAGGGACGAGGACTTCCTGACGCGGCTGCGCGAGATCGGGCCCGACTGCTGCCCCGTCGTCGCCTACGGTGCGCTGCTGCCCCGCGTCGCGCTGGACGTACCGGCCAAGGGCTGGGTGAACCTGCACTTCTCGCTGCTGCCCGCCTGGCGCGGCGCGGCGCCGGTGCAGCACGCGCTGCTGGCAGGGGACGAGATGAGCGGGGCGACGACCTTCCTGATCGAGGAGGGGCTGGACTCGGGACCTGTCTACGGGGTGGTGACCGAACAGGTGCGGCCCAGGGACACCAGCGGCGATCTGCTCACCCGGCTCGCCTTCGCGGGCGCCGGGCTGCTGGCAGCCACCATGGACGGCATCGACGACGGCACGCTGCAGGCGGTGCCGCAGCCGGAGGAGGGCGTCTCGCTCGCCCCGAAGATCACGGTGGAGGACGCCAGGATCGACTGGACGGCGCCGGCCCTGCGCGTGGACCGGGTGGTGCGGGCGTGCTCGCCGGCTCCCGGCGCGTGGACCGAGTTCCGCGGGGAGCGACTGAAGGTCCGCTCGCTCATGCCCGCGGCGGACGCGGGCCCCGAAGAGCTGCCGCCCGGGCAGCTGCGGGTCGGCAAGAACGCGGTGCACGTCGGTACGGGCTCCCACCCGGTGGAGCTGGAGTGGGTGCAGCCGCAGGGCAAGAAGCCGATGCGGGCCGCCGACTGGGCCCGCGGCACCCGTATCGAGGAGGGCGCCCGCTTCGACGCCCCAGCTGTCTGAGCCCCCGGTTGCTGCCGGAGCCCTCGGTTCCGCGTACGAGCCGTGTGGGCGCCCCGGACGAGATACGAGACCCGGTTGACCGTCCGCCGCCCCGGCCCGCATGACCCGTGACCGGCTCCGGGCAGCGGGGTCGTAGGGTGGAGGTCTCGAAACCCCCATCTTGCGGAGCACCTTCACCTGTGAGCACTCAACCCCGCCGGGGCGGCAACCGCCGGGGCGGCAACCGGTACCGGCGTCCGCGCAAGGACCCCGTCCGCATCCTCGCTTTCGAGGCGCTGCGCGCGGTGGACGAGCGGGACGCCTACGCCAACCTGGTACTGCCGCCGCTGCTGCGGAAGGCCCGCGAGAAGGACCCTGCCGACGGCGGCCTCGACGCGCGGGACGCCGCGCTGGCGACCGAGCTGGTGTACGGCACCCTGCGCAGGCAGGGCACCTACGACGCGATCCTCGCCGAGTGCGTCGACCGGCCGCTGCGCGAGGTGGACCCGCCCGTGCTCGACGTGCTCTCGCTCGGTGCCCACCAGCTTCTGGGCACCCGCATCCCGCAGCACGCCGCGGTCAGCGCCACGGTCGAGCTGGCCCGCGTGGTGCTGGGGGACGGCCGGGCCAAGTTCGTCAACGCGGTGCTGCGGCGGGTCACGGCCGACGATCTGGACGGCTGGCTGGACCGGATCGCACCGCCCTACGACGAGGACCCCGAGGAGCACCTCGCGCTGCGTCACGCACACCCCCGCTGGGTGGTCTCCGCGCTGTGGGACGCGCTCGGAGGCGGGCGCAAGGACATCACAGCGCTGCTGGAGGCCGACAACGAGCGGCCCGAGGTCACCTTGGTCGCCCGCCCCGGCCGGGCCACCGTCGAGGAGCTGAGCGCGGAAGCGGACCGCACCGGAAGGACGGCGCCGGGCCGCTGGTCACCGTACGCGGTACGGCTGGCCGAGGGCGGCGAGCCCGGGGCGCTGGACGCGGTACGCGAGGGCAGGGCCGGGGTGCAGGACGAGGGCAGCCAGCTTGTGGCGCTCGCCCTGGCGGAGGCGCCGCTGGAGGGTGCCGACGAGCGCTGGCTGGACTCCTGTGCGGGGCCGGGCGGCAAGGCGGCCCTGCTGGGCGCGCTGGCGGCCGAGCGGGGCGCGGCGCTGCTGGCGTCCGAGAAGCAGCCGCACCGGGCCCGGCTCGTTGCACGCGCTCTGGAGGGGAACCCGGGACCGTGGGCGGTCGTCGCCGCGGACGGTACCCGGCCCGCCTGGGCGCCCGGCAGTTTCGACCGGGTCCTGGTCGATGTGCCCTGCACCGGGCTGGGAGCGCTGCGGCGCAGGCCCGAGGCGCGCTGGCGGCGCACCCCTGAGGACCTGGCGGGGTTCGCGCCGTTGCAGCGGGGACTGCTGCGGCAGGCGCTTCAGGCGGCACGGGTCGGCGGCGTGGTGGCGTATGTGACCTGCTCGCCGCATCTGGCCGAGACCCGTGCAGTGGTGGACGACGTACTGCGCGGGCTGACGAAGGAGCGGGAGACCGCGGAGCCGGGGACGCCGGCCGCGGAGCGGGTGGACGCGCGCCCGCTGCTGCCGGGCGTGCCGGATCTGGGGGAGGGCCCCGACATCCAGCTGTGGCCGCATCTGCACGGCACCGACGCGATGTATCTGGCGCTGCTGCGCCGTACCGCGTGATCACCTCGAACACCCACACGGAATACTGGTAGTCATGGCTCAGATCAACCCCAGCATCCTGTCCGCCGACTTCGCACGCCTCGCCGAGGAGGCGCGGCGCGTCGAAGGCGCCGACGGGGCGGCCGGCGCCGACTGGCTGCACGTCGATGTGATGGACAACCACTTCGTGCCCAATCTGACCCTGGGCGTGCCCGTGGTGGAGTCGCTGCGCAAGGCGACGGACATCCCGCTGGACTGCCATCTGATGATCGAGGAGCCGGACCGCTGGGCGCCCGCCTATGTGGAGGCCGGGGCCGGTTCGGTCACCTTCCACGCGGAGGCCGCGGCCGCGCCGGTGCGGCTGGCCCGTGAGATCCGTGCCAAGGGAGCGCGCGCCTCGATGGCGCTGAAGCCCGCCACCCCGATCGAGCCGTACGAGGACCTGCTGCCCGAGCTGGACATGCTGCTGGTGATGACGGTGGAGCCGGGCTTCGGCGGGCAGGCGTTCCTGGACATCATGCTGCCGAAGATCCGCAGGACGCGGCAGCTCATCGACAAGCACGGCCTCGAGATGTGGCTGCAGGTCGACGGCGGCGTCTCGGCCTCCACCATCGAGCGCTGCGCCGAGGCGGGCGCCGATGTGTTCGTCGCGGGTTCGGCCGTCTACGGCGCGGACGATCCGGCGGCAGCCGTCCGCGCGCTGCGGCGGCAGGCCGAGGAAGCGGCGGGGTCGGGCCGGGAGGGCTGAGGTGAACGCTGGGTGACCGCGGTCACACACGTCAGGGGATCTGCAAGGATGAACGCGCGGCGCGACTGTGCCGAGAGCGCGGACACGGCAAGACAGTGAGGTGAGAGCGGTGTCGTCGGGGCGAGCCACGCGAATGGGACCCGCCGAACTCATGCAGGCTGCGGCGATGGCGCGCCGCTTCTACCTGGAGGGCAAATCCAAGATCCAGATCGCTGACGAGTTCGGGGTGAGCCGCTTCAAGGTGGCCCGGGTTCTGGAGACAGCGCTCGAACGTGACCTGGTGCGCATCGAGATCCGGGTACCCGCCGAGCTGGACGCCGAGCGTTCGGACGCGCTGCGCGCCCGCTTCGGGCTGCGGCACGCGGTCGTCGTCGAGTCGCCCACCGAGGCAGTGGACGACGCGGCGGACCCGGAGAACCTCGGCGAGGTCGCCGCGGATCTGCTCGGCGAGCTGGTGACCGACGGCGACGTGCTGGGGCTGGCCTGGGGCCGCTCCACCATCCACATGGCAACCGCGCTACGCCAGTTGCCGCCCTGCACGGTCGTACAACTGACGGGGGTGTACGACGCCGGAACGGCCGACCGCGGCTCGGTCGAGGCCGTACGGCGGGCGGCCGAGGTGGCCGGGGGCGAGGCGCACCCCATCTACGCGCCGATGCTGCTCCCGGACAGCGCCACGGCGGCCGCGCTGCGCAGCCAGACCGGCATCGCACGCGCCTTCGAGTACTTCGACAAGGTGACCGTCGCCGCCGTCTCCATCGGCTCCTGGGAGCCGGGCATCTCCACGGTGCACGACATGCTCAGCGACAAGGAGCGCGACCACTACTCGTCACTCGGGGTGGCCGCCGAGATGTCGGCCCACCTGTTCGACGCGCAGGGCCGGCGGATCGGCCGCGACCTGGGGGAGCGCTGCATCACCGTGGAGGCCGAGCGGCTGCGCCGGATTCCGGAGGTCGTCGCCATCGCCGGGGGGCACCGCAAGGCGGCGGCCATCGGTGCCGTGCTCCGCTCCGGCCTGGTCACCAGCCTGGTCACGGACACGGCGGCCGCCGACTGGCTGCTGAACGAGGAACAGCCGGGCCCCCGTCCGGCGTTGGAGCGTACGGACCCGGACAGCACCGCCGCTTCGTAGCGGTTCGCGTCCCGGAAGGTTCTCAGAAGGGCAGCACGCCATGACGACCAAGAGCACCAAGCTGCCAGGGCTCGGCAAGCAGTACGACATCACCACCCGCTCCGGCCGGCACATGTCGGTGGTGGCGCACCAGGACGGTCGCCGGTTCCTCGGCTTCTACCGGGAGGACGACCCGGATGCCTGTGAGGCGACGGTGCCACTCGACAAGGAGGAGGCCGCCTCACTCGCCGAGATCCTCGCGCCGGGCGAGAATCCCAGGCTGGGGACGTGCGAGATGGAGATCGACCTGGTCACCGTCCGGATCCCGATGTCCGGTCAGTCGCCGTTCAGCGGAGAACCCCTCGGCGCGACCCGGGCCAGGACCCGCACCGGTGCCTCGATCGTCGCCGTGCTGCGCCGTACCGGTGCCGTTCCCTCGCCGGGCCCCGACTTCCGCCTGGAGGCGGGCGACACCCTGGTCGCGGTCGGCACCCGGGAGGGTGTGGAGGAGCTCACCCGGATCATCGCCGGTACCTGACCCGGCCCAGGCAGCCGCTGGACAACTGAAAGGGCCTTTGTGCACGACACCACCGTTCTGCTGATCGAGCTCGGCGCCGTCATTCTGGGCCTGGGGCTGGTGGGCCGCTTCGCGGGCCGGATCGGGCTCTCCCCCATCCCGCTGTACCTGCTGGGCGGCCTTGCCTTCGGACACGGCGGCTTCTTCCCGCTGACCGCCAGCGAAGAGTTCATCCAAGTCGGCGCGGAGATCGGGGTGATCCTGCTCCTGCTGCTGCTCGGCTTGGAGTACAGCGCTTCGGAGCTGGTGACCAGCTTGAAGACCCAGTACCCGTCCGGGCTCGTGGACTTCGCGCTGAACGCGGTGCCGGGCGCGGTGGCCGCCGTGCTGCTGGGCTGGGGGCCGGTGGCGGCCGTCGCGCTGGCCGGTGTCACCTGGATCTCCTCGTCCGGTGTGATCGCCAAGGTGCTCACCGACCTGGGCAGGCTGGGCAACAGGGAGACCCCCGTCATCCTGGGTGTGCTGGTGATCGAGGACCTGTCCATGGCCCTCTACCTGCCGCTGCTGACGGCGCTGGTGGCCGGGCTCGGTGTGGCGGGCACCAGCCTGACGATGGTCGTCGCGGTAGGCAGTGCGGGCCTCGTGCTGTTCGTGGCGCTGCGGTTCGGCCGCCACATCAGCCGCGCCGTCAGCTCCGACACCCCCGAGATGCTGCTGCTCGTCGTCTTCGGGCTGACCCTGCTGATCGCCGGTATCGCAGCCAAGCTCCAGGTCTCCGCGGCTGTCGGGGCCTTTCTGGTGGGTATCGCGCTGTCGGGGGAGACGGCGGAGAACGCGCGCAGCCTGCTGACCCCGCTGCGCGACCTGTTCGCCGCCGTGTTCTTCGTCTTCTTCGGGCTCAACACCGAGCCGGCCGAGATCCCGCCGGTGCTGCTGCCCGCGCTGGCGCTGGCGGTCGTCACCGTCGTCACCAAGGTGATCACCGGCTGGTACGCGGCGGGCCGCGCCGGGGTGGGGAGCAAGGGAAGACTGCGTGCGGGCGGGGCGCTGGTGGCACGTGGCGAGTTCTCCATCGTCATCGCGGGGCTCGCCGCGGGCACCGATCCACGGATCACTCCGCTGGCGACCGCGTATGTGATGATCCTGGTGATCTTCGGGCCGCTGACAGCGCGCTGGGCGGAGCCCGTCGTACGGAATCTCAAGGGCCTGGCCGACACCCGTCGTACGCGCCGGGAGGCCGGGCCCACGGACGGTGCCCGGCACGAGGACACCGCGGCCCGGCCAGGGGAGCGCACCCCGGACGACCAGGCGGCGGGCGCCGGCCACTCGCCATAGTCGGCCACCCGTCGTGCCTCTGCCCCAGCAGGCGGTCACCCTTCGCCACCGGCCACCCCGGAGTGCGTAACCGCCCTGTGCGTTCCCACCAGAGCCCTCCCGGCACTCCGGCGGATCGTCCGTGGTCGCATGGATGTGCGGACGTGGGAGACTTAAGTACGTGCGTTTTCTCAATGATCAGCGGCCCCCGTACGACCTGACGTACGACGATGTCTTCATGGTGCCGAACCGCTCAGCGGTCGGCTCCCGGCAGGGCGTGGACCTGTCCTCGCCCGACGGCACCGGTACCACCATCCCGCTGGTGGTCGCCAACATGACCGCCATCGCCGGGCGCCGGATGGCCGAGACCGTGGCCCGCCGGGGCGGACTCGTGGTGATCCCCCAGGACATCCCGATCGACGTCGTCACCGAGGTCATCGGCTGGGTCAAGCGACGGCACCACGTCCTCGACACCCCCATCACCCTCGCCCCCACGCAGACCGTGGCCGACGCGCTCTCGCTGCTGCCCAAGCGGGCACACGGCGCCGGTGTCGTGGTCCGCGACGGCCGGCCCGTCGGCGTCGTCACCGAGTCGGACCTGACCGGCGTCGACCGCTTCACCCAGCTCTCCGAGGTCATGGCGAGCGACCTGATGGTGCTCGACGCGGACATCGACCCGCGCGACGCCTTCAACAAGCTCGACGCTGCGCACTTCAAGTTCGCGCCCGCCGTGGACTCCGACGGCAGGCTCGCGGGCATCCTCACCCGCAAGGGCGCGCTGCGGGCCACGCTCTACACCCCCGCCGTGGACGCCGACGGAGCCCTGCGCATCGCCGCCGCGGTCGGCATCAACGGCGAGGCCGTGGCCCGGGCCAAGGCGCTGCTCGACGCGGGCGTCGACACCCTCGTGGTGGACACCGCGCACGGGCACCAGGAGGGCATGCTCGAGGTGCTGAGGGCCGTCCGCGGCCTCGACCCGGCCGTGCCGATCGTGGCGGGCAACGTGGTGGCCGCCGAGGGCGTACGCGACCTCGTCGAGGCGGGAGCCGACATCGTCAAGGTCGGCGTCGGCCCCGGCGCCATGTGCACCACCCGCATGATGACCGGCGTCGGCAGGCCGCAGTTCTCCGCCGTGCTGGAGTGCGCGGCCGAGGCACGCAAGCACGGCAAGCACGTGTGGGCCGACGGCGGCGTGCGGCACCCGCGCGATGTCGCCATGGCCCTGGCCGCCGGTGCCTCCAATGTGATGATCGGCTCCTGGTTCGCGGGCACCTACGAGTCGCCCGGCGACCTTCAGCAGTCCGCCGACGGGCGGTTCTACAAGGAGTCCTTCGGCATGGCCTCGGCGCGTGCCGTACGCAACCGTACGGCCGAGGATTCGGCCTACGACCGGGCCCGCAAGGGGCTGTTCGAGGAGGGGATCTCCACCTCCCGGATGTTCCTGGACCCGGCCCGTCCCGGCGTCGAGGACCTGATCGACTCGATCATCGCCGGAGTCCGCTCGGCCTGCACCTACGCGGGAGCCGCCACGCTGGACGAGTTCGCCGAGAACTCCGTCGTCGGCGTGCAGAGCGCCGCCGGCTACGCGGAGGGCAAGCCGCTGCACGCCAGTTGGTGACCTCCCCGCACACCAGCCGGTGACCCCACCGCCGCTCCACCACGCCGGCGCCGCGCCCCGCACGGGGTGCGGCGCCGGTTGCGCAACTGCCCTTCCTCGGGCGCCCGTTGCATGATCGGATAGCGCCCATGAGCACATATACGCGTCATGCGAACGCCGGTACGGGTCCTGGTGAGATCACTCCGGACGGCTGTGCCGTCGAGGTCTACTCCCGGCTGCCCGACATGGGCGAGGCGGCGATCGTCGCCTCTGCCGTCGCGGGGCCCCGTGGCCGCACCCTGCTCGAACTCGGCGCGGGCGCCGGCCGGATGACCAGGGCTCTGGTCCGGGAGGGCTTCCGGGTCACGGCCGTGGACGAGTCGCCCGGCATGCTCGACCTGATCGAGGACGCCAGGACCGTGCGCTCCGCCATCAAGGACCTCGACCTGGGTGAGCGCTTCGACGTGGTGACCCTCGCCTCCTTCCTCGTCAACAGCGCCGACGACGACCAGCGCACCGGACTGCTGTCCGCCTGCGCCCGGCACGTCGCCGACGACGGCTGCGTGGTCATCCAGCGCCAGCACGACACCCGCAACGAGGACGTACGCCCGGGACACGGCTGGCGGGGCGACGACATGTCCATCACCACCACGGAGGTGGAGCCCGTGGGGGACGGCGTCGTGCGTACCCGCGTGGAGTACGTGGTCGAGCAACACACCTGGACACAGACGTACTTCTCGCGAGTGCTGCCCGAACCCGTCTTCACCGAGGTGCTGGCCGCCTCGGGCCTGAAGGTGGACCGCTGGCTGACGGACCGGCACGACTGGGTGCGTGCGGTGCCGGCACGCGGCTAGGGCGGCGCCCCGAGGGGGCGCGGGGAACTGCTCCCCAAGCTCTTCGAGCAGGGGGTACCCCACAGCCACACGACACCCGCAGCCCGCAAACAACAAACAGTGGCACCCCCTGGCCGGAACATGACCCGTGTTCTACTAAGCGCCGTGTCACTGAACGATCTCGACGAACGCATCGTCCACGCCCTCGCCGAGGATGCCCGCCGTACGTACGCCGACATCGGAGCCGAGGTCGGCCTGTCGGCGCCCGCCGTGAAGCGGCGGGTCGACCGGCTGCGGGAGCGGGGCGCGATCACCGGGTTCACCGTGCGGGTCGACCCCTCGGCGCTGGGGTGGCAGACGGAGGGGTTCATCGAGATGTACTGCCGCTCGCGCACCTCGCCGGAGGATATCCACCGGGCGCTGGCCCCCTACCCCGAGGTGGTGGCGGCCTCCACGGTCACCGGGGAGGCCGATGCCCTCGTGCAGGTGTTCGCCGCCGATATGAGGCACTTCGAGGCCGTGCTGGAGCGGATCGCCGGGGAGCCCTTCGTCGAGCGCACCAAGTCCGTGCTGGTGCTCTCCCCGCTGCTGCGCCGCTACACCGCGGGCCCGCCGCTGTGAGAGGTGCCATCCGCACCCAGGGAGGCACAACAGATCGACGCGATCCCGGCTTGACACGCAACAGACTGCGGGTCAGTTCGCAAGATCCCCCGCTTGTGGCGCACCGGAGCCGACCGTAGCGTCGAAGGCGTGCGAATCGCTCTTCACCAGTCCCAGGCCCAGCCCTCCACTGCGGGCTCCGGCGGCCTGGCCTCCCTCGACGGTGCCGCCGGGCAAGCCGCGGCGCGGGGTGCCCGGCTGCTGGTCACCCCGGAGCTGTCCCTCGCCGGCTACGCCCTCGACGACCCGGCGCGGTCGGCGGAACCGGCGGCGGGGGACAGCGCGGCCGCCGTCTCCCGGATCGCCGCCGAGCACGGCGTGGCCATCGTCTACGGCTACCCCGAGCGGGGCGAGGACGGCGCGGTCCACAACTCCGCACAGCTCGTCGGCCCGGACGGCATCGCACTCGCCAACTACCGCAAGACGCACCTGTACGGCCCCTACGAGGCCAAGCACTACACGCCCGGCGAGCTGCTGCCCGTCCAGGCCGAGCTCGACGGTGTCCGGCTCGGGCTGCTGATCTGCTACGACGTGGAGTTTCCCGAGGCGGTCCGCGCGCACGCGCTGGCGGGCACCGATGTCCTGCTGGTGCCCACCGCGCTGATGCGCCCGTACGACACCGTCGCCGAGACGCTGGTGGTGGCACGCGCGGTGGAGAGCCAGCTGTACGTCGCCTACGCCAACCGCGTCGGGCGCGAGGGCGAGTTCGACTTCGCGGGACTGAGCTGCCTGGCCGCACCCGACGGCACCGTGCCGGTGCGCGCCCCGGGCACCGGCGAGGCCCTGCTGGTCGCCGACGCGGACCCGGTGGCGCTGCGCGCCTCCCGCGACCGCAACCCGTATCTGGCCGACCGCCGCCCCGAGCTGTACCCGCGCTAGCCGCCGAAGCCTCACGCGCACACCCTCAAGCACTCCCGCACCACCCAGGAGCCGACCCCTCATGACGTCCACCGTGCCCACCGTGCCCAACGCTGCCCACGAGCACGACGAGCGGCAGGAAGCCCAGCAGCGCCCGCAGCCACCGCTGACCATGTTCGGGCCCGACTTCCCGTTCGCCTACGACGACTTCCTCACGCACCCCGCGGGTCTCGGCGCCGTGCCCCCGACCGAACACGGCACCGAGGTCGCCGTCATCGGCGGCGGCCTTTCGGGCCTGGTGGCCGCCTACGAGCTGATGAAGATGGGGCTCAAGCCGGTCGTCTACGAGGCCGACCAGCTCGGCGGGCGGCTGCGGACGGCCACGTTCGAGGGCGGCGACCCCTCGCTGAACGCGGAGATGGGCGCCATGCGGTTCCCGCCGTCCTCCACCGCGCTCCAGCACTACATCGACCTGGTGGACCTGGAGACCAAGCCGTTCCCCAACCCGCTGGCACCCGACACGCCCTCCACCGTCATCGACCTCAAGGGCGAGACGCACTACGCGCGCACGCTGGAGGACCTGCCGCCCGTCTACCACCAGGTGATGGACGCCTGGAACGCGTGCCTGGAGGAGGGCGCCGACTTCTCTGCGATGCAGCAGGCGATACGCGAGCGGGACGTGCCCCGCATCCGCGAGATCTGGTCCCAGCTGGTGGAGAAGCTGGACAACCAGACCTTCTACGGCTTCCTGTGCGACTCGGCCGCCTTCGCCTCCTTCCGGCACCGGGAGATCTTCGGCCAGGTCGGGTTCGGCACCGGTGGCTGGGACACCGACTTCCCCAACTCCATCCTGGAGATCCTGCGCGTCGTCTACACCGGCGCCGACGACGACCACCGCGGCATCGTCGGCGGCTGCCAGCAGCTTCCGCTGCGGCTGTGGGAGCGCGAGCCGGACAAGCTCGTCCACTGGCCGCAGGGCACCAGCCTCAAGTCGCTGCACCCCGGCGGCGTGCACCGGCCCGCCGTCACCAGGCTGCACCGTACGGCCGGGAACCGCGTGACGGTCACCGACGCGGACGGCGATATCCGCACCTACCGCGCCGCCGTCTTCACCGCGCAGTCCTGGCTGCTGCTGAGCCGTATCGACTGCGACGACGCGCTGCTGCCCATCGACCACTGGACGGCGGTGGAGCGCACCCACTACATGGAGTCCTCCAAGCTGTTCGTGCCCGTCGACCGGCCGTTCTGGCTGGACAAGGACCCCGAGACCGGGCGCGACACGATGAGCATGACGCTCACCGACCGGATGACGCGCGGCACCTACCTGCTGGACGACGGCCCCGACAAGCCGGCCGTGATCTGCCTCTCCTACACCTGGTGCGACGACAGCCTCAAGTGGCTGCCGCTGGACGCGGGCGAGCGGATGGAGGTGATGCTCAAGTCGCTGGGCGAGATCTATCCCGGGGTCGACATCCGCAAGCACATCACGGGCAATCCGCTGACCGTCTCCTGGGAGGACGAGCCCTACTTCCTGGGTGCATTCAAGGCGAACCTGCCCGGCCACTACCGTTACCAGCGGCGGCTGTTCACCCACTTCATGCAGGAGACGCTGCCCGCCGACCGGCGGGGCCTCTTCCTCGCCGGGGACGACATCTCCTGGACCGCCGGCTGGGCCGAGGGCGCCGTGCAGACCGCGCTCAACGCCGTCTGGGGCGTCATGCACCACCTGGGCGGCAGCACCGACCCGGTCAACCCCGGGCCCGGTGACGTGTTCGACGAGATCGAGCCGGTGAGGCTCCCGGAGGACTGACCGGATGTGCGGGGGGCGTGCCCGGGCGTGCTCAGTGCCACAGCGGCGTCAGCAGGTCAGTGCCACAGCGGCGTCAGCAGGCACCGCCCGGCCGTCCCGACCGTCGCGTCCAGCCCTTCCGCCATCTCCTCCAGCAGCTCCCCGCACCCGCGCAACCCCCACAGCGCACGGAACGAGACCCAGGCGGCGCCCCGGGCCCGCTCCAGGCTCCACGAGCCGACGAGATGGGTGAGCGGGTCGGCGACATCCAGCAGGTCGGGGCCCGGCATCAGGTCCTCGCGGATGCGCTCCTCCAGCCCGGTCAGCAGCTCCCCGATCCGCTCGAAATCCGCCTCCAGATCCCCGGGAACGGCCGCCAGCGCCCGGCAGGTGTCCACCAGCGCCAGCGGAAGGTCGTGGCAGATGTGCGCGTTGATACCCGCCAGCGCGAACTGCAGCGGGTGGACGGAGGGATGGCGCCGGAAGCGGAAGAGCGGCCGCCAGCAGGAGGGCAGCCGCAGCCCGGCGGCCTCGGCGTCCACCGCGTCCAGGAAGCGCCGAGCGAACCGGGTGCCCAGCTCCCCGGTGGCGGCCCGGTCGTCGAAATACCCCGCGATCAGGCGCCGTTCCAGCTCCTCGGTCACCGACAGATACACCCGGTTGAAGACCGCCACACCGTCCTGTCTGGGCAGAGTCGCCCGGATCTCGCGCATCTGGGCCGTCACTTCGGCGATGGGCGCCGACGAGGCCGCGCGCTGCGCCGGAACCTGGTCCGTTGAGGTCATGCCCGCAGCCTGACAGCCACTCGCACCCTGTGCGGGCAGCCCGGCCGCTACGGCCCCCGGACGGAGGACGGCGCCGCAGCGGCCGTGCCAGCGGGGTCGGCTCAGCGCGGCTCGTCGTACCCCTCGTCGTAGCCGCTGGTCCCCTCGTCCAGCAGCGGCTCCTGCCCCTTGAGATGGGCCGGAGCCAGTGCCTTGAGCGCGTGGTAGCCGGTGAGCACCACCAGGGTGCCCAGGGCGATGCCGCCGAGCTCGAAGTTATCGGTGATCTTCAGATCGACGCCGCCGATCCCGATGATGATGCCCGCGGCGACCGGTACCAGGTTCAGCGGATTGCGCATGTCGACACCGTTGTTGATCCAGATCTGCGCGCCGAGCAGACCGATCATCCCGTAGAGGATCACGGTGATACCGCCCAGCACCCCGCCGGGGATGGCCGCGACGACGGCGCCGAACTTCGGGCAGAGCCCGAAGAGCAGCGCGAAGCAGGCGGCGGCCCAGTACGCGGCCGTCGAGTAGACCCGGGTGGCGGCCATGACGCCGATGTTCTCCGAGTACGTTGTCGTGGCCGGGCCGCCGAACGCCGTCGAGAGGACACTGCCGGCACCGTCCGCGGAGATCGCCGTGCCGAGCTTGTCGTCCAGCGGGTCGCCGGTCATCTCGCCGACCGCCTTCACATGCCCCGCGTTCTCCGCCACCAGCGCGATCACCACTGGAAGCGCCACCAGCACCGGCGACCAGGAGAAGTCGGGCGCGTGCACGGACGGCAGCCCGAACCAGTCGGCCTTGCCCACACCCGACAGATCCAGCCGCCAGTGGTCCACCGTCTTGCCGCCGGCGTCCGGCGAATGAATCCGGCCGAAGACGGTGTCGAACGCCCACGACATCAGATAGCCGGCCACCAGCCCCAGTAAAATGGCGATCCGCGACCAGAAGCCGCGCAGGCACACCACGGCGAGCCCGGTCAGCAGCATGGTCAGCAGCGCCGTCCACTGGTCCTGCGGCCAGTACGTCGACGCCGTGACGGGAGCCAGGTTGAAGCCGATCAGCATGACGACCGCGCCGGTCACCACCGGCGGCATCACCGCATGGATGATCCGTGCACCGAACCGCTGCACGGCCAGCCCGACGAGGAAGAGCACGGTGCCGACCACCAGGATCGCGCCGGTCACCGTGGCGCTGCTGCCACCCTGGCCGCGGATGACCGCGGCGACCCCGACGAAGGAGAGGCTGCACCCCAGATAGCTCGGCACCCGGCCGCGGGTGGCGAGCAGGAAGAGCATCGTCGCCAGCCCGGACATCATGATGGCCAGATTCGGGTCCAGGCCCATCAAGACCGGCGCCACGAAGCTGGCCCCGAACATCGCCACCACATGCTGGGCGCCGAGTCCCGCCGTACGCGGCCAGGACAGCCGTTCGTCCGGCCGCACCACGGCGCCGGGTGCCGGGACGCGCCCGTCGCCGTGCACCTTCCATCGCACGCCGAGCCCGCCCATGTCGCTCCCGTTTCGTTGGCCGATTCTGATCGGCCCACATACTAGTTCGACCGCACAGGGCCCCTTCGCCCGGTGGGGGCGCCCCATCAGGGGCGCGGGGAGGTGTGCGCGCGACCACGACGCACCCGCAGCCCGCAACGCACCCTCAGGGGCAGCCCCCTCCCGGAGAAGCTAGGTGCGGAGCACCCGAGCGGCGGCCGGCAGCGCCAGCAGCAGCGCCGTGACCACGGCGAACGACACGGAGAGGCTCGTGGACTCGGCGATCCACCCGACGGCAGCCGGCGCCGCGAGCCCGGACGCGTACGCCAGCGTGGCGACCCCCGCGATGCCCTGCCCGGGCGCGGCGGCGGAGAGTCGACCCGCCGCCGCGAAGCACAGCGGCACGATCACCGCGATCCCCACTCCGATCAGCGCGAACCCCGCCACGGCCGCGGGCGGCGTCCGCGCGCCGACCACCAGCGCGGCGCCGGCCGAGGCCAGCACCCCGCCGACGCGTACCGTCGCCACCGGCCCGAACCGCCGCACCACCGCGTCCCCGCACAGCCGCGCCAGCGCCATCGTGCAGGCGAACGCCGTGTACGCGGAGGCGGCCAGACCCGGCCCGGCGCCCGTCACATCGGCCAGGTAGATGCCCGACCAGTCCATCGAGGCACCCTCGGCGAACACCGCGCAGAAGCCGAGCAGACCGATCGCCAGCACCCCGCGTGAGGGCAGCGCGAATCGGGGCGGGGCGTGAGCCTCCCCGGCCCTGTCGTCGTCCCCGGCCTCGTCGGCTCCGTCGGTTCCGTCGGCGCCGTCCGGGAGCCGGGAACCCGAGTCTTCCCGTCCTGGCGTCCACCGGGCCGCCACCACCGCCACCGCGGCCAGCAGCGGCGCAGCCACCCCCAGGTGCACCCGCGCGTCCAGCCCGGCGTGCGCGGCGACCACGCCTCCGGCGCCGCCCACCAGGGTGCCCACGCTCCACAGGCCGTGCAGCCCCGACATCACCGAGCGGCCGTAGGCGGCCTCGACCCGCACCCCCTGGGCGTTCATCGCCACGTCCATCAGCCCGAGGCCGCAGCCGTACACGAACAGCGCCAGGCACAGCCAGCCCAGCGCGGGGGCGAGCGGCGGCAGCGCCAGTCCGGCGCAGCAGGCCAGTGACACGGCGGCCAGCGCCCGACGCGGTCCGTAGCGGTGTGCCAGCCGTGCCGAGAGCGGCATGGCGGCCGAGGCGCCCGCCGTCATGAACACCAGTGCCAGGCCCAGCCAGCCGGGGCTGAGGTCCAGGTGTTCGCGCAGCCAGGGAATCCGGGTGGCGAAGGTGCCGCTCGCCGTCCCGTGCACCGCGAAGCTCACGGAGACCGCCGCACGCGCGGCCCGTACGGCAGACGCCGGACGACCGTCGCTGCCGGTGTCGGCCGGGTGCCCAGCGGGAACGCCCTCCTCCCGGGGCCCCGACGGCGAGTCGGCCGCCGCTCTCGAACCCGTCCGCGCCCCGGCCCGCCGCTCCGGCCCGCTCTCGCCCGTACGCATCTCGCCTCCCAGCCGTACCGGTGCCACCTGCGGGCCCCCGGCAGATCGTGCCCCGCTCGCCCGCCGCTCGAACCCGTGCGGGCCCGGCAACGCATGGGGCAACGCATGGGATCTCCGGGGCTGCTGTGAGTCACCACACAGGCTCCGCTCGCATAGTCCCCGGCGCCACGTGGCAGACTGGGGGTACCTCCCGGCCGCAGGCTGGGGGAGTACCAGTGACGTCAGCGCACTCCGGGGTCGGTGAAAGTCCGAACCGGCGGTTACAGTCCGCGACCCGGCCGCAGCCAGCAGCCGGTTGACCAGGTGAGATTCCTGGACCGACGGTGAAAGTCCGGATGGGAGGCAGTGCGCGGCGGACCGCAACCGGTGCACCGCCGTCGGCGGCGGTCCCGTTCCGGAGAAGGCAGAACCGGAACCGGGCCCCTTCCGTCCGGCCGGGTCGTTCCAGGGCGCGCGTCCGTCACAAAGTCCCGAAGCAGCCCCGGAGTCCGTGCCCGAAGAGGCAGGAGGACCCGGTGGCCCCGCACCCCCAAGCGCCGTACGCGCCGCAGGCGGAGCGCGACGCGATGCGCCGTGCCATCGCCCTCGCCGCGCGGGGGCTCGGCTCCACCAGCCCCAATCCCGTCGTCGGCTGCGTCGTCCTCGACCAGGCGGGACGCACCGTGGGGGAGGGCTGGCACCAGCGCGCAGGCGGCCCGCACGCGGAGGTACACGCGCTCGCCGAAGCCGGCGAGGACGCCCGCGGCGGCACCGCTGTCGTCACTCTCGAACCCTGCGACCACACCGGGCGCACCGGCCCCTGCGCGCAGGCGCTCATCGACGCGGGCATCTCCCGTGTCGTCTACGCCGTCTCCGACCCCAGCCCGAACGCCGCGGGCGGCGCGCTCACACTGGCCGCCGCCGGTATCGACGTCGAGGGCGGTCTGCTGGCCGACGAGGCCGCGGCCGGCAACGCCGCTTGGCTGACCTCCGTACTGCACGGCCGTCCGTATGTGACCTGGAAGTACGCCGCCACCCTCGACGGCAGAACCGCGGCGGCCGACGGCTCCAGCCGCTGGATCACCTCGGCCGAGGCCCGTGCCGACGTGCACCGGCTGCGCGCCGAGTCCGACGCCGTCCTGGTCGGTGCCGGTACCGCCCGCGCCGACGACCCGCACCTGGCCGTGCGGGACGTGCCCGGCGCCGTCCAGCCGCTCCGCGTCGTCCTCGACACCGAGGCGTCGGTCGTCCGGGCCGGGGCGCGCGTGCTCGACGACGCGGCGCCCACAGTGATCGCCGTCGCCCAGGACGCGGACACCGCCGCGCTGGAGGCCGCAGCCGGCGCGAGCCCGGCCGAGGTGCTGCGGCTGCCCCGCGCGGTGGACGGCGCGGGGCTCGACCTGGACGCGCTGCTGACCGCCCTGCAGACCCGCGATGTCCGTGCCGTGCTGCTGGAGGGCGGCGCCACCTTGGCGGGCTCCTTCGTCGCCGCCGGACTGGTCGACCGGGTGGTCGGCTACCTCGCCCCCGTACTGCTGGGCGCGGGACCGCCCGCTCTGGGCGAGGCCGGAATCAGCACCATCGCACAGGCGTTGCGGCTGACCGTGAGCGAGACCGTTCGACTCGGCCCCGACCTGCGGATCACCGCCGTGGGCGCCACCGCGCCGCAGACAGTGCGCACGGCCGCCGCCGCGAGCACCACGGCGAGCACGCGCACCGCAAACCCCACTGGCACCGCCACCACCACCGGCCCCGCCACCGCGCGGGCCGAGCAGTCCGAGCAGCCCGAGGAGTCCTGAGTGTTCACCGGAATCGTGGAAGAGCTGGGCGAGGTCGTCGCCGTCGAGGACCAGGGCGCTTCGGCCCGGCTGCGGCTGCGCGGACCGCGCGTGACCGCCGACGCACGGCACGGCGACTCGATCGCGGTCAACGGCGTGTGCCTGACCGTCGTGGAGACGGGCGACGGCGAGTTCACCGCCGACGTCATGGCCGAGACCCTGCACCGCTCCAGCCTCGGGGTACTCACCGCGGGCTCGCCCGTCAACCTGGAGCGCCCGATGGTGCTCGGCGGGCGGCTCGACGGCCACCTCGTCCAGGGGCACGTCGACGGCACCGGCACCATCACCGCGCGGCACGACGCGGACAGCGGCACGGTCCTCACGGTCGCGCTGCCCGAGGGGCTGGGGCGGTACCTGGTCGAGAAGGGCTCCATCACCGTGGACGGCGTCAGCCTCACGGTCGTGGAGGCCACCGACGACCACTTCACCGTCTCCCTCATCCCCACCACGCTCTCGCTCACCACGCTGGGCACCAAGCAGCCCGGCGACCCGGTCAACCTGGAGGTCGACGTCCTGGCCAAGTACGTCGAGCGGCTGCTGGGAGCCTCGGCGCCGGGCCTCGCCGACGAGCTCCGCCGGAGCGGGGCGACCCGATGAGCGGCCTCCACTGGTTGAACCAGGAGGCGTTCTCCGCCTTCGGGCAGCACGTCATCTGGTCCGACATGCTCGGCAACCTCATGGGGCTGCTCGGCCTGGCGCTGGGCTGGCGGCGCTCCATAGGCACCTGGCCCGCGCAGCTGCTGTCCGGGCTGATACTCGTCGGTGCCTTCGCCTCCGCGCATCTGGCGGGCGGGGTCGGCAAGCAGCTCCTGGTCATCGGGGTGGCGCTGTGGGGCTGGCGGCAGTGGCGGCGCGGCAACCAGCAGGCGCAGGACGGCTCCATCGCCGTACGGTTCGCCACCTGGCGCGAACGCGGACTGCTCGCACTCGGCACCGCGCTGGGCACCGCCGCCGTCGGCACCCTCTTCACCCTCGTCCCGTCCCTCTCGTGGAGCCCCTGGGCTGACGCCTACATCTTCGTCGGCACGCTGGCGGCGATGGTGGCCCAGGCCCGCGGCCTGGTCGAGTTCTGGTTCGCCTGGCTGCTGGTGGACGTGGTCGGGGTGCCGCTCGCCTTCAGCAGCGGGCTGGCCTTCTCCGGCCTCGTCTACGTCGTCTACCTCGGCCTCGTCCTGTGGGGCCTGCGCGCCTGGTGGCAGCGCTCCCGCGGGGAAGCCCGCGCACTGGCCGCAGCGCGCGTGGAGCCCGCGCTCAACTCCGCCGGGGCCACGCCGACCGCCGCGCAGCGGACGTGGAGCACGCCACCCGAGCGCACCATCAAGGAAGGAGCACGCCCATGACCGCGCTGCCGAACTGGTACGACGCACCGCCGGCCCCGCGCCTCCCCGT
This sequence comes from Streptomyces spirodelae, assembly GCF_017676385.1. Taxonomy (GTDB): domain Bacteria; phylum Actinomycetota; class Actinomycetes; order Streptomycetales; family Streptomycetaceae; genus Streptomyces; species Streptomyces spirodelae. Next base: position 28,991 of record NZ_JAFFZN010000019.1, read on the forward strand.
CCCCGGGGAACCGGCGGACGCCGACGAGTCGTTCGCGCTCGCGCTCGACCCCGTCGAGGAGGCGATCCGCGACATCGGCGAGGGCCGTCCGGTCGTGGTCGTCGACGACGAGAGCCGGGAGAACGAGGGCGACCTGGTGATGGCCGCCGAGCTGGTCACTCCCGAGATCGTCGCCTTCATGATGAGCGAGTGCCGCGGCCTGATCTGCACCCCGATGGAGGGCACCGACCTGGACCGGCTCGCACTGCCCCAGATGGTCGCCGAGAACACCGAATCCATGGGCACCGCGTTCACCGTCACCGTCGACGCGACGCGCGCCCACGGCGTCACCACCGGCATCTCGGCCGCCGACCGCGCCGCCACCATCCGGCTGCTCGCCGACCCCGACACCACCCCGGAGGACTTCGTCCGCCCCGGGCACGCCTTCCCGCTGCGCGCCAAGCCGGGCGGGGTGCTCGCCCGCCCCGGGCACACCGAGGCGGGTGTGGACCTGGCCCGGCTGGCCGGGCTGCGGCCCGCCGCCGCCATCGTGGAGATCGCCGGCGAGGACGGCACCATGCTGCGGCTGCCCGAGCTGGTGCCGTTCGCGCGCAAGCACGGGCTGCGGATCATCTCCATCGAGGACCTGATCGCCTACCGCCGCTCCGCCGAGCCCACCGTGCGGCGCGAGGCGGAGACCCGGCTGCCCACCCGGCACGGCGAGTTCCGCGCCTACGGCTACCGCTCGACCGTCGACGGGGTGGAGCACATCGCCCTGGTCACCGGCGACCTCACTGGTCCGGGCGACCCCGCGGGCGGAGAGGACGTGCTCGTACGGGTGCATTCCGAGTGCCTGACCGGTGATGTCTTCGGCTCCCAGCGTTGCGACTGCGGGCCCCAGCTGGAGGCGTCCTTGGAGCGCGTCCAACAGGAGGGCCGGGGCGTTGTGCTCTACCTGCGCGGGCACGAGGGCCGGGGGATCGGGCTGATGTCCAAGCTGCGCGCCTACGAGCTGCAGGAGCGCGGCCGCGACACCCTCGACGCCAACCTGGAACTGGGTCTCCCCGCCGACGCCCGCGACTACGCGGCCGCCGCGCAGATCCTCACCGACCTGGGCGTCAGGTCGCTGCGGCTGATGACCAACAACCCGGAGAAGACCGCCGCGATGGTGCGGCACGGGCTGCGCGTCACCGGCCGGGAGCCGATGCCGGTGCAGGCGGGCGAGCACAACCTGCGCTATCTGCGCACCAAGCGCGACCGGATGGGCCACGACCTGCCGTGGCTGGACGCCGACCGCACCTCGCCCTGCGGTACGCAGTAACAACCGGCCACCGTAGGCCACCGACAACAGCACCACCACACTTCGAACACGAGGAGCACCGTGAGCGGCAAGGGCGCACCCGAACTGACCGTCAAGAACTGCCAGGACCTGCGCGTGGCCGTGGTCGCCGCGCAGTGGCACCAGCAGGTCATGGACGGCCTCGTCGACGGCGCCCTGCGGGCGCTGGGCGAGCTGGGCATCGACGAGCCCACCCTGCTGCGCGTCCCCGGCAGCTTCGAGCTGCCCGTCGTCGCCAAGGTCCTCGCCGACCGCGGATACGACGCGATCGTGGCGCTCGGCGTCGTCGTCCGGGGCGGCACCCCGCACTTCGACTACGTCTGCCAGGGCGTCACCCAGGGCCTCACCGAGGTCTCGGTCCGCACCGGCGTCCCCATCGGGTTCGGCGTGCTGACCTGCGACGACGAGGAGCAGGCCATCGCCCGCGCCGGGCTGCCCGGCTCCACCGAGGACAAGGGCCACGAGGCCGTCACCGCGGCCGTGGCGACGGCCGCGACTCTGCGCACCGTCGCAGAGCCCTGGCGGTGAGCGGCCCGGGCCACCACGTAGGCTGTCAGGCACCATGGCGAACAAGACATTCGAGCAGCTCTTCGCCGAGCTGCAGCACAAGGCCGCCACCGGCGACCCCAGCACCTCCCGCACCGCCGAGCTCGCCGCGCAGGGCGTGCACGCCATCGGCAAGAAGATCGTGGAGGAGGCCGCGGAAGTCTGGATGGCGGCCGAGCACGAGGGCGACGAGCGCACCGCCGAGGAGATCTCGCAGCTCCTCTACCATCTGCAGGTGCTCATGGCCGCGAAGGGCCTGTCCCTCGACGACGTATACGCTCATCTCTGAGCGCCGTCGCTCCCCTTTCCGTTCCTCCCGCTCCTCCTCCACCTCACGCTCCACTTCACGAACAAAGGAAGCTCATGCTGCGCATCGCCGTCCCCAACAAGGGTTCCCTCTCCGGCCCTGCCGGGGAGATGCTGCATGAGGCCGGGTACCAGCAGCGCAAGGCGACCAAGGAACTCGTCCTGGTGGACCCGGAGAACGAGGTCGAGTTCTTCTACCTGCGCCCCCGCGACATCGCGATCTACGTCAGCTCCGGCCGGCTCGACATCGGCATCACGGGGCGGGATCTGCTGCTGGACTCCGGGGCGCAGGCCGAGGAGGTCCTCCCCCTCGGCTTCGCCCGCTCCACCTTCCGCTACGCCGCCAAGCCCGGCACCGTGGATACCCTCGACGACCTCACCGGGCTGACGGTCGCCACCTCCTACGAGGGCATCGTCGCCAAGCACTTGGCGGACAAGGGCATCGACGCCTCCGTCGTACACCTGGACGGTGCCGTGGAGACCGCCATCGAACTGGGTGTGGCACAGGTCATCGCGGACGTCGTGGAGACCGGCACCTCGCTGCGGAACGCGGGTCTGGAGATCGTCGGCGAGCCGATCATGCAGTCCGAGGCCGTCGTCATCCGGCGCACCGGAGCCGACCCGGACGGGCCCAAGGTGCAGCAGTTCCTGCGCCGTCTCCAGGGCGTCCTGGTGGCCCGCAGCTACGTGATGATGGACTACGACATCCGCGCCGAGCACCTGGAGCAGGCCGTGGCGCTCACCCCGGGCCTGGAGTCACCGACCATCTCCCCGCTGCACGACCAGGGCTGGGTCGCCGTACGCTCCATGGTGCGTACCACCGAGGCGCAGCGGATCATGGACGACCTCTACGACCTGGGCGCCCGCGCCATCCTCACCACGGGCATCCACGCCTGCCGCCTGTGACCCGTGTCCGGAGCCCACTGATGACCGACAGCCCGGCGCCCTGCGCGCTTCCCGTCACATTCCGGCCCACCCGCACCCGCGCGGTACTCCTGACGGCGGGACTCGCCGCCTTCGTGGTCCTCACCGTCGTCTCGCTGATGCTCCAGATCGGCGGCGGTGAGCGGGCGAGCTTCATCTGCACGGGCGTGCTCTTCCTCGGCGTGCTGGTGCTGTTGAGCCGTCCCCGGGTGACGGCCGACGAGGACGGGGTGACGGTCGTCAACCTCACGACCAAGCGGCGTCTCGAATGGGCGCAGGTGCTCGCCGTGCGGCTGCGGCCCGGCGACCCGTGGGTCTCGCTGGACCTCGCCGACGGCACCAACCTGCCCGCCATGGGCATCCAGCCGGGAATCGCCAAGCAGCAGGCGCTCGCCCAAGCGCGTGCCCTGCGTGCTCTCGTCGAGGTCAAGGGCACGCCCCAGGACGCCTCGAACGGCACGGCGGACCGCGCCGGGGGCGAGACCGGGACCGACGCCGAAAAGTAGCAGCTCCGCCGCCGGGTCCGGCAACCCTCGGCACGGTGCCGCGCGTCTTCGCGGGGTGTCGACCAGTGTCTACTCTGGTGCACACCGGCATGAGCCGCCCCGCGCCCCCGCGCGGGCACCTGCGAACCGAGGAGTGACCACCTCCAGCGATGGACGGATCGTCCTGTAGTACGTGCGCCGCGTCCCGGCTGAACGGGGGCGTGGCATGACCCTCCCGCTAGTGCTGCTCGGTGTGGCGTTCCTGCTCGTCCTCGCCAACGGCTTCTTCGTCGCGGCGGAGTTCGGGCTCGTCACCGTCGAGAAACCCGAGGCCGAACGTGCCGCCGCACAGGGCGACCGGAAGGCCCGCGCCGTGGTCCGTGCCCTGCCGGAGCTGTCCTTCCAGCTCTCCGGCACACAGCTCGGCATCACCCTCACCTCTCTGATCACCGGCATGCTCGCCGAACCCGCGCTGGCCCGGCTGCTGGACGGCCCGTTGACCGCGGTGGGGACACCACCGGGCGCGGTCGGCGGCGTCGCCGTCGGCACCGGCATGCTGACCGCCTCGGCCGTCCAGATGGTCGTGGGCGAACTGGTGCCCAAGAACTGGGCCGTCTCCCGGCCGCTGGCGGTGGCCAGGTTCGTGGCCGGGCCGCAGCGCCTCTTCTCGCGCACGTTCCGCCCCGTGATCGCGGGTCTGAACGCGGCGGCCAACCGTATGGTGCGGCTCTTCGGCGTCCAGCCCGCCGAGGAGCTGGCCTCCGCCCGCACCCCGGGCGAACTCGTCTCGCTGGCACACCACTCGGCCCGCGCCGGCGCCCTCGAACAGGACACCGCAGACCTGTTCGTGCGCACTCTGGCACTGGGCGGGCTGACAGCGCAGCACGTGATGACACCGCGGGTCCGGGTCAGTGCTCTGCAGGCACTGGCCACCGCCGAGGACGTCCTCAACCTCACCCGCGCCACCGGACTGTCCCGCTTCCCCGTCTACCAGGACACGCTCGACGAGGTCGTCGGCATGGTGCACCTCAAGGACGCCCTCGCCGTCCCCGCGGACCTGCGGCTGCACACCCCCGCGGTCCGTATCGCCGTCCCCGCGCTGCACGTCCCGCAGACCCTCCCCGTGCGGCCGCTGCTGGCACGGCTGCGCAGCGAACAGCCCATCGCGGTCGTCGTGGACGAGTACGGCGGCACCGCGGGCGTCGTCACACTGGAGGACATCGTCGAGGAGATCGTCGGCGAGGTACGCGACGAACACGACGGACAGCTCTACGCCGAACTGCCCGAACTGGCCCCCGCCCCGCCCGACCCGGAGGGCCGCCCTGCCTGGGACGCCGACGGCAGCTGCCGGGTGGGCGCGCTGCGCGGTATCGGCCTGGAGGTGCCCGAAGGGCCGTACGAGACCGTGGCGGGACTCGTCGCCGACCTGCTGGGCCGCATTCCGGCGCCCGGCGACACCGCACGGCTGCGGGTGCCGAACGCCCGCACCGGGGACGGCGGCCGGGAGTGGCAGTTGAAGGTGCGGCAGGTGGCACACCACCGTGCCGAGCGGGTCCGCATCGTGGCCCAGGACCGCGCCGCGGGCCCCGCCACGGGCGGACCCGCAGGCCGGCGGGACGGCGACCCCCCGCGCCCGGCCCGCAGCATGGAAGCGGCGGCGTCATGAGCGTCCTCCAACTCCTGTTCGCCGCGCTGCTGGTGCTGGCCAACGGCTTCTTCGTCGGCGCCGAGTTCGCGCTCGTGTCCGTACGCCGCAGCCAGATCGAACCCCTCGCGGCCGACGGCTCGGCGCGCGCCCGGCGCGTGCTGCGCGGGCTGGAGACGCTGCCGCAGATGATGGCGGCGGCGCAGTTCGGCATCACGGTGTGCTCACTGACCCTGGGCGCCGTCGCCGAGCCCACGCTGGCACACCTGCTGGAGCCCGCCTTCCACGCCGTGCGGCTGCCGCATGCGCTGGTGCACCCCGTGGGCTATGTGATCGCCCTGGCCGTCGTGGTCTTCTTCCACCTCGTGGTGGGCGAGATGGTGCCCAAGAACCTCGCCATGGCGGCGCCCGAGCACACTGCGCTGTGGCTCGGCCCCGGGCTGGTCGCCTTCGCGCGGCTGACCCGCCCGGTCACCGCGGCACTGGGGGCGTGCTCGACCGTCATCCTGCGGCTCTTCCGCGTCGAGCCCAAGGACGAGGTCGCCGCCGCCTTCACCAGCGAACAGCTCAACCAACTGGTGCGGGACTCCCGGCAGGCCGGGCTGCTGGAGGCCGACGAGCACGAACGGCTGGCCGACGCCCTGGAGCTGGGCTCCCGGCCGCTGACCGAGGTCCTGCTGGGCGGTACCGAGCTGGTCACCGTCGGCACCGACGTCACCCCGCGCCAGGTGGAGGAGCTGACCGTACGCACCGGCTACTCCCGCTTCCCGGTGCGCGCAGACGACGGCGGTTTCCTGGGGTATCTGCACGTCAAGGACGTACTCGACCTGGAGGAGGCGGACCGCGCGGTGCCGCAGCGGCTCTGGCGGCCGATGACGACGTTGCGCGGCGAGCTGCCGCTGGACGACGCCCTCACCGCCATGCGGGCCGGCGCCTCGCATCTGGCGGCCGTCGCGGACGCCTCGGGCCGGGTGCTGGGCCTGGCGGCCCTGGAGGACGTGCTGGAGATGCTGGTGGGCGAGGTGCACGACCCCGCCCACACCGACACCCACCCGGACCCGCACACCGACACCCGTACGGAACCTGCGGGGAGCGGGCCGGGACAGGGGCTGCCCACCGCCCGGCACCTGTCGGACGGCTTCAGCCCAGCGGCGGCTGCGGGCCGGGAGGAGGACCGTCGGGACCCCGCCCCGACAGCACCTCGCCGTACGCCTGCATGAGGTCGGGCAGCCGCAGCGTGGCCAGGTCGTCGCGGGTGGGGGTGCCCGCGTAGCCGGACAGCCGCAGATCGCGGTAGGCGCAGCTCTTCTCGTAGAGGGTGCGCAGGAAGCGGCCGTTGCCCAGCTCGTCGATCCAGCCCTGGTCGACCACGTGTCCGCTGATGCTGCGCAGCTCCTCCAGCGCCTCCTCGTCCCACACATCGCCGTTGTCGGCCGCCAGCACCTCGCCGATGGCCGTCAGCTCCAGCGGCCGGTAGCTGGGGAAGTCGACCCGCGTGGTGAAGCGGGAGGACAGGCCCGGGTTGGCCGCCAGCAGCCTGTCCATCCCCTCCGGGTAGCCGGCCAGGATCACCACCAGCTGGTCCCGGTTGTCCTCGGCGCGCTTGAGCAGCACCTGCAGCGCCTCGTCGCCGTACGCGTCACCCTTGGTGTAGCCCGAGTTGGACAGCGCGTACGCTTCGTCGACGAACAGCACCCCGCCGAGCGCCGAGTCGATCAGCTCGTTGGCCTTGACCGCGGTCTGCCCCAGGAACTCGCCTACCAGGTCGGCGCGCTGGGCCTCGACCAAATGGTCGCCGTCGAGCAGCCCCAGTGCGTAGAAGGCCCGTCCCAGGATGCGCGCCACCGTGGTCTTGCCCGTACCCGAGGGGCCGGAGAAGACGAAGTGCCGCTTGGGCGGCTGCACCGGCAGGCCCTGGCCGGCCCGCAGCCGTGCCATGTGCAACTGCGCCGACAGGGCCCGTACTTGGCGTTTGACCGGCTCCAGGCCGACCATCCGCTCCAGCTCCTCCAGCGCCTGGGCGAGCAGCACCGGATCGGAGGGGCCCGAGGGCAGCCTGCCGTCGCCGGACGGGGACCCGCGCCGCAACAGCACACTGCTGTCCACCCGGATCGGTTCGGCCGGGTCGCCGGAGTCCTCCAGCCGCAGTCCGTCGGCCTCCGGGTCCACCACCGGGTCGGCGGATTCGGCCGCGTCCCGCAGCTCCGCCGGAGGTCCGTCCTGGGCCGGGTCCGGTACGCCCGTCTCCTGCGCCCCACCGCCCGGGGGCCCGCCGGTGTCCTGGCGGCGCTCGGTGCCGCTGTCCCGGAGCCCGGCGCCGTCCCGGGGGGCCGCGCCGTCCCCTTGCCAGGCCCCGTCGTCCAGACGCCTGCCGCGGTCGGTGGGCAGGGCGCCGTCGGAGGGCTCGGCCGGGTCGGCGGGCTGTGCCGGGTCGCCGGGCGCCTCGGGGCCACGGTCGAAGAGCTCCTGGGCCGCGTTGCCGTTGGAGCCGTCCGGCCCGCCCAGGCCGCCGGAGAGCACAGCGGCCGCCAGATCCTCGGCCGAGCCGCCTATGCCGTCGTTCTCGGCGATGGTCGTCAGCCGGGCCGAGGTGTCCATGAACGTCGGGTCGATACGGTGCACGGCCCGGTACAGCGGCAGGGCCGCCGCGCTGCGGCCGGTGCCCTCGCGGGCGCGGGCCAGCCAGTAGCGCAGCTCCTTGCGCTGCGGCTGTTCGCTGCGGCAGCGCATCAGCGCGGCGGCCAGCAGCGGCTCGGCCTGTCCGTACATCTCCAGCCGCACCCGGGCCATGCCCGCGAACAGTCCGGCCTCGATGCCCAGCAGCGGGTCGTCCACCAGCGGCTCGGTGTGGGCGACCAGCCCCTCCCAGTCCTTGGCCAGGTAGGCGCGGCAGGCGTGCAGGAACCGTACCTGCGGATCGGTGTCGACCGGGGGGCAGCCGGCCAGGGCCCGGTCGAGTTCGGCCACATGGCGGCCGTCGAGCCAGTGCGAGGCGTGCGCGAGCAGCAGATCGCGCTCGTACTCGAGCACCGGCTGAACCCACCAGCCCAGCCAGTACCAGGAGTTGAGGGTGCGCCCGTGCCGGGCGCGCTGCTCACCGAAGCGGTCCCTGTGGTGGTACATCCGCAGCAGCGCGGTCGCGGTGTCGGCGCGCAGCGCGTGCAGCCCCAGCCAGGCGTCCGCCATTCCCGGATCGAGCCGCACTGCGGTGCGGAACTCCTCCTCGGCCTGGGCGTATCCGCCGACGGTGTACGCGTCCACCCCGCGAAGCCAGGCGAGTTCGGCCGGGGCGTGCAGGCCCTGGGGGTCCTGCGTGCCGAAGTTCATCACGTCCCCCACGAAACGTCCCCCGATCTGCCGGGTATCACCCGGGGTTCCCACGCTGTTTCGCATCGTACCCGTGCTCAGGGCGCTGTCGAAGGGCGCCGCAGGCCGCATCACGGGGCGCGGAACGGGGCGGTCGAGCGGGGCGCGAGAGGGAGTTCCGGTGGGGAGGCTTCCCCAAGGGCGCTACGAAGAGTAAGAGAAACGGAAAGAAGTCATTCCGCTTGGCTGTTCCAGGGCAGAACGAAGCCCCCGGTCACGGGGGAACAACCGGGGGCTTCGCGTATGAAGACGGCCTGCGTAGGCCGCTTGTTGGAAACGTAATCGGTCCGGCGCCAATGGTCAAGCCGCCTGGTTGCACTCGGTGCCGTGGGATGGCTGTCAACTGCCACGAGTTATACGGAGGGTCATATTCAACGGGGCGTCCGGCGCCTCGCCCGTGCTCCCCCGTACCTCGTACCCCGTGCGCCCCTCGCCCGTCTCGCGCACCAGGAAGTCCGCGAACGGGCGCGAGGGATCGGCAGCGAAGTGCGCGCGCTCCGCCGGCACCCACCGCGCCCAGAAGCCCCGTTGACCGGGCCCATCCCGCCGTCGGCCGCGCCGCCACGCGTCCTCTGCCGCCATGTCGGCCCACAACAGGCAGGCCAGCAGCGGTCGCAGCGCTGCCCGGCCCGCTCCCACGCCCTCGACGAGAACGACCGGAGCGGGCGGCAGCACGGCCTCGGTCGTATACGCGCCCGCCACCCAGTCGTAGCTCACGTAGCGTGCCGGCTCGCCACGCCCCAATGGTTCGAGCACCTGCCGGGTGAGCCGCTCCATCCAGCCGAACAGCGCCTCGTGGCAGGCCAGATCGTCCAGGTGGAGCACCGGCGCCCCGCCCAGCAGCTGAGAGAGCCGCCGCGCCAGCGTCGTCTTGCCGGACCCCGCGTGCCCGTCCAGCCCCACCAGCCGCACCGGGCCGCAGGAAGCGGGCAGCGCGGCCAGCCGGTCGGCGAGCGCTTCGAGAGTGAGCGGAGCGGGCATTCCCCCAGCGTACGTCCGGCTCGGACAGGTGTGCGGTGCCGCCTCACCCCGGGGACCGGCCACGCTGTGTCACTGGCCGGGCCAATGACGACGGCATGCCGAGCGGCCGAAGCTCTGGCACGCACCGTGCTGAGCCGTAATAGTTGGCTTCCGCGTACGGCCGGGTACGACCGCGGGGTACGACTGCCGGGTACGACCGCGTACGGAACCACCCACCGCCTGGACCACGCTCCGACGCACCACCTGTGACGAACGCCGCACCGACCCACGACTGGGGGCACTCCGCATGACCAGCAGATCCGCCAACCGCCGTACCGTTCTGGCCGCCGCCGTCGCCGCGGCGGCCTCAGCAGTCGCAGCCCCCGCCGCCCTGGCGGCCGACACCCGCTCGGGTGGAACCACGGGCACCTACGGCACGGGCCGCCCGGCCTGGCGACACCGGCCCGGGAAGGCAGGAAACGTGGAGTTCCACGACTGGGCCACGCAGCGCGAGTGGGCCTCGGGCCGCGGCAAGGGAACTCGGGTGCTCTCCATCGGGCGGCCCGGCATCGTCCTGACGTCCCCCGTCGGCACCACCTCCTACAAGGACCCGCACACCGGCAAGCAGGCCGACTGGGAGTACGCCACCTGGACCTCGCCCGTACACGAGTGCGCCGTACCCGCCGGGGAGGCCATCGCCTCCTGGAACGCTCACACCCCCGAGGGCACCTGGATCCGGATCGAGCTGCGGGGCACCTACTCCGACGGCACGTCCACCCCCTGGTACACCATGGGCATCTGGACCTCGGGGGACGGAGCCGACGTACCGCGCCGCACCTCCGTCGACGGGCAGAAGGACGGCAAGAGCAGCGTCTGGACCGACACCTTCTCCATCGACGACTCCGCGAGCGGGCTGCGGCTGAGGTCCTACCGGCTGCGGCTGACCCTCTGCCGCACCCCCGGCAGCGAGGCCACCCCCACGGTGTGGCGGGCCGGTGTGATGTGCTCCGACGTACCCGACCGCTTCGAGGTCCCCGCCTCCGAACCCGGCCTGGGCAGGGCGGTCGAGCTGAAGGTGCCGCGCTATTCGCAGGAGATCCACAAGGGCCAGTACCCCGAGTACGACAACGGCGGCGAGGCATGGTGCAGCCCCACGTCCTCGCAGATGATCATCGAGTACTGGGGCCGCAGACCCACCGCCGAGGACCTCGCCTGGGTCAACCCCGACTACGCCGACCCCCAGGTCTGCCACGCGGCCCGCTACACCTACGACTACCAGTACGAAGGCTGCGGCAACTGGCCCTTCAACAGCGCCTACGCCAGCACCTACCGGGACATGAACGCGGTCGTCACCCGTCTGAACTCCCTCAACGACGCCGAGGAGTTCGTCGCCGCGGGTATCCCGCTGATCACTTCGCAGTCCTTCATCGAGTCCGAACTCGACGGCGCCGGCTACGGCACCTCCGGCCACCTGATGACCGTCATCGGCTTCACCAAGTCCGGCGACGTCATCGCCAACGACCCCAACTCCCCGGACAACCCCTCGGTCCGCCACGTCTACAAGCGCCGGCAGTTCGAGAACATCTGGCTCAGAACCAAGCGCAAGAACGCCGACGGCAAGGTCCTCAGCGGCACCGGCGGCGTCTGCTACATCTACTGGCCCGTCAACCCGACACGCGCCCAGCGCCGGGTCCTGCACAAGCACGGGGTCTGCTGAGCACGCCACGGGCGCAGCCTGCCCAGGCCGCGGCCGTCATACGTCAGACGGCCGCACCGGCCGGCCATGGCGCCCCGGTGCCGCGTCGGGCGCCGTACGATCCGGCCGTACGTCCGGGTGGCTCCGCCGTCGGTGGAGCATCCCCCGCTGTTGGCACAAGCCGTGGCAGTGTGCTGGAAGACCAGCAGGCCCAGGGTCGGCGTCGGACCGAGGAATGCCATGGATCACCTCCGCCGCTTCAGCTCCGTCGAGTCCGTCCGTCGTGTGTTCTCAGCGGTCCCGCGCTCGCGCCTCGAGCAGGCACTCCTGTGGGTGACAGCCGCAGCCCTGGCAGCCGGCGGGGCCGCCTGGCTCGTCGGCGCCCGCGGTATCGCCGACCTGTGCTGGGGCCTGGGGACCGTTGCGGCCATCGGGCCTGCGGTGGCATGGGTGGTGAGCGCGCTGCGGCAGCACCGCGCCGGAGTGGACCTGATCGCCGTACTCGCTCTCGGCGGCACGCTGGCCGTGGGCGAGTACCTGGCCGGGGCCTTGATCGCGCTGATGCTCGCCACCGGGCGCACGCTTGAGGCGGCGGCACAGCGGCGGGCCTCCCACGATCTGCGGGCGCTCCTGGAACACGCGCCGCGCTCCGCCCGCCGCCGTACCGGCAGTGACGTGCAGACGGTGCCGCTGGCCGAGGTCGCTGTCGCTGACGTGCTCGTCGTCGGCCCGGGCGAAGTGGTTCCCGTCGACGGCCGCGTGGTCGGCTCAACTGCCGTACTCGACGAGTCGGTACTCACCGGGGAGCCTCTGACCCGGGAGCGCCCGGCGGGCGGGACGGTGCGCAGCGGCGCGGTCAATGCCGGTGGCGCCTTCGAACTGCGGGCCACCGCCACCGCGCAGGACAGCACCTACGCGGGGATCGTGCGGCTGGCCCGCGAGGCCGGCGCGGAGTCCGCTCCGGTCGTCCGGCTGGCCGATCGCTACGCGGCCTGGTTCCTGCCGCTGTCCCTCGCAGTGGCGGGGATGGCCTGGCTGATCAGCGGTTCCGCTGTACGGGCAGTGGCGGTCCTGGTCGTCGCCACCCCGTGTCCGCTGCTCCTCGCGGCACCGGTTGCTGTCGTCTCCGGCCTGTCGCGGGCTTCCCGCCTGGGTGTGGTGATCCGCGACGGCGGCGCGCTGGAGAACCTCGGCCGGGCCAGGACCCTGCTGCTCGACAAGACCGGCACCCTGACCAGCGGACGCCCACGCGCCCTGGATGTCGTCGCCGCACCCGGCTGGAAGCCCGCAGACGTTCTGCGGCTGGCCGCCTCGCTCGACCAGTATTCCCCGCACGTCCTCGCGCAGGCCATCGTCGAAGCGGCCGGCGATCGCGGACTGGAACTCTCGCTTCCCGCGGACGTGACCGAGGAACCCGGACGCGGCGCCACCGCAACGCTCGACGGGCACCGCATGTCCGTGGGCCGCCTGGAGACCGGCTCCGAGAGGCCCGAGTGGGCACGAGCCGCCGAGAACCGGGCGCTCCTGGACGGGGCGGCCGTCGCCTGGCTCACTGTCGACGGCGGTCCCGTCGGCGCCGTCCTCCTTCGTGACCCGCTGCGTCGCGATGCGCCACGGACGCTCCGGCGACTCCGTACGACGGGCATCGGACGGCTGACGCTGCTCACCGGCGACCGGCCGGAACCGGCCCGCGAGATCGCGGCGGTCCTCGGCCTCGACGACGTGCAGGCGGAACTCACCCCGGTCGACAAGGTCGCCGCCGTACGTGCCGAGCGCGAGCGCGCGGTCACAGTGATGGTGGGCGACGGAGTGAACGACGCCCCGGCGCTCGCAGCGGCGGACGTCGGCGTGGCCATGGGCGCCCGCGGCTCCACCGCCTCCTCCGAGGCCGCTGACGTCGTCCTGACCACCGACCGTGTGGACCGCCTCGCCGACGCTGTCGCCATCGCCGTGCGAGCACGTCGCATCGCCGTGCAGAGCGCGCTCGGCGGCATGCTGATGTCCCTTGCCGCCATGGCGGCGGCTGCCGTGGGTCTGCTTCCGCCCGCCGTCGGTGCGCTGCTTCAGGAGGGTATCGACGTCGCGGTCATCCTCAACGCGCTGCGTGCGCTGCGCCTCGACCGGGCCGCGCGCGGCCCCGCGCTCCAGCCCGCGGCGGAAGCGCTCGTCCACCGTCTCGCGGCCGAGCACGAGGACCTCCAGGACGTCCTCGAAGCCGTACGGGACGCCGCCGACCAGCTGTCGGACAGCTCCGGCCCGAAGGCCCTCACGGCCGTAGGCGAAGTGCACCGGCTGCTCACCGAACGGCTCCTGCCGCATGAGGACGCCGAGGAGCACCAGCTCTACCCCGCCCTCGCACCCGCTCTCGGCGGCCCTGAAGCGACCGCCACCATGAGTCGCGCCCACACCGAGATCGAGCGCCTCACCCGGCGCATCGCCACCCATCTGGAACTGGCCGCCGCTGAGGGCGGCCTGACGCTGGAACAACTCGATGACCTGCGCGCCTGTCTGTACGGGCTGCACAGCGTGCTGCGCCTGCACTTCGCACAGGAGGAAGAGACCTACTTCTCCCTCGCTCCGTGAGGAACCCGCGTGTCCGGGGCGGTCGGCGATGTGGCGCACAGGTGTCGGCGTCCACCGGGACCAGGCAGGACCGCTGCCAGGCCGGCCCGGCGATGCCCACCGCAGGAATACCCCCTCCCGTATCCCTGTTATGGTGGGGCGTAATACCCCCCGGGGTACACGACCGAGAGGAGGCACAGCCTGTGTTCTTCATCGACACCCTGGAAGTTCAGGGCCTGGGCAACCGCAGCTATCTGGCCGGGGGCTCGACGGCTGCCGTGGTGGTGGACCCGCCTCGCGACATCGACCGGGTCATGGCCGCGGCGGCGCGGCGCGGTGTGCGCATCGCCCTCGTCGCCGAGACCCACCTGCACAACGACTACGTCACCGGCGGCCTGGAGCTGGCCCGCGTGAGCGGCGCCCGATACCTGGTGCCGAGGGGCGCCTCGGTTTCGTTCGAGCACACGTCCGTCGACGATGGTGACACCGCCGCTCTGGACGAGGGGCTGGCGCTGCGTGCGGTGGCCACCCCCGGTCACACTCCGCACCACACCTCGTACGTGCTGGAACAGGACGGACAGGCGGTGGCGGCCTTCACCGGCGGGTCACTGCTGATCGGCACGGTCGGGCGGCCGGACCTGGTCGAGCCCAGGCTCACCGAGCAGCTGGCCCGCGCCCAGCACGCCTCAGCTCACCGACTGGCCGACCAGCTGGACGACGAGGTGCGGTTGCTGCCCACCCATGGCTTCGGCAGCTTCTGCTCCAGCTCCCAGGCCGAGGGGGACACAACCACCGTCGGCGCGGAACGCAGGGCGAACGAGGCGCTGGTCAAGGACGTGGACACGTTTGTCACCGAGATGCTCGCCGGACTGGACGACGTGCCCGCTTACTACACCCACATGGGGCCGGTCAACGCCGCCGGGCCGGCGCCGGTCGACCTCACACCACCCCGGCAGGCGGACGCCGAGCAGATCTCCGAGCGGCTCGCGGCCGGGGAGTGGGTGGTTGACCTGCGCAACCGTGTCGCCTTCGCCGAGGGGCATGTGGCCGGGTCGTTCAACTTCGAGGGCGAGGGCAAGCTGGCCACCTACCTCGCGTGGCTGATCCCGTGGGGCAAGCCCGTCACGCTGCTGGCCGAAACTCCCGAGCAGATCGCCGACGCGCAGCGGGAGCTGACCCGGGTGGGTATCGACCGGCCGGCCGCTGCCGCCACCGGCGGACCGCACGCCTGGGTCCGGGACCCCGGCCGGCTCGCCTCCTTCCCCCGGGCCCGCTTCGCGGACCTGGCCGACGCGCGTAAGAGCGGCAAGGAACTGGGCAAGGACCTGGTCGTGCTGGACGTGAGGCGCGACTCGGAGCGCGCGAACGGTTACGTCGACGGCTCGGTCCACATCCCCATCCACCAGCTGCCCGACCGTACCGGCGAGGTGCCGCCCGGCCAGGTGTGGGTGCACTGCGCCAGCGGGATGCGCGCGGCGATTGCCGCCTCCCTCCTGGACGCGGTCGGCCGCGAGGTGATCGCCGTCGATGACGGCTTCGATGCCGCCTCCGACGCCGGGCTCACCCTCACCCGCCCCCAGAGCGCCGTCTGAAACACCCACTCACAGCACCCGTCCGGAGTGAGCGCACCTTGTTCTCCCTGAACCTGTCTTCTTCCCTCAGTCGTCTCCGTCCCGGCCCCGGCCGTCTCACCCCCGCACCGGCCCGCCACCGCACGCGTGCCGAGCAGGTGGTGGAGCGCGGCCTTCCGGTCACCGGGGAGAGCAGCGGTTCCATAACGTGAGTGCCCTGCTCCTTGCCCTCGTCGCAGGTGGCGTGGTCGGGCTGGCCCTCGGTGCGCTGGGCGGAGGCGGCAGCGTGCTGGCGGTGCCCGCTCTGATCTACCTGCTCGGCTTCACCCCGGTCGCGGCCACCACCGCGAGTCTCATCATCGTCACCGTCACTTCGCTCACCGCTCTCTACGCACACAGCCGTGCGGGGAACGTACGGTGGAGAACCGGAGCGCTGTTCGCCGCAGCGGGCCTCGTGCCTGCCGCGGCAGCCGGGGCCGCCGCGAGCCGCCTGCCACAGCCGGTCCTGACGGCCGCGTTCGCAGCCGTCGCAGCCGTCGCGGCCGTGGGGATGTTGCGCTCGCGCCGCACTGCCACCGACCGGGAATCGCAGCCGGTGCGGCCGGCCGGAGCCGCCGCCACCGGTGCGGGGCTCGGCGCCCTGACCGGGCTGCTCGGGGTGGGCGGCGGTTTCCTCGCCGTTCCTGCTCTGGTCACGGTTCTGGCCTTCGAGATGCAGGCCGCCGTCGGCACCAGCCTGCTGGTCATCTCGACGAACGCGCTTGCTTCCCTCGCCACCCGCGGAGCCACCTTGGGAGGACTGGAGTGGGCGGTGATCGCGCCGTTCACCGGGGCGGCGATCCTGGGAGCCTGGGACGGCAGGAAACTGGCGAGCAGGATCTCCGGTACGTTGCTGCGGCGTACGTTCGCTGTCGTGCTGCTGGCCGTGGCCGCCTTCATGCTCATCGACGCCCTGACATGATTCCGCACCGGTGGAGGTGGCCGCAGTGGCCGGTCAGGCAAGGGACAGGAACAACTTCTCCAGACGGGCCCGCATCTCCTCCCGGTCGCCGGGAGCGGAGCCCTCCACGTCCGCCATGCAGTGCTGAAGGCCGGTGGCGATGATCGCGAAACCCGCCTTGTCCAGCGCCCGGGAGGCGGCCGCCAGCTGCGTCACCACTTCCTCGCAGTCCCGCCCCTCTTCGATCATCTTGATCACTCCGGCGATCTGGCCCTGTGCTCTGCGCAGCCGGTTGACCGCTTTCTTCAGCTCCTCGGCCGCCATCGTCAGTTCCACCGCAACTCCTCCTGCTCCTGCTGGATACCCCTGCGGGTATTCTACCCGGAGGGGAACACCCGAAGAGAAACGGAAAGACGCCCGTGACAGCCATCACCGCCCTCACCCCTGAGCAGGCACACGCCCGCCTGGACAAGCTGACCGTGATCGATGTGCGCACGCCCGGCGAGTATGCCTCCGGGCACCTGCCCGGCGCCCACAACGTCCCCCTCGACCATCTGGATGCGGCACTCGACGTGCTGAAGGCAGCAGCCGGCCGTGGCGACCTGCTCCTGGTGTGCGCCTCCGGTGCACGTTCCGCGCAAGCATCCCAGCGCCTGACCGAGCACGGCATCACCGCCGCTACGCTCACGGGCGGCACCACTGCCTGGAACCGGCTCGGCCACACCCTCCACCACCCCGCGGATTCCCGTGCGACCTGGGCCATGGAACGCCAGGTCCGCCTCGCCGCCGGAACACTGGTCCTGACCGGACTGCTCGCCGCCCGCCGCTGGCCCAGGACCCGCTGGATATCCGCGGGCGTCGCCGGCGGGCTGGTCTTCTCCGCCCTCACCGACACCTGCGGCATGGCCCGTGTCCTGGCCAAGCTCCCCCACAACCGGCCCCGGGCCACCGACCTGGAAGCCACTCTTGCCGCGCTGACCGACTGACAGCGGTCGGGCGGCAGCCTCCAGCCGAACGCATTCGCCGCCGACGAGCCACTGCCGGCCTGCTTCCCGGAACGGAGTCGTCTCCTGGCCCCCTGCTCGGCGACCGGCTGCCACCGGCCCTGACACACGGCCGTGTCGTCTGCTCCCGCAACGTCGGACGAGTAACTTCTGCCTGAGACAACAGGCCCGCTGAATCTCGGGTGACTGGCTTGGAGGGCGATGAGCGCCGAATGGTCGTGGGTCTACGAAGGGTACGACCCGGCTGAGGAGCGCCTGCGCGAAGCGCTGTGCACGCTGGGAAACGGCTACTTCGCCACCCGCGGAGCGGCACCCGAGTCCGTCGCGGACGGCCACCACTACCCCGGCACCTACGCGGCGGGCTGCTACGACCGGCTGCAGTCGGCCGTGGCGGGGCATCAGGTGGAGAACGAGGACATGGTCAACCTCCCGAACTGGTTGCCCCTGCGCTTCCGCATCCGGGACGCAGGCGGCGGGGCCTCGGACTGGTGGTCGCCGGACCAGCGCGGTCTCCTGAGGTACCGGCAGTCTCTCGACCTGAAGGGAGGAAGCCTGGCGAGAGACCTCCTCTGGGAGGATGCGGCGGGGCGACGGCTGCGGGTTGGGCAGCAGCGTGTCGTGCATATGGGGGAGCCGCATCTCGCTGCTCTGCGTACCACGTTCACCGCTGAGAACTGGTCCGGTGAGTTGGAGGTCGAGGCGGAACTGGATGCCACTGTCACCAACAGCGGCGTGGCACGGTACCGGGACCTGGAGGGGAGCCACCTGGCGTCGCGCGAGGCCGGTGAGGCCGGCGATGACGTGGCGTGGGTCCGCTGCCGCACGCGGAACTCGGGCATCACGGTGGCGCAGGCGGCGCGGCTGTGGTGTTCGGCGGGGGAGGGCTTGGTACGGCCCGGACCGCACTGCGACGGGCGGGCCCGGCAAAGGCTCCGCCTGCCTCTTCGCTCCGGCGTGAGCACGCACGTGGACAAGACGGTGGCGATGTACATGTCCGGAGACCGGGGGATCAGCGAACCCCTCGGCGCCGCCATCGAGGCGGTCGGCCGGGCTCCGGCCTTCCCGCACCTTCTGGCCTCCCACCACCGGGCGTGGCGGCACCTGTGGCAGCGCGCCCACCTCGATGTTCCAGGGCTGACCGGCCGTATCCTGCGGCTCCACCTCTTCCACATCCTCCAGACGCTCTCTCCGCATACGGCGGCCCTGGACGTCGGTGTCCCGGCCCGAGGGCTGCACGGAGAGGCGTACCGGGGACACGTCTTCTGGGACGAGCTGTTCGTTCTCCCCTACCTCAACCTGCACTTTCCCGAGGTCTCCAAGGCCCTGCTCGACTATCGCCACCGCAGACTGCCCGCAGCCCGGCGCAACGCGGCCGAGGCCGGCCACACCGGCGCCATGTACCCGTGGCAGAGCGGCAGTGACGGCCGGGAGGAAACACAGACGCTGCATCTCAACCCCCGCTCCCAACGGTGGCTGCCCGACAGGTCACGGTTGCAGCACCACGTCGGCTCGGCGATCGCGTACAACGTCTGGCGATACGCGGAAACCACCGGGGACCGGGAGTTTCTCCACACGAGAGGTGCGGAGATGCTGCTGGAGATCGCCAGGTTCTGGTCCGGACTGGCCGCATACGACTCCACGTACGAGCGGTACCGCATCCGGGGAGTGATGGGCCCCGACGAATACCACGAGGCATACCCCGACTCCGACCGGCCGGGGATCGATGACAACGCGTACACCAATGTGACGGCTTCCTGGGTGCTCACCCGGGCTCTGGAGTTGGCAGGCGATCTCCCGCAGCCGCGAAGAGACCATCTCTTCGCGGACATGGCGCTCACCGAGGAAGAGCTGGAGCGGTGGGAGGACGTCTCCCGGCGCTTGCGTGTCCCCTTCCACCGCGGCGTCATCGACCAGTTCGACGGCTATCACGCGTTGGCCGAGCTGGACTGGGAGCGCTATCGCGCCCGCTACGGGGAGGTTCGGCGGCTCGACCGGCTCCTGGAAGCCGAGGGCGACACCGTCAACCGGTACCGAGTCTCCAAGCAGGCAGATGCCCTGATGCTCGGCTACCTCTTCTCGCCGAGAGAACTGGCCGCGGTCTTCCACCGGCTGGGATACCGCCTCGATGACGAGACGTGGGACCGTACGGTGGACTTCTACCTCCCCCGTACCAGCCACGGTTCAACGCTCAGCGGTCTGGTGCACGGTTGGCTGCTCTCGCGCGAACGCCGCCCCGACGCGTGGCGCTACACGCAGGAAGCGCTGGTGGGGGATGTGGCCGACGTCCAGGGTGGGACGACGCCCGAAGGCATCCACCTGGGCGCCATGGGCGGCACGCTCGACCTCGTGCAGCGAGGGCTGGCCGGGCTGGAAGTCCGGGACAACACACTCCACGTCGACCCGGCGCCCATCCCGGAGTTGTGCACGTATGGCTTCTCGGTCCGCTTCCGCGAGCACTGGGGGGTGAGCGTCCAGATCCGTGGCGACACCCTCAAAGTAGGTCTCCCGCTGTCGGAGAGGTCGCCTCTGCGCTTCTCCGTACGCGGCCGTGCCGTGACCGTGCCTCCGGGGAGAACCCGCACCATCAGCCTCGGGAACTCGGCCGGGAGCTGACGCGCGTGCCCGACTCGGCGCCGGGAGCCGGGTCACTGAGGCCGGGGCGGTGGGTCACAGCTGGTGTGCGACGCACCGCTGAGGGTGAGATCCGTGTGAGGTGCGCTGCGGTGGCCGACGCAGAGCCGAAGGGGCACGCTGGAGGAGGAGGGGAAGGGCAGGAGGTGACAGATGCCGGCGACGGCCATCAATGAGGAGACGGTGAGGGAGCTGGTCGGCGATGCGGTCGCGGCTCCCTCGATGCACAACGCCCAGCCGTGGCGGTTCCTCTACCACCGCCGGGACCGCGTACTGGATCTGTACGCGGATCCGCTGCGGGCGATGCCGACCGCCGACCCGGAGGGCAGAGCGCTGCGGATCGGCTGCGGAGCCGCGCTGCTCAATCTGCGGGTCGCCGCCTGGCACGCCGGGCTGCGCCCCGACGTCACGGTCTCCGGCACATCGGACATATCTCACGACGCTGGTCCTCTGGCCACCGTGCGGCTGGCCGAGGCGGCGCCCCGGGAGATCGATCACGACCTCGCCGGGCTCTTCGAGATGATCGGTAAGCGGCACACCAGCCGGTATCCGTACGCGGACGAACCGCTGCCCGACCGGCTGCGGCAGCGCCTCACCGCGCAGGCGGAGGCCGAGGGCGCGTCCCTGAGCTTTCCCACGGGATGGCACCTGTCGCTGATCCTCGACGTCATCGAGGAAGCCGAGTCGGAGTCGGAGTACACCGGCGATCCGGACGAGCAGCGGTGGGTCCGTACCGGTACGGCGGAATCGGACACCGCCAGGGACGGTATCCCCGAGTACAGTCTCGGAGCGCGGAAGCGGGAGGGGCGGGCGCCGGTACGCGACTTCGCCCGCGGCCACGCGGCCACGGACCGGGGCTCGGCTGCCTTCGAGCGTATGCCGCAGCTGGCCGTCGTATCGACGCGCGACGACGGCCCCGAGGAGTGGCTGGCCGCCGGACAGGCCATGGAGCGTGTCCTGCTGCTGGCCACTCGGGAAGATGTGGCCAGCAGCTTCGCCACCCAGGCCCTGGAGCGGCCCTATCTGCGCTGGCTGCTGCGGGACCCGGTCAGCGGTGCCGGCCCTGTCCAGATGATTCTTCGCCTCGGCTACGGGCCGATGGGAGCCCGTGCCCCGCGCCGTGCGGTACGGGATGTCCTGGAGGTCGCTCCTTGATCCTTCGTGGTGGCCGATGACCTGGAGGCGCTCGGTGGGAGAGGAGGATTCGACCGATGAGCCACAGGAGAGTGCGGGACCTCATGAGCCGGCCGGCGGTGTGCGCGCACCCCGGAACAGGGCTCAAGGACGCGGCCCGACTGCTGGCCGAGCACGACATCAGCGCGTTGCCCGTGACCGACCAGGATGACCGCCCGCTGGGGGTGGTTTCCGAGGGGGATCTGCTGCGCGCACAGGCAGAGCTGCCGGAGCCGGCGGACCTGCTGCTGACTGTGCGGAGGGGCCGCGGCAAGGGCACCGGGACAGGGGAGCGCAGCGGCACGTTGGACGGCCTGATGACGAGTCCCGCGGTGGTCGCCAGTCCGGAATGGACGGTGGTGGAGGCCGCTCGGACGATGCAGGAGCACGGTGTGAAGAGGCTGCCCGTGGTGAGCGGGACGGGCCGGGTGATCGGTGTACTGAGCCGCGCCGACCTGCTGCGCGTCTTCCTCCGCAAGGACAGCGCCATCGAGGACGAGGTGGTCGACGAGGTGCTGGGCCGGACTCTCGGCCTGTCCCGGGCACAGGTGACGGCCTACGTCACCGGCGGGGTGGTGAAAGTCCATGGAGAGATCGGCAGCGAGGACTCGCTGCCACTGATCGAACGGCTTTGCCGGGACATCGACGGCGTGGTCGACGTCCAACTCGATCTCTCGGTGGCCGGTGTTCCCGGAAGGGCCGCTTAGGGACCGTCATTTTCAGCGGAAGCGTCGCAGGCAGGCGTCACTCCCGTCAGGAGGAGCGGATATGGCTCGTGTCGTCACGGCGGGGATCGATGGAACGCCGGAAAGCGCGGCTGCTGCCCACTGGGCTGCTCGCGAAGCCATGGCAAGGCGTTGCTCGCTGCAACTCGCGCACATCCGCGTCGCGGAAAGCGCACTCGACCGGATGGTGGTTCCGGAGGAGGACGATGCGCCGCGGCGGCAGGCCGAAGGGCTCGTCGGTGATGTGACTGCTGTGCTGGCCGAGCGGTTCCCGAGTCTTGTTGTGACCGCGGAGGTGACGGAGGGAGAGCCGGCCTGGGCGCTCACGGAGTTGTCGAAGACGTCGGAGCTCCTGGTCATCGGTTCCCGAGGGCTCAGCACCCTCGGAGGTTTTCTGGTCGGGTCCGTCGCGCTGCCCACCGTCGCGCATACGCAGTGCCCCGTTGTGCTCGTCCGTGCGGAGGCCGGGCCCCGGGACCGGACCGACGATGCCACGGATCGGGAAGGCCGGGAAGACGGGGAAGGCCGGGAAGGCCGGGAAGGGACGGCACCGGGAATGGTGCTCGGCGTGGAGATCGGCCACCCGTGCGAGGAGTTGTTCGCCTTCGCCTTCGAGGCGGCGCAACGCGGTTCGATGACACTGAACATCCGGCACGGCTGGGAGCCGCCTCCCGTCTACGGCTCGCGCCCCATGCCCCTGGCTCCCATGGCGTTGGAGGACTTGCTGGACGAACGTGCCGACGCGCTGGCGAAGATGGTGCGGCCGTGGTGCGAGAAATATCCGGGTGTGGACGTTGACGTGCGGGCGGTGCTCGAACACCCGGCGCCGATGTTGGTGAAAGCCGCCGAGAACGCCTCCCTGCTGGTGGTCGGGCGGCGGCACCGCTCACGCCGGCTCGGCCCGCACGTGGGGCCGGTCCCGCACGCGGTCATGCACCATTCCCGCACCCCGGTCGCGATTGTCCCCCACAGCTGATCCACCCATCAGCGAGAGTCACTTGCCCCCGGGCTGCCTTTCCTGAGACCGCCGGCCTTCTAGACCGCCGGCCTTCCGAACAGCGGCGCCTGGCCACCGGACGCCGAGTCGGTTCTCCGGCCGTGGACCACAACCACCGAGCAGTGCGCATGGTGGAGCGCGGCGTTGCTGACCGAGCCCAGCCGGAGACCGGCGAAGCCGCCCTTGCCTCTGCGTCCGAGCACCAGAAGCCGCGCCGAACCGCTCGCTTCGATCAGTGCCTGCCGTGCCCGTTCCCGCACCGTTCGACGCTCGACGGCGACCTGGGGGTAGCGCTCGCCCCACCCCGCCAGCAGCTGAGCCAGTAGCCTTTTCTCGCCTGCTTCGAGCTCCCCTGGGGCTCGTGCGTATCTCAGTGACGGATCGTCCGGAGGCGAGAGCGGCACGCTCCACTCCGACCAGGCGTGCAGGGCAACGAGAGGCTCTGCGCACGCCGCCGCCTCGGCGAAGGCGAATGCCGTCGCGGCCTCCGCCTCGGCAGAGCCGTCGACACCCACGACGACGGGCGCGGAAGAGGCGGACGGCTCACGGGCCACCATCACCGGGCTCTCGGCATGCGTCACCAGATGCCTGGCGACGGAGCCGAGCAGGCCACTGGCGATGCCGCTCGTCCCGCTGCTGCCGACGACTGTCATCAGCGCCTCCCCGGACAGCTCAGTGAGGACCGATCGCGGGTCACCCATCGCCAGCGTGGTGCTGACCTCGACCTGGGGTGCGACGGACCGCGCGGTCGTCTCGGCCTCGGCCAGCACCCGCTCCCCGCCCTCCCGAAGGGCTTTCTCCCCGGTTTCGTTCAGCAAGGAGGCGAAACCGGGAGGCGGCACCCAGTTGACGGTGTGCACGATCCTCAGCCGCGAACCGTGGCAGGCGGCCTCCCGGGCGGCCTGCTCCACCGCGGTCCTGGCCGGGGCCGAACCGTCCGTGCCCACGACTGTCAGCGGCAGTTGCACGGGATACCACCGCCTCGCTCTCGGCCGATGTCAGAACCGCTCCTTTGCACGCTCGCGCATCCCCCGGCTGTCGGCAACCGGAGGCCGGACCCACTCGCCTGGCCAGAGGGTGCTCAGCGCGCCATCCGGCGTCGCCGCAGCCAACGGCGCAGCTCGTCGGTGCCCCAGACCAGTACGGGGAACGTCAGCAGCACAGCTACGACGTCCCAGGGCAGCGGAGCGGTCCCGAAGACGCTCTGGAAGGGCGGCGCCCAGATCAGCACGGCCGTGAAGGCAAGCTCGAACGCGATGCCCGCCAGCAGCAGAGGGTTGGTCGTCAGCCCCACGTCACGCAGGGACGCCCGGTCCGTGCGGGCCGCCATCGCGGTGCCGACCTGGCACATGACGATGCCGGCGAAGGTGGCGGTGGTGGCGGTCAGGTAGTCCTGGTGCAGAGCGCTGCCCTCGGCGGTGGCGGCGCCGGGTGTCCAGCCGGCCCGCCACAGCACGTAGAAGAAGGCTCCCATCACCAGCACCGCGGAGACCAGCCCGAGAAAGGCCCACGCGCGGACCAGCATGTCTCTGGTGATCACCCCGGAGCCGTGCCCGGAGCGCCTGGGTGGTCTTGTCATCAGTCCGGGTTCCGCCGGTTCGCGGCCCAGAGCCAGGGCGGGCAGCGTCTCCGTGCCGAGATCGATCGCGAGGATCTGCAACACGGTCAGAGGGAGCGGGATCGCACCGCCGCTGAGCGCGTACACCAGGAACGGCACGATCTCCGGAACGGCGTGCGCGAAAATGTAGAGGATGAACTTGCGGACGTTCTCATAGACCCGGCGCCCGGATTCCACCGCCTTGACGATGGTGGCGAAGTTGTCGTCCGTGAGCACCATCGTGGAGGCTTCCCGGGCCACGTCCGTGCCGGACAGGCCCATCGCGACACCGATGTGTGCCCTGTGCAGGGCGGGCGCGTCGTTGACCCCGTCCCCGGTCATCGCTACGATCTGCCCCTGGTCGCGCAGCGCGTCTGCCACCCGCAGCTTCGTCTCCGGAGAGGCCCGGGCGAACACCACCTCACCGGGCCCGGCGAGCAGCTCGTCCAGCCGCTGCTCGCTGACCGACTCGGAATCCGCGAGCATGCTCAACCCGGGATCGCCGATACCCACCTCGCGGGCCACTGCGGCGGCGGTGGTGCCGTTGTCACCGGTGACGACGTGCACCCGCAGCCCGGCCCGGTGACAGCGGCGTACCGCGTCGGCCACCTCGGGACGTGGCGGGTCGTAGAGCCCTACGAGACCCAGCAGCTCCAGGTCACGCTCGACGTCTTCCCGCCGCGACGGCAGGTCGGGGGAGTGCAGTGTCCGTGTGGCGACGGCGAGAACGCGCAGCCCGTCGCGGGCCATGGCGTCGACAGCGGCGCGCGCCGCGCTGGTATCCGCTCCGTCGGCCAGCCGGGGCAGCACCGCCTCGGGAGCGCCTTTGACACTGATCGTCAGTGCGTTCTGTCCGGTGCTCGCGACCGACATCATCCGAAGGCGGGGATCGAAGCGGAACAGGGCTCGTCTGCGCAGGTCCCGGGCGTCGAGATCCGGGGTCCGGCCCATCTGCGCGGCTCCCTCGACCAGGGCGACCTCTGTGGGGTCTCCGACGAGCTCCCCGCCCTCCGTGCGGGTGACTGTCGTGCATTCGGACGCTGCCCACGCGAGCCTGGCGAAGTCGTCGCCACGGCCCGCGTCCGCAGTGTCGTGCCGTCCGCTGCCGGGCGTCCATACAGTCCGCAGGCGCATGCGGTTGCGGGTGAGAGTCCCGGTCTTGTCGGTGCAGATCACGTGCGTCGACCCCAGCGTCTCGACCGCACTGAGACGTTTGACGACAGCGCCCTGTCGCGCCAGCAGCCGCACCCCCAGGGCCAGCGCGAGCGTGATGGTCGGCAGCAGCCCTTCGGGGACGTTCGCCACCAGCAGTCCGATCGCGAAGGTCAGGGCGTCCTCCAGCGGAAGACCCGATGCTGTCCCGATCAGCAGAAGCACCGCGCCCATTCCGACAGCGACCGCCGCGATCAACCACGCGACTCGCTTGACCTGGCGCTCCAGGGGGCTGCCCTCGCGCCGGGTGCGCTGGCTGAGCGCGGCGATACGTCCCAGTTCGGTGTGCCGGCCGGTCGCGAAGACGATCGCCTTCGCCTGTCCCTCGATACAAGCGGTCCCGCTGAAGGCCAGATTCGGTTCGCGCAGGGTCGGAGCGTCGGCCACCGTCTGGGTCGCAGCCCTCTCCACAGGCGCCGACTCGCCCGTCAGCATCGACAGGTCGATCTCCACGGCACCTTCCACGAGCCGCACGTCGGCCGGGATCTTGTCGCCTTCGCCCAGGAGAATCAGGTCGCCAGGAACGAGTTGCGTCGCTTCCACGGTCTGCTCCCGGCCGTCCCGCACAACCCGCGAATGTGCAGGCAGGTAGGTGGCCAGCGCTTCAACCGCGCGTTCCGCCTGACGCTCCTGGAGCAGCGCGAACCCGGCGTTGAGGAGGATGACGGCGACGATCGCCACCCCCAGTACCCTCGTCCCGGCCACGAAGGCCAGCCCTCCGGCACCCCAGAGCAAGAGGGCGAGCGGGTGCACCAACTGGCGCCCCAACTCACGCCGCAGCCGGCCACGGTGCTCCCGGCGGACCTCGTTGGGTCCGTATACGGCGGCCCGCCGTTCCGCCTCCCGGCGGGACAGTCCTTGCGACCCGGTTCGGAGGTCCTGCCGCAGGCGGGTCAGCGGCTCACGCGGATCGACCTCCACGGGGAGCGCTGACTGCTCCGACCCCGACGTGGCTGGCTGCATGACGGTACTCCGGTGGCTCGTCCGCTACCTGACCAGGACGACTTCGCGCGCGCCGGTCTCGGCGAAGCGGTGAAGGCGGTCACACATCGCCGGGAGTCCTCAGCTCGGCGAAGCAGTGCGCAGCGTGTCGAGGGCCGCTTGGATGCGTGCGGTGGCTTCCTCGGCGATCGGCTGCATCTCCGTGCGTCCGGGCACGGTGACCATCACGTTGGGATCGAGTGCCTGTACGAGGGTCCGGCCGTGTTCGGCTGTCCGGACCACGACATTGCACGGGAGCAGCAGGCCGATCTCACGTTCGATGTCCAGGGCGCGGTGAGCCAGTTGCGGATTGCAGGCACCCAGGATCACGTAGTCCTCCATGGTGTGACCCAGCTTCTCCCGGAGCGTGGCGGTCACGTCGATCTCGGTGAGGGTGCCGAAGCCCTGCTCCTTGAAGGCTTCCTTCACTCTCGGGACGGCTTGGTCGTAGGGCAGGTCGAGGGTGAGGGTGCGGGCGTAGTCCATCTTTTCGCGTCCTCCCTGCTCGAGTACGGTCCCGCCCCGGTCGACGCTTCATCGAGCGGGGCGATGTGGTGGTCTACCGGGTGTGGATGGTGCGGCCGGTAACCTGCTCGGGATGGACGCGGACCCACAGTTCGCGCCGCCCTCCGGCCCATGGCTCCGCTCCCGGCCGGTCGGCGAGAAGAGCGACCGCGCCGCGGTCGGTGAGGTGTCGGGCCGTTCCGGTGATCAGGACGCTCCAGCCGCGGCTGTGGTGTTCGTCCATGTGGTCGGCCTCGAAGGCGACACGGTCCCCTTCGGTCGCTGCCGCGGGGCCGCCGGCCTCGGTCCTGTAGACGATGGTGCGGCCGTCGACCAGGAAGTTCACCGGCAGGATCACGGGAGCCTGTCCAGCGCTCAGGCCGATCCTGCCGATGCCGTGGGTGCCGAGCCGCTGCCAGCACTCGTCCTCCGAGAGCCGTGCCAGCACGGGACGGGCGGCGGCGGCCTGCTGGCCGGGCTCCGGCTCGCGCGGGCCTTCCTTCAACTCGTCGTACGGCATCTCCAGCACAGCGGCGAGGCGCATGAGCGCGGCGGGGTCGAAGTCGTCGCTCAAGGTCTCCAGGTGGTTCAGGTAGGCGACGGACATCCCGGCCCGGAGCGCCACCTCGTCCCTGGAGAGCCCCAGTTGCTCACGGCGCACGGCACAGCGCGTCGCGATCGTGTCGTCGCCCGGTCTCCCGGAGTTCGCGTCGGGGGCGCCTGGGCGCGGCCTGTCGCTATGCATCGTCCCAGCCTCCAGGTGCCGCCTGTTGCGTGCTGTCGCCCTCGGTCCGCGATGCGCGAGTCGTCCGTTTCCAGGTGAGCAGAGGGCCGGGGCCGCTGCCAGTGGTGTCGACCGATCGGGTGAGGGGTCGTACGCGGCCTTCCCGAGCCGCTCGCTCTCGGAACCGCATCGGCGCGGACCCGGGAAGAACGTCGATGCCCGCGCTTGAGCTCGCCGTCCGGGCTGTGTCCGCACTGACGCGGAGGGAGTTCGAGACCGACTCGCCGTCGGGTACGGGACTCGCGCGGAGCCGGTGGCCGCGGATCTCCCGCATGATGCGGTCGGCCAAGGGCCCGACTGCCTCTGCCGTCCTGGTCGTCAGACCGGTGCCGAGACCTGTGTCCGCAGCCTCGACGCCGTAGACCACGAGGTGCCGGGGGAGCCGGCCCAAGGCCCGGGCGAGCCGCAGGGCGGCACCGAGGCCGAGGCCGTGCGAACTCGGCGAGCTCGCTCCGGCCTCGCACTGCGGCACGACGTCGTCGGCTTCCAGGCGGTGGACCCGCCCCGGAACCGGTCGTGAGGTCCGGACCGCGTCGACCACGATGACCGAGTCCGCCCTCTCCCACAGGGCCAGCAGGCGAGCAGGCTCTCCGTCGCTCACCTGGAGCCCCACGGAGGCGGGCAGGGTGCCCTCCTCGGCGTGGCGCGCGAGCCGGGCGATCACGGCGGGGCCGACACCGTCGTCGCGGCGGTGGACATTGCCGACGCCGACGACGGTGATACGCGCGGAGATGTGTGGGCTCACTCCCTGCTTCCTACCGCACCCCGGGTCCCGAACGGTGACGCCCGTGCGAGGCCACCGTATGGAGGGACGAGGGGCGTCCGTCTGGCTCCATGGCCGCCGCGGGTCGGTCCGGCAGACGGGAGCGCACTTGATACTGGCCGCGTCCCAGCCTCCGTACCGGGAGATGAGCGATGACTGTCGGCACAGCGGTGAGCACGGTGCTCGACCGGGACGGGCTGGACGCGCTCATCACGCTGCTGGCCGAAGACGGGCGCACAGTGATCGGGCCGACCGTGCGTGACCAGGCCATCGTGCTGGCCGAGATCGGGAGCGGCGCCGACCTGCCGTACGGGTGGGGCGTCGAGTTGGAGGCAGGCCACTACCGGCTGCGGTCCCGCGCCGACGGTGCTGCCTTCGCACACAGCGCGGGGCCACAGTCGTGGAAGACGTACCTGCATCCGCAGCGCGAGCGCCAGTGGACCGCCGACCTCACGGCAGACGGCGACATGGAGGTCAGGGAAGAGACAAGCCCACCGCCGTCGTACGCGTTCATCGGGGTGCGGCCCTGCGATCTGCGGGCGATCGCCATTCAGGACCGGGTGCTCGGCGGCGGCCCCCACGCGGACACGCGGTACGCGGCCCGCCGTCGGCAGGCGTTCGTGGTGGCAGTGGAGTGCACCGAGCCCGGCGCCACCTGCTTCTGCGTGTCCATGGGGACGGGGCCGGCCGTCGGGCCCGGCTACGACCTGGCGCTCACCGAGGTGGTCGACGGCCGCGGTCATCGCTTTCTGGCCCGGGTCGGCAGCCCGGAAGGCGAGGCGGTACTGGCCCGGCTGCCGCACGTCCCGGCGGACGAGGAGACCGCCGGGACGGCCCGCAGACTGGTGGAGGAAGCGGCCGCGCGGATGGGTCGCACGATGCCCGAGGTCGACCTGCGGGAGCTGATGCGGGAGACGCTGGACGCCGAACGTTGGAACGACGTCACCGCACGCTGTCTGACCTGCGGAAACTGCACCATGGCCTGCCCCACGTGCTTCTGTACCACCGTGGAGGACGTCACCGATCTGACCGGTGAGCACGCCGAGCGGTGGCGGCGGTGGGAGTCCTGTTTCGACGTGGACTTCACCCACCTGTCCTCCGGTCCGGTACGGGCGTCACCGCTCAGCCGCTACCGGCAGTGGCTCACCCATAAGGTCGGCACCTGGCACGACCAGTTCGACAGCACGGGGTGTGTGGGCTGTGGCCGGTGCATCGTGTGGTGCCCGGTCGGTATCGACATCACCGAGGAGGCCCACGCGCTCGACGCCGAGCGGGCCGCCGCCTCGGGCGACGGCGAGGTGGAGCGGTGACGGCCGGGCGGCGCGACTTCCTCCAATCGCTGCCTCCGGTGCACCGCGGCTGGCTGCTCGGCTTCGCGCACGAGGTCACCCTCCCTGCGGAGACCCGGATCTTCGGTGAGGACGACGTCGCCGACCGGTTCTGGGTCGTGCGCAGCGGACTGGTCGCGCTGGACGTGCACATCCCAGGACGCGGCCCCGTCGTCGTGGAGACCGTCGCGGACGGAGAACTTCTCGGCTGGTCCTGGCTCTTCGAGCCCTACCGCTGGCACCTGGGAGCCCGCACTCGCAGCGCGGTGGAAGCCTGGGAGTTCGACGCCGCCCGGGTACGCGCGGCGATGGAGGACTCGCCGGCCGCCGGGCTGGCGCTCTTCCGCACCATCGCCGACCAGGTGATCGGAGAGCGGCTGCGCTCCGCGCGTACGCGGCTGCTGGACCTGTACGGGAACGACAGGAGCCGCGAATCCGGCGTCCGGGGTGCGGTCGGATGACCGTATTGGCGCCCGGGGCCGCTCCCGCGCTGCCACCATCGCCCTACCGGGTGGTGGGCCGGCGCCTTGAGACCTCCGACACGGCGACGATCGAACTGGAGCCGGTGCGCTCGGGACTCGCACCCTTCTCGCCCGGCCAGTTCGCCATGGTGTACGGCTTCGGAGTGGGCGACATCCCCCTGTCGGTCTCCCGTATCGAGGGTGACCGGCTTACCCACACCATCCGCTCCGTCGGAGCGGTCTCCTCCAGGCTGGCGAGCCTGGAGGGCGGCGCCTCGGTCGGAGTCCGCGGCCCCTTCGGCACCGGCTGGGACCTGACGGCCGCGATGGGACGGGACCTCCTGATCGTCGCGGGGGGCCTCGGTCTGGCCCCGCTGCGCCCGCTGATCACCGCGGCCCTCACGGCACCGGAGCGGTACGGGCGGGTGAACGTCCTGATCGGAGCCCGGAGCCCCGGTGACCTCCTCTACGCGGACGAGGCCGAGCGGTGGCGTGCCGCCGACGCCCGTGTCCTGGTCACCGTCGACCGGCCCGACGACACGTGGCGTGGTGACGTGGGGGTGGTGACCGGGCTGCTCAACCGTGCAGAGTTCGACCCCGGCGCAACCGCGGCCTTCCTGTGCGGCCCCGAAGTGATGATGCGGGCCACCGCCCGCGATCTCGCGCGCCGGGGCATCGCTGCCGACCGGACGCAGGTCTCTTTGGAGCGCACCATGCACTGCGGCACCGGGCACTGCGGCCACTGCCAGCTCGGACCGCTGCTGCTGTGCCGGGACGGTCCTGTGGTGC
The DNA here is from genome assembly GCF_017676385.1 of Streptomyces spirodelae. Classification (GTDB taxonomy): domain Bacteria; phylum Actinomycetota; class Actinomycetes; order Streptomycetales; family Streptomycetaceae; genus Streptomyces; species Streptomyces spirodelae. The sequence goes on from NZ_JAFFZN010000019.1 coordinate 60,259, forward strand.
GCTGGGACCACGCCGAACCGCTGCTCGCTGTCAGGGAGTTGTGAGATGGGAGACGAGGAGCGGGAGAACGGTCGGCGGCCCCGGCTGGCGGTCTGGAAGTTCGCCTCCTGTGACGGCTGCCAACTGACCCTGCTCGACTGCGAGGACGAACTGCTCGCCCTGTCCGGGAAGGTGGAAGTGGCCTTCTTCCACGAGGCGGTCACCGCGCCGGACGAGGGCATGTACGACCTGTCGTTGGTCGACGGCTCCATCACCACCCCTGCCGACGCCGAGCGAGTACAGCACGTACGTGCGGTCTCCCGCCGCCTGGTGACCCTCGGCGCGTGCGCGACCGCCGGCGGCATCCAGGCGCTGCGCAACTACGCCGACGTGGCCGAGTTCCGCGCAGCCGTCTACGCCAGTGACGCGTACATCGACACTCTCGCCACCTCGACCCCGATCAGCGCCCACGTGCCGGTCGACTTCGAACTGCGCGGCTGCCCGATCGACCGCGGACAGCTGCTGGAAGTCATCACCGCCTACCTCGCTGGCCGCACCCCGGACACACCCGCGCACAGCGTGTGCTTCGAATGCAAACGACGCGGCACCCCCTGCATCGTCGTCGCCCGCGGCATTCCCTGTCTTGGCCCGGTCACCCACGCGGGATGCGGGGCCCTGTGCCCCGCCTACGGACGCGGCTGCTACGGATGCTTCGGCCCGTCGAACTCCACCAAGTTCCCCGCCTTCATCCCTCTACTGCGCCGTGACGGCATGAACACCCTGGACGTCGTACGGGCGTTGCGCACCTTCAACACCGCCGCGCCGGAGTTCGACGCCGCTTCCAGGAAGGAGGAGCTCGGATGAGTGCGGAGGTCGAAAGAGAACTGCCTCTCGGCCCCCTCACCAGGGTCGAGGGCCAGGGCACCTTGCGCTTGCGGCTGCGAGGCGACCAGATCGTGGACAGCCGGCTGGCCATCTTCGAGCCGCCGCGCTTCTTCGAAGCGTTCCTGCGCGGACGCTCCTACACGGAACCACCGGACATCACTTCCCGCGTCTGCGGGATCTGTCCGGTCGCCTACCAGACGAGCGCCTGCCGCGCGCTGGAGGACGCCTGCGGCGTCACCGTCGGCGGCCAACTGGCCGCCCTGCGCCGACTGCTGTACTGCGGGGAATGGATCGAAAGCCAGACCCTGCACATCTACCTGCTGCACGCACCGGACTTCCTCGGCTGCTCCGACGTCGTCGAACTCGCCGGTATCAGCACGGCCGACGTCGAGCGCGGCCTTCGCCTCAAGCAGGCGGGCAACGCCATCGTCGAGCAGCTCGGCGGACGCTCCATCCACCCGATCAACGTCCGCCTCGGTGGCTTCCACCGCGTCCCCGCCCGCACCGAGCTCCGCCCTCTGGAGGAGCGCCTGCGCCGCGCCCGGGACGACGCGGAGGCGACGGTGCGCTGGGTGGCCGGCTTCGACTTCCCCGATGCCGCCAGTGACCATGACTTCTTCGCCCTCGCCGAGCCCGGTACCTACGCCATCGATTCCGGCACCCCGACCGTGCTGCCCGCTCCCGGCCCCGCCGCCGAGCCGGAGCCCCCACGTACGTTCCCGCTGAGCGCTTTCGGCGAGCACGTGGTCGAACACCAGGTCCCCTACTCCACAGCCCTGCAGGCCCGGCTCGACGGGCGTCGCCACCTGGCGGGCTCCCTCGCCCGCTTCGCCATCAGCGGCCGGTGGCTGCCACCGGAGATCCGTGGACTGGCACGGGAAACGGGGCTCGGCGATCCGGCGGCGGGAGCGGTGTGCCGCAACCCGTTCCGCAGCATCGTCGTACGCGCCCTCGAAGTGCTCTACGCCGTGCAGGAGGCGCTGCGCATCATCGACGCGTACGAGCCGCCGCCGGTCGCCCACGTCGACGTCCCGGCCCGTGCGGGCACCGGCCACGGTGCTACGGAGGCCCCCCGCGGCCTGCTCTACCACCGCTACACCCTCGACACCGCCGGCACCGTCACCGACGCCGTGCTCGTCCCGCCGACCTCCCAGAACCAGGGCGCCATCGAGGAGGACGTACGACGCGTACTGGAGAGGCGTCTCGCGACCGGTCACTCCTCCGACGAAGAGCTCGCAGCGCTGAGCGAGCGCGCCGTCCGCAATCACGACCCCTGCATCTCCTGCTCCGCCCATTTCCTGCGCCTCTCGGTGACGCGCGAGGAGTGACCGGGCAGCCCGCAGAACACGCGATCACAAGGCGGATGATGAGCTGCGGGCCTTACGAACGCCGCTCGCCGAGAATGCAGAACTCGTTGCCCTCGGGGTCTGCCAGTACGACCCAGGACTGATCACCTTGGCCGATGTCGACACGCCGGGCGCCATGAGCCACCAGGCGCGCCACCTCGGCCTCCTGGTCGTCGGGCCTGAAGTCGAGATGGAGTCTGCTCTTGCTCTGCTTGGCTTCGTCGAGCCGGACGAAGTCCAGCCCCGGCATGCGGTCGGGCGCCGGGCGGATCTCGAACTCGTCGTCCGAGGAGTGGACCACGACCCACCCGAGGGCCTCGGCCCACCACTGCCCCAGGGCTGCCGGGTCCGCCGAGTGAACGATTACCTGTTCCCATTCCAAGGTCATCCGCAGAGCTTATACATGGCAGACGGACCACCCAGCACTCCGTCGAGCGGATCGCGGTGGCTACGTCCCGCGGCCCCGCGGAGGAGTTCGGCTGTTGTTCCCTTTCCGTACAGGTTCAGCGCGGGGACGGCTGGCACGATTTCACAGGTCCGCTCGCCGGTGACCGGCGAAGCCGCGCCGACAGTCGACGTCGCGCAGAATTCCACGTACTCCAGGGCTGGCCATGTCAACTGAAGAAGTTTCCGCGCCACCGGCGACGGCCGCTGTTCCCACGCCTCGCTCGCATTCCGAGCACATACCGTCCGAGCAGAAGAAAACGGCCCGCAGGGAACACCGGTACGACATCGACCTGCTGCGCGTCATCTGCGCCTGTTCCGTCATTCTCGGGCACGTCGGTGGCGAGTGCATGCAGGCCGTCGGCAAGAGTGCTGAGAACGGACGGGCGGTCTACTGGACAGGCCTGTTCCTCGATTCGGTGACCAGTTGGGCCGTCCCCATGTATTTCGCGATCGCCGGGTGGGCCGTGCTGGTGGGAGCGCCGCCGCGGGACGGGGGAACGCTGCGCAAGCGGTCACTGCGCATGATCATCCCGGTGGGCGTCTGGTCGGCGGTCTATCTGGCCTGGGGCCGCTGGCGGGACACGAACGGAGCGCCGACGCCGAAGCTGGCCCTGGACGCCGCCTTCGGCACCGTCCAGCCCGCCTTCCACCTGTGGTACTTCTACGCCCACGTACCGCTGATCCTGATTCTCGGCTTCGTGATGCTGCTGAAGGCCGGCAAACGCCCCTGGGGCGTCGTCGCGGCGCTCGTGGTGATCTCAGCGGGCCCCACGGCCTTCAGCGACCTGGCGGAGCTCACCGGATGGGACGTGCCCCGCTTCGGCTGGCAGGTGGGCAGCTATTCGCTGATCTACGCGGTCGTCGGTGCGCTGCTGCTCAGCCTGCCGGCCACCAGGCGCGCTCACCGCTGGTGGTGGCTCGCGGGCGCGGTGGTCTCGCTGGCCGCTGTGCTGTGGTCGCAGGACCGCATCCACTTCGTGATCCCCAACGCCAGCGTCTTCGTGGCCGCCCTCAGCGTCTGCGTACTGCTGGCCGCCAACGGGGTGCGTATCCCGGAGCGGGTGCGTCCGGTGCTCACCGGACTGACGGACGCCGGGCTGGGCGCCTTCATGTTCCACATCCTGGTACTGAAGACCCTCGCGCCCTCGTTCGTCTCCGCCGACCGCGGATGGCTGGGCGCCGCAGCGGCCGCGGCCGCGCTGGGGGCTGCCACGGTGGTGTCGTCCTTCGCCGTGAGCATGCTGTGGGGACGGCTCCGGCTGCGGCGCTACCTGGGGTAGCCGGGGTGGTTTGAGAGGCCGGGCCCGACGCGTGGTGGCCGGTGCCGGAGCCCCGTTCCGGCACCGGCCACCGCCCGTCTCTCACCCGGCCCGGCGCAGTCTTCGCTGTGCCGAGCGGACCCGGCGTGCCGCCCACCGTGCGGACGGGCTGGTGCGCAGCAGCCGGGCGCGGACCGACGTACCGCCTCCGGGGAGCGCAAGCGCGGTCAGCCGGCGGCGCTTGAAGTAGCGGACGGTCACCTCGTCGAGGTGTGCGCCGAGCCAGGTGACGGCGTCCTCGCGCAGCTGCGGGTGGAGCTTCGCCTGCATGCAGTACCCCACCGTCCTCACCAGCGCGCCGAGTTGTTCCACCTTCCGAGCCGTCATGGGGGCGTACTCGACCGCGCCCTCCAGGTCGGGGACGCCGAAGTCGACGATGGTCACCGGCACCCGGTTGCTGTTCTGATAGGGCGTCAGCCGGTCCAGCAGCGCCTCCGTGCCCACCTTGGCGATCGGGATGCCGTAGTAGGCGGCGGCGGTCAGCAGCGCCGTGGAGAAGCAGCCCACCACCAGCGTCGGACGGCACCGGTCGTAGACGGCCTCGGCCAGCACCGGGCCCTGGAGGACGTGCAGCCGCACACCGGCCTGCGCCGCTGCCTTCTCCAGCACCTGCGAGTAGCGCGCCGGAGCGGTGGGGTGCGGTTTGAACACCACGCACTCGTGACCCGCCGCCACTGCTCCGCGCAGCATCCGCGCGTGGAGCTCTTCCTCCTCCTCGGGGGTGAGAATGTTCAGCGCCGCGAGGTACTGCCCCAGCAGTACGGCGGTCGGGCCGTCGGCCGCCACCCGGGCCAGCTCGGGTTCCCCCGCGGCGGCCTCGCCCAGCTCGCCGAGCACTTTGGCGAAGGCGTCGCCGGGCACGATCTCCGGCCGTACGGAGTGCTCGTCCAGCAGCAACGGGCGCAGCCCCGGCACCAGATCGAGGTGCAGCAGCCGCTGGATCCGGCAGCCCAGCCACTGGGGCAGCCGCTCCCGTGTGGGCCCGTAGCTCATCAGGCCGTCGGCGTAGACGTGTACGGCGCTGCCGCCGAAGACCGTGGCCAGCGCCTTGGCGGGGCTGACGTGCACCGACTCCACCACCAGCTCGACCGGTGCGTCGCCCAGCCGCCAGGTCTCGCGCAGCATCCGCTCCCACAGCGGCGACTCGTCACGCGGCGGAGCCCAGGTGCTGGGATGGTGGGGGCGGATGGTCTCGTTCCAGTCGACGATCTCGTCGAAGCGCCGTGCGAGCGCGTCGAAGCCGTTCATGGTGACGAGCCGGGTCGCCGCCTCGGGAGTGGCGGCGTTGTTGGACACCAGGAGAATCCTGCGGGCGGCGTCGGGCGACCCGAACTGACCGGCGTCCAGGGACGCCGCCAGTGTCGCCACCCCGTAGAGGGTGGAGACCTCGAATATCTGGACCGGCTGCGGGGTGTGTACGGGCATCGGTCAGGCCGCCTTCCCCGTCGTGCGGAAGCGCCGCAGTTTGTCGGCGCGTTCGTGGTCCATGCCCGCCAGCGTCGTCTCCAGCACGTCCTGCGGCATGCCGTCCAGCGCGGTCGTGACCATCTTCCTCAGCCGCCTGGCGACGGGGCGGTGGTAGCGCCTGATGTTGGCGAGGTGGAAGGCGAGAAGCGCGCAGTATGTCCGTACCGCCTTGGGCAGGAAGCGCTCGCCCTCGGGGTCGGCGGCGAGGTCCGCGAGCAGCGCGTCATGGGCCGGAATGAAGTCCAGTTGCCGGGCGTCCCGGATCTGGGTGAGCGAGGTGCTCACCCCGCGCCGGTAGAAGACGCCCAGCAGCCCGGTCGCCGCGAACGACCTTGCCGCCAGGTGCAGACGCCACGTCCACAGCCGGTCCTCGGCGGTACGCAGGTCGACCGCGAACCGCAACGCGCCGTTGTCGAACAGGCTGCGCCGGTAGACGCCCGCCCAGACGAACGGATAGTCGACCATCGTCTCCGCCTGCGGCGGGGCGATCACGTCCCGGGGGTCGAGCACCGTGTCGCGCACCGGCGCCGGAGCGCGGCGCACCACACGTGTGGTCTCGGTGCTCTGGACGTGGTCGGTCCTTACGAAGTCGCAGCCCAGCTCCTCGATGGTGCGCACGAGCGCGTCCAGGTAGCCGGGGCCGTACCAGTCGTCCCCGTCGAGGAAGGTGAGATAGGCGCCGCGGGCGGCGTCGATGCCGCTGTTGCGGCTCTGGGCGATGCCCTTGTTCTCCCCGTGCCGGATGACCGTGGTGCGGGGGATGCGCCGCTGCCACGCGTCCAGGATCTCGGGGGTGGCGTCAGTGGAGCAGTCGTCGACCAGGATGAACTCCGTTGCGGGCCCCGCGTTGGCGGCGAGGCTCCGCAGGGTGTCCTCGGCGAATTCCTGCACGTTGTGACATGGGACGATGACGGAGAGCTCGGGCATGTGCGTTCCAGGCGGTAAGGGGGGAGAGAAGAATGCGGTTCGACAAACGCACGGTGAACTGCCGGTAAAGGCTCGTGCATTTCTTCGGATAAATGCTGATGCGCGGACGGTCAAGTACGGAGCGCCATCGGGTGATGCGCCCTTACTTGCATCCTAAGCGCTGAACACGCCGCACTGACCGGTGATTTCCGCACTCCGGAGAAATGCACCGTGACGGCCGCCGGGCATAAAGTGCGCCGCCGGGCAGTTGCCCGGCTTTTCAGTGAACTTTTGGTGACGCACGTCACAGTGCGCGAGAAGTCCCGGAAATGCCGCCCCACTCGGCCCCAGGCGCCGGACAGCCGGAGAAGCGGAGCCCGCTCCGCGATTCCGAACGCGGACGGATCGGCCACCCGGGTCAGCAGCACATGGGCCGCGGGGCGGTGTTCATGGAAGTTCCTCACCGGCTCCGTGATACCGCCCACGATGAAGTTGTCGCCCGGATACCCCACGAAGTCGTCGTCCCCGAGGAACTCCTGGGAAATCATCACCGCGTGAGCGAGGCCGAGCGGCGCCTCCCGGCGCATGTAGGTCACATCGATACCGAAAGCGGAACCGTCGCCCACTGCCTCCTTGATCTCGTCGGCGGTGTCTCCGACGACGATTCCCACCTCGGTGACACCCGCGTCGGCCCCCTGCCCACGGCACACGAAAATGAGCGAACCGGCCGTCGGGGGAGTCGGCCGAGGCGCCCGCGGCGTCCGGTACCTCGTGGTGCCGGACGCCGGCTCGGGTGGGGGCCTGCCGCCGGTCGCGGCGGCGGCCCCGCCGGGTGTCAGCTCGCGCTGGTCTCCTGGTTCTGCAGCGCGGGTTCGGCCGCCGCCGCTGCCGCCGGCTTCTTCGACGCGACGAACAGCGTTGCGGCGAGGGCCAGTACGAGCAATGCCGCGCAGACGTAGCTGGCCAGCTCCAGGCCGTGCGCCATGGCCTCGCGCGCCGCCTCGGCGGCGTCCGCTGTGCGCGGGTTGTCGGAGAGGGAGGGGATGACCGAGCCTGCGCTCTTGGCGACGACGTCGCTCAGCTGGTCGGCCTGCGGGCCGGTCAGACCGGCATCGCCGAGCCGGTGCTTGAGGTCGGACGCCAGAGTGGTGAAGAACAGCGTGGTGAGAACGGCGATACCCAGCGCCGAGCCCAGTTCCCGGGCCGCGCTCTGAATCCCGGACCCCTGCCCGGCGCTGCGTACCGGCACGTCGACCAGGACGATATTGGTGACCTGGGCGGTCGCGAAGCCGACACCGATGCCGTAGATGAACAGTGAGATGGCGATGAGCCACCAGGCGCTGTCCGTGGCGGCGATGAGGCCCAGCATCACCAGCCCTGCGGCCTCCAGTACCAGGCCGATCCGCACCTGCTGGAGCGCGGGGACAGAGGCGGCCATCGAGAAGCTGGCGCCGCTGGCGAAGAAGCTGCCCCCGGCGAGCGCGACGAGGGCCAGACCAGCCTGGAAGGCGCTGTAGCCGAGGGCGAACTGCAGCCACAGCGGCAGCACGGCGATGATCCCGAACTCGCCGACACCCACCACCAGGGTGACGAAGTTCCCGTTGCGGAACGAGCGGATGGAGAACAGCCGTACGTCCATCAGCGGCTCGTTCTCGGCCTTCCCGAGCGCGGCCTGCCTGAGCCAGAACAGCACCAGGGCAACGGCGGAGACGACGAAGGCCACAAAGACCGGCGACGGGCCGGCGCTCCAGGTGAAGGCACCCAGGTCCAGCGGCTCGATGGTCTCCATCCAGCCGTAGGTGCGCCCCTCGATCAGGGCGAAGGCGAGCAGGCCGAGGCCGACGACCGACAGCACGCTGCCCACCGCGTCGATGCGGGCCCGCAGCCGCGGCGAGGCGTCGAGATGGACGAGCGTGCCGGCGATGATCAGCACCACCAGCGGGATGTTGATACCGAAGGCCCAGCGCCAGGAGAAGTCGGCCAGCCAGCCGCCGAGCAGCGGTCCGACGGCGGCGGCCGCGCCGATGGTGGAACCCCAGACGGCGAAGGCCTGCCCGCGGGCGCGGCCGGTGAAGGTGGCGTTCACCAGCGCGAGCGAGGTGGGAAGGATCGCGGCGGCACCGAGGCCCTGGAGGAAGCGGGCGAGGATCAGCATGCCGCCACTGGGTGCGGCGGCCGCCAGCAGGCTGGTCAGCCCGAATGCCACCAGGCCGACGAGGAAGACCTTGCGTGCGCCGAACACATCCGAGAGGCGACCGGTCAGCAGGAGGAGCGCGGCGAAGGAGATCGCGTAGGACTCCTGGATCCACTGGGCCTCGACGGAGTCGATCTTCAGGTCGTCGATGATCGGGGCCAGGATCACATTGACGATCGTGATGTCCACCACGATCAGGGCCACACCCAGGGACACGGCGATCAGACCGAGCCACTGGCGCGTGGTGGGAGATGCTTCTGGGGTGCCGCTCACGGTTCCTCCACTCTGGTGTATCTCCATGGTGAAGTTATTTCACCGCGGTATTTCTGTCAACGCGCGAGGAACGTGCGAGAGTCCGCGAGCCTCGCCGCTCGCGCCCCGTGCGCGGCACCTGGTGCGGCTCCGAATCGACCCGTTCCGCGGCCAGTTGAACGAGACCCCTTGGTAAGGCGGCGGAGCCGGTGGGGCTGCTCCTCGCCGGGGGCCGGAGCCGGTACGGGGCGCGGGTCGTGCTGGCCGACCGGCTGGCGAGTCCCATGACCGAGTCGCGGGCCTCCCAGCTGACGGTCCGGACCATGGAACTGCTGGACCCGGCGCGGTCCGGCCGAGTCCTTCGCCTGGCTCGCGCGCGAGCCGCGGGGGTGCTTCGGCGGGCTGCCCTTCGACGCGGCCGCCGCCGAGAGCTGCTACGCGGAGAACTGGAAGGTGCCGCAGTACCGCACCGAGGCCGTGCTGTCCGAGTGGGGCCGATCCCTGGGTGTCGAGCTGCGCAGGGGGCACGAGCTGAACGGCGGCGACCTTATAGTGACAGCGATCACGCTGCCGGCGCCGGGCGTCACGGGACGGAGGTCCGGCGCCCGCGCCACCGCCTCCCCGAGGCGGCCGGGCGAGCTCCCGTGGCAAGAGTTCGCACCCCTGGTGACTCCACAGTGAGGAATCTTTATGATGAAGGAAATGGGGGAGGCGAGGGGGCCGACGAAGAGGCCGGCCGCTTCAGCGGCGGGGCCTCGAGCTGGACCGACAGGATGTGAAGTTGAGGATGGAAGAGCACGCGGTGGCAAGCGTTGACACCCGGCCCGAGCGCCTGCTGGACGACTTGCGGACCTTTGGCGCGAACTACACCGAGTTCACCCGGCGGTTCGCCGCCTGGCTTGGTCTCCACTCCACGGACGCCGCGGCGTTGGCCGAGATCCTCTACGCGGAGGACAAGGGCGTCCCGCTCTCGCCGGCCCGGCTGAGCGAGCGGATCGGTCTGTCCTCCGGGGCCACCACGGCGCTGCTGAACCGGCTGGAGAAGGCGGGCCACGTCGTACGCAAGCGGGAGCACACCGATCGCCGGATCGTCACTCTGCGCAGCAGCCCTGAGGTGAGACCGCAGGCGATGAAGTTCTTCGGCCCCTACACCGAACGCCTGGGGGCCGAGATCTCCCGGTACACCTCGGCGCAGCTGCGGCAGTTCCAGGAGTTCATCACCCATCTGAGCGACACGATGGACTCCCTGCTGGCGCACGAGTACCACGCGCTGCAGCCCGGCCAGCGGCCCGGCGCCCAGGAGAACGGCGGGGAAACGCCGACCTCATGAGGGGAGCGTGGGCGGCAGCAGACGAACGGGCGGCGGGAGGCGGGACCGGGCCGGACTCCCGGCCTGGTCCGCCGCGTTGCCGGTGACGAAACGGAGAGAAAGCGGCGAGCTCGGCGGCCCACTGCGCTCAGCCGCACAGCTGTCGGGAGCAGGGGCGGGTCACCCGGTCAACGGAAACCCGGCTGTTGGTCATTCCTCCGGGGGTCGAAGACCGTCAGGTCGGCTGCGCATGATCGCGCAGCGACGGTCTTTGCCGGAGCAGCCCAGCCCCGTAACGGTGCAGCGCGGACCCGGAACACGCCTGGCTTGCCGACGAATGGGCACGGCTGGTGTCGGAAGCCGCCCACATCCCGTGGCAGCCACGGCGGTTGTGGTACACGGGGGCGGAGGTCGAGGCCCTCGCGGAGATCAAGAGCGCTCCGTCTACCGACTCGCCAGCCAGTTCAACTGGCGCCGCCGCAAAGTGGCAGGAAAGGTTTATTGCTGTGCCAGGGATGTGGACGCCGGTGTGAAGACCGACCGTCCGGCGGCCTGACTCAGGGACACAGGCGCTCAGGGCACAAGAGTGCGCGCCGTGCCGGGAGAAGGGCTCCCGGCACGGCGCGCGGCCATGGTGTGCGCCCGATGCCCTCCGCCCGGCACACGCCGGTCGGAGGGCGCGGTCGGAGGGCGCTGTACGAGGGTTACGGGAAGGTGAGCTTGAAGCTGTTGATGTAGCCCGTGTCGGCCGGGCCCCTGTCCCGGACTCTCAGCTGCCAGGTGCCGTTGGCGTTCTCCGCCGAGGCGTCGACCGTGTAGGTGGTGTCGATGTTCGGCGTCGGGTCGGCCGCCACACTGTGCAGCCGGTACGACCTGCCGCTCGGGCCGATCAGATCGACCTGGAGGTCACCGCTGTAGGTGTGGACGATGTTCACGCCGACCTTGAGGCTGGCGGGGGCCCGCCCGGTCAGCCCGCTCGTGGTGATCTGGGAGGTCACCGCAGGGCCGGGATAGTCCGGGATCGTGACGTCGGTGTCGTTCGTGAACGTCTTGCCGTCACCCGGGTCGCCGTCGCCGGGACGGGCACCGACGGCCACACCTGCCCAGGCGTCCGCCACCGCCTTGTACTCGGCGCTGCTGGTGCCGTACAGCTCACCGGCCACGGCCAGCGTCCCGGTGCGTGCCGAGGCGTAGTTGGTGGTGGAGGTGAACTTGGTGGTCAGCGCCTTGTACCAGATGAGCGCTGCCTTCTCGCGGCCGATCCCGGTGACCGGGAGCCCGTCGGCGGTGGGCGAGTTGTAGCTGACGCCATTGATGACCTTGGCGCCGCTGCCCTCGCTCAGCAGATAGAACCAGTGGTTGGCGGGACCGGACGAGTAGTGCACGTCGATGTTGCCGATGCCCGCGTACCAGTTGTCCTTCGAGTTGCCGTCGCGGCTGGGCTTGTCCTGGTAGCGCAGCGGGGTGCCGTTGCCGCGGATGTCTATCTTCTCGCCGATGAGGTAGTCGCCCGGGTCGGCCGAGTTGTTGGAGTGGAACTCCACCGCGGTGGCGAAGATGTCCGAGGTCGCCTCGTTCAGGCCGCCCGACTCACCGCTGTAGATGAGGCCCGCCGTGGCCGAGGTGATGCCGTGCGTCATCTCGTGGCCCGCGACGTCCAGCGAGGTCAGCGGCTTGCTGTTGCCGGAACCGTCGCCGTACGTCATACAGAAGCAGCTGTCGCTCCAGAAGGCGTTGACGTAGTTGTTGCCGTAGTGGACCCGGGAGTAGGCGCCGCGGCCGTCGCCCCTGATGCCGGAGCGGCCGTAGACGTTCTTGTAGTAGTCCCAGGTCTCCGCGGCGCCGTAGTGCGCGTCGGCGCCGGCGGTCGCGGCGTTGGACGGGCTGCCGTTGCCCCAGGTGTCGGAGGTCTGGGTGAACAGCGAACCGGTGCCCGACGTCCCGTGGTTGAGGTTGTAGGTCTTGTGGCCGCCGCGGTCGTTGTCGGTCAGCGTGTAGTTCGAGCCCGACCTGGCTGTGCTGAGGTCGACCTGGCCGCTGTACTGGGTGTTGCCGATGCCGGTCTCGATGGCCTGCCATTGGTAGAGCTTCTTGCCGGAGCGGGCGTCCGTGACGACGTGCAGCTCGTTGGGCGTGCCGTCGTCCTGGAGGCCGCCGACCACGGTCTCGTAGGCGAGGGTTGGCTTGCCCTTGGCCAGCCATACCACCTTGCGGGGCGCGCGGTCGGCGTCGGTCTTCTCCGAGCCCGCGGCGTCGGCGGCCTTGACGGCCTGCCGCTCCGCCGTGGCCGGGCGCACCCGGGCTTTGGAGGGCACGTTCTTCAGCTTGTGCTTCGAGGCGCGGAGGACCTCCTCGGTGCGGCCCTTCCCGGTGGTCTCGACCACCAGGTCACCGCCGAGGACGGGCAGGTCGTCGTAGGTGCGCTCGTAGCGGGTGTGGAGGGTGCCGTCGCGGTCCTTGAGCACGTCGCGGACGACCAGTTTCTCCTTGGCGCCGAGGCCCAGCTTCTTCGCGGTGGCGGCCTTCTTGCTGTCGGCCTTCCGCAGCAGCGCGGCGCGCTGGTCCGGCGAGAGATCGGCGGGCAGGGCACCCCGGTCGGCTCCCTTGGCCGCCGCCGATCCGGCGCCGGCGCGGCTCTGGTCGTCGGCCGTCGCCGGGCCGGTCTGTACGGCCACCGAGAGCAGGGCCGCGACCGCGCCGAGCGCGATGCCGGCCGACGCCTTGGGGTGCGGACGTCTGTGGGAGGTGGCGGACTTTCTGTGGGAGGTTGATCTTCGCAATGCTGACTCCTTCTGCGGGCCGCAGGGATGTGCGGCCTGGGAGACCGGGCGGCGGATGACCGTCCGGGCAGATCTCGGCAGAACAAGGCGGAGCAAGGCAGAGCAAGGCCGCACCGGTGGGGCCAGTGCAACCGGTGGAACTGATGTGGCGATCGGAGCTGCCCCGAACACCACGTGGGGGAACGGCCGCTCGACGTTCGCGCGGTTGCGCGGCGGCCAGTCGCAGAGTGCCACCCGGACGCGCGCCTGTCAGGAGCGCATCAAGGGTTTGGCCGGAAACAGTCCGTTGTCCGCCAGTGCGCGTCCGCTATCCGGAGCGAAGACCGCGCCCCGAAGGGCCGCGGGGATCGGCGCGCTCCCGCCCCCGAACGCTCCCGCAGCCCGCAGGCGACGGTCAGGGGCAGCCCCTTACCGGAACAGGCGGGAGGTGCGCCAAGTGCCGCCGGATCAGCCCTGGTCCGTACGGACCTCCGCGCGGTCGCCGCCCCACCGGGTGTGGAACGTGCCCTCCCGGTCGCGGCGCCGATACGTGTGCGCGCCGAAGTAGTCGCGCTGCGCCTGGGTGAGAGCGGCGGGCAGATGCTCGGCGCGCAGCCCGTCGTAGTAGGCAAGTGCCCCCGAGATACCTGGCGTCGGCACCCCGTGCCGCGCGGAAGCGGCGGCGATCCGGCGCCACGCCCCCTGCGCCCCGCCCAGCTCCCGCGCGAACTCCGGATCGGCCAGCAGCGTGGGGAGCCCGGGACGCTCGGCGAACGACGCGCGGATACGGTCCAGGAACGCCGCCCGGATGATGCAGCCCGCACGCCAGATCGCGGCGACGCGGGACAGGTCGATCCCCCAGCCGAACTCCTCGCTGCCGGCCCGGATCATGTCCCAGCCCTGGGCGTAGGAGATGACCTTGGAGGCGTACAGCGCCTGCTCGACCTGCTCGGCGAAGCGGTCCGCCTCCGCCTCCGGCAGCGGCTCCGCGCCCGGTCCCGGAAGCGCCGCCGCGGCTTGGCGCAGCCCGGTGTGGCCGGACTGCGAGCGGGCGAAGACCGCCTGTGCGATGCCCGGCACCGGCACTCCGAGATCCAGTGCCGTCTGCACCGTCCAGCGCCCGGTGCCCTTCTGCTCCGCGCGGTCCGCCACCACGTCGACGAACGGCAGGCCGGTGTCCGCGTCGGTGTGGGTGAGGACCTGAGCGGTGATCTCGATGAGGTAGGAGTCCAGCCGGCCCCGGTTCCAGCCGCGGAAGATCTCCGCGATCTCGGCGGGCCTGCGCCCGGCGACCTTCCGCAGCAGGTCGTACGCCTCCGCGATGAGCTGCATGTCCGCGTACTCGATGCCGTTGTGCACCATCTTCACGAAGTGGCCGGCGCCGTCGGGGCCGATGTGCGCGGCGCACGGCGCGCCGTCCGGGGCGCGGGCCGCGATCCGCTCCAGCAGCGGGCCCAGCACCTCGTACGCCTCCGCTGAGCCGCCCGGCATGATGCTCGGGCCCAGCAGCGCGCCCTCCTCGCCGCCTGAGATACCCGTGCCGGCGAAGTGGATTCCGCGCTCGCGCAGCGCCGCCTCCCGGCGGCGGGTGTCGGCGAAGTGCGCGTTGCCCCCGTCGACGATGACGTCACCGGGCTCCAGCAGTCCGGCGAACTCCTCGAGCACCGCGTCCGTCGGTCCGCCCGCCTTCACCATGACCACCAGGCAGCGGGGCCTGCGCAGGGCCGCCACGAACTCCCGGGCCGAGGTGGTGGGTACGAAGTCGCCCTCGTCGCCGAACTCCTCGACCAGCTCCCGGGTCCGCGCCTCGGTGCGGTTGTGCAGCGCGACGGTGCAGCCGCCGCGGGCGAAGTTCCGCGCCAGGTTGCGCCCCATGACGGCCAGTCCCGTGACGCCGATCTGCGCCGAAGCTGTCATGTCCATCCCTCTCGGCTCTCGGGTACCGGGCCTGCACGACTGCCCACCGATCGTCTCCTGACACGCCCGGGACCGCTCGCTTCCTGGTGCCCCGCGGCGCGTCCGGGTCACTTGGCGTCGGCGTAGCACTCCACGACGGCCGTGGTGAAGGTGAACCGCACGGGGGTCGGTCCGAACGCGGCGACGGCCGCCTGCTCGCCCGCCGCCGTGATCGCCTCCCGTACCTCCTCGGCCTCCTCGGCGGGGCAGTGCACGATGACCTCGTCGTGCTGGAAGAACACCAGTTCGGCGGCCAGGTGGGCGAGCCGCTGCCGCAGTGCGGCCAGCATCAGCACCGCCCAGTCGGCCGCGCTGCCCTGCACCACGAAGTTCCGGGCGAACCGGCCCCGCGCGCGGGCGGCCGGGCCGCTGTCCGAGGGCCACTCCGCCTCGTCCCGCCCGCCCAGCCCCTCACCCGCCTCAGGACCCGTCTCCTCCCCGTCCTGGCCGCCATCGCCGCCCTGGCTCACGGGCGGACAGGTGCGGCCCAGATGGGTGCGGACCAGCCGCCCTTCCTCGCCCGCGCGCGCCGCCTCGTCGACGTACGACACGGCGGCGGGGAACCGTCTTCGCAGCGCGGCCAGGTTCCGCAGCCCCTCACCGCTGGTCTGGCCGTAGATCGCGCCCAGCAGGGCCAGTTTGGCCTGGTCGCGGTCGCCGGAGAACGCCCGCTCGGAGAGGGCCGTGTACAGGTCCCGTTCGCCACCGGCCACCGCCATCAGGCCCGGGTCCCGGGAGACGGCGGCCAGCACCCGCGGCTCCATCTGGTCGGCGTCCGCCACCACCAGCCGCCATCCCGGCTCGGCGACCACCGCCCGGCGCACCACCTTGGGGATCTGCAGCGCACCGCCCCCGTTGGTCGTCCAACGGCCGGAAGCCGCGCCGCCGGGCACGTATTCGGCGCGGAAACGCCCGTCCCGCACCCAGGAACGCAGCCAGCTCCAGCCGTGCGCGGTGTAGAGCCGGTAGAGCTTCTTGTAGCGCAGCAGCGGCTCGACCGCGGGGTGGTCCACCTTGCGCAGCTCCCAGGCCCGGGTGGAACCCAGCCTGATCCCTGCGCGGGCGAACGCCTGCAGTACGTCCCCGGGCAGATCCGGCCGCACCCGTTCGCCCGGCCCGAAGGCCCGCGACACCTCCTCCTCCAGCTCCACCAGCCGTCTCGGCAGCCCACTGCCCGCGTAGCGCTCCCCCAGCAGTTCGTCCAGCAGCGCCCGGTGGATCTCCGCGCTCCAGGGCACCCCGGCGGCCGTCATCTCCCCGGCCACCAGGGTTCCGGCGGACTCTCCGGCCAGCAGCAGCCGCATCCGGTCCGGATGCTCGGCCCGCGCGGTGCGGTCCAGCTGTGCCGCGTACACCTCCAGCAGGGCCTCCAGCGGGTCGGCCCCGTCGGGCAGCGGGACCGGACCCGTCTCGAACAGCGAGGGCTGGGGGTCCGTCTCGCGCGGGGACGGCTGCCGGTCCGGTGGCACCGGCCGGCCGTGCAACCGTGCCCAGGCGGCGGGCAGCGAGCGCGGTTCGCCCGCCCGGCCCTCGTGGCCCAGCAGCAGAGCCTCCGCCGTCTCCACCTCATAGCACCGCTCGACCCGCACCCCGGCGGCCGCCAGCGCGTGCTGCACCTCCGGTGTGGCGCGCCACACCCAGCGCACCGTCCTGGGCCGGGCCCGTACGGCAGCCGCCGCCGACTCCTCCGTGTACACCGGACCGGCGGGGCGGCCCCGGGAGTCGAGCGGGCACACCCGCACCCGGCCACCGGCCGCCGGCACCAGCGCCCACCGGCCCGCGACAGGCGACCCACCGCTTCCGGTGGCAGGCGCCTGGCCGCCACCCGCGGCAGGCGCCGTCCGCGTCGCCGGCCGAGCCCCCGTCTCCTCCATACCGGGAGTCTCCCAGCCACCTCTGACAACGGCCCCGAGCCGCCGCCGGGTACACCCGCGGGCCGCCTGAGTGCGCCAGCTGATCGAATCCGGGCCGGGCGCGGGTGGGGCGGTGCCATACTTCCTGCCACCGCCCCACTTGGAGACCAGGGCCGAGACCAGGCCGAGACCAGGCCGAGACCAGGGCTGAGACCAGGCCGCGAGATCAGGGCCGAGACCAGGGACCGATGTGAACAAGACCCAACAGCGTGGCTCACGCACTCCTGCCGCATCCCGTGGGACCGAGGGAGGCACCGAGCGATCTCAGGAGCGACGCGCCGAGCTGCTGGCGACCGGGCGCCGGCTGTTCGCCGACACCTCCTACGACGCTCTGTCCATGGACGACATCGCCCGCAGCGCCGGGGTGGCGAAGGGGCTGATCTACTACTACTTCACCAACAAGCGCGGCTACTACCTGGCGATCATCGAGCAGGCCGTCACCGAACTGATCGTCCGGGCGACGAGCGGTGGCGAGCTGCCCCGCACCGAGCGTATCCACCGCACCATCGACGGCTATCTGGCCTATGCACAGCACAACCACGCGGCCTATCGCGCCATCGTCACCGGGGGAGTGGGCCACGACGAGCAGGTCCTCGCCATCCGCGACCGGGCGCGCGAACAGTTGCTGGGCGCCATCGCCGAGGGCGCCTGGGGCCACCCCGACGCCCCGCCGCTCGCCCGGAAGGCCCTGGTGGGCTGGCTGTCCTCGGTGGAGGGCGTCACCCTCGACTGGCTCGCCCACCCGCAGAAGCTCTCCCGTGAGCAGCTCTGCGCGCTGCTCACCCGCACCTTGGACAGCACGCTGGAGGTCGTCGGAGAGTTCGATCCCGCCCTGCCTCCGCCCACGCGGACGGCTCCCTGAGCGGCACCGGCATATCTCCGCCCTTTCGGGACACCCGTCCCATCGAGAGTGTCCATCCGGCTGAGAGGGAAACCATGGACATATCGGGTCTCATCAGCGCGCTCATCGTCGGTGTCATCATCGGCGCGCTCGGCCGGCTGGTGCTGCCGGGCAGGCAGCGGGTCGGCCTGGTGTGGACGGTCGTGGTGGGCATCATCGCCGCACTCGTCGGCACCGGCATAGCGGGCGCCGTCGGTGTGGCCGACACCAGGGGATTCGACTGGATCGAGCTGATCATCCAGGTCGCCCTGGCGGCGGTCGGCGTCGCCGCGCTGGAGGGTGCCCGCGCGGGCGGACGGGTGCACCGCTAGCCGCCGGGCTGCGGCGCACGGTGCCGCAGCGGCATGGGTCAGGCCCCGCGGCCGACTGCCGCGGGGCCTGGGTGTGCCGCCGAGCGCTCGCCTACCGGATCGCCTTGATCAGCTCTCCGTTGGCGGTGTCACCGCTCAGCTCCCAGAAGAAGGCGCCGGCCAGGCCCTGCTGTGCTGCCCAGTCGCCCTTGGCGCCGATGGTCTCCGGGGTGTCGTAGCTCCACCACTGGTTGCCGCAGTGTGCGTAGGCGGTGCCGCCGACCTTGCCGGTCGCCGGGCACCGGGTCTTGAGGACCTTGTAGTCCTCGATGCCCTGCTCATAGGTGCCCGGTGCCGGACCGGTCGCCGTGCCGCCGGGTGCTGACTGCGTCACCCCGCTCCAGCCGCGGCCGTAGAAGCCCAGCCCGTAGAGCAGTTTGCTACTGGGGACGCCCATGGCCTTGAGCTTGGCGATGGTCGCCTGGGTGTTGAAGCCCTCCTTGGGTATGCCCTGGTACGAGCTGAGCGGGGAGTGCGGGGCCGTGGGACCCTGCGCGTTCCAGGCGCCGAAGTAGTCGTACGTCATCGGCAGATACCAGTCGACGTACTGTGCGGCCGTCTTGTAGTCGGTGGTCTCCAGCTTGCCGCCGGGGGAGGCGTCGGCGGTGATCGCGGCTGTCACCAGCTTGCTGCCGAACTTGGCGCGCAGGGCCTTCATCAGGTTGGCGAAGGCGTTCCGGCCGCTGGTGTCGCAGCTGAGGCCGCAGGCGTTCGGGTACTCCCAGTCGATGTCGATGCCGTCGAAGAGCCCCTTCCAGCGGGGGTCGTTGAGCAGGTTGTAGCAGGACTCGGCGAAGGCCGCCGGGTTCCTGGCCGCCTCGCCGAAGCCGCCGGACCAGGTCCAGCCGCCGAACGACCAGAGCACCTTCAGGTCCGGGTGCTTCTGCTTGAGCTTGAGCAGCTGGTTGAAGTTGCCGCGCAGCGGCTGGTCCCAGGTGTCGGCCTTGCCGTCGACGCTCTGCGCTGCGGTGTAGGTCTTCTCGTAGTCGGCGTAGCTGTCGCCGACGGTGCACTTGCCGCCCTGGACGTTACCGAAGGCGTAGTTGATGTGGGTGAGTTTGTCGGCAGAGCCCGAGGTCTCGATGTTCTTGACGTGGTAATTGCGCTGGTAGACGCCCCAGTTGGTGAAGTACCCGACTGTCTTGCCGCCCGCTGCCGTGGTTTTCGCGGCCGCGGCCGGTGCCTTCCGCTGCTCCGCCGGTGCCTGCCGGGTTCCGGCGGAGGCGGTGGCCGAGAGCAGTGTCGTCGCCAGGAGCGCCGCGCACAGTGCACCCAGGAAGGCGATCAGTCCGCGAGGGCGGGGGCGACGGGAGAGGCGCCGGGGGCGTCTGGTGTCGAGGGAGTGTTGGCTGTCCGATCCGAGCATGGTCACCTCGCGTGTGGGGTGCGGGGGGTGTGGTGCCGGTCGTACGTTCGAGGAATGTAGAAGGACTAGACCAGTGCGTCAATGGTTCGGACCAATTTCGGAGACCGTCTCCGTGGCCGCCCCGGACCCTGGCCGCCCCCGGCCCGCGCGCGGTGCGTCGCCGTACGCCGGTGACGTGCCGCCCTCGATCGGGCATACTCCAACTCGCCGCAGCCGCTGGTCAGCCACCCTCGCGATCCGACGGTGCAGTATCACGGCAGGGGCAGCGGCACCCCCGGTCCGCCAGCGGGCCGGTGTCCCTCGGCGACCCGCCTCACCCCGGCGTCGTCGCCGTAGTTCCTGACCCGAAGGAGAGCGCGCCATGCCCAAGGACGGTCCGCAGCCGGTGGAACGTGAACTGCCCACCGACGAGGCACGGGACCTGCTGGGCCTCGTCCGTGATCTGGTGCAGCGGGAGATCAGGCCCGTGGCGGCCGAACAGGAGGCCGCGGGCACCTTTCCCCGCGAGACCTTCCGGCTGCTGTCCGAGGCGGGCCTCCTCGGCCTGCCCTATCCCGAGGAGTACGGCGGTGGGGGCCAGCCCTACCAGGTCTACCTCCAGGTCCTCGAGGAGCTGGCCGCGGCACGCCTCACCGTGGGGCTCGGCACCAGCGTGCACTCCCTCTCATGTCACGGGCTGGCCCACTTCGGCAGCAAGGAACAGCGCACCGAGTGGCTGCCCGACATGCTCGGCGGCGGCCTGCTCGGTGCCTACTGCCTCTCCGAGCCCTCCTCCGGCTCCGACGCCGCCTCACTGCGCACCCGGGCCGTCCGGGACGGCGCTGACTGGGTGCTCGACGGCACCAAGGCGTGGATCACCCACGGCGGCGTGGCCGACTTCTACACCGTCCTGGCCCGCACCGGCGAGGAGGGGCCCTGCGGCATCACCGCGTTTCTCGTCCCCGCCGACGCCGAGGGGCTGAGCGCCGCCACGCCCGAGCACAAGATGGGGCTGAACGGATCGCCCACCGCGCAGCTCCACTTCGACGGCGTGCGGGTCCCCGACGCCCGCAGACTCGGGGACGAGGGCCAGGGCTTCAGCGTCGCGCTCTCCTCACTCGACTCCGGCCGTCTGGGTATCGCCGCCTGCGCCATCGGCGTCGCACAGGCGGCGCTGGACGAGTCGCTGGCCTACACGGCGGAACGCGAACAGTTCGGCCGCCCCCTCGCCGACTTCCAGGGGCTGCGCTTCACGCTCGCCGACATGGCCACCCACATCGAGGCCGGGCGCTCCCTCTACCTGGCCGCCGCCCGGCGGCGCGACGCGGGGCAGCCCTTCGCCAAGCAGGCGGCGATGGCCAAGCTGTTCTGCACCGACACCGCCATGCGCGTCACCACGGACGCCGTGCAACTCCTGGGCGGATACGGCTACACGACGGACTTCCCCGTCGAGCGGTACATGCGCGAGGCCAAGGTCCTGCAGATCGTCGAGGGCACCAACCAGATCCAGCGGATGGTGGTCGCCCGGCACTTGGCCGGGCCGGAGAGCAAGGGCTGAGCGGGCAGGCTGAGCGGGCGCGGCGGAACCGGGGGGTGCCGTTCGCGCCCCGTACCCGTACGGGCCACTTCCCCCTCATCCGAGGGTCTGAGAATCTCCCGGAAGTCGGGTACCGCCCACAGCCGGAGGCGCCATATGTCCGCATCCGCACCACAGTTCACCCGCCGCCGCAGCATCCGTACGGCCGCGGCGGCGGCCCTCGCCCTGCCCTTGACCGCGCGTGCCGCGACCGCGCACGCCCAGACAGCGCACCCCCCGGCAGCACACCCCGCCACCGGGCCCACCCAGGAGCAGCGAAGAGCCGGCGGCGCCGCGCTCCGCACGATGAGCTTCAATCTGCGCTACGCCTCCGAGACCCCGCCCAACAGCTGGCCCGAGCGCAGGCCGGTCACCCGGGCGCTGCTGCGGCGGGAGCGGCCGCATCTGCTCGGCACCCAGGAGGGGCTGTACGCGCAGCTCAAGGACATCGCCGCCGATCTGGGGCGGGCGCGCTACGACTGGCTCGGTATCGGCCGCGCGGGCGGCAGCCGGGACGAGTTCATGGCGATCTTCTACGACGTCCGGCGGCTGCGGCCGCTGGAGTACGACCACTTCTGGCTCTCCGGCCGGCCCGCTCTCATCGGCTCGGCCACCTGGGGCAACACCGTCATCAGGATGGTCACCTGGGTCCGGTTCCGCGATCTGGCCACCGGGCACGAGCTCTACCACCTCAACACCCACCTCGACCACCGGAGCCAGCCCTCGCGTGAGCGGTCGGCCGCGCTGATCAACGAGCGGCTCGGCGGGCTCGACCCGGCTCTTCCGCGCCTGGTGACCGGCGACTTCAACGTCCCGGCGCACGGCAACCCCGTCTACGACACGCTGCTGGCCGACGGGAGGCTCGTCGACACCTGGGAGGTGGCCGAGAGCCGCAGCAAGCTGTACGGGACCTTTCACGGCTACCGGCCCCTGGTACCCGACGGAGACCGCATCGACTGGATACTGGCCTCTCCCGGCGTCCGGGTGCGCCGGGCCTCGATCAACACCTTCGAGCGGGGCGGGCAGTACCCCAGCGACCACCTGCCGGTCCAGGCACTGATCGAGCTCTAGGCCCCGGCGGGGCACCGCCTGCGGGCGAGACCCGGTCACCCGCGGGCGGCGTCCCACACCTCCTCGGCGACGTCCTTGCTGAGCGCCACCCGCACCAGTCCGGCCGCGAGCGGTGCCAGCTCGTCCTTCCTGACCATCCCGGCCAGCTTCTCCGGGGACTTCGGCAGCCCCAGCCGCTCGGCGCCCTGAAGCGCCTTGTCGTCCAGATACGGCTGGTACTCGGGCCACACCGCCTGGGCCTCCCGCAGGAAGATCGCGACGCCCATCGGGCCGATGCCCGGGACCTCGCGCAGCGCCCGCTCCGGATCGTCGCTCTTGCGCATCCTGCGCACGTCCCCGCCCCAGCGGTCCAGCAGCAGTTCGGCTCCCTGGCCGAGCTGGGTTGCGGTGCGCTCGTCATAGCGGCGGTAGCCGCCCTCGCCGAGTGCGTCGACCCGCTGCTGCCAGGTGGCCTCCGCCATCCGCTTCGGGTCCTTCATCCCGGCTCGCGTGAGCGCTCGCGAGCTGGCGAGCGCGATGTCCGAGCGGATGCGGGCGCTCAGCAGCAGGGAGAGCACCAGAAGCTGGTAGAGCGGCTGTGGGGTGTCACGCAGCGTGATGCCCGCTTCTTCCGCGTAGGTCTTTCCGTGCCGCTTCAGCAGCTCCCGCACCAGGGCGCGCTGCTGCTGTTCCTGCTTGCCGCCCTGCTTGGTGCCTGCCGACTTGCCCGTCCTGCTCTTCGTGCTCGTGTTCGCTGCCATGACGCCTCCTCGGCACCGGGTCCCAGCCGTGCGGGACCCACGCCGGGCCCGCACGGAGCTACCCGGTCACGGGTTCCTCAGTGGGGCCCTGCCGAAAACGCGCACAGCGCCGTGGCACTGCTTCGTCACCGAGTGTCGGCAACGCTCCGTATCGGGCGGAAGGGAACGGAAGGGAACGGATAGGGAGTGGAAGGGAACGGAAGGCGACCGTCCGACCACCTGCCGACTCCGTACTCGCCCGGTACGGGCTACGGGCGGGCTCCGGCGCGCGGGAGGCACGTCGCGCGCCACGGCTCCGTTCTCAACGACCGCCCTGCGTGGACGCGTTGAGCCAAGTCACCTCACTCCGCTGCGGCGCGCACCGGCCGGTGGTCGGGGCGGCCCGCGTGGGAGAACGGCTGGGTGCGCCAGTCAAGTCCCTCGGGCAGCGTGAGCAGTTCGCTCACCGCGCGCTCACGGGTCTCGCTGTCCCAGGGCGTGGCTTCCCGCACCGGGATGCCAGAGCCCTGGCACACCGTCAGCCCGAACGGGTCCCAGGGCGAGGCGCACAGCCCGTGGCGCGGCAGCTTCTCCTCGTGGGTGAAGACCGCGATGGCCTGGCGGCATTCGGGGCACTTGACGCGGAGACCTTCGTACATCTCGTCCTCGGCGACCGGTCCTGTCAACTCTGGGGCGACGTCAGGGCCGTCCGGGGGAGCGGCCGTGTCGTGCTGCTGCGTCTCGTCGTACCGGCGAGCGGAGTGGGCGGACTTCGTCGTGCGCATGTAATCCCCCTCGATGGAACGGCCGGGCGACTGGGCTCCGGCCACAGCAAGCACTTCCCGCCGTGCCACGCGCATAATCACCTCGCACGGGAGGACGCGGGTGCATAAGTGTGTCCTTCGTCACATACCCCCGGGTCGTGCGTTTGCCCCCGGCGCTCTCGCGGCGCGGCGCGCCGTCCACTCGTTCCGGAGCGTTCCCGGTGCGCCGGGCGCACGAGCGCGGGTACCGTGATCCGCTGTGGAGGAACTCGACCGTCAGATCGTGGAACTGCTCGTCAAGGACGGGCGGATGAGCTACACCGACCTGGGCAAGGCCACCGGCCTGTCCACCTCGGCCGTGCACCAGCGCGTACGCCGCCTCGAACAGCGGGGCGTCATCCGCGGCTATGCCGCGCTGGTGGACCCCGAGGCCGTCGGGCTGCCGATGACGGCGTTCATCTCCGTCAAACCGTTCGACCCCAGCGCGCCGGACGACATCTCCGACCGCCTGGCGGACGTCCCTGAGATCGAGGCGTGCCACAGCGTGGCGGGGGACGAGAACTACATCCTCAAGGTGCGGGTGGCCACGCCCATCGAACTGGAGCACCTGCTGGCCAGGATCCGCAGCCTCGCCGGGGTCTCCACCCGCACCACCGTCGTGCTGTCCACCCCGTACGAGGCGCGCCCACCGCGCATCTGACCCCGCGGTCGGGCGCCGCAGCCGGACCGCGCGGTCCGACGCCGCGCGTCCGACCCCGAGCAGGAGTGCCCGGCCGCAGGCGGGAGACTGTTGCCATGAGCGACAGTACGACCCCCTCCCGGCCCCGTACCCTGCTGCTGCGCGGTGGCGAGGTGCACAGCCCCGCCGATCCGTTCGCGACCGCGATGGTCGTGGAGGGCGACAGCATTGCCTGGATCGGCTCCGAGGGCGCTGCCGACTCCTTCGCCGATGGCGTCGACGAGGTGGTGCAGCTCGACGGCGCACTGGTCACCCCGGCCTTCACGGACGCCCATGTGCACACAACGGCGACCGGGCTCGCGCTGACAGGGCTCGATCTGTCGGGCGCTCCCACGCTCGCCGACGCGCTCGCCCGAGTGCGCGCATACGCAAAGGCCCGGCCGGACGACAGGGTGCTGTTGGGCACCGGCTGGGACGCCCACGCCTGGCCCGAGCAGCGCCACCCCGGCCGCGCGGAACTCGACGAGGCGAGCGGCGGGCGGCCGCTGTATCTCACCCGGATCGACGTCCACTCCGCGCTCGCCAGCACGGCGATGCTCGACCTCGTCCCCGACATCACAACCCGTGCGGGGTACCGGCCCGACGCACCGTTGACGGGCGACGCGCACCACGCCGTACGGCAGGCCGCCTACGCCACGCTCACCCAGCGCCAGCGCACCGAGGCACAGCGCGCGGCGCTGGCCCATGCCGCCTCGCTGGGCATCGGCGCGCTGCACGAGTGTGCGGGCCCCGACATCTCGGGCGAGGACGATCTGCGCGGGCTGCTGGCGCTCGCCGCCGAAGAGCCGGGTCCCCGCGTCCACGGCTACTGGGCGGAACACCTCACTTCGGCCAAGGAGGCCGCCCGGGTCCGGGAGCTCGGTGCGGTCGGCGCCGCCGGCGACCTCTTCGCAGACGGCTCCCTCGGCTCGCACACCGCGCACCTGTGCGCCCCCTACGCGGACGCGCCGCACACCAGCGGGAGCGCGCTGCTGGACCCCGAGGCCATCGCGGCCCATGTCGCCGCCTGCACCGAGGCGGGCATCCAGGCCGGGTTCCACGCCATCGGCGACGCCGCGCTCCAGGCGGTGACAGCCGGGGTGCGCGGCGCCGCCGAGAGGGTCGGCCTCGCCCGAATCCGTGCGGCCAGGCACCGGGTCGAGCACGCCGAGATGCTCACCGAGCAGACCATCGCCGACTTCGCCGACCTCGCCCTCACCGCCTCCGTACAGCCGGGGTTCGACGCGGCCTGGGGCGGCGCGCACGGCATGTACGCGCGCCGCCTGGGCGCCGAACGCGCCGCCACGCTCAACCCGTACGCGGCGCTGCTGCGGGCCGGAGTGCCCCTCGCGTTCGGCTCCGACAGCCCCGTCACCCCGCTCGGCCCCTGGGAGGCGATCCGCGCCGCCGCCTTCCACCACACCCACGAGCACCGGATCTCCGTCCGTGGCGCGTTCACCGCGCACACCCGTGGCGGCTGGCGCGCCCTCGGCCGCGACGACGCCGGAGTGCTGGTGCCCGGCGCTCCCGCCGACTACGCGCTGTGGCGCACCGGACAGCTGATCGTCCAGGCCCCCGACACCCGGGTCGCCAACTGGTCGACCGACCCCCGTTCGGGGACCCCGGGGCTGCCCGACCTGACGCCGGGCGGTCAAGTCCCGGTCTGCCTGCGGACGGTGGTCGGCGGACGCACGGTCCACGCACGGCCGGACGAGTGATCTGGCAGAGGGTGATACGGCCGAACGAGACCCCCTCCGCTCGCCGCCCTGACGCCGCCTTCTCCGCACTGACCTGGTATTTCACCGAAACACCCCAGGTGACCGGGCTGTTGACAATGATTGCCCGAAGCCCGGTAGGTTCGGCCGCGTCCACCACAGGACGTCCGACCGGGGAGCTTCCGCGCTGTCGTCGAACGCCGCTGGGCCACGGGGTGGTGTACCGCACCGGCGCACCACCACTGCGAGCCAGGTCCAGCGCCCGCGGCACGGGGACAGATGGTTTCCGCCGGTCGGCGGGTGTGACCCGGGACGGGGCCCGGACGCTCAGTAGACAACGGCTTTCGGACGATCCGCAGCCAGCGGGTCCCAGGTCGGCCCGAAGGGCGCCGGGTCCCTGGCCGGGACGCGATCGGCCGGATGTGGTGGTTGCGGCGGACATTTCCGGGGGTTTCGCGCATTTCCGGGGGTTTCGCGCCCGAGCCCCATCGCGGGCGGGAGGGGCACACCCGTAGCCCCGTGCGAACACGCCCACGCGGTGAGAGATCACATGCTGCGACCCGGCGAACACGTCCCGGCCTCCAAACCGTCGCTTTACGGTCCCGTGCCCCGCACCGGCCCCCGAGCGTTGTACCGTCGGCTCACACCACCGCACGACCTGCTAGGAAGGCCGCGACCTTGGCATCGGGCCCCGACACCACCTCCGCTTCTGCCCCGGACGACTCCCGGGAGCGGACGACGGCACCTGCCGCGCGGCGCAGCGCGCCGGGCGAGTCACCGCATGTGAGCAGTAACGTCTCCGCGGACGCCGGGCAGCCGGTGTCGGAAGAGGCCGGGCGCCCCGGGCGGATGCGCAGGCTGGCGGCGCTCGCACGGCGGGAGGCGCGCAGCACCGCGCTGGCCGCGCTCAGCGGCGTCACCCTCGCGTTCGCCTTCCCGCCGTACGGGATCTGGCCCCTGTCGTTCGTGGCCGTCGCCGCGCTGAGCCTTCTGACCCGCGAGCGCACCGGGCGCCAGGGCGCCTGGCTCGGACTCGCCTTCGGCTGGCCCTTCTTCGTCGTCCTGCTCAAGTGGCTGCACGTCGTCGGCTGGGATGCGACCATCGGACTCGCCTTCCTGCAGGGCCTGTTCGTGCTGGGGCTCGGCGCCGGACTCGCCGTCACCTCACGGCTGCCGCTCTGGCCGCTGTGGGGCGCGTGCCTGTGGCTGACCGAGGAATTCCTGCGCGACAGGCTGCCGTTCGGTGGCTTCTCCTGGGGCCGCCTCGCCTTCGCCAACACCGATGCGCCCTACACCCCGCTGGCCGCGCTCGGCGGCGCACCGCTGGTGTCCTTCGCGGTGGCCCTGACGGGCACCCTGCTGGCCGCCGTCGCGCTGACCTGCTGGCGGCTGCGCTCCGCGCCGGCGCGCACCACCCGCGCGTACGCCACCGGAGCCGGCGCCCTCGCGCTCGCCGGGGCGGTCACCGCCGCCGGGTTCGCGGTGCCGGTGCCGACCAAGGCGGCCGACACCGTGCGGATCGCCGTGGTGCAGGGCAACGTCCAGCAGCCGGGTATGCACTTCCTCGGCCGGCCCATGCAGATCCTCAACAACCACGTCGAGGCCACCCTCGATCTGGCCGATCGGATCAAGAAGGGCAAGGAGCCCAGACCCGACCTGGTGATCTGGCCGGAGAATTCCTCCGACCTCGACCCGCACAAATACCCCGAGGCGGGCAACCGCATCGACAAGGCCGTCAAGGCAGTCGGCGTCCCCGTGCTGGTCGGCGCCCTGGTGGACCACCCCACCAAGCCCGGCTACGTCGAGAACCAGGGCATCGTCTGGGACCCCGAGAAGGGCCCCGGCGCCTCCTACACCAAGCAGCACCCGGTTCCCTTCGGCGAGTACGTCCCCTTCCGCGACCAGCTCAGCAAGGTCATCACCCGTCTCCAGCAGGTGCCCCGCGACTTCTACCCGGGCGACCACACCGGCGTCCTGCAGACCGGCCCGGCACGCCTCGGCGACGTGATCTGCTTCGAGGTCGCCTACGACGAGATCCCCAGGGACACCGTCAAGGACGGCGCCCGGGCGCTGGTCGTCCAGACCAACAACGCCACCTACGGGCGGACCGGCCAGCCCGAGCAGCAGCTCGCGATGTCCAAGCTGCGCGCCGTCGAGCACGGCCGCGCCGTGGTGACGGCGGCGACGAGCGGCATCAGCGCCATCGTCTCGCCCGACGGCACGGTCCAGCAGCGCACGGAGGAGTTCACCCAGGACGTGCTCACCGGGAACCTTCCGCTGCGCGACGAGATCACCCTTGCCGACCGCGTCGGTGCCGCTCCCGAATGGGTGATCGCTATCGTGGGCGTGCTCGCCTGCGCCGGAGCCGTGCTCCTGGGCCGCAGGAGGCGCGGTGCCCGCACACAGCAGGCGGCACCGGACGCCGCCGGCCACGGGGACGGCAACGACGAGCACGACCGACAGGCTCAAGCGGAGGGGCAGCACCAGTGACGGACGGCGGACAGCGGCGATACGGCCCGCTAGGGACGGCCCTGGTCATCATCCCGACCTATGACGAGGCCGACAACATCCAGCCCGTCGTCGCCCGGGTACGCGAGGCGGTGCCCGAGGCGCACATCCTGGTCGCGGACGACAACAGCCCCGACGGCACCGGCAAGATCGCCGACGAGCTCGCCGCCGAGGACGACCACGTCCACGTCCTGCACCGCAAAGGCAAGGAGGGCCTGGGCGCCGCCTATCTGGCCGGCTTCCGGTGGGGGATCGACAACGGCTACGGCGTACTGATCGAGATGGACGCCGACGGCTCCCACCCGCCCGAGGAGCTGCCCCGGCTGCTGACCGCGCTGGGCGGCGCCGACCTGGTGATCGGGTCGCGCTGGGTGCCGGGCGGCCGGATCGTCAACTGGCCCAAGTCCCGCGAGTTCCTCTCGCGCGGCGCCAGCACCTACTCCAGGCTGCTCCTGGACGTCGACGTGCGCGATGTGACGGCCGGCTTCCGGGCCTTCCGCAAGGAGACCCTGGAGGGCATCGGCCTGGACTCCATCGCCTCCCAGGGCTACTGCTTCCAGGTGGACCTCACGCGCCGCACCGTGCACGCCGGGTACCACGTGGTGGAGGTGCCGATCACCTTCGTCGAGCGGGAGCGCGGCGACTCCAAGATGAGCCGGGACATCATGGCCGAGGCGCTGTGGCGGATCGCGGCCTGGGGCGTCGAGGGCCGGGTCAAGAAGGTGCTGGGCCGGGGGGAGAACCGTTCGGGCAACCGCCCGGAGCGCTGATCCGAGGCACCGGCCGGAGCGCTGACCGCGGTGCTGATCCCGGGCCTACGCGACACCAGGCACACTGGAAGAATGACGACGCGCGCACCCTTCCCGTACGAGCCCCAGGGACAGGACTCGGGCGGTGCAGACGGCGGCCCGGGGCAGGGAGCCGGGGCCCGCTCCGGCGGGAAGCATCCGCCCCGGCCGCCTCGGTCGAAGGGCCGCACCCTGCTGCCGCTCGCCATCGCGGCGTGGGCCGTACTGGAGATCTGGCTGCTGACCCTGCTCGGCCAGGCCGCGGGAGGTCTGACCGTCTTCCTCGTGCTGGCCGGCGGCTTCGTGCTGGGCGCCGCCGCGATCAAGCGGGCCGGCCGCCGCGCCTGGCGCAACTTGGCGGAGACCGTCCAGCGCGCCCAGGACCAGGCCCGCGGGGGCGGCGAGGCCGGTGCCCCGGGCGACGAAACCGCCGCCGAGGGCCGTGGCGGCAACGGGACGGCGATGCTCGGCGGGCTGCTGCTGATGATCCCCGGGCTGGTCTCCGACGCGGCAGGGCTGCTGTGCCTCTTCCCGCCCACGGCCAAGCTGCTGCGCGGCACCGTGCAGCGCTCCCTGGACCGCCGCAGCGGCTTTCCGCGCGGCACCCTCGGCGACGCCTACCAGCAGGCGCGTACGGCCGAGCAGCAGGTGCGGATGCACCGTCCGGACGGCAAGGTCGTCCAGGGCGAGGTCGTCCGCGACGACGAGCAGCGCGGGGAGTGACCCCGGTCCTACGGGGGTCGCCCTGGCGGGCTTCCGGGAGTGACCCCGGCCTTCCACGAGTGGTCTGCCAGCAATGAAGGCGGCACAAGAGGGCCCGAGGCACGCGCTCGGCGTGCCTCGGGCCCTCTCGTGCTGTTCTCGGTGCGCCGCTCCTCAGCCGGCGCGCCGCACCGATATCAGGCGGACTTGCGCTTGTTTCCGCTGCTGTCGTCGCGGGGGTGCACCGCGAGGTTCATGGTGCCGGAGCGGAGTACGGCGAGCCGCTCGGCGAGAACCTCCTCGAGCTCCTCACGGGTCCGCCGCTCCATCAGCATGTCCCAGTGCGTACGCGCGGGCTTGCCCTTCTTCTCCTCCGGACCCTCGCCGTCCACCAGGAGTGCCTGTGCGCCGCACACCTTGCACTCCCACTCGGATGGAATCTCGGCCTCTACCGAGAACGGCATCTCGAAACGATGGCCGTTCTGGCATGCGTACTCCACGGCCTGGCGCGGGGCCAGGTCGATGCCGCGGTCGGTCTCGTAGCTGGTCACCACGAGTCGCGTGCCGCGAAGAGCTCGCTCACTCATGAATTCGTGCCTCCCGGGCTGGTCGCCCACAGGACAGGTGTCGCTGTCGTCGTCATCCGGTCAACGTCCGGCCGCCGGTGAAGATTCCCGCTATCGGGAGATCGCCCACCCGTCACGCACCTCCAACCGTGACGGATGGCTGCGCGCCGCTGCTCCTTCGTGCCGCCGCTTCGTTGATCTGCGGTACCCCCCGGTGACCGGTTTGTCACAACTGACAGAAGATGTCACCCACTGTTCGCATCTCTTCGGCGTGCAGTAACGGTCCATCCCGGTGGGCCAAAGGCGTACACTACCGGCCCAGCACCCGCAGGTCTAAATCCGGCCCGGTGCGACGTTGCCCACGGCCGCTGCCGCACGTCTGACGGGTACCCGCAGCAGCAGCGCGAAACCGAGCGCGAAGAAGACCACCAGGGACAGGATCGCGCTCCGGTACTCGCCCGTCAGCTGGTACGTCAGTCCGAACACCAGTGGGCCCAGCCAGCTGGTGCCCCGGTCGCTGATCTCGTACAGGGCGAAGTACTCCGCCTCCTTGCCGGCCGGGACCAGATGCGAGAACAGCGAGCGGGACAGCGCCTGACTGCCGCCCAGCACCAGGCCGATCCCCACCGCCAGTGCGTAGAACCAGACCGGGTCCTCGCGGGGCAGGAAGTACCCGGCGCCCACCGTCGCCGTCCAGGCCACCAGCGAGCCCAGAATGGTGCGCTTGGCCCCGTAGCGCGCCGCCAGCCTGCCCAGCAGCAGTGCGCCTGCCACGGCGAGGATCTGCACCAGCAGGATCGCCCCGATCAGCGTCGTCTGGTCCAGCCCGAGTCCCTCCGAGCCGTAGACCGACGCCTGGGTGATCACCGTCTGGATGCCGTCGTTGTAGAGCAGGTACGCCAGGAGGAACATCAGGGTGAGCGGATAGCGGCGCAACTGGCGCAACGTCCCGGCCAGCTGGCGGAACCCCTGCCCGAGCCCCGCACGCGCGGCGCCGTCCGCGCTGTGCGCCACCGCCGGCCGCTCCCGCAGCCGCAGCAGCGGGACGACGGTGAAGATGCCCCACCACAGCCCGGCGGAGGCCAGGCAGATGCGCACGGCCGTCGACTCGGCGACTCCCAGCGCCTCGTGCCCCAGGAACAGCCCGAGGTTGGCCACCAGCACCAGTGCGCCCGAGGCGTATCCGAAGGCCCAGCCGTGTGCGGAGACCCTGTCGCGCTCCTCGGGTGCGGCGATCTGGGGCAGAAAGGCGTGGTAGAGCACGATGGAGACGGCGAAGCTGACGTTCGCCACCACCAGCAGTACCCCGCCCAGCAGATAGCGGTCGCCGTCCAGGAAGTACATCCCTGTGGTCGCCCCCGCGCCCAGATAGGCGGCGGCGCCGAGCAGCGGCTTCTTGCGCCCCGTACGGTCGGCGAAGGCCGCGGCCAGCGGCATCACCAGCACCGAGAGCAGTACGGAGGCCGAGACCGCGTACGGGAAGAAGGAGCCCGCCCGCACCGGAATGCCCATGGGGTGCACATAGCCGTCGGCGTCGGCGGCGGACTTGGTGACCTCGGTCAGATACGGGCCGAGGAAGACGGTGAGCACACTGGTGGAGAAGACGGAGTTGGCCCAGTCGTAGAAATACCACCCGCGCTGTTCGCGGCGGCGCTCACGGCCCGGTGCCGCCAACTCCCCTGGAGATGCGCTCCGATCCGGCGACTGCGGCGCATCCGGCGCATCAGGTGCGACCGTTCCCATCCCCGTTCCTCCCCGTCTCCGGTTGTGTGCGGGCTGCCGTCGGCGCTCGACCCGCGCAGGATGCGAACGATCTTCGCAACCGGTCCGGGGAGACTACAGCCCGTCTTCCTCCCCCCGGGGAAGTCGCCGCCGTCAACGTCGCGCTTCAAGCCTTGAGTTGACGCCGGACCGACCCGTCATGTTCGGGGCCAGGCGCCGCGTGCGGCGAACACCTCGCGCAGCATCTCCAACTCGTCGGTCATGATGCCGTCCACGCCGAGGTCCAGCAGGGCGGCGGCGCGGGCCGGATCGTTCACCGTCCACACGTGCACGCGCAGCCCCCGCGCGTGCGCGGTACGTACGAAGGCGCGGTCCACCACGCGGAGCCTGCCGTGGCGCTCGGGCACCTGCGCGCAGCCGGCGCCCGTAGGCAGCCGGAACGGCAGCCGGTAGGAGCGCATCCGCAGTGCCAGCACTCCGCTCGTGCCCAGCGAGGTCAGCAGCCGGGGACCCGCCAGCGCACGCGCCCTGGCCACCCGTGCCTCGGTGAACGAGCCCACACACACCCTGTCCCAGGCGGACTCCCTCCCCAACAGTTCCAGCAACGGAACCAGGGCGCTGTCGGTCTTCACATCGATGTTCCAGCGCACCCCGGGAAACGCGCGCAGCAGGTCGGCGAAGAGCGGCACGGGTTCGAAGCCCGCCACGCGGGCCCGGCTCACCTCGGCCCAGCTCAGCTCGGCCAGCGCGCCGCCGCGGTCGGTGGCGCGGTCCAAGGTCGCGTCGTGGAAGGCCACCAGCGCACCGTCCGCCGTGGTGTGCACGTCGGTCTCCAGGTACCGGTAGCCGAGCCCGACGGCCCGGGCGAAGGCCGCGTGGGTGTTCTCCAGCCCCGAGGCGGCACCGCCCCGGTGTGCGAAGGCCAGCGGTACGGCGGAGGCCAGAAACGGGTGGCCGTGGCCACGGCCGGGGGAAGGGCGGCGGCCCTTGGTCGTTCGTGTGTTCGTCACCGCGGCAGTATCGCCGCAGCCGTCACCGGCGCGGTACCGCGCGCGCCTGCTTGCCGCCGCGGGCCACCACGCGGGAGGCATCGCCGGGCTCGGTGCTGTCCGGCAGCGCGAACAAGCGCAGGAAGAACTGGGCGAGGGGCCCGATCGCCAGCGCGTACACCACCGTGCCCACCCCGGCCGAGCCGCCCAGCAGGATTCCCGTCACCAGGACCACGATCTCGATCCCCGTCCGCACCAGCCGGATCGAGCGGCC
This sequence comes from Streptomyces spirodelae, assembly GCF_017676385.1. GTDB lineage: Bacteria > Actinomycetota > Actinomycetes > Streptomycetales > Streptomycetaceae > Streptomyces > Streptomyces spirodelae. Next base: position 93,699 of record NZ_JAFFZN010000019.1, read on the forward strand.
GGTGATCTTGTGCAGCCCGGTCATCAGCCCGTCGCGGGGACCGGGTCCGAACCGTGCCGAGATGTAGAGCCCTGTCGCGGCGCCGTTCAGCACCACCCCGCCCAGCAGCAGCGGAACGCGGTGAGCCAGTGCCTCCACCTGGGGGAGCAGCCACAGTGTCGCGTCCATCGAGAGGCCCACCAGGAACACGTTGGAGACCGTGCCCAGGCCGGGGCGCTCGCGCATCGGCCACCACAGCAGCAGCACCGCGGCGCCCACGATGATCGCGACCGTGCCGATGGACAGTCCGGTGCGCTCGGCGATGCCCTGATGGAATACGTCCCAGGGGTCCAGCCCCAGTCCGGCGCGCACCATCAGCGCCGCGCTCGCGCCGTACAGCAGCAGCCCCACGTACAGCTGCGTGAACCGACGAACCAGATGTCTGCCAGAACCCCGCGATATGGACAAAGAACTACCCCTTCTCGTGCAAGTGGACTGTCTCGTGGCACCCTGTGGCATGGAAGCAGGCCATTTCAACGGCCAATCCGGGAGAGGTGGACCGAACAATGGCGCACTGGAACTCCGCTGTGGGAGCCGCGCAGCTCGCGCGGCTGCTCGGGTCGCAGCACGCCACACGGCGCGAGAACCCCGAAGCGGTGCGGGAGAGCACCGCCGCTGCAGGAATGGCAGGCCCCGCCGAGGCGCCGGCCACCGGGGTGGTCGCAACGCGCACGGCCCAGGCCACCCGGAAGGTGCCCGCCTACCGCTCGCTCGCCGAGGGCCTGCGGCTCCTCGTCCTGGAGGGCCGGATTCCGGTGGCGACCCGGCTGCCCGCCGAGCGGGAGCTGGCCGCGGCGCTGTCGGTGAGCCGCACCACGGTGGCCGCGGCCTTCGAGGCGCTGCGCTCCGACGGGTTCCTCGAATCCCGCCGCGGCTCGGGAAGCTGGACGACCGTGCCGGCGGGCAAGCCGCTGCCCAGCCGCGGCCTCCACCCCCTCCCGCCCGAGAACGAGGGCACCGTCATCGACCTGGGCTGTGCCGCGCTCCCCGCACAGCCGGCCCTGAGCGAGGCGCTCCAGCGCGCGCTGACGGCGCTCCCGCCCTACGCGCACACCCACGGCGACTATCCGGCGGGCCTGCCGGTGCTCCGCGAGGCGCTGGCCGAGCGCTACACCGCGCTCGGCGTGCCCACGATGCCGCAGCAGATCATGGTCACCACCGGGGCGCTGGGCGGAGTGGGGGCCCTGGCGCGGATGCTGGTCCCGCGCGGGGAGCGCATCGCCGTCGAGCACCCCTCCTACGCGAACGTGCTGCAGCTGCTGCGCGAGACGGGCGGCCGGCTCGTGCCCGTTCCGATGGCGGACCGTCTGGCCGGCTGGGACCTGCCCGCCTGGCACCGCACCCTGCGGGAGGCGGCGCCACGCCTCGCCTACGTCGTCGCGGACTTCCACAACCCCACCGGAGCGCTGGCCGGCACCGAACAGCGCCGCGAACTGGTGGCGGCGGCGCGTGCCGCGGGGACGGTGCTGATCGCCGACGAGACCATGGCCGACCTGCCGCTGGGCCCGCCCGGCGCCACCGGAACGCCGAGCACCGGTGCGCCGGGGCTGGAGATGCCGCGGCCGATGGCCTCCTTCGACCCGGGCGGCTCGGCCGTCATCACGGTCGGCTCGGTCAGCAAGTCGATCTGGGCGGGGATGCGGATCGGCTGGGTACGGGCAGCGCCCGAGATCATCCGCAGCCTCACGGCGGCCCGCGCCTACGTCGACCTGGGCAGCCCTGTGCTCGAACAGCTGGCCGTCGCCGAACTGCTCAACGGCAACGGATGGGAGGCGGCCGTCACCGAGCGCCGGGCTCGGGCGAGGGAGAACCGGGAGGCCCTGACGGCGGCGCTCCGCGACCACCTGCCCGACTGGGAGTTCGACGTGCCGCTCGGCGGCCTCACTCTGTGGGTGCGCACCGGCGGCCTCTCCGGCTCCCGGATCGCGGAGGCCGGTGAACGGCTCGGCGTCCGGGTGCCCTCCGGGCCGCGGTTCGGGGTGGACGGCGCCTTCGAGGGGTTCGTTCGGCTGCCGTTCACCATCGGTGAGCCGCTCGCCCGGGAGGCCGCATCCCGACTGGCGGCCGCCGCGGACCTGGTGCGGTCCGGGGCACCCACCCCCTCCGACGTCCCGCGCTCCTACGTGGCCTGAGCGCCGCCCCGTCCGCTGCGCGGCCGGCCAGGGTCCCGTTCAGCCGGCCCGGCCGGCCGGTGGTGCGGGAACCGGTGCGTCCGTCGCCTGTCCGTGCCACTCATCGGCGGGGGTGGCGGGCGCCGGGCTCGGGCTCCGGGTGGGGGCGCGGACCGGCTCGGGCAGCAGCTCCTGGACCGCGCTCCGCGCCGCCTCGCGCGCCGTCTCGTCCTGCGGGTCCGGGGTGGCCGGGACCTGGAGCCGCAGCACGGGGCCGTGGCCGAGTCGTACGAAGCCACGGCCGGGCGGTACGTCCGGCGCCGGTCCCGTCTGCGGCGCCTCGCCCAGCACACCGCCCACCTGCTCGGGCGAGACGGCACCCAGCACCACCCGCGCCCTGGTGTACGTCAGCACGGCGTCCCCCAACTCCTCCGTGCCGTCGAACTGTTCGGCCACCGCCACGGTCACCCCCGCCGCGCGGCCGTGCCGCAGCGGGATCCGCAGCAGCTCCTGCGGATCGGTCTGTCCCTGGGCCCGTGCGAGGTAGGTGAGCGCGGCCGGCCGGTCCACCAGCACCCACAGGGGCCGGGTGGTGTCCTGAGGGACGGGCTCGCCGCGCTGCCGGCACCGGCTCGTCTCCAGCAGCCTGCGCTCCGTCTCGCGCGCCGCCCACTCCAGGGCGGCCAGCGCGCCCGGCAGCGTGGACTCCACACCCAGCACGCCGCGCCGAGCCGCGAACGCCGCGAACTCGCCGCCCCCCTCACCGTCCACGATCAGCACCTCGCCGCGGCCCAGTGCCTGGAGGGCGAGCGACCTCAGCAGCGAACTGGTACCCGACCCGGGAGTGCCGACCGCCAGCAGGTGCGCTTCCGTCGAGCGCGGTCCGGTTCGCCACATCACCGGCGGTACGTCCCGGGGCGCGTCCTCGTCCAGGAAGCACACCGGCACCGTCCTTGTGATCTCGCAGCCGTCCGTGAAGCCGAGCACCGTCTCGCCGGGCGCGGTCACGAACGGCTGGGCGTGGATGCCGGTGGGCAGCGGCTCCAGCGCGGTCATCTCCAGCAGGTTGCACTCCCCGTCCCAGCAGAAGCGGTACTCGCGGCCGCGGCCCGTCTTGGCGGCCAGCAGCTGTTCGACCCGCAGCCGTTCGGCGAGCTCGCCGTCGCGGAAGGAGGCCGGGTAGCGCAGCAGCAGTTCGCAGATCCGGCCGTCCCGGAAGGCGAACTCCTCGAACGCGCGCTCCCATCGGCCGTCGTACGCGTACAGCGGTTCGGGGTGCGGGTCGCCGTCCAGCGCGAAGTACGGCACCAGCGCCTCGTACACCGTCTGCAGCCGAGCGCGCTCCCCGGTGGTGGGGCCCGCACGGAAGGCGCCCGGGCCGGCCGGGCCCTGCCTGCCGTACCAGGCGGTGGTGGCCAGCGCACCCAGCACCGCCAGCACCGGGCCATACGGCAGCAGCCACAGCAGGACCCCGCAGGCGGCGACGGCGAACAGCGTGGGACCCCGCCGTTCCCTGGGTGTCCGCGCCCACCAGGCCCGGCCGTGCGCCGCCAGACAGCGCGCTCCCCTGCCGAGGACGAGTACTGGGTGCAGTACGTCGAGCACGCCGTCCGTGGTGGCACGCACGAGTTTCCGTGCGTCCCGCCGCGACGGCATCGCCCACCGCCCCACGCCCAGCTCCTCCCGGCCCGCTGACTGATCGTCGGCTCTGTCGGCCCTGTCGGCCCTGTCGGCCCTGTCGGCCCTGTCGGCCCTGTCGGCCCTGTCGGCCTCGTCGGACTTCTCTGCCGCGTCGGCCTTCTCCGCCTCGCGGCTAGAGTTTGAGCCCGCCGAGCAGGCTTGCCAGGCTCTCGCCCCCCGCCTTGATGCTGGGTGCCATGGCGGTGCCCGCCAGGTAGAAGCCGAAGAGGGCGCACACCAGCGCGTGGGAGACCTTGAGGTTGTCCTTGCGGAAGAAGAGGAAGACGATCAGGCCCAGCAGTACGACACCCGAAATCGAGAGAATCACCAGTCACTCCTGATGTAGGGGACGGTCACCATGAGTTTCACCAGCTTCACAGATCGGACGGATCGTATGAAGCTGGCAACTGGGTGATTCCTTGACTAACGCCCCTGAACGGGTCGTGTCGCTGCCGCGCTTCCGGTGGAAGCTCCACCCCGTGGGACACATCCGCCCCGTGGTACACAACTCCCCCGTGGAAGGGCCCTCCGTGAACGACAAAGACCCCACAACCGTCGCCGCGGACGCGGTGCTGGCCGGCCTGTCCGACATCCGCGACAGCCTGGAGTCCTTCTACAAGGACCTCCACCAGCACCCCGAACTCGGCTTCCAGGAGCGGCGGACGGCAGGGCATGTCGCGCAGGCGCTGAACGAGTGGGGCTACGAGGTCACCGAGGGCATCGCCGGTACGGGGGTCGTGGGCGTACTGCACAACGGCGAAGGCCCCACCGTCCTGCTGCGTGCCGACATGGACGCGCTGCCCGTACGCGAACAGACCGAGCTGTCCTACGCCTCGACCGACACCGGCACGGACGCGGACGGTGTCGAACACCCCGTGATGCACGCCTGCGGCCACGACGTCCACGTCACCTGTCTGCTGGGCACGGCGCGCCTGATGGCGGCCGGGACGGACGCGTGGCGGGGCACCCTCGTCGTGCTCTTCCAGCCGAACGAGGAGAACGGCTCGGGCGCCCGCGCCATGGTCGACGACGGGCTCGCCCGGCGCATCCCCCGGCCGGACGTGGCGCTCGGCCAGCATGTGCTGCCCGTGCCCGCGGGCACCCTGCTGACCCGGGCGGGTGTCATGATGGCGGCCTCGGACAGCCTCCGGGTCACCTTCCACGGGCGCGGCGGACACGGCTCGATGCCGGAGCGGACCCTGGACCCCGTTGTGCTGGCCGCGGCGACCGTACTGCGGCTGCAGACCGTCGTCTCCCGGGAGATCTCCGCGGCCACCCCGGCCGTGGTGACCGTCGGTGCGATCCACGCGGGCAGCGGGCCGAACATCATCCCCGACAGCGCCGAGATCCAGCTCAACATCCGTACCTTCGAGCAGGAGACCCGCTCCCGGGTGCTGGCCGCGGTGCGCCGGATCGTCGTAGGGGAGTGCGCCACCGCCGGTGCGGACCGCGAACCGGAGTTCGAGACGCTCAGCGAGTTCTCCGTGACCGAGAACGACGAGGAGGCCACCGGCCGGGTGGCGGCGGCCTTCGCGGCCTACTTCGGCGAGGACCGGGCGCTGACCACGGGGCCCGTTCCGGCCAGCGAGGACTTCGGCGAGCTGCCGGCCGGGCTCGGCTGCCCCAGCACCTACTGGGGGCTGGGCGGCACCGATCCGGACGCCTACTGGAAGGCCGAGCGCGCCGGAACCGTCCACCAGGACATCCCCGGCAACCACAGCCCGCGCTTCGCACCGGTGCTCCAGCCCACTCTGGACACGGGGGTACGGGCGCTGGTCACCGCGTCGCTCGCCTGGCTGGCCCCGCGCCCGCGGACGACCGAGGGCTGAGTCCGCGGTCCGCGGTCCCAGAGTGCGGCGGGCATTCCCTTGTGGTGGAACACGTTCTACTGTGTGCGCCGCCATCGGCACGCCGTCGTGGAGCGGAGGGGACCGTGTACCTCGAATACACCACCGAACAGCAGGAGCTGCGGGCCCGGTTGCGGGACTACTTCACCGGCCCGGACGGGCTCGTGCCGGAGGACGCGCACACCGGGTACCAGGAGCCGGCGGCCCGGAAGCGGTTCTACCGCGAGACGATACGGCGGCTCGGCCGGGACGGATGGCTGGGCGTGGGGTGGCCGCGCGAGTACGGCGGCCGCGGGATGAGCGCCGTCGAGCAGTTCATCTTCTTCGACGAGGCGGCGCAGGCGGGCGTCCCGCTGCCGCTGATGGCGCTCAACACCGTCGGGCCCACCCTGATGCGCTTCGGCACCGAGGAGCAGAAGGAGTTCTTCCTGCCCCGGATACTCTCCGGAGAGCTGGATTTCGCCATCGGCTACAGCGAGCCGGACGCGGGCACCGATCTGGCCTCCCTCACCACCCGCGCGGTACGCGAGGGCGACACCGGCAGCGGGCACTACATCGTCAACGGCCAGAAGATCTGGACCACCAACGGGGACACCGCCGACTGGGTCTGGCTCGCGGTGCGCACCGACCCGGAGGCCAAGCCGCACAAGGGCATCACCATGCTGCTCGTGCCGACCAGCGACCCCGGCTACTCGTGCACCCTGATCACCACCCTGGCCTCGCACGACACCACCGCGAGCTACTACGAGAACGTGCGGGTGCCGGCGAGCCGCCGGGTGGGGGAGGAGAACGGCGGCTGGAAGCTGATCACCACGCAGCTCAACCACGAGCGGGTCACGCTCGCCGCGCACGGCACCATGGCCATCCGCGCCCTGGAGGACACCCGCCGCTGGGCGCGCGAGACCAAGCTCTCCGACGGGCGCCGCGTCCTCGACCTGGGCTGGGTCCGCACCCGGCTGGCCCGCGCACACGCCCGGCTGGAGGCGATGAAGCTGCTCAACTGGCAGATGGTCGACGCCCTCGACAAGGGGACGCTGACCCCGCACGACGCCTCCGCCGTCAAGGTCTACGGCAGCGAGGCCCGCCGGGAGGTCTATGCCTGGCTGATGGAGGTGGCCGGCGCGGCCGGCCCTCTCAAGGACGGTTCGGCGGGCGCGGTGCTGGGCGGCGAACTGGAGCGCGGCTACCGCAGCGCCGTCATCTTCACCTTCGGCGGCGGCAACAACGAGATCCAGCGCGAGATCATCTCCTGGATCGGTCTGGGCATGCCACGCGTACGGCGCTGACCCGCTCCCCGCCAGGGGTGGAAACTTCCGCACCATCCACGCCAACGAACACGTTCGTATACGGCTGTACCACAGCGAACCAGTCAAACGCGTACACCTCGTCCTCGGTTGGCATACACGCGCAGGAACGAGGCAGCCATACTGGGCAGACAGGGGAGGGACGGAAAGCGGCAACTACGGGGGCGAGAAACAGGGATGGCGCACAGCACCCTGATCCATGGCCGGTACCGGCTGCTCGATCGTGTGGGGCGCGGCGGCATGGGCGAAGTGTGGCGGGCGCGTGACGAGTCACTGGGCAGGCGGGTGGCGGTCAAGTGCCTCAAACCACTGGCCCGGCGCGACGACGAGGCGTTCGTGAGCATGCTGCGTGAACGCTTCCGGCGCGAGGCGCGCGTCGCCGCCGCACTCCAGCACCGGGGCGTGACGGTGGTGCACGACTTCGGGGACGACGGGCTGCTCTACCTGGTCATGGAGCTGCTGGAGGGACGCAACCTCAGTCAGCTCCTGGCGGACAACGAGCGGCGGCCGCTCCCTGTCGCCGAGGTCGTGGATGTGGCCGAACAGGTCGCGGGCGCACTGGCCTACACCCACGCCCAGGGGGTGGTGCACCGCGATCTGAAGCCGGCCAACGTCATGCGCACCGAGGACGGTGCCGTCAAGATCTGCGACTTCGGCATCGCCCGCCTCGCCCACGACATCGGCTTCACCGCCAAGCTCTCGGGCCCCGGCGTCGCGATGGGCACCCCGCACTACATGTCGCCGGAGCAGATCGCGGGCTCCGCCGTCGACCACCGCAGCGACCTGTACTCGTTCGGGTGCGTTCTCTACGAGATCGCCACCGGGGCGCCACCGTTCGAGGGCGGCGACCCCTGGGCCGTACTGGTCGGGCACCGCGACACACCGCCGGTGCCGCCGCGTGCCCACCGGCCGGAACTGCCGCCGCCGCTGGAGGTGGCCATCCTGCGGCTGCTGGCCAAAGCGCCGGACGAACGCCCGTACGGTGCACAGCAGTTGGCGGGTGAGCTGGCCGCCGCCCGGACCCACCTCCAGGGTGCCGGAACGGGCGCGAGGGGCGTGCCGCCGTGGACGCACGGTATGGACGGCGGCCTCGCGGCCGGTGGTGCCCTGGCGACCCGGCCGCGGGCCGCGACGTGGGCACCCGGGCTGAGCGGGCTCACGGGACGGTGGACCGAGGGCGCCGGGCCCGATGAGCTCGCGCGCGAGGCCGCGGACGCCGCCCCTGTGGCGGCGCCGCGCATGCCGCCCCGGATACCGCGGCAGGCCCCCCGCGCCGCCGTGCGCGCCCCCCTGCCCCGGGAGCGGCTCACGGTGCTGGCGGGCAGGCACAACGCCGGGCTGCGGCTGGGCAGGCTCGGCCGCTGGGAGGAGGCGTACGAGGTGCACCGCGCGGTCGCCGCCGAACGCGAACGGCTGCTCGGCCCGTACCACCCCGAAACCCTCGCCAGTCGCTACGAGACCGGCTCGGCCCTCGCCCGGCTCGGACGCCACAGCGAGGCACTGGAGGAGTACGTCCGTACCGCGGCCGGCCGTGCCTCGGTGCTGGGCCCCGACCACCCCGACACACTGGCGGTTCGCCACGACCTCGGGCACGCGCTGGGGCGCCTCGGACGCTGGGCGGAGGCGCTGGAGGTGCACCGGCAGGTGACCGCCGTCCGCGAGCGCGCGCTGGGTCCCGCCGATCCGGCCACCGTGGCCAGCAGGAACGACGAGGCGCACTGTCTTCAGCGGCTGGGTCGCCCGGGGGAGGCGGCGACGGTCCGACGGCGGACGTGCCCACGGGAGTCGCCTGACGGGGTCTGAACCAGCAGCTACCTGACGCAGCATCAGAAAACGTCTTCCCTCCTCGGCGCGGCTGCGGCATCCTGCCGCCCATGCAGACGGAGCTGAGCAGAAAGCTGGGAGCCCGGCACGCCATCTTCGGCTTCACACCCTTCCCCGCCGTCGCGGCGGCGCTCACCCGCGCGGGCGGCTTCGGGGTGCTCGGCGCCGTGCGCTACGGCGCAGCCGAGGACCTCCGACGCGACCTCGACTGGCTGGACGCGCACACCGACGGACTGCCGTACGGCCTGGATGTGGTCATGCCCGCCAAGAAGGTCGAAGGCGTGAGCGAGGACGAGATCGAGGCGATGATCCCCGAGGAGCACCGGCGGTATGTGCGCGACGTCCTGGCCGCGTACGACGTCCCCGAGCTCCCCGAGGGCCAGAGCGGCGGCTGGCGCATTACCGGCTGGCTGGAGAACGTGGCCCGCGGCCAGCTCGACGTGGCCTTCGACTACCCGATCGGACTCCTGGCCGGCGCGCTGGGTTCACCCCCGCCCGACGTCATCGAGCGCGCTCACAAGAGCGGTATCCCGGTGGCGGCGCTCGCCGGAAGCCCCCGGCACGCGCAGCGGCACAAGGAGGCGGGCATCGACATCGTGGTTGCCCAGGGGTACGAGGCGGGCGGCCACACCGGGGAGATCGCCTCCATGGTGCTCACGCCCGAGGTGGTGCGCGCCGTCGACCCGCTGCCCGTGCTGTGCGCCGGCGGTATCGGCAGCGGCGAACAGCTCGCGGCCGCACTGGCGTTGGGAGCGCAGGGCGCCTGGCTCGGCTCCGTGTGGCTGACCACCACCGAGGCCGACCTGGGCTCCCGCGCGCTGACCCGCAAACTGCTGGCCGCCGGGTCCGGCGACACCGTACGGTCCCGCGCGCTGACCGGGAAGCCCGCGCGGCAGCTGCGGACCGCCTGGACAGACGCCTGGGAGCAGGGCGAGGGCCGGCCCGGCACCCTGCCCATGCCCCTCCAGGGGCTGCTGGTCGCCGAGGCCAACTCGCGCATCCAGCGGTACGAGGTGGAGCCGCTGCTGGGCACCCCCGTGGGACAGATCGTCGGCTCCATGAACAGCCGCCGGTCGGTGCAGGCGGTCGTGGACGACCTCACGCGCGGCTTCGAACGCACCCTGGCCCGTCTCAACGCCCTCGCGGACCGGCAGTGAGCAGCTTCGCCCGCCCGAACGCCCCCGAAAGGAGAGAGCCACGGTGGACGCACCCAACGGATTCTGGGCGCAGGCCCGGCGTGATCCCAGGCGCACGGTGCTCGTCGCGCCGGACGGTGACCAGTGGTCGGCCGCCCGGCTGCACGCGGAGTGCAACCGGCTCACGCACGCCCTCCGGGCGGCGGGCCTGGCGGCGGGCGACGCGTTCGCGACCGTACTGCCCAACGGTCCTCAGTTCATCGCCGCCTATCTGGCCGCCGCCCAGTCAGGGCTGTACATGGTCCCGGTCAACCACCACTTGGTGGGCCCCGAGATCGCGTGGATACTCTCCGACTCCGGCGCCAAGGTGCTGCTGGCGCACGCGCGCTTCGCGGAACCGGTGCGGGCTGCTGCCGACGAGGCGGAGGTGCCGTACGCGCGGCGCTACTGCGTGGGGGAGGCCGACGGCTTCCGCCCGTACGCCGAGCTGCTCGGCGGCCAGCCGGACGAGCCGCCGGCCGAGCGGGACCGCACCAGCGGCTGGGTGATGAACTACACCTCGGGCACCACCGGCCGCCCACGCGGTATCCGGCGGCCGCTCACCGGAAAGCGGCCGGAGGAGACGCACCTCGGCGGCTTCCTCGGCATCTTCGGCATCAAGCCGTTCGACGACAACGTCCATCTGGTGTGCTCGCCCCTCTACCACACCGCCGTGCTCCAGTTCGCAGCCGCCGCGCTGCACATCGGGCACCGGCTCGTGGTGATGGACAAGTGGGACCCCGAGGAGATGCTGCGGCTGATCGACCGTCACCGCTGTACGCACACGCATATGGTGCCGACACAGTTCCACCGGCTCCTCGCGCTGCCTGAACAGACGCGCGCCGCCTACGACGTCTCCTCGATGCGGCACGCCATCCACGGTGCCGCGCCCTGCCCCGACCATGTGAAGCGGGCCATGATCGAGTGGTGGGGCGGCTGTGTGGAGGAGTACTACGCGGCGAGCGAGGGTGGTGGCGCTTTCGCCACCGCGCAGGACTGGCTGAAGAAGCCCGGCACGGTCGGCAGGGCCTGGCCGATCAGCGAGCTGGCCGTCTTCGACGACGACGGCAACCGGCTCGGCCCCGGCGAGCTGGGCACCGTTCATATGAAGATGAGCACCGGGGGATTCTCGTACCACAAGGACGAGGGGAAGACCCGCAAGAACCGGATCGGGGACTTCTTCACCGTCGGTGACCTGGGGTATCTGGACGAGGACGGCTATCTCTTCCTGCGCGACCGCAAGATCGACATGATCATCTCCGGCGGGGTGAACATCTACCCGGCCGAGATCGAGGCAGCGCTGCTGACCCATCCGGCGGTGGCGGACGCCGCCGCCTTCGGGGTGCCGCACGACGACTGGGGCGAGGAGGTCAAAGCCGTGGTCGAACCGGCGCCGGGCCAGATACCGGGGCCGCGGCTCGCGGCGGAGATCCTGGAGCACTGCGCCGGTCGGCTCGCAGGGTACAAGTGCCCCAGAACGGTGGATTTCACCGACGAGATGCCCCGCGACCCCAACGGCAAGCTCTACAAGCGCAGACTGCGGGAACCGTACTGGAAGGAACGGGAGCGGCCGCTGTGACCGGCGTCCTCGCGTGAGACCAGACGGGTACGTCTTGGAGCGTTGCCCGAACAGACCTCGTGGCCGCTTTTCACCCCCTCCTGGCGCGGCCATGATGATCACGGGGCGTCGTGGGTGCCGTCCACGGCGACGCCGTCATACGTGCCGACGTCAGGAGGACCCCATGGCCGGGCTCTGGAGCGGCGAGGGCGTACTGCGCCGCAAACCCATCGAGCACATCGAGGAGACCGAGGGTCGAGCAGGACCCCGGCTCTCCCGCACCCTCGGCCTGCGTCACCTGACCGCGATCGGCGTCGGCGGCATCATCGGAGCCGGCGTCTTCAGCCTCGCGGGCACGGTCGCCAACGGCAAGGCGGGCCCCGCCGTGCTGATCTCCTTCCTCGTCGCCGGACTGGCCAGTGCCTGTGCCGCGCTCTCCTACGCCGAGTTCGCCGGGCTCATCCCGAAGGCCGGCTCCGCCTACACCTACGGCTACGCCGTGCTGGGTGAACTCGGCGGCTGGTTCATCGGCTGGGACCTGCTGCTGGAGTACACGGCCATCGTCGCCGTGGTCGCGATCGGCATCTCCGGCTACTTCTCCTTCCTGCTCGGCGAGACCGGCATCGATCTGCCCGCCTGGATGCTGGGCGCGCCGGGGACCGGTGCCGGGCACCGCGTCGATCTGTTCGCCGCTGTGCTGTGCCTGCTGATCGCCTATCTGCTCACCCGGGGCATCAAGAACGCGGCCCGCTTCGAGCTGATCGTCGTGGGCCTCAAGGTGGCGGTGGTCCTGCTGGTGATCGTCGTCGGCGTCTTCCACGTCAGGACCGGCAACTGGCACCCGTTCTTCCCGTTCGGCATCTCGGGCGCCTTCACCGGCGCCGCCACCGTCTTCTTCGCCGTCTTCGGCTACGACGCCATGAGCACGGCGGCCGAGGAGTCCACCGACGCCCAGAAGCACATGCCCAAGGCGATCATCTACTCGCTGGCCATCTCCATGGTGCTGTACGTCGCTGTCTGTCTGGTGCTGACCGGTATGCAGAACTACAAGGACATCGACCCCGACAGCGGCTTCTCCACCGCCTTCAAGTCCGTGGGGCTGGGCGGCATCGCCGACATCATCGCCGTCGGCGCGATCATCGGCATCCTCACCGTGATGTTCACCTTCATGCTCGGCGTCACCCGGGTGTGGTTCTCCATGAGCCGCGACGGGCTGCTGCCCAAGTGGTTCGCCAAGACCGACCCCGTCCGGCATGTGCCCGTGCGCGTCACCTGGATCGTGGGTGGCGTCTCCGCCGTCATCGCGGGCCTGCTGCCCATCCAGGAGGCCGCCGAACTGACCAACATCGGCATCCTGCTGGCCTTCGTCGTGGTCTGTGTCGCGGTCATCGTCCTGCGCTACCGCCGCCCCGACCTGCCGCGCACCTTCAAGGTCCCCGGCATGCCCGTCACCCCCGCGCTCGGCGTCGTCTTCTCCCTCTGGCTGACCACCTACCTCACCTCGGAGACCTGGCTGCGCTTCGCCGTGTGGTTCGTCATCGGCCTGGTGGTGTACTTCGGCTACTCCTACCGCAGGTCCGAACTGGCCAGGCGGCCCTACGACACCCTTTAGCCCTCCTCCGGGAAGCGGTAGGTGACAGCGGGTACGGTCCCCCGTATGAGCGAAAACGGAACGCAGACGGTCAACACGGGCGGCATCCGGCTCAGCTACCGCTCCTGGGGCGAGGGCGACGGTGTCCCCGTCGTCCTGCTGCACTGTCTCGGTGAGGACGGTGAGGACTGGCGCGGCCCCCTCATCTCGGCGCTCGCGGGGGAGCACCCCGTCCACGCGCTCGACCTGCGCGGCCACGGGGAGAGCGACTGGCCCGGCAGCTACGCCATGGACGACTTCGTCGGCGACCTGCGCGGCTTCCTGGACGAGCTCGGCATCGGCAGGGCGATCCTGGTCGGCCACTCCTTCGGGTCCTTCGTCGCCTACCTGTTCGCCCAGCAGCACCCCGGGCGGGTGGACCGCCTGGTGCTGGAGGAGACCGGGGCCATGCGGCCCGTACGGCCCCCGCAGGAGGTCCCCGAACCGCCGCCTGGCACCCCTGCCTTCGACTGGGAGGTCAAGGTGCAGTGGACCCGGCAGCGCAACGACCCCGACCCGCGCTGGTGGGAGCGGCTCGAGGCCGTCACGGCGCCCACGCTGCTGGTGGGCGGCGGCGACGGCAGCCATCTTCCGCAGGAGGACCTGCGGCTGATGGCCGAGCGGATGCCCGACGCACGGGTCCTCACCATCGACGGCGCGGGGCACCTGGTCCATGAGGCCCGGCCGATGGAGTTCACCAGGGCGGTCCTGGACTTCCTGAAAGAGTCCTGATCCCCCCCGCGAGCTTCGGGGCGTCATGAGGGGCGTGGGTTCTCCAGCGTGCGCCGGGCCCACCGGTAGTCGGCCTTGCCACTGGGAGAGCGCTGAATCTGCTCCGTGATGACGATGGTGCGCGGCACCTTGTAACCGGCGAGCCGGGTGCGGGCATGCTCCCGCACCCCCTCGGCGGTCAGCGCGGAAGTGGCGGCCCGGGGCTGGACCACGGCCGCGACGCGGTGGCCCCACCGCTCGTCGGGGATTCCCGCCACCAGCGCGTCGTAGATGTCGGGGTGCGACTTGAGGGCTTCCTCGACCTCCTCCGGGTAGACCTTCTCGCCCCCGGTGTTGATGCACTGCGAGCCCCGCCCCAGCACCGTGACGACCCCCTCCTCGTCGACGGTCGCCATGTCGCCGAGCAGCACCCATCGGGCGCCGTCCGCCTGGAAGAACGTCTCCGCGCTCTTGTCCGGGTCGTTGTAGTAGCCGAGCGGCACGTGCCCGCGCAGCGCGATACGGCCGGCCTCGCCGGGCCGCACCGGCCTGCGAGTGGCGGGGTCCACGACGGCCGTGCGGTCGTTGACGGTGATCCGGAAGCCCTTCGCCGGGCCGGAGTCGGCTGTGGCGGTGCCGTTGAACCCGGACTCGGAGGAACCGAAGTTGTTGATGAGCGCGGTGTGCGGCAGCAGCGCGGTGAACTGCTCCCGCACCGTCTCGGAGAGGATCGCCCCGGAGCTGGAGACCGCCAGCAGGGACGAGCAGTCGGTGCCGCGCAGCGGTCCGGCCAGCGCGTCCACCAGGGGGCGCAGCATCGCGTCGCCCACCAGCGAGACCGCCGTGACCCTCTCGCGTTCGATGGTGCGCAGCACCTCCCCGGGGACGAACTTGCGGTGCAGCACCACTTTCTGGCCGTAGTTGAGCCCGATGAAGAGGGTCAGGGTCGAGGTGCCGTGCATCAGCGGGGGAGTGGGGAAGAAGACCAGCCCTTCGCCGCCGGTTGCGACGCGCTCGGCCAGTTCCTCGGGGCGGGAGACCGGCCGGCCGGTGGGCGCGCCACCGCCGAGCCCGGCGAAGAACAGGTCCTCGGCCCGCCACATCACTCCTTTGGGCATCCCCGTGGTGCCACCGGTGTAGATGAGGAACAGGTCATCGGGCGAGCGCGGGCCGAAGTCCCGCTCCGGTGACCCGGCCGCCTCCGCTTCGGCGAACTCGGCGACGCCGATCGGGGCGACGGTGAGCGCGATGTCCGGCCCCGGCTGCCGGGCACGCGGTCGGCCGCCCACGCGTACGAGGTGGCGCAGTTTCCGGGCGCCCGGCGCTGCGGCGGCCACCCGGTCGGTGAACTCGCCGTCGAAGACGAGCGCGGTCAGGTCGGCGTCCCGGTAGAGGTAGGCCAGTTCGTCCGCGACATAGCGGTAGTTGACATTGACGGGGACGGCGCGGATCTTCAGACAGGCCAGCAGCGTCTGCACGTACTCGACACCGTTGTACAGATGCAGCCCGACGTGCGCGCCGGGCCCGACGCCTGCGTACGTCAGGTGGTGTGCGAGCCGGTTGGCCGCCCGGTCCAGCTCCACGTAGGTGAGCCTGCGCTCGGCGCCGGTGCCGGGGTGGTCCAGGTGCACCAGTGCCTCACGGTGGGGGACGGTGTCGACGATCGACTCGAACAGATCGGCAAGGTTGTACTCCACGGCGCGCTCCTCCATACCCCGGCCCGGCGTACGTACTCGTCTCGCGTGCGCCCCCGTACGTGCTCGTGTCGCCCGGCGTCATCAGAGCACCGGCGGGTGCTGACGGGAAGGGCTACCGCAGAGAAAATATGACGCTGCGTCAGAAGACTATTGAAGTCCGCGCGCTCTTACTGCAACCTGTTCCAGGTCCCGAGGCGGCCGGCAGACGGGAGAAACCGCGATGAGCGGCACCGAGCATCTGACCGTGGAACGCGAGGGCGCCACCCTGGTGCTCACCCTCAACCGTCCCGAGGCGAAGAACGCCCTCTCGCTGCCGCTGCTCGTCGGCCTGTACGACAGCTGGCTGGAGGCCGACGCGGACGACACGGTCCGCTCCGTCGTCCTCACCGGCGCGGGCGGCACCTTCTGCTCCGGCATGGACCTCAAGGCCCTCGCCGGCGACGGCCTGGCAGCCGGTACCTACCGCGAGCGGCTGCGCGCGGACCCCGACCTGCACTGGAAGGCGATGCTGCGCCACCACAGGCCGCGCAAACCGGTGATCGCCGCCGTCGAGGGCCACTGCGTGGCGGGCGGAACGGAGATCCTGCAGGGCACGGACATCCGCGTGGCCGGGCAGAGCGCCGTATTCGGTCTCTACGAGGTACGTCGCGGCCTGTTCCCCATCGGCGGCTCGACGGTCCGGCTCGCGCGCCAGATCCCCCGGACGCACGCGCTGGAGATGCTGCTGACGGGGCGCCCGTACAGCGCGGAGGAAGCAGCACGCATCGGGCTGATCGGACGCGTGGTGGCGGACGGCACAGCGCTGGACGCGGCCCTGGAGACGGCGGAACGGATCAACGCCTGCGGGCCGCTGGCCGTCGAGGCGGTGAAGGCATCCGTCTACGAGACGGCAGCCATGACCGAAGAGGAGGGCCTGGCCGCCGAGCTGAAACGGGGCCGGCCCATCTTCGACACGGCGGACGCCAAGGAGGGCGCACGGGCCTTCGCCCAGAAACGCACGCCGCGGTTCAGGCGCGAGTGAAGGCCGGGCAACGGCGGCAGCCCCAGAGCCTCAGCCACCTCACGGGAAGGCACCCACCCTTGAACGCGGTCCCCTCGCCCAGAGTCCTCAGCGCACCCCTCGTCGTCGAGTTCCCTTTCACCCGCTCCCTCGGCCCCGTTCAGAGCGCCTTCCTCAGCGGCCTCCGCGACCGAACGGTCCTCGGCGTCCAGGCGTCGGACGGCCGCGTCGTCGTACCGCCCACCGAGTACGACCCCGTCACCAGCGAGGAGATCCGCGACCTGGTGGAGGTCGGACAGGAAGGCACCGTCACCACCTGGTCGTGGAACGGCAGCCCGCGCAGAGGCCAGCCCCTGCGGCACCCCTTCGCCTGGGTGCTGGTCCGGTTGGACGGGGCCGACACCGCCCTTCTGCACGCACTGGACGCGCCGGAAGGACCCGACTCGGTCAGCACCGGGATGCGCGTCCGTATCCGCTGGGCGGCGGACCGCGCGGGCACCATCACGGACATCGCCTGCTTCGAGCCCGCAGGCGACAGCTTCGAGCCCGCAGGCGAGCGCGAACCGGCCACCCTGCCCGAGCCGCACACCGGCGAGTTCGCCGACCCCGTCACCGGGATCGTCGCACCGGCCCGCCTCGACTACACCTACACGCCCGGCCGGGCACAGAGCCGCTACCTCGACGCGCTGGCCACCCACCGCACCCTGGGCGAGCGTTGTCCCCGGTGCCACAAGGTGTACGTACCGCCGCGCGGCGCCTGCCCCACCTGCGGGGTGCCCACGGGCGAACAGGTCGAGGTCGGCCCGCGCGGGACCGTCACCACCTTCTGCGTCGTCAACATCAAGGCCAGGGGCGTGGACATCGACGTGCCGTACGTCTACGCGCACATCGCACTGGACGGCGCCGGGCTCGCGCTGCACGGCCGGATCGCCGGCATCCCCTACGACCAGGTGCGCATGGGGCTGCGCGTGGAGCCCGTATGGGCCGAGAGCGGGCGCTACCCGGACCACTACCGACCCACCGGCGAGCCCGACGCCGACTACGAGACGTACAAGGAGCTGCTGTGACAGGCGGAGCGGTGAACGGTTCAACGGGCGCCCGCGACGTAGCCGTTGTCGCCTTCGCGCAGACGGTGCACGTACGCGCTGCTGACAACCTGTCCGAGGTCGAGATGCTGATGCCGGTGTTGCGCGAGGTGCTCGACCGGACGGGACTGTCCGCCGGGGGGATCGACTTCACCTGCTCCGGCTCCTGCGACTACCTGGCGGGGCGCCCCTTCTCCTTCACCATGGCGCTTGACGGGGTGGGCGCCTGGCCGCCGATCTCCGAGTCACATGTGGAGATGGACGGCGCCTGGGCGCTCTACGAGGCATGGGTGAAGATCCTCACCGGTGAGGCCGAGACCGCACTGGTGTACTCCTACGGCAAGTCCTCCGCCGGTGACCTGCCCGAGGTCCTCACCCGGCAGCTCGATCCCTACTACGTCGCCCCGCTGTGGCCCGACTCCCTCTCGCTCGCCGCCCTCCAGGCCCGCGCCCTGCTGGACGCCGGCGAGACCGACGAGCGGGAACTGGCCGGGATCGCCGCACGCAGCAGGAACGCGGCCGAGGACAACCCCTGGGCCCAACTGGGCGGCTCACCGGGCGCCGACGCGCTGCTGGAGAGCGCCTACCTGGCCATGCCGCTGCGCCTGCACGACGTACCGCCCGTCACCGACGGTGCCGCGGCCGTCGTGCTCGCCGCCGGGGACACAGCGCGCCGCCTGGCCCGGCGCCCCGCCTGGATCCGCGGAATGGACCACCGGATCGATGCGCACAGCCTGGGCGTACGCGACCTCACCGACTCGCCCTCCACGCGGCTGGCCGCCGAGCGCGCCGGACTCTTCGACCCCGGTGCGCCGCCGCCGGGCCTCGCTGAACTGCACGCACCTTTCACCTCCCAGGAGGTCGTCCTGCGCAAGGCGCTGCGGCTCGGTGCGGACACCGTCGTCAACCCCTCGGGCGGCCCGCTGGCGGCCAACCCTGTCATGGCGGCCGGGCTCGTGCGGATCGGCGAGGCCGCGGCGCGCGTCTCCCGCGGCGAGGCCCGCCGTGCTGTCGCGCACGCCACTTCCGGGCCCTGCCTCCAGCAGAACCTCGTCGCGGTCCTGGAATCCGACGGGAGTGAGGGCGGGGGCGGGGGCAAAGGTGTAGGCCAAGGCCAAGGCACAGGCACAGGCGAAGGCCCAGGTACAGGCGAAGGCCCAGGTACAGGCCAAGGCGAAGGGGGCCACACATGAGCGGCCAGACCCGGCCCGGCAGCGGCAAGGAGCCCGTCGGTGTCGTCGGCATCGGCCAGACCAAACACGTCTCGGCCCGCCGGGACGTCTCCATAGCGGGGCTGGTGCGGGAGGCGGCGGCACGGGCACTCCAGGACGCGGAGCTGGGCTGGGCCGACATCGACGCCGTGGTGATCGGAAAGGCCCCCGACTTCTTCGAGGGCGTCATGATGCCCGAGCTGTACCTGGCGGACGCTCTCGGCGCGGTCGGCAAACCCATGCTGCGGGTGCACACGGCAGGCTCTGTCGGCGGCAGCACAGCGCTGGTGGCCGCCGGTCTGGTCGCCGCTCGCGTGCACCGCACCGTGCTGACCCTGGCGTTCGAGAAGCAGTCCGAGTCCAACGCCATGTGGGGCCTCTCGCTGCCCGTCCCGTTCCAGCAGCCCCTGCTGGCGGGAGCCGGCGGGTTCTTCGCTCCGCACGTGCGGGCCTATATGCACCGCACTTCGGCACCCGACCACATCGGCGCACTGGTCGCGTACAAGGACCGCCGCAACGCGCTGAGGAACCCGTACGCCCATCTCCACGAGGAGGACATCACCCTGGAGAAGGTGCGCTCCTCACCGATGCTGTGGGACCCCATCCGCTATTCGGAGACCTGCCCCTCCTCCGACGGGGCCTGCGCCATGGTGCTGACCGACCGCGCGGGCGCCGCGCGCGCCCCGCGGCCGCCTGCCTGGGTGCACGGCGGTGCCATGCGCAGCGAACCCACTCTCTTCGCGGGCAAGGACGCGGTCTCGCCCCGCGCGGGCAGCGACTGCGCGGCCGACGTCTACCGGCAGGCGGGCATCACCGAGCCGCGCCGCGAGATCGACGCCGTGGAGATGTATGTGCCGTTCTCCTGGTACGAGCCGATGTGGCTGGAGAACCTCGGCTTCGCCGAAGAGGGCGAGGGATGGAAGCTGACCGAGTCCGGCGCGACCGAACTCGACGGCGACCTGCCCGTCAACCCCTCGGGCGGCGTGCTGTCCACCAACCCCATCGGCGCCTCGGGGATGATCCGGTTCGCCGAGGCGGCCCTCCAGGTGCGCGGTGCGGCGGGCGCGCATCAAGTCGCGGGGGCGCGCAGGGCGCTCGGACACGCCTACGGGGGCGGCTCGCAGTTCTTCGCCATGTGGCTGGTCGGAACCGAGCCGCCCGGGACCTGACGCCACCGGGCCACAGTGCTGCGAACCCGTGCCGTGTCCGCGGTGCCACAGCGGGTGCGGGAGGGGGCGTATCCCCTCGTTTTCCCCCGTTCCGCGCCCTGTCCCAGCAGCCCGGGCCGTGGTTAGGGTGGCGCCGGGACGGACGATGACCGGGAAGACCGGGAGGAGCACCAGCGTGGCCGACAGCACCATCGGGCAGCCCGAACTCGATCTGAGCCGGGCACAGTGGCAGTCGAGCAGCCGGGGCACCGGCGACGTCGAGATCGCCTTCGTGGAGGGGTTCGTGGCGATGCGGCACGGTCGCCAGCCCGACAGGCCCGCGCTCATCTTCGACCCGGGGGAGTGGCGCGCCTTCGTGCGCGGGGCGCGCGAGGGCGAGTTCGATCTGACCTGAGGCCCTGACGCAACGTCCGGCGTCACGGCATTCTGTCCTTCGCCCGCACGGGCACCGGCCGCGGGCGTAAGCTCTGCCCATCCCGGAGGAGATCCGCCCGGGAACCGGAACGGCGAGAACAACGGAAAGACGGCGGACGGCGAAACGGCGAGGACGGCGAGGACGCGACGGTGGCGCTGCTGGAGCGGGAGGCCGAACTCGCCGCTGTCGAGCGCGCCGTCACCCTGCTGTGCGGCACCGGCATCCCCGCAGCACCAGACAACGGGGCGGCGTCCAGGGGCGGTCTCCTCGCCTTCACGGGAGCGGCCGGACTCGGCAAGACCGCGCTGCTGCGCGAGACCGCGGCCCACGTCACCGCACGCGGCGGCACCGTGCTGTACGCGAGCGGAGGCGAGCAGGAACAGGAGGTCGGCTTCCACGTCGTCCGCCGGCTGCTCGCACCGCTGCGCCCCGCACTCGACGAACGGGAGCTCCGCGCCGAGCTGGGCAGTTGGTACGACCTGGCCGCACCCGCCGCCGGACTTCCGGCCCCCGGCAGCACCGTGGTGCCGCACCCGCACGGAGTGCGCCTGGCCCTCGACCGGCTCTTCGGCCACCTCGCCGTACGCCACGGGCCGCTCGCCGTCCTCGTCGACGACGCGCACTGGGCCGACCCCGCATCGCTGGCCTGGCTCACCGGGTTCGCGCCGCGCGCTCCCGGAGTGGGGCTGCTGTGCGCGCTCGGCTACGACCCCCAGGAGCTGCGCCCCGAGGCGGCACCCTTCCGGGCGGCCGTGGACGGGGCGCCGGAGCCGCCGTACGGCCTGACCGAGCTGAGTACCGACGCCGTCGCCCGGCTCGCCCGGGACACCACCGCCGAGGCCGCCGACACCGCCTTCGCCGAAGAGTGCCGGAAACTCACCGGCGGCAACCCCCGCGCGGTGACAGAGCTGCTGCACCAGGTACGGGATGCGGGCCTGGAGCCGCGCTACCACAGCGTGCCGCGGCTGGCCGGACTCGCGCCACCGGCGCCCGAAGCTGAGCTCCAGCACCGGCTGCAGAACCTCGGCCCCGACTGCGTACGGCTCTGCTGGGCCGTCGCCGTGCTCGGCGCCGACGCCACGCTTCTGTTCGCGGCGCGCGTCGCCGGGCTCCGTGGCGAGACGGCACGGGGCGCCGTGGCCCGGCTCCGCGCGGCGCGGGTCCTGGAGGTGCCCGACGGTGGTGCGGACGGCGAACCGCTCTCCTTCGTCCATCCCTCCGTCGCCGCAGAGATCTACCGCGCCGTACCCGCGAGCATCCGTACGGCCCTGCACGGCCAGACAGCAGCCGCGCTCGCAGCCGACCCCGGCATCCCGTACGGCTCGTCCGTGCGCCACCTGCTGGAGGTGCACCCCGACGGTGACCTGGTCCTCGTCGAGCAGTTGCGGCGGGCGGCGCACGAGTACACGGTGGCGGGCGCGCCCGACGCCGCCTACCGGTGCCTGGGGCGTGCCCTGCGGGAGCCGCCCGCCTCGCGCGACCGGCCCACCGTCCTGTACGAGCTGGCCGCCGCCGCCTTCCGCTCCGGCGCCCCGGCTGCCGCCGTGCACCCGCTGCGTGCCGCGCTCGAAGAGCCCGCCTGCGATGCCGAGCTGCGCCTGGCGGCCGTCCGCCTCCTGGCGCGGGCGCTCTCCCGCGCGGGGCGCAGACGGGAGGCGCTGGGGGCGCTGGAAGCGGAGGCCCGCCGCGCGAGCGCACCCGCCCAGCGGGAGGCGCTGCGCGCCGAGCTGACCCTGTGGCGCGCGCTGAACGCCGGGACTGACGCCCGTACCCACGCCGACGCCCCTGCCCACGCCGTCGCCCAGGCCGAGGCCGGCGCCCGCGCCGGAGCCCGCCCATGCGCCGGGGCCCGCGCGCCCGCAACTGGCGCCACCGAGGACACCGAAGCCACCCACGGCGCTGACGACACCGAGGGAGCACGGTCCCACCCGGCTCTGCGCGCCTGGCAGGCCCTGCGGCGCGGGGAGTCGGCCGCCACGGTGCTCCGTCACGCGGAGGAAGCCGTCGCGGCGGGTCTGTCCTGGACCGACGACCCCTGGGGCTGCGAGACCCCTGCTCTCGTCGCTCTCACCTTCCTGCACTGCGGCAGACCCGACCGCGCCGAGCAGCTTCTACGGGAGGGCATCGCCGCCTGCGAGCGCGCCGGACTGCACGGCGAACACCTCGCTCTGGCCCGCACCCTTCTGGCAGAACGCGTCGCCCCGCGGTAACGGGGCACTGACTGGGGGCGATCACGAGCGGCCACGTACTATTGCGGCATGTCGTTCCTCCGCCGCCGCAGCGCCGCCGTGCCCGCAGGCCCGGACTTCGATGTCCTGGCCATGGACCCGTCCGACTGGCCGGGGAATCTCGGGGCCGGTCTGCTGCCCGCACCGGACGGCACCTGCCAGGGCGTCTTCCTGCGCTACGACCTGTTCGGCGGCCGCGGCCCGGCGATGATCATCGGGAATCTGCCCGAGGGCTCCCCGGCCCGGGAGGTTGCCGAGGGCGAGATCCCGTTCGAGGTGGCGCAGCTCCTGTCCGCGCTGGAGAACGACGAGCACGTCGAGGTCGTCGGCACGGAGGACGACCCGGTGATGCACGAGGACAACCTGCTGATCGTGCGCCGTATCAAGTTGTCCGAAGACCGGATCTCCTGCGTCCAGTTCGACCGCAGCGACGGCGTGCTGGTCACCATCGCGAGCTGGGACCGGCCCATCACCAACGACCTGTACGCGCTGCTCAAGCCGCTGCCCGCGGAGATGTTCCAGCAGTGATCCGGTAGCCGTACGCCGCGAGGGCGGCCGGCACGCGGTGTGCCGACCGCCCTCGGGCCCGTACCGGCTCGAACGCCCGCCCGGCTGTCACCGACACCCGGCGGACGCCCCGCTCAGCGCAGGACGCGGACGTCCTCGGCCTTGACGAAGGCCACCCGGTGACCGAGCTGGATCTGGTAGTACCGCTGCTTGCCCCGTACCACCTGGAAGTTCTTCGCGTCCGGGTCGTAGGTGACCGCGTACAGGTACTCGCCCGACGTCTTCAGGCCCGCGACATAGCGCTGCCCGGCCGCCACCTTGTACGGCAGCGGCGAGAGCGCCTGCACGGGTACGCCCTCGGGGAAGGCGGATGCCTCCGGGTAGGCGCGCCCGTACACCGGGATCTCGTCCCGCCCGGCACGGGGGGTGATCACGGCGCCCCGTCCCGGAACAGCGGTCGGCTGGTCGGCGGGGTTGTGGAACCACGCCTTCTGGCCGAGGTACCAGATCGCCGTCCAGTCGCCCTTCCGGTCCGCCACGGCGTACTGCTGGCCGGTGGTGGCCCGGGCCCCGGTGTCGTTGACCCCCGTGGTCGAGGGCGAGCCGTCCGGCCGCAGCCCGACGTCCTTGACCAGCGGCGCCGAGGCGTCCGGCGCCTCATGCAGCCGAACGGCGGCCGAGCCGTGCTCCGGGCAGGGCTTGCCCGCTGACTCACATCCCGTGTACAGCGGCTTGTGCTCGTCGTAGGTGGGCCGGATCGTCACCACGCCGGACCGCGGGCCGGCCTTGGGCGTGAAGGGCTTGCCCATCAGCGTGAAGTAGTGCTGCCAGTCCCAGTACGGACCAGGGTCGGTGTGCATGCCCCTGATGCTGGACGCCGTCGGGCCCGGCACATTGTCGTGGCCGAGGATGTGCTGGCGGTCCAGCGGGATGTCGTACCGCTTGGCGAGGTACTTCACCAGTCGCGCCGAACTGCGGTACATCGCCTCCGTGTACCAGGCGTCCGGGTCGGTCAGGAAGCCCTCGTGCTCCAGCCCGACCGACTTGGAGTTGACGTACCAGTTACCGGCGTGCCAGGCGGCGTCCTTGTTGCGCACATGCTGCGCCACATGGCCGTCGGACGACCGGAGCGTGTAGTTCCACGAGACGTACTTGGGATTGGTCACCAGATCGAGCGTCGTCTCGTAGCTGCCCTCGGTGTCGTGCACGACGATGTAGTCGATCTTCTGCGACCGGGGCCGCCGCGCCTTGTCGTGGTTGCCGTAGTCCTCCTCGCCGTTGCTGTCCGTCCACTTCTCGTACGGCGCCGGGTACCACTCGCAGTCCACGCTGCGCGGGCACTCGGCCCGGCTGTCCGCGTGGCGTGCCCGGTCGGCGGCGGCCGGGACGCGCAGCTTCGGCGTGGCCCGGAGGGTGACCGACTCGCCGGTGTCGGTGGTGCGGCGCTCACCCTCCCGCAGCACATCGAATACATCGTCGGCGAAGGCCGTGGCGCCCGGGCCGCCCCGTCCGCCACCCGGGTACGCGGCCACGGCCTCGTACCAGTCGGCGGGCTCGGCGCTCAGCGGGTGGCCCAGCCGCCGCTGGGCGTCCGCCAGCAGCGCGGCACCGCCCCGCACATTCGCCGCCGTCGAGGTGCGCAGCCGGCCGGGGGAGACCCCCGTGAGCTCGGCCGCGCGCTCCAGTGTGCGCAGCCGTGCGGGCAGCTTCCCCGGCCGCTTCGGCGTGGCCGACTCCTCGGCGACCTTGGCGGGGCGCGCGCTGTCGCCCCGGGCGTCCTCGGAACCGGTGTGGCCGTGCTGCCGGGAGGAGGCCAGCGCGGTACGCGCGTCGGTGAGGTGCATCGGGCCGTAACCGCCCGAGACGCTGGGCGCGCCCTGGTGCGTGTCCCAGCGCGACTGGAGGTACGAGACGCCGAGCAGCACCTTCTCGGGCACGTGGTAGCGGTCGGCGGCAGCGGCGAACTGCTGCTGGAGCGTGTCCTGGCGGGGCTGCTCGGCACTCGCGCTGGTGCCGGCCGCCAGCAACGGCACGACGAGGGCGGTTGCCGCCGCGCCGACGACCGCGCCGCGGGCACCGCGCCGACTGAGGTGTCTGTCGCTGCGTCTGTCGCTGCGTCTGCCGGTTGGCTTGCCGCCGCTTGTGTCGCTGCGGCCGTCGTCGGCGGTGGTGCTGTCAGGGGCACGGACGGATCGTGGCAATGCCGCCTCCTCGGACTGGGCGCCGTGGGATCACGTGCGCGAGCAGTCCTCAGACGTACCCATTTGCCGACGATCCGTCAATCATTCCGCACGACGCACACATTCGGCCGACAGACCGGCGGGAAACGTCGCACGTCGACCGGGTGACCGGGTGTGACGGGTACCCGGGGCGTCACCGGTGCAGACCGGTGACGCCGCTGCGCCCCACCCGATCGGGTGACCTCATCCGGTTCAGCGGGTGCCGACCGCGGCACGGACGGCCCGCCGCGCGGTCGCACAGTCGTCGTGCAGCCTGCGCAGCAGCAGCCGCTGCTCCTCGCCCGTCGGAATCCCACCAGCCCTGACCGCCGCCGCTGCCTCGGCCGCGACCTGCGCCGAGGGCTCCCGCATGGTGCGCTGCACCGCCATCTCGTAGGTGCGGATCTCCCTGGTGAGGATCAGCATGAGGTTCACCAGGAACGCGTCCCGTGCCGCGGGGCCGGCCGCCTGGGCGAGCTGGCTGAGCTGGCGGCGCGCCAGTGGCGCGTCCCCGAGCACCGCCCACAGCGACGCCAGGTCGTAGCCGGGCAGGTACCAGCCGGCGTGTTCCCAGTCGACGAGCGAGGGCCCCGTCGGACCGAGCATCACGTTGGTCAGCAGGGCGTCCCCGTGGCAGAACTGCCAGGGCACTCCCCGCCGACCGCCGGGGCAGCGGGACTGCGCCAGTCCGTGCAGCAGCTTCTGCAGGTCGTCCAGGTCCCGGTCGGTCAGCAGCC
Organism: Streptomyces spirodelae; assembly: GCF_017676385.1. Classification (GTDB taxonomy): domain Bacteria; phylum Actinomycetota; class Actinomycetes; order Streptomycetales; family Streptomycetaceae; genus Streptomyces; species Streptomyces spirodelae. The sequence goes on from NZ_JAFFZN010000019.1 coordinate 119,846, forward strand.
CCTGCTCGTGGAAGCGGGACAGCCGCGCCGGGTAGTCCAGGGGCCGTTCGAACAGCGAGGGCGGCGGCTCCCACTGGTTGACCCGGCGGAAAGCGCCGATCACCGCTCGCAGGTCCGCGTTCGGCGGAGCCTCGAACGGGTGCCGCTGCGCTGCCGCCACCCTGCCGGGCACCCTTTCGATCACCAATGTGCAGGTGTCCGGGTCGGCGGCGATCAGCCGCGGGGTCCGTACAGGCGGCCGGTGCCGCACGAACGCGCGATAGGCCGCTATTTCGTGCTGGAAGCGCTCGGCCCAGGCGGGGGAGTGGTCCAGCAGACACTTGGCGATGACGGTGTTGCGGCCCGCTGTTCCGGCCAGCAGTACCGAGCGCCCTCGCTTCCGCAGCAGTTGGACCGGCGTGAAGTCCGGGCAGATCCGGTGGATCGAGGCGATGGCGGCACGGAGCTGCGCGCCTTGCTGGCCGGACAAGTCCAGCCTCCCGCTGACGGATTGGGACACGGTACCGGGCGCGCGAAGGCCCATACGTGCGCCGGCGCGCGGGCCGGGCCTGCCCGGCCCGCGCGAGGGATCGCGCGACGGATCGGGAGCCAGCACTGCCGGTCCCCTTCCGTACGGCTGCGGCGCGGGGGCCGCACTCGGTCGGCGCTGCACGGACACGGGGGATGAGGCTGAATACATGGGCGCGCGAGATCCCTTCGTGTGCCGACGGGTTTCCGCGCCTCCCCGGCGATCCGTCCAGAGCCTGTGCACCCTGGGGAATGCCGGCCGGACGGCAGCGACCGGGGTGGCGCGTTCCTACAGGACACCCCGGCGCGGGTGGCACACCATCTGGCGGACCCTGGCGAACCCTGGCGAATGCGCTCGGGGCCGCCGTACCGACCCGTACGGAAGCTACTGTCAACACAGCCGAGAACCTGGGGGCTTGATGTGACAAAGGGACCCAACGCACGTCTCGCGGACCTCTTCGCCCTGGCCGGCTGGTCGAAGGGCGAGCTCGCCCGGCTGGTCAACCGGCAGGCCGCGGCGATGGGATACGCGCAGCTGGCGACGGACACCTCACGGGTGCGGCGTTGGATCGACACGGGGGAGACCCCGCGCGATCCGGTGCCCAAGGTGCTGGCGTCCCTGTTCACCGAGCGACTCGGCCGTGTCGTGACCATCGAGGACCTCGGGTTCACCAGGCCGGGACAGGCAGCTCAGTCGGAGCCCGTCGAAGGGCTGCCCCTGCCGTCCGGACAGATCGCCGCGGTCCTCACCGAATTCACGGGAATGGACCTCATGCTCAACCGACGCGGCTTGGTGGGTGCGGGCGCCGCGCTCGCCGCAGGATCGGCACTCAGCAGTGCCATGCACAACTGGCTCAGCACGGACCCGGCGAGGGCCGCTGCGCGGGGTGCCGCAGGAGGGCCCCAGGCCGTAGCGGCCGGACACTCGTCCTACGACCGCTACGAGGCAGCCCCGGTGGGGCTACAGGAGATCGAGGCGCTGGAGCACTCCGTCGAGGTCTTCCGCGCCTGGGACGCCGCGCGTGGCGGCGGCCTCCAGCGCAAGGCCGTGGTGGGCCAGCTCAACGAGGTGGGCGGGATGCTCTCCTACCACCACCCCGAGCCGCTGCGGCGCCGTCTGTGGGGCGTCGCGGCCAATCTCGCGGTGCTCGCGGGCTGGATGTCGCACGACGTCGGCCTGGAGCCCACCGCGCAGAAGTATTTCGTGATCGCCGCGCACGCGGCGCGGGAGGGCGGTGACCGGCCGCGCGCCGGCGAGGCCCTCTCGCGCGCCGCCCGGCAGATGGTGCACCTGGGCCGTCCCGACGACGCGCTCGACCTGGTGCAGCTCGCCCAGTCCGGCTCCGGTGACGAGGCGCTGCCCCGCACCCGCGCCATGTTCCGCACCATCGAGGCGTGGGCGCAGGCGTCCATGGGCCGTGGCCAGGAGATGCGGCGCACCCTCGGCCAGGCCGAGGAGCTGTTCGCCTCGGACAAAGGCGATGTGTCGCCGCCCAGTTGGATGCAGATGTTCGACGAGGCCGACCTGTACGGTATGGAGGCGCTGGCCTTCCGTACGCTCGCCGACCACGAGCCCGTCGCGGCCCGGACGGCTGAACAGCACGCCAAACGGGCCCTGGCGCTCCGTGCGGACGGACGGCAGCGCTCCCAGATCTTCGACTACATCTCGATGGCCTCGGCCTGCTTCATCTCCGACGACCCGGAGCAGGCGGACCGCTACGCCCGCCTGGCGCTGCTGTCCATCAACGAGAACTCCTCGCACCGCACCTGGGACCGGCTGCGCGAGATGTACCGGCTCACCGGCCAGTACGCCGGTTACGGGAAGATCGAGGAGTTGCGCGCGGAGATCCAGGAGGCGCTGCCCCGGGCGCCGAAACCCTCGCGGAGCGGCAGAGGTCTCAAGGACGCCGACGAGCTGAAGCGGGCACCCGGCGACATCCGGGACATCCGCAGCGCACGTGGCTCCAGAGGAGTCAGGTCCGTGTGAGGCGGCAGCGGGCGTGAGTCGGAGGGCCTCGGCGGGCCGGGCCGACTCACCGGCTCACCGCACCACGCGGCTCACCGCACCACGCGCGCCCACCGGGACAGCCGCGCTGCGGTTCACGGCGTCACGCGGGCGACCAGGACGCAGGCGTCGTCCTCGCGCTCCCGGTCGGCGAACTCCTCCGCGACCACCCGGACGCACTCCTGCGCGGAGCCGGCCGTGGCGAACCGCGCTGCCAGGCCCAGCATGCGGGCACTGCCCGCGTGGAGTCCCGGCTTACGGGGCACACCGTCCCCCGGCTCCGCGCCCGTAGGCGCTTCCTGCGCGTCGTCGGGCGCCAGCCCGTCGGTGTGCAGCACCAGCAGATCGCCGGGCCGCAGCCGTTCGGTGCGCTGTTCGTACGTCGCTCCTGAAGTGACGCCCAGCAGCACGCCCTCGGGGCGCCGCAGCACTCTTCCCGCGCCGTCCCGGAACAGCAGCGGCGCCGGGTGGCCCGCCTGCGCCCAGGTGAGCGTGCACGAGCGCGGCTCGTAGCGGCAGCACAGGGCGCTGCCCAGGGACGGCTGAGCCGAGGAGTCGAGCAACTGGTTGAGATGCTCTATCAGCGCGTCGGGCCGCACACCCGCCAGCGCCATCCCGCGCACGGCACCCAGCAGCATGGCCATGCCGGAGGTCGCGGTGACACCGTGCCCCGTCAGATCGCCGGCCGTCAGCAGCGTGGCACCGTCCGGCAGCTCCATCGCGTCGTACCAGTCGCCGCCGATCAGCGCGCTGGAGGCGGACGGCAGATAGTGCGCCGCCAGGTCGAGCGCTCCGGTGACACGCTCGTCGCCGTGCGGGAACCGGAGGGAGCCGCGCCAGGGCGGCAGCACGGCTTCCTGCAGCTCGACGGCGAGCCTGCGTTCGGTCTGCGCGATGTGCCGCTCGCGCTGGAGGTGGTCCCGGCTCTCGTGCACCGCGTGCTCACTGCGCCGCAGTTCGCTGACGTCCCGCACCACCGCCCACATCGAGGCGGTGCCCCCGTCGTCGTCGAGCACGGGCTCGCCGACCATGTGGACCGTCCGCACGGAGCCGTCGGGCCGCACCAGACGGAACTCGCGGTCGATCGCCCTGCCGTCCACCAGGCAGTCGGTGAACGCGGTGGCGAGCGCGGTCTGGTCCTCCGGGACGACCCAGGAGGGCAGCTCGTCCAGGGTGAGGGGGCCGTCCTCCTCGGTCCTGCCGAAGATCCGGAAGAGCTCGGGGGACCAGGCCACCCCGTCGGTCAGCAGGTTCCACTCGGCGCTGCCGACCCGGCCCACCAGCTCGGAGGGCCGCTCCCGGTCCGGCGACGGATGCGTGCCGTAGGCGGCGCCGGGCGTCCGCTCGGATGTCGGGCCGGGCGGCTGATCGGCGGATGGCCACGCCCTGGGGGCCTCGGGGGGCATGCCCGCGCGTAATTGGTCGAGCTGGCTGCCCAGGTCGTCGAGTTGGTGCACGGCCAGTTCGCACAGCGCGCGCTGCCACCGCGTGCGCGGGTCCGCACCGGCCACCCCGGGGTCCGGCTCGGTCCCTCGGCCCGCGCTCCCTCCAGCGCCCCGCCGCACCGCGTCGAGGCGGCCGCGCAGGGTGCGCGCCTGGCTGATCAGGGCATCCAGCGTGCCGGGGTCCGGTGGCTGCGGTGCTGAGCGGTCCGCATGGAGATGGGAGGCCATAGAGAACTCCGATACGGGGGAGAGTCGGTTACGACTGTGACACAGCCCGCGACTGCCCGTAAGGGATTCGGCCACACTCGATGCGGTGGTGCTGCTGTCATATGTCCCGGTGAGTCGCCGGCATATGTCCCTGGAGGGCCGCGGGGTCGGCGGAATCTTTGCTTCCGGGTAGGCTCCAGCTCTTGACCGGGGCGCCCGCTCCCAAAGGTAAAACGCAGGAGTAGAACCGCGGTCACCGGCAAGAATGCCCGGCAACGGAAATCCCGTTGCCAGTCGAATACCCCGCACCGGATGCTGACTCTTATGTTCGTCGATTCCGTCGATTCAGACATAGCGCCCAGCGGCACGCTGCTCGGCCTCCTCCAGAGGGGCCGCGGCGACGGGACGCTGCACGCCCTCGCGGCGCCGCGCGCCGAGGCGCTCAGCGCGCTGCGGCACTGCGTCCTGCACGACCCCAGGCGCGACTGGCAGATCGAACACCGCTCCCTGTACTACGCCCGTCTGCACAGGGAGCTGGACGCCGGGCTCGACGACCTCGCCGCACACCTGTTCGACCCCGCCGACCTGCTGTGCACCCCCGAAGAGGCCGAGGTCCGCACCGGCCTCGCGCTCTCCGTCCTCGGCCACCTCGCCTCCTACGCGGCCGCCCAGGGCGAGAGCTGGCAGGAGAACGCCCCCCTGCGGCTGCTGCGCCGCTATGCCACCACCGGCACGAACTGGCAGTGGGCCCTCGATGAACTCGCCGTTCGCGACGACGACGCCGGGCTGCGCCCCCTGGGACCGGCCATCCTGGCCCGCTTCCCGCAGACCCCCGAGGGCGACGCCGAACTCGCCGCGGCCGCTCGTGACGCCTTCGAGCCCCGGCCCTGGCGGCTGTGGGCCGAGGACTCCGCACACCCCGAGCAGGCCGACCGGCTGCGGCGCGCCCGGGAATGCCGCTCCTTCGACCGCTGGCAGCGCCAGCTCCGCACTCCCGGACCCCGTCCGGGCTGGAGCGTGCGCGAGATCCTCCAATGGGCCCAGGACGGCTACGAACAGCACCCACGCCAGCACCGTGAGGCTCCGGCGGCACGCTGTCTGTCCGCCGTCGCAGGACCCGAGGACAGGCCGCTGCTGCTGGACGCCGCACGCGGCCCCCAGGAGGCCGCACGGGCCGCAGCCCTGCGCCACCTCGCCGACCGGAACGATCCGGAGGTGCTCGACCTGATCGAGAGGGCCGCCGCCGACCCGTGTGAGACCGTCGCACAAGCCGCGGTCTCCTCCTTCGCCCGTATGCGGTCCCTGGCAGCGCTGGAGCGGGCCAGGCGGTGGACCGCGGCAGCCGAGGGCACCCTGCCGCCCGGGCTGGCAACCGCCGCGGCCGAAATGCTCGCCTGCCGGGGCGGCGAGCAGGACGCCGACTCCGTCCTCGCCGCACTGCGCCGCACCATCCGTCTGGAGGGCCCCGACAGCCCGGCCCTGTGGCCGCTCGTGGACGGTGCCGGACGCCTGTCCATCGGCTGCGCGGCCCCCGTGCTGCGGCACATCTACCGCGAGACCGCCTCCTCCCAGCTGCGCGGGCGGACCGCCCGCTCGCTCGCCGCCACCGACCCGTCCTTCCCCGCCGGGTTCGCCATCGAGTGCCTGTGGGACTGCGAGGAGTCCACCCGCCAGGTCGCCGCCGAGTGCGCCGCCACCGGGGACGCGCGGGTGGTGGAGCGGCTGCGGCGGCTCGCCGCCGACCCGGCCGAGGAGGACGGAGTCCAGACCATCATCCGCGGCCGCCTCACCCCGCCCGCGTAGGCCGCCCCCGCGGAGCCTGTCCCGGTGAGGCGATGCCTCTGACGGGGTACGCGTCCCTCCCGCTGTGCTGTCCGGGTACGCAGGACGCGGCGGGCCCGGCCCGACCGGGGCACCATGGGTGGGTGAGCGGACGGTGGGAGTTCTGGGTCGATCGGGGCGGAACGTTCACGGACGTGATCGGGCGACGGCCCGATGGGACGCTCGTCAGTGAGAAGGTCCTCTCCCACGATCCGTCGCGTCCCGGTCAGGACGCCGCAGTGGCGGGCATCAGGAGGCTGCTCGAGGTGCCGCCCGGGGCGCCCGTTCCGGCGCACCGGATCGACGCCGTCAAGATGGGCACCACCGTGGCGACCAACGCCCTCCTGGAGCGCAAGGGCGAGCCGACGGTCCTGCTCACCACCCGGGGGTTCCGGGACGCCCTGACGATCGCGTACCAGAACCGGCCGCGCATCTTCGACCGCCACATCGTGCTGCCCGAGGCGCTCTACGACCGTGTCGTGGAACTGCCGGAGCGGATGGGCGTCGACGGAACCGTCGTACAGCCGCTCGACCTCGACGCCGCGGCGCACGCCCTGCGCCAGGCGCGCCGCGCGGGCTTCAGCAGCGCTGCCGTGGTCCTGCTGCATGCCTACCGGCACCCGGCGCACGAGCGTGAGGTCGCCCGCCTGGCGCGAGAGGCCGGGTTCACCCAGGTGAGCTGTTCCCACGAGGTCGGTCCGCTCATCAAGCTGGTCCCGCGCGGGGACACCACCGTCGTGGACGCCTACCTCTCGCCCGTACTGCGCCGCTACGTCGACGAGGTGGCGCGCGAGTTGCACGGGGTGCGGCTGATGTTCATGCAGTCGAACGGCGGTCTGCGCGAGGCCGGGCACTTCCGTGGCAAGGACGCCGTGCTGTCCGGACCGGCCGGGGGCGTCGTCGGGATGGCCCGCAGCTGCGCCGAGGTGGGGCACGAGCGGGTCATCGGCTTCGACATGGGCGGTACGTCCACCGACGTCTCGCACTACGCGGGAGAGCTGGAGCGGGTGTACGGCACCCAGGTCGCGGGAGTGCGGATGCGCGCGCCCATGATGGACATCCACACGGTGGCGGCCGGCGGCGGCTCGGTGCTGCACTTCGACGGCGCCCGCTACCGCGTCGGCCCGGACTCGGCAGGCGCGGTCCCTGGCCCCGCCTGCTACCGCCGCGGCGGCCCGCTGACGGTCACCGACGCCAATGTGATGCTGGGCCGCATCCAGCCCGCGCACTTCCCCGCCGTCTTCGGCCCCGAGGGCGACCAGCCGCTGGACACCGAGGCCGTCCGTGCGGGCTTCCGGCGGATCGCCGAGCAGACCGGCGGAGGGCGCACGGCCGAGCAGGTCGCGGCCGGTTTCCTGCAGATCGCGGTGCTCAGCATGGCCAACGCCGTCAAGAAGATCTCCGTACAGCGTGGCCACGACGTCACCCGCTACGCGCTGGCGAGCTTCGGCGGCGCGGGCGGGCAGCACGCCTGCGCGGTCGCTGACGCACTGGGCATCAGCACGGTGGTGGTACCGCCGCTGGCGGGCGTGCTGTCCGCGTACGGGATCGGCGTGGCGGACGCCACCGCACTGCGCGAACAGTCCGTCGAGAGCGAGCTGACCGAGCAACGGCTGGCCGGTGTGCGCGAGCTGTGCGCCCGGCTGCGGCGGCAGACCAGAGACGAACTGCGCGCCGACGGGCTGCCCGACGAGGCGATCACCACGACTGCCCGACTGCATCTGCGGTACGCCGGAACGGACGCCACGTTGACCGTATCGCTGGACGGTGCGGAGAGGATGGCGGAGAACTTCGCAGCCGAGCACCGGGCACGCTACGGATTCACCATGGACAAGCCGCTGGTGGTCGCCACCGCGGTGGCCGAGGCGACCGGCACAGCGGGCCCCGTCAGCGCCCGCCCGGCCATGCCGGAACCCGGCGAGGGCAGTCCGGAACCGCTCGACGTGGTGCGGATGTTCACCGCCGGGCGTTGGCGGGAGACCCCGCTGTACCGGCGCGGGGAGATGCGCCCAGGACAGCGCGTGACCGGCCCTGCCGTTGTCGTGGAGGCCGACGCGACCACCGTGGTCGACCCCGGCTGGCAGGCCGCGGCCGACCCGCGCGGGCATCTGCTGCTGACCCGGGTACGGGCGCCGCAGGCGGCACCCGCGGCGGGCACCGAGGCCGACCCCGTGCGGCTTGAGGTCTTCAACAACCTCTTCATGGCGATCGCCGAACAGATGGGTGTCCGGCTGGAGAAAACGGCACACTCTGTCAACATCAAGGAACGGCTCGACTTCTCCTGCGCCCTCTTCGACCCGGAGGGCAACCTCGTCGCCAACGCCCCGCACATCCCGGTGCACCTGGGTTCGATGGGTGAGTCCATCCAGGAGGTGCTGCGGCGCAGAGAGGGCGAGATGCGCCCCGGTGATGTCTACGCGGTCAACGATCCGTACCACGGGGGTACTCATCTCCCGGACATCACCGTGGTGACACCTGTCTTCGACCAGGAGCGGGACGAAAAGGGTACGAAGGGGGCGGACAAGGAAGGCGCGAAGGAGCCACGGCTGCTCTTCCTGGTCGCCTCCCGTGGCCACCACGCCGAGATCGGAGGACTGACCCCGGGGTCGATGCCCGCGTTCAGTCGCACCGTGGAGGAGGAGGGCGTGCTGTTCGACGCCTGGCTGCTGGTGCGCGACGGGCGGCTGCGGGAGGAGGAGACCCGTGCGCTGCTCACCCAAGCCCGCCACCCCTCCCGCGACCCGGACACCAACCTTGCCGACCTGCGCGCCCAGATCGCCGCCAACGAGAAAGGCATCGCGGAGCTGCGCAAGATGACCGAGCAGTTCGGCCTCGACGTCGTACTGGCCTACATGCGGCACGTACGCGACAACGCGGAGGAGTCCGTACGTCGCATCATCCCCCGGCTGCGCGACGGCAGCTGCGCGTACGAGACCGACAGCGGAGCGGTCATCCGGCTGTCGGTCACCGTGGACCGCACGAACCGTACGGCCCTGCTCGACTTCACCGGCACCTCGCCGCAGCGCGACGACAATCTCAACGCGCCGAGTTCGGTGGTGACTGCGGCGGTGCTGTACGTCTTCCGGACGCTGGTGGCCGACGACATCCCGCTCAACAGCGGCTGCCTCGCCCCGCTCGAGGTGCGCATCCCGGAGGGCTCCATGCTGGCGCCCCGCTACCCGGCCGCCACGGTGGCGGGCAACGTCGAGACGTCCCAGGCCGTCACCGGTGCCCTCTACGCCGCGCTCGGCGTCCAGGCCGAGGGCTCGGGCACGATGAACAACGTCACGTTCGGCAACGAGCGCGTCCAGTACTACGAGACGGTCGCCAGCGGCTCCGGGGCCGGGGACGGCTTCGACGGTGCGGACGCGGTGCAGACGCATATGACCAACTCGCGGCTGACCGACCCCGAAGTGCTGGAGTTCCGCTACCCGGTGCGGGTCGAGGACTTCCATGTGCGCCGCGGCAGCGGGGGCGCAGGCTGCTGGTGCGGCGGCGACGGCGTGGTGCGGCGCCTGCGCTTCCTGGAGCCGGTGACGGTCGCACTGCTGACCGGCCACCGGCGCGTGGCACCCTACGGGATGGCGGGCGGAAGCCCGGGTGCGCTGGGTGCCAACACCGTGGAGCGCGCGGACGGCACCCGCACCGCACTGGGCGGGCGCGATGTGGCCGAACTCGGCGCCGGAGACGCACTGGTGCTGCACACCCCGGGAGGCGGCGGCTACGGCAGGCCGGCTGGGCCGGGTCATTCGTTGTCCCGTTGACGAAACTGCGGTTGACTTCAGACATGAGCAACCAGGTGCTGGACGAACTCAGCAGCGCGCGGGAGCAGTTGGGCAGGACCAGCACGGCGGAGCGCGTCGCGGGCATCCTGCGGACCCGGATCACCGAAGGTCGCTTCCGGCCCGGTACGCGGCTGGCCGAGGAGGAGATCGGCAGCGCCCTGGGCATCTCGCGCAACACCCTCCGCGAGGCGTTCCGGCTGCTCACCCACGAGCGGCTGCTGGTGCACGAGCTCAGCCGGGGCATGTTCGTGCGCACGCTCACCGTGGAGGACCTGGAGGACCTCTACCGTGTCCGCCGCCTCGTCGAGTGCGCCACGCTGCGGCAACTGGCCCCGCCGCCCTACCCGCCGGAGGCCATGCGGGCCATGGAGGCGGCCGTGGCGGCGGGGCGGCACGCCGCTGCCGAACAGCGGTGGCGCGACCTGGGAACCGCCAATATGCACTTCCATCAGGCGCTGGTCGCGCTCGCCGGGAGCCCGCGCGCCGACGAGATCATGCGCGGAGTGCTGGCCGAACTGCGGCTGGTGTTCCACATGATGGAAGACCCGCGCCAGTTGCACGAACCCTATCTGCCGCGCAACGAGCAGATTCTGCGTACGCTGCAGCGCGGCGAAGCCCCCAGCGCCGAGCGGCAGCTCGCCGTCTATCTCGACGACTCCCGGCGTCGGCTCGCCGAGGGCTACGCCCACCGGCTAGGCTGACCGGTCGGCCGCGAGCGGCACCCAGGGCCACGGACGGGCGGGACAACCGCCCCAGGCCGTCCCAGGCCGTGACAACCGTGCCGTTTCGGATCTTGTCAGTGCGACCGCTTAATCTGTCCGTCGTGACTGAGAGCGCCACCAGGACGAGCACCCCGGCGAGGACAGGTGTGTCCATGCCCTCGCCGGCCCCGGGCCCCGCGGCCGACGAGGGCCTGGCCCGCCGGCTGCGCGCGCTCGCCTGCACGGCGCCGCTGCACGACCTGGACACCCGCAAGGCCAACCTCGCCGGCGAGTACAGCACCTACGAGATGGCCGAGCTGGCACTGGCCGCCATCGACCTGGTCACGCTCCAGATGGACTTCGACACCGGCGCCGACCACGAGCAGGTCGTAGCCAAGCTGCTGCCCCGCGTCGCGGCCCAGGCCCCCACCCGCGATCCCGCCGAGCACCAACGGGTGGCCCGCTGGGTCCTGGAGAACATGATCAACGTCGGCAGCGTGGACCGCGGCTTCCGCGCCGTCTACGGCACCTTCGACCCCGACGGCACCTATGTGCGGCGGGACTACGACTTCAAGCTGATCGAGGAGGTGCCAGGACCCGGCGGCAGCGTCTATCTGCGCACCACCGACGAGGCCGTCAACGTACTGGTCGGCGCGCTCGACACGGACGTCACCAGCGCCCAGATCGCCGCCGAGGTCAAGCTGGAGGTCCTCATCAGCCGAGGCCGCCTCGCCGACGCCCAGCTGGCCGCCGAACAGGCCCGCTACCGCACGGTCCAGTACGCCGAGGCGCTGCGCCGCACCCTGGAGGCCACCCGGCGCGACGTACGCGCCGTCGACTGGCTCAGCGCCGTCCCCGACATGATCAGCGAAGCCCTCGACCACGTCGCCGACCGTTACCGCCACGAGAACGCCATCCTCACCAACATCCGCAAGGCACGCGACGAGGCCGCCTCCGAACGCGGCCCCGACCACAAGCGCCGTGCCGCCGAACTGGTCGACATCGTCAAGGACTGCATCCGCCGCCACACCCAGCTCCAGTCCCGGCTGCTGGAGGCGGGCCCGCTCTTCCGCGCCGAACAGGACCGGCAAGCCTTCGCGCCGCCCGCGGCCCGCGCCGGGCTCGATCTGTACGGCCAGCTCCTCGCTCCCGTGCTGCCGCTGCCGCTGGAGGCGGCCACCCGCGTGACCGACGCGTTCTTCGCCCGAGGCACCGGGCTGCGCACCCCCGGCGCCGTACGCCTGGGCGACCTCACCGACATGCTGCTGACCCCGCCCGCGCCCCGGGAGCACCTCGGCGCCGAGATGCCGGAGCCCGACCTGGTCGCCACGCCCGACGACAGCCGATTCAGCGAGGAGCAGCTGGCGGCGGCCATGGAGCTGCTGGAGCTGCCGCCGGACGCGCCGCGGCGGCTCTCCGGCCTGTTGGCCGACGCACGCCGCCGCGACCCCGATCTGCCGTATCTCATCGCCCTGCTCGCCGTGCACGCCGCCAGCCCGCCTGTGGGCACCGCCTACCGGCAGGGCGAGGAGCGGCTGTTGTTCGCCGTGGACGACGGCACCCCGCTGGACGACCCGGAGTTCGGCGGAGCCGATCTGATCGTCGGTACGGCACTGCTGGACGCGGCAGGCATGGCCGCGGACAGGACGGAGGCGGCATGACGGGCACCCCGCATCACATGACCGGCCCCCCGCACGAGCTGAATGAGCAACCATGACTGACTTCGTACCGGAGCCCGACCCGGACGAGGGGCTCGGCAGCAAGAGCTCCGCGCACCAGGTGACCCCCGCCGACGCCGCCGACGCGGCGCGCCTCGTCTCGTTCGGCCTGCACCCCAAGCTGGCCCCCGCCAGGGACGCCGAGTACACGGAGCTGCTGCGGCGCTATCTGGAGGAGCCCGCGTTCGCGCGGCTGGCCGACGCCGTCGCCACCGGCCTCGGTCTCGTCGTCCTGGAGGTCTCCACCCGTGCGGGCATGGCGCTGGCCGCCGCCGAGGACTCGGTCTTCGCGGTGCGCATGGGCGACTACGCGCGGCGGGCCGGCGCCGATTCCACGGACCGCTTCCTGCACGGCCTCGCCCATCTGGCCTGCGCGGCGATGGCCTTCCCCCGCCCCGAGGACCTGGCCGACGACGGCTACATCGGCCGCATCACCGTCAACGGCGTGGACTCCTTCGTCCGCCAGGCGTGCCGCAGGCTGGAGGAGCGGGCCGAGGCCGAGGGCGAGAACACCGACCCGGCCACCGGCGCGCCGGGGCTGGAGGCGGCCTGGCGGGCCTACGCACGGCGCAGCGCCACCGGCGCCACCAAGGACGCCCGCAGGCTGTCCGGTTCCACCACGGGCATCATCGCCAAGGCCGTCGCCTTCCTCGCCGACTCCGGCTTCCTCCAGCGCACCGGGGACGACGCGGGCGGCACCTACCGCACCACGGCGCGCTACCAGCTGCAGGTCCGCGACATGGCGGGCAGCGCCGCGATGGCCGAACTGCTGGAGCTGGGCGTCGTCCCGGTCTCGGACGGTACGGCCAGCCTGTTGCCGCCGCCCGAGGAGGACGGCCTGGAGCTGGCGCCGGACGCCGGACTGCCCTTCCACTCCTGAACTGCCGCCACCCGCCGACCCGTACGACCTGCCACCCGACCTGTCAGACCCGCCACCGCACCACCGACGAGAGTCCGCCGCCATGTACGAGCTGTCCCGGATCCGCCTCTACTCCATCGGGCCCGCCGGTGCGCGCTACGCCGACACCGTGCTGGACCTGCGCGGAGTGGGCGAGCCCGTGCCCAGCCCGGCGCCGACGCAGGCGGACTTCTTCGAGGAGGAGCCGCAGGGCCCGCCCCGGCGCCCCGCGCCGGCGGGCGTGCTCTTCCTGGAGAACGGCGGCGGCAAGTCCGTGCTGCTCAAACTGATCTTCTCGGTCATGCTGCCGGGGCACCGCAACACCCTGGGCGGTGCCAGCTCGGGTGTGCTGCGCAAGTTCCTGCTGGCGGACGACTGCGGTCATGTGGCCCTGGAGTGGCAGCACACCAGGACCGGCGAGACGATCGTCGTCGGCAAGGTCAGCGAGTGGCGGGGCCGTCAGGTCTCGGGCGACCCGCGCAAGTTCGCCGAGGCGTGGTATTCGTTCCGGCCGGGCCCGGGGCTGTCCCTGGACTCCCTCCCCGTGGCCGAGTCGGCGGCGCTGCGGCCCAGGGCGGAGGGCACCTCCTCGGCGCGCGGCAGGCGCCGCACCATGAAGGGCTTCCGCGACATACTGACCGAAACCGGCAAGGCATATCCCAACCTGGACGTGGTGTGGGAAGAGGTGCACGAGCGCTGGAACGAGCATCTGACCACGCTCGGCCTCGACCCCGAACTCTTCCGCTACCAGCGTGAGATGAATGCCGACGAGGGCGAGGCGGCCGGGCTGTTCGCGGTCAAGAACGACTCGGACTTCACCGACCTGCTGCTGCGCGCCGTCACCGACACCCGGGACACCGACGGCCTGGCTGACCTCGTGCACGGCTTCGCACACAAACTCGGCCGCCGAGCGGAGCTGACCGCCGAGCGTGACTTCACCGCGGGCTCCCTCGACCATCTGCACCGCATCACCGAGGCCGCGGGGGCACGCGCCCGAGCCCGGGAGATCCACACCGGAGCCGAACGCCGCACCCGCCACCTCGCGCACCGGCTGACGGCCCGCGGCACCCAGGAGCGCGGCCGCGCCGCGGAGCTGGCCGAACAGCTGGAGCAGGCCCGTGAGTCGGTCGGCGAAGCCGAGGACGCGCGCGGCCGTGCCTCCCGTATCGCCGCCGAGCTGGCCTACCGGCACGCCTCGCTGGCGCTGGCTGCCGCCGAGAAGTCCGCCGCGGCACAGAAGCGGGAGCTGAGCGAGGCCAGGACGCTGCACTCCGCCTGGCAAGCCGCCGAGACGGTGCTCGCGCACCGCACGGCCGCGGACCGCTCGGCCAGGGTCGCCGCCGCCATCCGCGAGGCCGAGCGCGACGCGGCGCCCGCGCTGGCAGCCCGTGCCCAGGCCGCCACCGCGCTCGTGCGCGCCCTCAACACGGCGGCCGAGGACAGCGAACGCATCGCGAGCGAGCAGGAAGAGCGCTCCGCCGCGCTGCAGACCGAGAGCGAGAGCGCCCACCAGGACGCCACGTCCGCCGCGACCGAGGCGCAGCGCGCCCGCAGCGAGACCGAGCACCTGCGTCAGCGTCTCGCCGAGGTGGAGCAGGAGATGGACCAGGCGGTGCGCGCCGGCTGGCTCGACGACAGCGACCCGGACGCCGACCCGGCACGCGCCGCGCTGGCCGCCAGCGATGCCGAGAAGAGCGCGGTTGCCGCTTTCGAGTCGGCTCGCGAGGCGGCGGCCCGCGGCACCGAGCGCGCCCGGGAGCTGGCGAGCAGGCACGCGAGCGCCGAACTCGCCGCGGCCCGCGCCGCGGACGCCGCCGAAGCCGCGGAGAGCGCGTACACGGCCGAGCGCGCCACCGCCGAGACGCTCGGCGCCGAGGAGCGCCTCGCCGAACTGCTCGGCCTGCCCGGCCCGCACCCGGGCGCGCCGGAAACGGCCGGTGGAGCCGGGGGAGTCGAGGCAGCGGGGGCAGAAGCGCACGGAACCGCCAGGGCCGCCCTCCCCGGACAACGGGTCGCGGGCAGCTCATCCGAGGCGCGCGGCCCCGGCGCGGACGGCGCAGCCGAGCGGCGGGCACCCGCCGACCCCGAAGGCACCGAGGCGGGCGGGGGCACCGAGGCAGTCCGGGGCAACGGCACCGTGCCCGGCCAAGGCGGCGCCAGGACAGCCCGGCCAGGGTCGGGCCCGGCAGCCGCCCGGGCCGGCGCCGACGGCAGCGCCGCAGCGAACCAGGGGCCGCTCACCGCCGAACAGCTCGACCGCAACGCGGAAGCCCTTCAAGAGCTGCTGGAGGAGGGCGTGGCAGCCGCCGAGCGCCAGCTGTTCGAACTGCGTACCGCGGCGGCGGATGACGCGCGCATGCTGGGAGCGCTCGGCGAGGGCGGGCTGCTTCCACCGGGTCCCGATGTGACGGCCACCGTCGCGTACCTGGGCGAGCACGGCGTCCCCGCGCTGCCCGGCTGGCGGTACCTCGCGCAGGCCGTCGACCCCGCCGACCACGCCGCGGTGCTCGCGGCCCGGCCCGAACTGGTCGATGGCGTCGTCATCACCGACCCGGACAGCCACGCGCGCGCCCGCGAGGTGCTGGCGGGCGCGGCGCTGCTGCCCCGTTCCGCCGTCGCCGTCGGCACCTCGGCGGCGCTGCTGGCGCCTGCGCCCGCGCCGGACAGCGGCGGTGCGCCGGACTCCGGCGTGTCCGGCGTGTTTCTCGTCCCGCCCAACCCGGCCATGCACGACGAGCACGCGGCCGACGACGAGCGGCGCCAACTGCGGGAGCGCGCCGCGGCACGGGACGAGGAGATCCGCAGGCTGGCGGCCCGGCTGTCCGCCGACCGGTCGCTGGCGGCGCGCCTCGCCTCCTGGCGCAGCGGCTGCCCCGAAGGCCGCCTCGACGAGCTGGCCGAGGCCGCGGCGCAGGCCCGGGAGGCCGCCGAGGCGGCCCAACGGCACCTCGCTGAGGTACGCGAGGCCCGCGCGGAGGCCGACGAGCAGGCCGCCGAGACAGGGCGTGTCCGCGACGAGCGCCAGGAAGCCGCCCAGCGCGCCCGCCGCAGCGCGGACGCACTTTCAGGACTCGCCTTCCGGCTGCGGGAACGCGCCAAGTGGCAGAGCCGGCTGCGCGAACTGGCCGACGACGTCGCCACCGCGCAGGAGCGCGCCGAACAGTGCCTGGAGCGGGCCCGTTCGGTGGACGACGAACGGCGCGCCGCCCAGCGCGCGGCCGATGACGCACGCCGTACGGCCCGCACCCTGCGCGCCGAGCGCGCCGAGATCGCGGGTGTGCCCGACACCCCCCAGGAGCCGGGGCTGACCGAGGGCACGGATGCCGACGACGCCGCCGACCGGCCCGCGCCCGCGCCCGCGCCCGCGCCTGAGCGCACCGCGTCACTGCCGGACCTGCGCGAGGCATACCGTTCGGCCTCGCAGCTGTACGAGAAGGTGGGCGTCGGCGCCGACCTGCGCGCCGAACAGGCCCGCGCCGAGGGTGACGAGTCCGCGGCCAAGGCCGCGCTCGACCGG
The DNA here is from genome assembly GCF_017676385.1 of Streptomyces spirodelae. Taxonomy (GTDB): domain Bacteria; phylum Actinomycetota; class Actinomycetes; order Streptomycetales; family Streptomycetaceae; genus Streptomyces; species Streptomyces spirodelae. Next base: position 136,450 of record NZ_JAFFZN010000019.1, read on the forward strand.
CTCAGCAACAAGGTGCGCACCCGCGCGGCCCAGTTGCTGGAGGGCCCCGACGGCGCGGACGGCCCTTCCCGGCAGGCCGCAGCGGCCCGCGCCGAAGCGCTCGTCCAGCGGCTGGAGGCACGCAACTCCGACGCCAGCGAACAGCTGGGCAGGCTCCGCGGTGAGGCCGAGCGTCTCGCTCCCGCCGAGGGCGACTGCCACACCGAGCTTGCCGAGGAGCTGGAGCCGGCCGACGCCGCGCAGGCCCAGGTCCTGCTGCGGACGGCCAACGCCGAACTGGCGGCCCGCGGCGATGAACTGGACGCCGCTCGCGCGGCGCACACCGCGCTCGAGCGTGCACACGCAGCCGCCGAGGACGCAGCCGGCGGCTTCGACGAGACCGCGGCGACCCTCCGCGACCTGCTGCGCGATCCCGCGGCCCCGGCGTCAGGGGAGCAGGACGGAGAGGAGCCGCCCGAGCCGTACGCGGGAAGTCCCGCCGAGGCCCGGCAGGCGGCTGCCGAGGCACGGCGGTCGCTGCGCGGCTGCGCCGCCGATCTCACCGCCGCCGAGCAGGCCGTACGCGAGGCGTGCGACGCGCTTGTACGGCACGCCAACTCCAGCCGTTACGAGCAGGTCCGCACACCGGCGCGGCAGCAGGTGCGCGAGCTGCCGGCCTCCGCGCTGCCGGACCACGCCGCTGCCTGGGCCACGGCGTTCGCGCCCCGGCTCCGCGTGCTGACGGACGAGCTGGCGCAGCTGGAGCGCAACCGCGACAGCATCGTGGACCGGCTGCGCGGCCTGGTGGAGTCGTCGCTGACGACCCTGCGCTCGGCGCAGCGGCTCTCCCGGCTGCCCGAGGGGCTGGGGGAGTGGTCGGGCCAGGAGTTCCTGCGTATCCGCTTCGAGGACCCGGACCAGGCCACGCTCACCGAGCGGCTGGGCGAGGTCATCGACGAGGCCACCCGCGCGGCCGTCCGCAAGAACTCCGATATGCGCCGCGACGGAATGACGCTGCTGCTGCGCGGAGTGCACGCGGCACTGCAACCGCGCGGTGTCTCGGTCGAGATCCTCAAACCGGACGCCGTGCTGCGCGCCGAGCGGGTGCCGGTCGGACAGATGGGAGACGTCTTCTCGGGCGGCCAGTTGCTGACCGCGGCCATCGCCCTCTACTGCACGATGGCGGCACTGCGCAGCAACGACCGGGGCCGCGACAAGCACCGGCACGCAGGCACGCTGTTCCTGGACAACCCCATCGGGCGGGCCAACGCCACCTATCTGCTGGAGCTCCAGCGGGCGGTGGCCGACGCGTTGGGCGTCCAGCTCCTCTACACCACGGGCCTGTTCGACACCACGGCACTGGCCGAGTTCCCGTTGGTGATCCGGCTGCGCAACGACGCCGACCTGCGCGCCGGGCTCAAGTACATCAGCGTGGAGGAGCATCTGCGGCCCGGCCTGCCCCGGCCGGAGGCCGAGGAGGACGAACCCGCCGTGCACGGCGAGATCACCGCGACACGGATGTTCCGCCGCCCCGGTGACCCGTCCGACGCCCGGGACGAGCCGCGTGCGCAGCAGCCGGAGCCGGATGCCCGGCCGGACGTCCCTGCCCCTCATCCGCCGGGTGACGTGCCGGACGCGGCACACTCGCCCCGCCCCTGACGTCGCGCGCCGAGCCCGGCGTATGGGCGCCGCCCCCGGCGTGCCCGTCGCCCGGCGCCTGACGGCGGTCGGCCAGCGCGCGCCGTCTGGCCGCGCTGCTGGGCTCCGAGACGACGCCGTGCCGCTGCACCCAGACCTGCCGGGTGATCCATACGTCGAGCACGGCCCAAGTCGCCACGATGGTGCTGGCGATCGTGGACAGCACCATCGGGAAGGCCAGCCAGACGGCGGCCAGCGAGCAGAAGAACGCGACCATGAGCTGCACCAGCGTGAGAGCCGCGATGATCACCGCCCGCACCGCCGCCGCCCGTACCGGGTCCGGCAGGCGGGGTTTCGCATACATCTCTTTCACTCCCCCTTCACTGCACCTGATCCTCGCACGGTTCCCTGAACGTGTGCTGTGCCACAGACTTCGTACGTCCGGTGGGGCATCGACGGACAACTCAGGATGAGGCACCCTGGACTGCCTGTTCGGACGCTCATACATGCCTACGAGTTGCCGGCGCGTCAGTAGTAAGCTCACGCCGTTTGCTGTCGGTACACACCCCCGCGAGCTGGGGAGGACGTAGGGGAGGCCATGCGCTTTCGCGGGAAGTCCATCCGCCGGAAGATCGTGGTGCTGCTGTTGGTGCCGCTGGTCTCCCTGCTGTCCATCTGGGGCTTCGCGACCTACATCACCGCTACCGAGGCGAACAGTCTGCTGAGACTCGACGAGGTGTCCCACAAGATCGGCGAACCGGCCGAGGACACGGTCCGGGCCATCCAGCACGAGCGCCGCCAGATCATGATCCACATCGCCGACCCGCGCGGTGGGGCGAGCCTGTCGAAACTGCACGACCTCCAGCGGGCCACGGACCGCAAGGCCGCAGCGGTACGCCGCAACGCCTCGGACGGCGGCGAGAGCGCTCAACTCGGCGCGGACTCCAGGGCCCGGCTGCAGGACTTCCTGGAAGCACTGGACGGACTCAAGGGACTGCGGTCCCGCGTCGAGCACAACACCATCACCCGGGGCGGCGCCTTCCAGGCGTACAACGAACTCATCGACCACGCCTACGCGCTGGTCAACTCGCTCAGCGCCGTCGACGACGTGGACCTGGAGAAGGAGGGCCGCGCCCTCGTCGGCGTCAACCGCGCCGGCGAGTACCTCTCCCGGGAGGACGCGCTGATGGCCGCAGCGTACGCCGCCGGCCAGTTCACCCGCGGAGACCAGCGTGCGCTCTCCGACCGTGTCGCCGAGCGCAACATGAGCTACGAGACCAACCTCCCCACGCTGCCGGCAGAGGACCGGCAGCTGTTCGAGAACTACTGGAACGGCACCGCCGGCCGCACCCTGCGCAGCTACGAGGACGCCGTCATCGCCGCCGGACCGCGTACCGACGAGGGACCGGTCGGCGAGGAGCGCTGGCGCTCCGCCATCGACACGGCCCTGCACGACCTCCACGAGATGGGTGAGCAAGCGCACCAGCGGTTCCACGAGCGGATCGACCCCGTCGCCACCCGCGTGATCGTCCAGGCCGTGGCCGCGGGTGTGCTCGGCTTCCTCGCCGTACTGGCCTCCCTGGTCATCTCCATCCGCGTCGCCCGCAGCCTCGTCCGCGACCTCAACACACTGCGCAAGGAGGCCAACGAGGCGGCGGACGTGCGGCTGCCCAGCGTGATGCGCAGGCTGGCCGCCGGTGAGAAGGTGGACGTCGAGACCGAGGCTCCCCGGCTGGAGTACCCCGCCGACGAGATGGGCCAGGTCGGCCACGCCGTCAACACCCTCCAGCGGGCCGCCGTCGAAGCCGCCGTCAAACAGGCCGACATGCGCCGCGGCGTCTCCGAGGTCTTCGTCAACCTTGCCCGCCGCAACCAGGTGCTGCTGCACCGGCAGCTCACCCTCCTCGACGTGATGGAACGCCGCACCGAGGACGCGGACGAACTCGCCGACCTCTTCAAACTCGACCACCTCACCACCCGCATGCGGCGCCACGCCGAAGGTCTGGTCATCCTCTCGGGCGCGGCCCCCTCCCGGCAGTGGCGCAAGCCCGTACAGCTGATGGACGTCGTACGGGCGGCCGTCGCCGAGGTCGAGGACTACGAGCGGATCGAGGTGCGCAGGCTGCCCCGCCTCGCCGTCGACGGCAGCGCGGTGGCCGACCTGACGCACCTGATCGCCGAACTGCTGGAGAACGCCACGGTCTTCTCCCCGCCGCACACCGCCGTCCAAGTACTGGGAGAGCGGGTCGCCAACGGCTTCACCCTGGAGATCCACGACCGCGGTCTGGGTATGACGGCGGACGCGATGCTGGACGCCAATCTGCGGTTGGCCGAGACCCCCGAGTTCGAGCTGTCGGACACCGACCGGCTCGGCCTGTTCGTCGTCTCCCGGCTCGCCCAGCGCCAGGGCGTACGCGTCTCCCTGCAGCCCTCGCCCTACGGCGGCACCACCGCCGTCGTCCTGATCCCCGGCAGCGTACTGACCGAGACCCCCGGTCGGGACGACGACCAGGGCCGGCCGGGCCGCCCCGCCGTGGAGGCCGCCAAGCCCGGCAGGCCGCTCGACGGGCCCGTGGAGCTGGAGGCTCCGCTGGAGGACGACCCCGGCGCCTCGCCGAAGCGTCTCGGCGGGCGCCGCAGGGGCGAGCGGGAACCGGCGTCGGCCTCGGTGGCGCCAGCGGGCGAGCAGCACCAGCAGGCGCGGGACGAGGCCCCTCCCACGGCACGCGCCGACGCCGACGCCGACGCGAACTCCAGCACCGGCGCCCAGCCGGGCGGCGACAGCGATCCCGGTACCGGCGGGCCCAAGCCGCTGCCGCGGCGGCGGCCCGGCGCTCCGGTGCTGGTCTCCGACAACGGGCGCACGGTCGGTCCTGACCGTCAGGCTCCGGCCGAGCGCACGAGGGGCGACGGCCCCGCACCGCTGCCCCGCCGCAGGAAGCCCGGCACAGGCACCTCACCGGACTCGTCGGACTCACCCGGGTCACCGAGCTCCTCGGGCTCCCCGAACTCCTCGGGCTCGCCCGACTCACCCGGCGCACCGGGCTCGTCCGGCGCGGCACCGTCCGGCGCGGGCGGGCTGCCGCGCCGGGTCCGGCAGGCCAGCCTCGCGCCGCAGCTCAGGGCGGACACGCCGACCGTCGACACCCGCATGCCGCAGGAGCGGACGGACACCCAAGGATCCAGCACGCCGGACGTCGCCGACCGCGACGCCGACGAAGTGCGCAGCAAGATGGCCTCCCTCCAGCGCGGCTGGGAACGCGGCAGACGCGAGAGCGAACCGCAACACGACGCGGGGGAGACAGCACCAGGAACAACACCAGGAGGGGACGGTCGATGACCGCACCAGACGCCGCATCGCACAACGCTGGAGGCGGTGAGCTCAACTGGCTCCTCGACGAGCTGGTCCAGCGCGTCGGAAGCATCCGCAAGGCACTCGTGCTCTCCGGGGACGGCCTCGCCAGAGGTGCCTCGGAGGGACTCACCAGGGAGGACAGCGAGCACCTCGCGGCCGTCGCCTCCGGGTTCCACAGCCTCGCCAAGGGCGTCGGCCGCCACTTCGGCGCCGGCGGCGTACGGCAGACCGTGGTCGAACTGGAGGAGGCGTTCCTCTTCGTGACCGCCGCCGGTGACGGCAGTTGCCTGGCCGTGCTGGCGGATGCGGAGGCCGATGTCGGCCAGGTCGCCTACGAGATGACGCTCCTGGTCAAGCGGGTCGGGGCGCATCTGGGCACCCCGACGCGCAGCACACCGCCCGGCGGCGCCGGCTGAAGGGCGACGACGGGGCGGACAGGGCGACGTGACGAAGGAGTGAGGGGACGGGGCTGGCCATGACGGACCGCTGGTTCGACGAGGCGGCAGGACCCGTGGTGCGGCCGTACGCGATGACGCGCGGCCGCACCCGCAGCGGCGCCAAGGACGCGCAGCTCGACCTCATCGCCCTCGTCATCGCCGAGAAAGCGGGCGAGCCCGAGCCGGACGGCGCGACCGGCAGCGGGCTCCTGCCCGAGGAGGAGGACAAGCTCCTCGCCGACCATTCGCTGGTGCCCGAGCACCTCGATATCGTCGCCCTCTGCCGCAGCGCGCCGCTCTCGGTGGCGGAGGTGGCGGCCGAGCTCGACCTTCCCGTGGGGGTGGTACGCGTCCTGATCGGCGACCTGGTGGAAGCCGAACTGGTGCGCGTCACCCGCCCCGTCCCTCCGGCGGAGCTGCCGGACGAGAGCATCCTCAGAGAGGTGATCAATGGTCTTCGGGCGCTCTAAGCGGGGCGGCACCACGGCCCCGGCCGAACCGGTCACACTGAAGATCCTGGTGGCCGGGGGCTTCGGTGTCGGCAAGACGACGCTGGTGGGGTCGGTCAGTGAGATCAAGCCACTGCGCACCGAGGAGCTGCTGACCGAGGCCAGTCTCCCCGTGGACAGCCTCAAGGGAGTGGAGGCGAAGTCCACGACGACCGTCGCCATGGACTTCGGCCGTATCACCATCAACGACGGGCTCGTCCTGTACCTGTTCGGCACCCCGGGCCAGGACCGGTTCTGGTTTCTGTGGGACGAACTGGCGACCGGTGCGCTCGGCGCCGTGGTGCTCGCCGACACCAGACGGCTGGAGAACAGCTTCGCCGCCATCGACTACTTCGAGCGGCGCGGCATCCCCTTCACGGTGGCGGTCAACTGTTTCGACGACGCCGAGCGGTACCCCGCCGAGACCATCCGTGAAGCCCTCGACCTCGACGGGGCGATACCCGTGATGCTGTGCGACGCGCGGGTGCGCGAGTCCGCGCGGGACGTACTCATCTCGGTGGTCGAGCACGCCATGCGGAACGCTGCGCGGGCGCCCGCCGATATGTAGGGGTCGACGGGGCGCGTGCTCCGGCTCTCAGTCGGACTTCTCCCAGCCGAAGCTGCGCTCGACGGCCTTGTGCCAGTTGGCGTACTCGCGGTCGCGCTCCTCCTCGCTCATCGACGGCGTCCACTCTGCGTCCCGCTTCCAGTGGGCACGCAGCTCGTCCAGATCGGACCAGACGCCGGTGGCCAGCCCGGCGGCGTAGGCGGCGCCCAGGCAGGTCGTCTCGGCGACCACCGGGCGGATCACCGGCACGCCGAGCACATCGGCCTGGTGCTGCATCAGCAGGCTGTTGGCCGTCATACCGCCGTCCACCTTCAGCGTGGTGATCTCCACCCCGCTGTCCTGGTACATCGCGTCGACGACCTCCCGGGTCTGCCAGCTCGTCGCCTCCAGCACGGCCCGCGCCAGGTGCGCCTTGGTCACATACCGGGTCAGCCCGGCGATGACGCCCCGGGCGTCCGAACGCCAGTACGGAGCGAAGAGGCCGGAGAACGCCGGCACGATATAGGCCCCGCCGTTGTCCTCGACGCTGGCCGCCAGCGGCTCGATCTCCGAGGCGTCGTTGATGATGCCCAACTGGTCGCGGAACCACTGCACCAGGGCTCCGGTGATGGCGATCGACCCCTCCAGGCAGTAGACGGGAGGCTCGTCGCCCAGCCGGTAGCCCATCGTGGTCACCAGCCCGTGCTTGCTGGGCACCGGTCGGTTCCCGGTGTTCAGCAGCAGGAAGGAGCCGGTGCCGTAGGTGTTCTTGGCCTCGCCGACTCCATAGCACGTCTGTCCGAAGACGGCAGCCTGCTGGTCACCCAGCGCGGAGGCCACCGGCACCCCGGCCAGCTGTCCCACACCCGTGCCGTAAACCTCCGAGGAGGACCTGATCTCCGGCAGCACGGCGGCGGGCACGTTCATCGCGTCCAGCACCGACTGGTCCCACTCCTGGGACTCCAGGTTCATCAGCATGGTGCGGGAGGCGTTGGTGACATCGGTGACGTGCCGTCCGCCGTCGGTTCCCCCCGTCAGGTTCCAGATCAGCCAGGAGTCCATGGTGCCGAACGCGATCTCGCCCCTCTCGGCGCGCTGCCGCAGCCCCGGCACGTTGTCCAGCAGCCAGGCGACCTTCGGCCCGGCGAAGTAGCTGGCCAGCGGAAGGCCCGTACGGTCACGGAAGCGGTCCTGGCCCACCTCGCCGCCCAGCTCGGTGCAGAGCGCCGCGGTGCGGGTGTCCTGCCAGACGATGGCGTTGTGCACCGGCTCGCCCGTCGCCCGGTCCCACAGCACCGTCGTCTCACGCTGGTTGGTGATGCCGATGGCGGTCAGCTGGTCGGCGCGCAGCCCAGCCCGCTCCAGAGCACCGCCGACCACGGCCTGGACCTTCGTCCAGATCTCGCTCGCGTCGTGCTCCACCCAGCCCGGCTTGGGGAAGATCTGGCGGTGCTCCTGCTGGTCGACGGCGACGATCCCGCCCTGCTGGTCGAAGACGATGCAGCGGCTGGAGGTGGTGCCCTGGTCGATGGCAGCGACGTACTTGTCCGTCATGGTTTGACGACCCCTCGATAGGTGCGTTCGGACGTCACGATCAGAATGCGGCCTTGCGGAGCAGCACGCCGAAGCCCCGCCGGGCAGAGCCTTCAGGCCCCGCCGATCGGCGGCTCCACCCGGCATGACGGCGGTGCCCGCGACGAGCGTGACGGCAGTGTTCAGCCCAGCTGAGAGGCAGTCAAGGCCGGGCGCACAACCGGACTGTCGTGCCCCCCTGTGCGACGCTCCTGTCGCGACTGTCACCGAGGTGTCACCAGATCCTCACGTCCCCGTACGTCCCGCCGAACACGCGAACCGTCCCCGGGAGGCGGGCGTCCACACTGAACAGAACGGCGGCACGGGACCGACGGGGGTGATCCCGAGCCGCCGTTCTCCTGCTTCTCCTCCCGCTCTGCCGCCGTCCTCTCCGTCGAAGCAGGAGGCCCGGTCTCTGGTGGAGGCCCGGGGGCCCCTGATAGAGGAGAGGGGCATGAGACGTATCCGCACCGCACCCCACGCCCCGCTCGCCGCTGCCGCCGTCCTCCTCGCCCTCGCAGCCGCCCCCGCCCCCGCACAGGCGGCGTCGGAACAGGGGCAGGGGCAGGGACAGGGTCACGAACCCAAGGCGCCCCGGGAGTTCGTCGCCCTCCACGACGTGGCGCCGACCATCCGCCAGGACATCCGCTACTTCACCGCGCACAACTTCGTCGGCGAGCCCATCGACGGCTACCGGCAGCCGATGTGCATCGTCACCAAGGACACCGCCAAGGCGCTCGCCAGGGCCCAGCGCTCGCTGCTCGCCCGCGGCTACACCCTCAAGGTGTACGACTGCTACCGGCCGCAGCGCGCCGTCGACCACTTCGTCCGCTGGGCCAAGGACCTGGACGACCAGAAGATGAAGACCGAGTTCTACCCGCGGGTCGACAAGAACCGGCTCTTCGAGGACGGCTACATCGCGGAGAAGTCCGGGCACAGCCGCGGCAGCACCGTCGACATCACCGTCGCCGAGCTGCCCGCACGGCCCACCCGTCCCTACCACCCCGGTGAACCGCTGGTGCCGTGCTACGCGCCCAGGGAGGAGCGGTTCCCCGACAACTCCGTGGACACCGGCACCGGCTTCGACTGCTTCGACACCCTCTCGCACACCGACGACCCCCGCATCACCGGGAAACAGCGCGCCAACCGGCAACTGCTGAAGACCACCTTGGAGCGCGAGGGCTTCAGCAACCTGCCCGAGGAGTGGTGGCACTTCACCCACAAGCCGGAGACCTTCCCCGACACCTACTTCGACTTCCCCGTCTCCCGGCACTCGCTGACTTCCCACCGCTGAGGCCACCTGGCCACCGGAGCCGCCTCGGGCCAAAGCGCGAACGGGGCTCCGGTGGCCGGACCATTGGCGCTAGGTTGAGGCGGAACCAACCTCCGGACAGCCACCCACCGGGAAGCCCGGCACAGTCACCGACCGACCAGGGGAGCCAGCCATGACGGACCGCATGGAACGAGCACAGCAGCTCGCGACGCAGATCGACACCACGGTCCCGCACTCCGCGCGGATCTGGAACTACCTCCTGGGCGGCAAGGACCACTACGCCGTCGACCGCGAGGCAGGCGACAAGGTCTGCGAGGTCTTCCCCGGGATGGTCGACATCACCCGCCACTCGCGGGCCTTCATCGGCCGCGTCGTTCGCCACCTGGCGGCCGAGGAGGGCATCAGGCAGTTCCTCGACATCGGCACCGGCCTGCCCACCGTCGACAACACGCACGAGATCGCCCAACGGGTGGCTCCCGAGTGCCGCATCGTCTACGTCGACAACGACCCCCTCGTCCTCGCACACGCGCAGGCCCTGCTCACCAGCACCCCCGAGGGCGCCACCAGCTACCTGCACGCCGACGTACGCGACCCGGCCGGCATCCTCGCAGCCGCCGCCGACACCCTCGACTTCGACCAGCCCGTCGGGCTGATGCTGATGGGAGTCCTCGGCCTGGTCGGTGACTACGACCAGGCGTGTGCCGTGACCCGCGAGCTGCTGGACGCACTGCCGCCCGGCAGCTACCTCGGCTACAACGACGGCAGCACGACCGACCCCGCCTATGTGGAGGCCATCCGCCGCTTCAACCAGCGCAGCGGCGCCGTGCCCTACACCCCGCGCACCCCGGAACAGATGGCCGGTTTCTTCGAGGGACTGGAGCTGCTGGAGCCCGGCATCGTCTCCGTCCCGCACTGGCGCCCCGAGGCGCTGCCGTTCGGCGAACCGCCCAAGGTCGCCGCCTACGGTGGAGTCGGCCGCAAGAGCTGACAGCGGCGGCCACAGCGCGGCGCCCCGGCCGGGCCACCGCCCGCGCGGACCGGCCGGGCTACCACGCGGGGTGACCGGCGGGCCGGCGCACGCGTACCGGGTGCTCGACGGCTCCGCCGCCGTCCCGCTCCACCACGACGCCGTCCCGCCCCTGCCGCACCGTGAACCGCTCGGCGGCCGGCCTGTCCCATCCGTCGCCCGGATCGGGAATCAGCAGCCCATGACCTGTACGGCCCGGTGCGGGCGGCCACACCTCCAGCTGCGTGCGCCCGCCCGCGCCCCGCACCGGCACGGCACAGCCAGCGCGGGCCAGCACCGGAACCCGCCCCAACGGCGCCGCCACCCGCACGGTCGCCGGACCGGTGAAGCCGCGCCCGGACCCGGTGTCGTACCAGCGGCCCGCGGGCAGCCGCACCGTACGCGACCGGGCGCCCGGCTCCAGCACCGGCGCGACCAGCAGGGCGTCGCCCAGCAGGAACGCGTCCTCACAGTCCCGCAGCGCCCGGTCCCGCGGATGCTGCCACCACACCGGCCGCACATACGGCGCGCCGGTGCGGTGCGCGAGCTGGGCCAGCGTCATCAGATACGGCAGCAGCCGCTCCCGCTCCGCCGAGGCGGCACGCGCGTGCTCCAGCACCTCCTCGCCGAACTCCCACGCAGCACCGCCCGCCCGCCCCGTTGTGTGCGTACGGAAGAGCGGCAGATACGCGGCCAGTTGGAACCAGCGCACGAACAGCTCGCCAGAGGGCCGCCCGGTGTGACCGCCGACGTCCGGCCCCGCGTACGGCACTCCGCACAGCCCCAGACCCAGCACCAGCGACAGCGTGGCCCGCAGACCGGCCCAGCCGGTCTCCAGCTCGGCGGCGCCACTCCCGCCGTACCGCTGGATGCCTGCCCACCCCGCGCGGCCCAGTACGAACGGACGCTCCTGGGGACGCAGCTCCCGCAGCCCGGCGTAGCCGGCCTTCGCCATGGCCAGCGCGTAGACGTTGTGCCCCTCGCGGTGGTCGCCGCCCCGGCCCTCCATCGCGTGCCGCGCCGAGCGTGGCAGCGTCCGGTCGCCGAAGGCGCACAGCGACGCCGGCTCGTCACCCGAGTGCCACACCCCGGCGAAACCCTGCTCCAGTGGCTCCGCGTACAGCGCACCCCACCACTTGCGAACCCGCCGGTCGGTGAAGTCGGGGAAGACCACATCACCCCAGGGCGCCCCGCCCAGCACCGCGCGCTCCCGTGCGTCCCGTACGAACAGACCGGCCGCGCTGCCGCTGTCGAACACCGGGCTGCCCGGCTCGGCCCGCACACCAGGTGCCACCACCGAGACCAACCGCACCCCGGCCGCCCACGGCCGGGCCCCCGCGGATGCCTCCCCCGTGAAGCCGCGGCCGCTCCGATCGTGCGTGGCGTCCAGCTGCAGCGCGCGCAGCGGCAGCCCCCGCTCACGGTGGCCCTCCGCGATCCGCCGTGCTTCCGGCTCCCCGGCGGCTCCCCGGTGCGCGTGCTGGTGCCCCAGCGCCCAGCGGGGCGGTACGGCCGGAGCCCCGGTCAGCGCCGCCCAGCCGTGCAGCACCCGCGACGGCGCCCCGGCCACCACCCAGTACCGCGTCGGCCCGCCACTCATCCGCACCTCGCACCGCGCGGGCCTGTCATGGCCGGAGCCCCGCCCCTCGGCCCCCTCCCGCACGGTCACCGAACCGTCCCAGGAGTTGTCGTGGAAGACGAGCAGCGTGCCCGCGTCCGCCACGCTCACCAGCACCGGCATGGTGACCGACAACGGATCGGTACCCGGACCGCACGGACCCGCTTCGGTGTTCCACAGCCGATAGGTGCCCGCCCGCAGCCGGGGCCCCATCGCCCGGCCGCCCAGCCCGAAAAACCGTACGTCCGGCGGCAGTTGCGAGCGCTGCATCCACCGCGGGCCGCCCCCGGTCCCGGCTCCGCCCTCCGGCTCGTCCGCGCACTCCCACCACCGGGGCGGCTGATCGCGGCGCAGCAGAGCGCCGCCCGGCGTACGCATCTCCACGGCACCCCGCCGGGAGACGATCACCAGCATCCGCTCGGAGACCACCCGCCAGCCGCCGTCCTTGTCCGGCTCCAGCCGCGCTCGCGGGTCGGGCTCAGGACCTCCACCCGCCAGCGCGTACGACGGCTCGGGCTCCGCGCCGTCCCACCCGAGGAACACCGCACCGCCCGCCGTCACCCGCACCTCGAGCACCGACCGGGCGAAATCCACCCGCCCGCCGCCGGGCCCCGGCTCCGCGCCCGTCGCCTCACCCGGTGCCCGCGCCCGCTCCGTACGCTGCTGCGGCAGCTCCGCCGCGTCGGCCCGCCGTCTGCGCCAGGCAGCCCGCAGAGCCAGCACCCTCTGCCCCCTACCGACCACCGTCATCGACCGCACCAGGCCCCGCCCGTCCATGCTGCTCAGCCTGCCATCGGCGACCGGCCGCGTCAGGGCTGTTCAATGGCCGTTCACCTGGTGGTCACCCCGGTCCCTGGGCGCCGCGCACACTCCACACCGCCGCGCTGTGTGACTCCTGCCCTGGCACAACCGGTGATCACATGGCATCGTCCCGCGCGAAGGGACGCGACGACGCGTACAGGACGTCAGGGAGCCGCCATGACTGCAGCCGACAGAACCGCTCAGACCCCGCAGTCCTCCACGTCTGCGCAGCCTGCGCCACTCTGGCGGCCCGACCCCGGCGACTTCCCCTCGGCCCGCCTCACCCGGTTCCAGGACTGGGCAGCCCGCCACCACGGAGCGCCGGCCCCCGACCCGGCCGATCCCATCGCCTCGTACGCGGCCCTGCACCGCTGGTCCACCGAGCACCTGGCCACCTTCTGGGGCGCGTTCGCCGAGTGGTCCGGCATCCGCTTCACCACCCCGTACGAGACCGTCCTCGCCGACAAGCGGATGCCCGGCGCCCAGTGGTTCCCCGGTGCGACCCTCAACTACGCCGAACACGCACTGCGCCCGGCCGAAGACCCTGCACGTGCCACCGAACCGGCGCTCCTGCACGTCGACGAGACCCACGAGCCCACCCCGGTCAGCTGGACCGAACTGCGCGCCCAGGTCGCCTCCCTCGCCCAGGAGCTGCGCCGCCTCGGCGTCCGCCCCGGCGACCGGATCAGCGGCTACCTGCCCAACATCCCCCAGGCGGCCGTCGCGCTGCTGGCCACCGCAGCGGTCGGCGGCGTATGGACCTCCTGCGCCCCCGACTTCGGCGCCCGCAGCGTCCTGGACCGCTTCCAGCAGGTCGAACCGGTCGTACTGTTCACCGTCGACGGCTACCGCTACGGCGGCAAGGAACACGACCGCCGCGAGACCGTGGCCGAACTCCGCTCCGCGCTGCCCACCCTCCGCGCCGTCGTCCACGTACCGCTGCTGGGCACCCCGGCGCCCGAGGGCGCACTGGAGTGGGCCGCCCTGACCGCACAGGACGCAGAACCCCACTACGAGCAGGTGTCCTTCGACCACCCGCTGTGGGTCCTCTACTCCTCCGGCACCACAGGACTGCCCAAGGCGATCGTCCAGTCCCAGGGCGGCATCCTGGTCGAACACCTCAAGCAGCTCACCCTGCACAACGACATGGGGCCCGGCGACCGGTTCTTCTGGTTCACCTCAACCGGCTGGATGATGTGGAACCTGCTGATCTCCGGGCTGCTGACCGGCGCCACGGTCGTCACCTACGACGGCAGCCCCGGCTACCCAGACACAGCAGCGCAGTGGCGCGTCGCCGAACGCACCGGCACCACCATCTACGGCACCTCCGCCGCCTACATCATGGCTTGCCGCAAGGCCGACGTGCACCCCGCGCGCGACTTCGACCTCTCCCGCGTCAAGTGCGTGGCCACCACCGGCTCCCCGCTGCCACCCGACGGGTTCCGCTGGATCCACGACGAGGTCTCGCCCGACATGTGGATCGCCTCCGTCAGCGGCGGCACCGACGTGTGCAGCTGCTTCGCCGGGGCCGTCCCCACGCTCCCCGTCCACACCGGGGAACTCCAGGCACCCTCCCTCGCCACCGACCTGGCCTCCTGGGACCCGCACGGCAAGCCACTGGTGGACGAGGTCGGCGAGCTGGTCGTCACCCAGCCGATGCCCTCCATGCCGGTCCGCTTCTGGAACGACCCCGACGGCACCCGCTACCACGACAGCTACTTCGACACGTATCCCGGCGTCTGGCGGCACGGCGACTGGATCACCCTCACCAGCCGCAACACCGTCATCATCCACGGTCGCTCCGACTCCACCCTCAACCGGCAGGGCGTCCGGATGGGATCCGCGGACATCTACGAGGCCGTCGAACGCCTCCCCGAGATCCGCGAATCCCTCGTCATCGGTGTCGAACAGTCCGACGGCGGCTACTGGATGCCGCTCTTCGTCCACCTCGCCGAAGGCGCCGTTCTGGACGACGCACTCCGCGACCGCGTCAAGCAGACCATCCGGCAGAGCCTGTCGCCCCGCCACGTGCCCGACGAGATCATCGAGATCCCCGCAGTCCCGCACACCCTCACCGGCAAGCGCCTGGAAGTGCCCGTCAAACGGCTCCTCCAGGGCGCCGCCATGGAGAAGGCCGTCAACCCCGGCTCCGTGGACAACGCGGAACTGCTCCGCTTCTACGAACAACTCGCCCGCGAGCGCGGCTGACCGGCAATCGAGTACGGCTGACCGGCAATCGGCCGAGCACTGAGGGCCGCCCCGCAACAGCGGAGCGGCCCTCACCGCGTCAGTCGTACGACCGGATCACTCCCCGGACAGCACCGCCTGCGCGGCAGCACGCGCGTCCGGACCGCTGTCCGCGGCACGCGCGGCAGCCGCCGCCCGCTCGCACTGCGCCATGGTGTGCTTGGCCAGCTGGGCCCGTACGAACGGAATCGCCGAAGCCCCCATCGACAGGCTGGTCACCCCGAGGCCCGCCAGCACACACGCCAGCAGCGGATCGGAAGCGGCCTCACCGCACACGCCGCAGCTCTTGCCCTCCGCCTTGGCGGCCTCCGCCGAGAGAGCCACCAGGTCCAGCAGCGCCGGCTGCCACGGGTCCTGCAGCCGCGAGACGGCACCGACCTGCCGGTCGGCCGCGAAGGTGTACTGCGCCAGGTCGTTGGTCCCCAGCGACAGGAACTCCACCTCCTGCAGGACCGAACGCGCCCGCAGCGCAGCCGACGGCACCTCCACCATCGCGCCGAACTTCGCGCTCAGCCCCGCCTCCCGGCAAGCGTCGGCGAACGCCCGCGCATCGGTCCTGTCCGCCACCATCGGCGCCATGACCTCGAGATAGACCGGCAGCCCCTCGGCCGCCTTCGCCAGCGCCCGAAGCTGCCCCTGCAGCACCTCCGGATGGTCCAGCAGCGTCCGCAGCCCGCGCACCCCGAGGGCGGGGTTCGGCTCGTCGGCCGGCGTCAGGAAACTCAGCGGTTTGTCGGCGCCCGCGTCCAGCACGCGCACCACGACACGCCCCTCCGGGAACGCCTCCAGCACCTGCCGGTACGCCTCGACCTGCTTCTCCTCCGACGGCGCCCGCTCACTGTCGTCCAGGAACAGGAACTCCGTACGGAACAGCCCCACGCCCTCGGCACCGGCCTCCACGGCAGCCGGCACATCGGCCGGACCACCCACGTTCGCCAGCAGCGGCACCTTGTGACCGTCCGAGGTCGCGCCCGGACCCTTGGCCGCCTCCACGGCGGCCTTGCGCTCGTCGGCCGCCCGCGCCAGCTCATCACGCTCGGCGTCGGTCGGGTTCACCATGACCTCACCGGTGCTGCCGTCCACCGCGATGACCGTGCCCTCCGCGAGCTCGCCCGCGCCGGGCAGCGCCACCACGGCGGGCACGCCCAGCGCCCGCGCGAGAATCGCGCTGTGACTGGTGGGCCCGCCCTCCTCGGTCACAAAGCCCAGCACCAGAGAGGGGTCCAGCAGCGCCGTGTCGGCCGGCGCCAGATCGCGCGCGATCAGTACATACGGGCGGTCGCTGTCCGGCACCCCCGGCATCGGGACGCCCAGCAGCCGGGCGACGATACGGTTGCGCACGTCGTCCAGGTCCGCCACTCGCCCGGCCAGGTAGTCACCGGCCTGGGCCAGCAGCGCGCGATACGCGGCGAAAGCGTCGTAGACCGCACGCTCGGCCGTGCTGCCCACGGCGATCCGACGCTCCACATCGGCCATCAGTTCGGGATCCTGCGCCATCATGGCCTGTGCCTCCAGCACGGCCTGCGCCTCACCGCCGGCGAGATTTCCGCGGGCGACCAGGTCCGCGGCGACGGCCTCCACCGCCTGCCGCGCACGCTGCTGCTCGCGGGGCGCCTCATCGGCGGCGATCTGCTTTGCCGGGGGCTCGAGCACGGCCGTGCCCATGTGCCGCGCCTCGCCGATCGCCACCCCGTGGCTCACGCCCACGCCTCGAAGCGTTGTGTCCATCTCACCCGTCTCCGCTCGGCGGCGGCCAGTGACCACCGCAGTCGTTTCCGCCCGGCCCGGGCACGCGCAGCGGGGGCTCCCGATGGCGCGTGGGGGATGACAAAAGGGAGCGGGCCGGGCCCGTACGTCAGCTCCAGCCGAAGAGCGCCTGTCCGCGCTCGACGTCCCCGTCCTCCAGCACATCACCGAGCGCTTCGGCAGTGGCCTCCAGCGCGATGACCGGGGAGATGGGGGACTTCCCCTTCTCCTCCACGGCCGCCGGGTCCCAGCGCACCACCGGCTGTCCTCGGGTGACGGTGTCTCCCTTCGCGGCCAGGAGCTCGAAACCCTCCCCGTTCAACTGAACGGTGTCGATGCCCAGGTGCGTGAGCACACCGTGCCCCTCGGAGTCCACCACCACGAACGCGTGCGGGTGCAGTGAGACGACGATTCCGTCGACAGGCGCCACGGCCTCCGTGCGCTCCCGCACGGGGTCGACGGCGGTACCGGGGCCCACCATCGCCCCGGAGAACACCGGATCAGGCACAGCGGCCAAGCCGATGGCGCGTCCGGTCAGCGGGGACGACACGGTGGTCATGGGGACCTCCCAAAGGCGGAGTCTCGATCAGCCGCCGTCGCTACCTGTTCAGGACGGCGCACCGTGCAGAAGCGTAAGTCATAGGAACTTCCCCTTCCGCAAGAGGCGCGGCCGGGCCACTACCCACCGTCGTGCCTCGTCGGCGCGCTGTTGCGGCAGTGTCCGGACGGCGGTGGGGCGTGCCGGTGGCGTCGGAGCCACAGAACCGATTTGCCTCTGCCGTGAGGCCCGCTGTACTGTCGTATGCCTGCCGGGCACAGAGAGTGTCGGCAGCACCTCTCACTACCAACTGATTTCGGTCCGCCGATCATCGCGCTTCGGCGCGGAGCGGTTTCCGAGCATCGAAATCACGGTGGTAGGCTTGGGAAGAAGCAAAAGGGG